>JAFLBJ010000001.1:2400000-3000000 GCA_017303415.1 Chitinophagales bacterium
CGGTATAAATTGGAGGTTGATGTTTACTTGCCTGCAAGGTCGCCATACAATTGCAAATAGTCTGTTAAATCAGACTCTGCATTATATAACAGGGTTTTCTTTCCTTTCACTTTGGTGAATTCCTCCACCAGTTTCTTATCGATCTTTTCATCGCCAAAGGTAATGGCGTCTGCATAGGTGGCTCCCCCTCTGAAAAGGGCAGTATTGGTACCATCCTTATATACTTCCAGGTCCTTTTCCTTGATATTCGCATGGATCAGGGCCTTTTTGAGCAGACCGGGGCCTAATTTTTCCTTGAAGGTATTTTGTCCGATGGTATAGATCACTTTACTGTGGGCAAATACAGGCTCCTTTTTGTAAACGGTTTTGAGGAAAGCGGGCACCAGTCCGGTCATCCAGCCACTGCAATGGATCAGATCGGGAGGCCATCCAAATTTCTTCACGGTTTCGAGGGCGCCTTTACAGAAGAAAACGGTACGAATATCATTGTCGGGATACCATTTTTCCTGTTCATCATGATAAATATATTTCCGCTTGAACAGGTCTTCATTATCCAGAAAATATACTTGCAGGCGGGCATTGGGGAGAGAAGCTACTTTGATCTGAAGCGGGAGGTCATCATTTTCAATCGAGATATTGATCCCGGAGAGCCTGACCACTTCATGAAGGCGGTGCCGGCGTTCGTTGATCACCCCAAAACGAGGCATGATACAGCGCACCTCATATCCATTATCATTCGCTTTTATTGCCAATTTGTTCACCGTTTCCGAGAATTCAGTGAATTCGAGGTACGGCGACATCTCGCTGGCAATAAATAAAATTCTTTTCTTTGCTGACATGTTTTTCGCTGTTTGATTAATCCGCCTGAATTAGCTTACTTGTTGCACAGAAAGCCGCAAAGGTAATTAAATTCTTGCTAATTGCGGGATAAGGGAGCTTAAGAACCACCATACTATACCAAATGATGATCATTTTGAAGCATACCGGGGACTTGAATCGCTATCTGACCAGTCACCGGAAAAGGGGTAAAAAGATTGGATTTGTCCCTACCATGGGGGCTCTTCACGAAGGACATATGTCGCTGATTCGCAAATCCCGGGGAGAAACAGACCTGACAGTTTGCAGCATTTTTGTCAACCCCACACAGTTCAATGATCCGGCTGACTATGAAAAGTATCCGGTCACGCTGAGCCAGGATATTCAAATGCTGGAAAAGGAAGGATGCGATGTATTATTTATGCCCTCCCGGGACGAGATCTACCCCTCGGGCACCCGGGAATTAAAGACCTATGAACTGGGTTTTCTTGAAACAGTTTATGAAGGAAAATACAGGCCCGGTCATTTCCAGGGGGTTTGCCAGGTAGTGGAAATTCTGGTTGCTGCCGTAAACCCCGATCTGCTCTATCTTGGACAAAAGGATTATCAACAGTGCATGGTGATCGCCCGCATGCTGGTCATCACCGGTCGTCAGGAAATAGAACTCCGACTCTGCCCTACCCTTCGTGAACCAAATGGATTGGCGATGAGCAGTCGTAACCGGAGATTATCTGCGGAGGAAAGACAGCAGGCGGCGGCTATCCAGGAAGGATTACAAAAGATCAAACAACAAATAAAACCGGGAGAAACCAGTTCCATTACAAATAAAATAACAGATGGTCTTCGGGACCAGGGGTTTCAGATTGACTATTTTGAAGTGGCGGATGCCCGGACACTGGCGCCGGTTACTGTTTGGGATGGAAAAAGCGAACTTGTTGCCCTGGCAGCTGTTTTTCTGGGAGGGGTACGGTTGATCGATAACCTTCTTATCCCTGTCTCAAGTAGTTGATTACGAATTATTCTTAATTTTGTTCCTTATGCAGATACAAGTGCTGAAATCGAAGATCCACCGGGCAGTTATCACGGAAGCCAATTTGAATTATGTGGGCAGCCTGACCCTGGATGAAGATATGATGGACGCAGCCCATATCATTGAGAATGAAAAAGTGCAGGTGGTGAATGTGAATAATGGGGAAAGATTAGAGACCTATGTCATCCGTGGAAAGAGAGGTTCAGGTGTATGTTGCCTGAACGGACCGGCTGCGCGAAAAGGCGCTGTTGGGGATATCGTAGTTGTTATCTCCTATGCCCTGATGGATTTTGAAGAAGCCAAGCAATTCAAACCCTGGTTATTGTTTCCCAAAGAGGGAAATAAGGTTTAATCCCTCCCCATGAACAAAAGGCTGCGTACGATATTTCAATACCTGTTTTTTTTCGGACTGGGTATATTTCTGATCTGGTGGTCCATACGGGGACTTACAGATGATCACAAAGCCCATATACGTTCGGCAGTCAGGGAGGCCAATTATCTCCTCATGGTCCCGGTGTTTGGGATCATGATCCTGGCGCATTTCTTTCGTGCACTCCGTTGGAGATTGCTGATCCAGCCCATGGGGTATCATCCTTCCATTCGAAATACTTTTTTTGCCGTAATGATCGGTTACCTGACAAATCAGGCCTTGCCGAGATTGGGTGAATTCATCAAGTGCACCTTTTTGTTTCGTTATGAAAAGGTACCCGTTGATAAATTGATTGGCACGGTTATCCTCGAAAGGATCATAGACCTCCTTTGTCTCCTGATCGTTTTTGGCATCACCCTATATTTACAACCAGGCATCTATTCCGACCTGATGAACGCCTTTTTTAATTCATCGCCCAATGGCGTTGTGCAGGAAAATAAGATTGAAGGTTGGGTGATCGGTTCGATCACTATCGGAGTAGTGCTGATCGTGATCATTCTTTGGATGTTGGTAAAAAAGAAAACGATTAAAGATGTCATTGAATTGGGGAAACAAATTCTTTTACGAATTTGGAATGGCATCAGTACCATTCAGCATTTAAAAAAACGGTGGGAATTCCTGTTTCTGACCTTTGCCATCTGGTTTCTTTATTTCATTGGAGGATATATAGGTTTTAATGCCCTGAAAGAAACTGCTCAATATGGAGTTCCTGAAGCCTTTTCTATCCTCAGTGCCGGAAGTGTGGGCATGGTGGCTACCCCGGGAGGTATTGGTGCGTATGCGGTGTTGGTACAAAAAACCATGCAGGTGTATGGATTAAATGAGGGCACGGCACTTGCCTTTGGTTGGTTGATCTGGCTGGCACAAACCACAGTTATCCTGCTCGGAGGATTTGCCAGCTTTATCCTGATGCCTCACCTTAATAAGAAAAAACAAAAATGAAAGCGACCGCCCATATCACCCAGAAAATCGTTTCGGTGGATGTATTGATCACCCGCATGGCTGCCTGGAGGGTGACCGGGAAAAAAGTGGCTTTTACCAATGGCTGTTTTGATCTTCTTCATCAAGGTCATATCTATTCCTTATCTGAGGCTGCTCGTCAGGCTGATTACCTGGTGGTGGGTTTGAACGCAGATGGCTCTGTCCGTCGGCTCAAAGGGGAAGGACGACCCGTCAATGACCAATACTCCCGTGCCCTGATCATGGCTTCGCTGGTGATGGTGGATGCAGTGGTTCTCTTTGAGGAGGATACTCCATTGGAACTTATCTCCCAGATAAAACCAGACGTGTTGGTCAAAGGCGGTGATTATACCATTGATCAGGTGGCAGGTGCCAAAGAGGTTATTGCCGCTGGAGGCAAGGTTGTATTCAACCCGATCCTGGAGGGTTTTTCTACCACATCTATCATTGCAAAACTTGCCCGTTAATCCGGGAAAACTTAACATTCACAAAAAGGCTTGTTCATTAATTTTACCCGAATCGGAAAAGTAAGCATGGCATGAGTGAACAAAAAGCAAAAACGATTTATCGGGATATCAGTTGGCTGTCTTTTAATGCCCGTGTACTGCAGGAAGCGGGTGATCCATCTGTTCCATTGCGGGAACGGATTCGGTTTCTGGGTATCTTCTCCAACAATCTGGATGAGTTCTTTCGGGTACGCGTAGCTACCATTCGTCGGATGATCCAATTTGGAACGCGGCTCAAGAATATGTACCTCGAGTCCAATCCACAGCATATCCTGGATCAGATACAAGGTATTGTACTGGACCAGCAAAGAGAATTTGACCGGATATGGGAGGATATTGTTGAACAACTTCGGGACCAAAAAATATACCTGGTCACGGAACGACAATTGAACAAAGACCAGAAGGATTTTGTACGGCGCTATTATGACGAGGAGGTCAGTTCAAATGTGATTCCCCTGATGATCCAGAGTATCCCCAGTTTTCCCTACCTGCGCGAAAAGTCGATCTACCTCGGGGTGGTCATGTGGAAAAGGGATTCCGCGTTAAAGAAAAAATATGCCTTGATTGAAGTGCCGAGCCGTGTGTTTGGACGTTTTATCCAGCTTCCTTCACCCAATCCGGATGAGCACCATATCATCTTATTAGAGGATGTGATCCGTTTTAACCTGCCGGTAATCTTCTCCTATTTTGGATATGACCGTTATTCTTCACATGTATTTAAAATTACGAAGGACGCGGAGATCGATATCGATAATGATATTTCCACTTCCCTTATCCAAAAACTCGAAAAGGGATTAAAGAACCGGCGGAAAGGAAAACCCGTGCGTTTTGTGTATGATAAACAAATGGACCCGGGTCTGTTGGAATTTCTGATCAGTAAGTTGAACCTGGCCAGAAAGGATAGCATCATTCCCGGGGGGCGTATCCATAATTTCCGGCATTTCATGGATTTTCCCGACAATGTCTTTCAGGTTAAAAGACAGCGGAGGAAACCATTCCCCCACCCGGCCCTTCGCAATGGCAAAAGGATCACGGAAACCGTATTGGAGGGGGACCTGATGTTGCACTTTCCCTACCATTCATTCAACCCGGTGATCGACCTGTTGCGCGAATCGGCGATCGACCCGGATGTTACAGCCATTAAAGTCACCGCCTATCGCCTTGCCCCTAATTCAAAAGTGGTCAATGCCCTGATCAATGCGGTAAGGAATGGCAAACAGGTGACAGTGATGCTTGAACTTCGTGCCCGGTTTGATGAGGAAGCGAATCTGGCCTGGAAGGAACTGCTGGAAGAAGAAGGTGTCAAGGTATTGATCGGTATCCCTAACCTGAAGGTGCATGCCAAGCTTTGTCTCATTAAGAAAAGAGTAAAGAATAAAACCATTCAGTACGGATTTGTAAGTACAGGTAACCTCAATGAACGTACTGCCAAGGTATATGGTGACCATTGCCTGATGACGAGTAACCGGCGGGTTATGGCTGATATCAACCGCATTTTTGCCTTTCTGGAGAAACCTAAGAAAGGGTTGGCCATACTCAAAAATTGCAGCATGATCATTCCCAGTCCGGGAATTGTGCGCAAAGAAATTGAGAAGCTGATTCAATTTGAGATCAAGCAGGCTAAAATGGGGAAACCTGCTTCCATTATTCTTAAGATGAACTCCCTGTCGGATGAAGGGTTGATCTCAAAACTTAATGAAGCAGCCCGGGAAGGTGTACAGATCCGTATGGTGATCCGGGGTATATGTTGTATGCTGACTGAGAACCCGAAATTCAAAGCGCCGGTACATGCCGTCAGCATCGTGGATGAATATCTTGAACATGCACGCGTGTGGGTATTTCACAATGCAGGCAACGAAAAAGTTTACCTATCTTCGGCCGACTGGATGGTAAGGAATATTGACCATCGGATCGAAGCCACCTGTCCGGTATTGAGCCCGGAGATCCAACAGGAACTCAAGGACATTCTCGATATTCAATTCAGTGGCAACGTGAAGGCCCGCATCCTGAACAACTCGTTAAGCAATGAATATGTTCGTACGGGGAAAAGACGGATTCGCGCCCAGATCGAGATCTATAATTACCTGTATAAAAAAACTTTAACCTCTCTTGAGACTGGCAGCCATTGATATTGGAAGTAATGCAGCAAGATTACTCATCAGCGATGTGATCGAAAATGGAAACCAACGTCCGGAATTCATAAAAATGACCCTGGTGAGGGTACCCCTTCGCCTCGGTTTTGATGTGTTTGAAAAAGGTACCATTACACCGGTCCGGGAGGAAAAGATCATCAAGACCATCAAATCCTATCGCCATCTTATTGATGTGTATGATGTAAAGCACCTGAAAGCCTGCGCCACATCTGCCATGCGCGATGCTTCCAATGCGGAGGAGATCATTCGCCGGGTCAAATTGGAAACCGGGATCGAAATTGAGATCATCAGTGGACAGGAAGAAGCCTCCTTTATTTACGAGAACCATGTGGCGGAAAGTATGAACAAGGATGAGTCCTACCTCTATATTGATGTAGGTGGTGGCAGTACCGAACTCACTTTCTTTAGCGATGGGAAAATGGTATTTAAAGAATCCTTTAATATCGGAACGATCCGTTTGCTCAAGAACCAGGTCAATGAATCACAATGGGATTCCATGAAGGAATTCATCAAGTCCAAAACCAAAGGACATCACCATGTGACCGCCATCGGATCGGGAGGAAATATCAACAAACTTTTTTCCCTGTCCAAGAAAAAGGAAGGCAAACCCCTGCATCTTGAATTACTCCGCGACTATTACAAAGAATTTAGCAACCTGACCCTTTCACAACGAATGATGTTGTATAAATTAAGGGAAGACCGTGCCGATGTAATAGTTCCTGCCCTGCTGATCTATATCAACGTTATGCGCTGGGCCGATGCCGAAGAGATTTATGTCCCCAAAATAGGCCTTGCAGATGGCCTCATTCATAATTTATACGAAGAGGTGAAGTCCCCCATTTCCTGATGGGATTTGACTAATTTTGTCCTTCAAATCCCTCATATGTCCGTAAATAAGGAAGTCAAACGCATTACGACCAATACGCTGAACAAAATGAAGGCATCGGGTCAGAAGATCGCTATGATCACCGCCTACGATTTTTCCTTTGCCCGGTTATTCGATGAGGCAGGGATCGATGTGATCCTGGTGGGGGATTCAGCCTCCAATGTCATGGCCGGTCACGAAACCACCTTACCGATCACGCTGGATCAAATGATCTATCACGCGGCTTCGGTTATCCGGGGCGTGGAAAGGTGTCTGGTTGTAGTAGACCTTCCTTTTGGCTCCTATCAATCCAATTCGGTGGAGGCCCTGGCTTCAGCCATCCGGATCATGAAAGAAACCGGTGCGCATTCCCTGAAGCTGGAAGGCGGTGAAGAAGTGCTTGAATCAGTGAACCGGATCGTATCTGCAGGTATTCCGGTGATGGGACATTTAGGATTGACCCCTCAATCCATCTATAAATTTGGTACCTACTCCGTTCGGGCCAAAGAAGAGGCCGAAGCGGAAAAATTAAAAAAAGATGCCCGGCTGTTGGAAGAAGCCGGTTGTTTTGCTATCGTACTTGAAAAAATACCTGCAAAATTAGCCAGGGAAGTTTCCGAAAGCCTGACCATACCAACCATAGGTATAGGTGCCGGACCGGATTGCGATGGACAGGTATTGGTGATGCATGATATGCTTGGGATCAATACGGAATTCAGACCTCGTTTTTTACGTCAATATCTTGATCTGCATGGTTTGGTGAAAGGCGCTGTACAACATTATATCAGTGATGTAAAAAGTGGGGAATTTCCGAATGAGCAGGAACAGTATTGACCAGGATTTTAGGATTAATGGATTATTAGGATTTGATTTAGGGATTTTATGAAGCCTATTATTTGAAACGATAAAATTACCATATGGACTTTTTAAAGGCACTAAAGATCGGGGAAACGAATAAAGGAATTAGTACAGGTAAAGAATGGTTGGATACCACCGGTGGAAGCCTGGTTTCAACCTCACCAGTAGATGGAAAAGTCATTGGCGCGGTAACATTAGCCGATAAGGCAGCTTATGAAGCGGTGATCAATAAGGCTCAGCAGGCGTTTACCTATTGGAGAACAGTGCCTGCTCCCAAGCGAGGCGAAATAGTACGGCAGATTGGTGAAGCACTCAGGGCGTATAAGGAGCCACTGGGAAAACTGGTTTCCTATGAAATGGGTAAGAGCTTACAGGAAGGATATGGAGAAGTTCAGGAGATGATCGATATCTGTGATTTTGCCGTGGGATTGTCCCGGCAATTACATGGGTTGACCATGCACAGTGAAAGACCCCAACACCGGATGTACGAACAATGGCACCCGTTGGGTATTACCGGTATCATTTCCGCATTTAATTTTCCTGTTGCAGTATGGAGTTGGAACAGTATGCTGGCCTGGGTATGTGGGAATGTTTGTATCTGGAAACCATCTGAAAAAGCTCCCCTTTGTGGTGTAGCTTGTCAGCATATCGTCAATGAGGTTTTTGAAAAGAATGGGATACCTGAAGGGGTGAATTGCCTGATTACCGGAGGAAGGGATGTTGGAGAATGGATGGCGGCGGATATCCGTATCCCACTGATCTCAGCAACCGGATCCACCCGTATGGGAAAGGCAGTTGGGGCTACGGTAGGCGCCAGATTGGGGCGTGCCCTGCTAGAACTAGGGGGAAACAATGCAATTATCATTTCGCAGCATGCCGACCTGGATATGGCCATACGGGGTGCCCTGTTTGGAGCGGTGGGTACCGCGGGTCAACGATGCACTTCCACCCGCAGGCTGATCATCCATGAGTCGGTCTATGAGCAGGTAAAAGAAAAACTGATCGCGGCCTATAAACAACTTCATATCGGTGACCCATTGGATGAGCGCAACCATGTGGGCCCCCTGATTGATAAGGATGCTGTAAAAATGTACGAACAGGCAGTGAAAGCTTGTCTGCAAGAAGGTGGAAACTTTATCGTGGAAGCCAAGGTGCTGGAAGGAGATGGTTTCGAAAGTGGCTGCTATGTTCAACCCTGTGTAGCGGAAGCACAACCCCATTATGCAATTGTACAGCACGAGACCTTTGCCCCCATTTTATACCTCCTGAAATACTCTACCATCGAGGAGGCCATTGCCATACAGAACGGAGTACCCCAGGGTTTGTCATCGGCGATCATGACCCTCAACCTTCGGGAAGCGGAACGTTTTCTTTCGGCGGCCGGGAGTGATTGTGGCATCGCCAATGTCAATATCGGTACCTCCGGGGCCGAGATCGGCGGGGCTTTTGGGGGTGAAAAAGAAACAGGTGGTGGACGTGAAAGCGGAAGCGATGCCTGGAAGGCCTATATGCGCCGGCAGACCAATACCATCAACTATGGTGACCAACTGCCTCTGGCTCAAGGGATCAAGTTTGATCTTTAGCCTGTAAAACTTTGATTTACAGGATAATATTTTCGAAGTTTTTTCGTTATTCCCCTATCCAATTCTGTGTAAAACACGTCCTGATGAAAAAACTTCGACTTATTGTCCTTTTGACGATCGCTACTCCCCTGTTTTCATTCTCTCAATTGAGGGTAGCCTTGGTGGGTGGTCCGCATGTATCTACCATCAAAGAAACTAATAATCTGCCTGGTTGGGATTCTATTAGCCGGGGGTATACAGCCCGCACCGGTTTTCACATCGGGTTTACCGGAGATCTGCAACTTGGTCAGAAATCCTCCTTTTATTTTCAGCCTGGATTTGTATTTTATAACAAAGGCCGTAAGTATTCCAACGCAGCCGACAGTTTTTATACGTCTACTGATACCAGTTTTGCAACCCGCTATTACGTCGATGGCGCCCAATATCTTAATTATATTGATATTCCTTTGAACATTGTCTTTAAGAAGAAGATCGGGGAAAATGCAAAATTCCTGATTGGCGGCGGCCCTTATCTTTCCTTTTTCTATAATGGGGTTGAAAAAAGAAGCAGCAATCTGGTGGGAGTTGATTTCAAATCGGATGAGAACAATGACCTGGCTGTGGGTAAAGGGACAGATAAATACCGGACCATGGATATTGGGTTCAACGCACTTGCCGGAATCGAGTTTAAGAAAATATTCCTGACTGCTCAATACAGCCGAAGCATCACTGATGTATATCAAGCCTCCTATCCGGGGTCCTTTAAACACCAGGTGATTGGTGCCACATTGGGGGTATTTATTGGTCAACCGGTTGACCTTTCTGATAAACCCAAGGACCGTGACAATGACGGCGTAATCGATCTGGTAGATCTTTGCCCTGAAGAACCCGGTACGGCTTTAACCCAAGGCTGCCCGGATACGGATGGGGATGGAATTGCCGATCAAAAAGACAAATGTCCGGGGGTAAGTGGTTTGTTGCGGTATGAAGGATGTCCCATTCCGGATAGTGATAAGGATGGTGTGAATGATGAGGAAGATGAATGTCCACAGGTGGCCGGATTGGCGGAATTCAAAGGCTGCCCTGTTCCTGATTCGGATGGCGATGGGGTCAATGACAAGGAAGATAAATGTAAGGATGTGGCCGGTCTGGCTAAATACCAGGGCTGTCCAATTCCGGATACCGATGCGGATGGCGTAGATGATGAACAGGACCGTTGCCCTGATGTGCCCGGGTTAAAAGAGAACAATGGCTGCCCGCCCGTGAAGGAAGAGATCGTGGAAAAAGTGAATTTTGTGGCCCGTCAGATCCAGTTCAAAACCGGTAAGTCCATCCTGACCGATCCGTCAAAGAAATTGCTGGATGAAGTGGCTGAATTATTGAATACCCATCCTGAACTGCAGATAAGCATTGAGGGACATACCTCCAGTGAAGGTGACCCCCGTTATAACCAGCGCCTGTCAGAAACCCGGGCCGAGGCGGTCAAAAACTACCTCCTGGCAAAAGGGGTGGCCGCCGACCGGTTAGCCAGTGCCGGATATGGATCGAGCCAGTTATTGAACCAGGAAAAAACCGCCGCTGAAAGATCCCTTAACCGCCGGGTCGAATTAAAGCTCAAAAACAATTGATAACCATAGTTGTTAAAATCTCCCGGTCAGGCAACCGGGAGATTTTTTTTTCCGTCCATTAACCGGTATGGGAAACCCGGTTCCTCCTCTTCGGATTGTCATTTTGGATGAATGGTTAGAACCTATACATGAATATTAGTTAATTGTGACGTGCCAAAAGGGAATTCCTCTATTTTCGCACCTCCTTAAAAAACAAAGATTCGAATGAAGTTCAAATTCCTCGCACCGATTGCAGCCATGATCTGCTTTATTGCCGTATCCCCCCTCTCCTATGGTCAACTGACCGAAGAAAAGGTTCCCAATGGATGGCATTTGAAGGACGCCCAGAAAGATGGGTTTTCCGGTATCAGTTTAGACAAGGCTTACGAGTTTGTCAAAGGCCGTAAGAGCAAGACCGTTATCGTAGCGGTGATCGACTCGGGTGTAGACACCACCCATGAAGACCTGAAAGGTATTCTCTGGGTAAACCCCAAAGAGATACCAGGAAATGGAAAAGACGATGATAAAAACGGGTATGTGGATGATATCAATGGCTGGAATTTTCTGGGCGGACGTGATGGACGTAACGTAAAAGAAGATTCCTATGAAGTACATCGTGTTTATTATGGCTGGAAAGACAAATATGAAGGAAAGGAAATTGATGTTAAAAAATTAAGCGCCGAGGAAAAATATCAATATGAAACCTGGTTGCGTGCCAAACAGGAAATGGAAGAATCAAAAGCAAAGGGGAAAGAGACGAATGTAGAATCTCTGAAGCAGGATTATACCGATACCAAACAGAATTATGAGGATGTGGTCATGATGGACAGTTTGCTCCAATCGCACCTGGGTAAGAAGTCGTTTGGCTATGATGATATCAAGAATATTTCCAGCGAGGATAAAAGCATCAAAAGGGCTAAGGCTGTATTTACTTATTTGATGGAGGCCAACAACCTGAAGGATAAAGAGAACAGGGATATCCTGCAAGGTTTTGGCGAATATGTGGAATACCTCGCGGGTGAAGTACGCAAAGCTGAGGCCGGACAAAGCGCTCCCATTGATTATCGGGGTTCGGTTGTCATGGATAAGTATGGTGACATAAAAGATCAGTATTATGGAAATGCTGATGTAATGGCGAGCACCCCCTTTCATGGTACCCATGTTTCGGGTATCATTGGTGCTGTGCGAAATAATGGTCTGGGTATTGATGGTGTAGCGGATAATGTACGGATCATGTCCATTCGGGCAGTACCTGATGGAGATG
This sequence comes from Chitinophagales bacterium, assembly GCA_017303415.1. Lineage (NCBI taxonomy): Bacteria > Pseudomonadati > Bacteroidota > Chitinophagia > Chitinophagales > Chitinophagales bacterium. The sequence goes on from JAFLBJ010000001.1 coordinate 2,412,052, forward strand.
AACACGACAAAGATATTGCCCTGGCCATTCGTTACGCGGTGGACAATGGCGCACAGGTGATCAATATGAGTTTTGGAAAATATTTCTCTCCCGAAAAGAAATGGGTGGATGAAGCTGTTCAGTATGCATCCAGCAAAGGAGTACTTCTGGTGCACGCGGCGGGTAATGAATCAAGAAATGTGGACAGTATGCCCAGTTTTCCCAATGCATATTTCTGGGACAATGGCAAGAAGGCCACCAATTGGATCAATGTAGGTGCCAGCGGAGATCTTGGTCTGGATCAGATGGATCCAAATGGTGAAAAATACAATTCCCTTACCGCGTCCTTCTCCAACTATGGTAAGCAGGATGTGGATGTTTTTGCTCCCGGCATGAAGATCTATTCCACCATTCCCGGTGGCAATACCTATGGCATTGCCCAAGGTACCAGCATGGCTGCTCCGGTTGTTGCCGGTATGGCCGCTTTTATCCTCTCCTATTTTCCTGATCTAAGTCCCGAGCAAGTAAAATTTGTGATCGAGTCCTCTTCTACCAAGACCGATCAGTTGGTACGTATCCCAGGCACCAGTAAAGATGTACCCCTGAGCCAGATCAGCAAGACAGGCGGGTTGGTAAATCTTTATGAAGCTGTAAAACTGGCGGCTACCTTGAAAGGCGAGCGGGGAAATCCTTCGAATAAGAAACCGTTTTAAAAAAAATTAGAAATAAGGAACCAAACCATGCCACGTCCCGACCTCAGCCGCGTCACCCATTTTTATCATAAATACATTCAACTTGTCACTGAAGATGACCTGTTGACCGCTTTTGAAGCCCATTCTGCCCCATTCATTTCTTATTTAAAATCCATTCCGGAGGAGAAAAGACTGTACCGGTATGCCCCTGGTAAATGGAGTATACAGGAAATGGTGCAGCACCTCGTGGATGCAGAGCGTGTGTTTTCCTACAGGGCCCTTTGTTTTGCCCGTATGGATACTCAACCCCTGCCAGGTTTTGATGAAAATCCCTATGCCGAAGCTTCACGCGCGGATAGCCGGAATTGGAATGAACTGATGGAGGAATTTGAGTGTTTGAGAAAAGCGACCATCCTTCTCTATCGGTCCTTTAATGCGGAGCAACTAGAAGCAGGTGGTATATCGTCCGGAAATCTGAAAAATTATGTGCTGGCATTGGGGTTTGTGATTTTGGGACATTGTGCCCATCACCAATCAGTTTTAGAAGAAAGATACTTATAGGATTTAGCGCAGCATACGCAAAGAAAAAGAGAACGCGGCGGCAGTTTAACAATCGATGTTAATCTTGCCGCCGCGTTCTTTGTCATTTTACTTTCGTCGGGAGAATCTACCCGGAATTCCAGGTAATTCGTATACCCAATGTTCTAAAATGCTTTCTTTCCATCTCCCTGCCCTTTGCCCAGGGCCAAATTCCGCTGGGTGATCATATCGGTCATGATCCGGGAAGCCTGGTCGAGGTAAATATCTTTCTGCAGGTTTTTAATCCAGTTATTAAAGCGTTCCTGTTTGGCTGTATCTCCGGCAAAGCGGTCAGCATCCTTAGGCAGGGAACTCACATTCATGTTTTGCTCCAGTTTTTTCAGGTTCTCGATTTGGCGAATGGTCGAGCTGATCTTTTTTTGCTGGGCCTTATACACATCCAGTTTAAGTGGTATCTCTTTTTCGCTCTGACGAGCCAGCCAATCGGTATTTTCCCGGATCATATTGAAGGCCACGTTATTTTCTACCCTTTCCTTACTCAACTGCCGGATATTCGTCAGGTCATATCCCGGGTTCCAGGGAGAATAATTGGCTTTGGATATTTCATCCCAGGGAAGGGCGTCCGGATCATCTTTTTCCCGCAGCTTAAGGTATTCATAGTTGTCGGGAAGTACAATATCAGAATTAACCCCTCTCAACTGTGTGGAGCCGCCATTGATGCGGTAGAATTTCTGCAGGGTCAGTTTGATTGTTCCGATATCTGAATTGGCGGTCAGGAATCCCGAAGAGGGATCAAGACCGATGTTTCGCTGTACGGTTCCTTTACCATAAGTGCTGGTACTTCCGATCACGACACCCCTGTTATAATCTTGTATAGCGGCAGCAAAAATTTCTGATGCAGAGGCACTGAATTCATTGACCATCACGGCAAGCGGACCATCGTATAAAATATTGCGGTCACGGTCTTCGAGGATACTGGGTTTACCATCCCGGTCTTTTACCTGAACAATGGGCCCCTTGTCAATAAACAACCCGGCCATTTGCACCACATCATAAAGCGATCCTCCACCGTTATTGCGGAGGTCAAGGATAATGCCGTCTACATTTTCTGCTTTGAGTTTACGTACTTCATTGGCTACGTCCACAGCACAACGCGCTCCATTGGGACGCTCAAAGTCTGCATAGAATTCAGACAGATATATATAGCCGATTTTGGAGAAAGAATTTTTTACAATGGCGCTCCGCGCAAATGTTTCATCCTGTACAATTTCATCCCGGATCAAAGACACGGGTTTGATGGTACCATCCTGTTTCTTCAGGGTAAGGTTCACTTCCGTTCCTTTTTTACCACGAATCACTTTTACAGCATCTTCCACTTCATATCCGATCAGGTCGATCGGCTCTTCTTTTCCCTGTGCTACTTTCAGAATGATATCTCCTGCCTGTACTTCACCCGATTTCCAGGCGGGGCTACCAGCCAGCAGGGTATTGATCTTGATATTGCCTTCATCATAGATCAAGGAGGCGCCGATTCCATAGAAACGGCCACTCATCTGTTCATCAAAATAGCGTTTATCTACCGGGGGGAAGAAATCGGTATGCGGGTCCATCGACTTGGTGATGGTGTTCACGAAATAGCTGAACTTCTCATCATTGTCGAATTTATTGCGGTAACGGTCAAAGCTCCGGTCCATGATCTTCATAACCTTTTCCCTTGCCTCTTTTTCCAGCTCTTCATCGGTTTTCACCACAAATCCTTCTACCCCTTTGTTCTTTTCGCGGATGTCTAAAAGATCTGCATAACGCTCCAGCGATAGATATTTCAACCTTTTACGCCAGGCTTCTTTTCTTTCGCTCTCCGTTTTGGAAAACCCGGTCTTTTCTCCATCCAGGTTAACCGATTCTTCGACTGTGAAATCAAATGGCTGTGATAGTACCTCTTTATAAATCAGGGAAGCCTCTTCCATCCGTTTGTTGAAAACAGCAGCGGTGGCGAGGAAGAATTCAACCGGGGCGCCCTTGATCTCATCATCGATACGGGTTTCATATTTCCGGAGCGACTCAATATCGGAGGTCAGGAAGATATTACGGGCAGGATCCAACTCGCCGAAATAGCGGATAAAGATCTTTTTTGAAAATTCATCATCAATGGTCTTGGGACTGTAATGCCCTTCCATGAGCATGGCCCCAACATTTTTCAGCACTTTTTCATAGTCACCCGGAGGGTTATTTTCGCCAGTACCCAGGGAACGGAAGGCCAGGAACACACCCGCTACAATCAGCAGCACGAGGATCGGTAATCGTTTCATATCAGACATGTATTTTAATGCATTACGCATATGACCAAAAATAACGTAAAAACAGGGTTTTTAATATGCCCCGGCCTCTCTTAACAAAGGTTTTTGATGAATGGTTCTGAGGCGGTTAGAATCGGCAAAACGCAAAAACTTTGGCCCAATAATTTTTTACCTGCGTGGTTTTTGCTTATTTTTGCCGCCCAAAACGGTGATCATAGCTCAGTTGGTTAGAGCATCAGATTGTGGTTCTGAGGGTCGTGGGTTCGAGTCCCATTGGTCACCCTTCCCAACCCCGGGTATACAAAATCAGGTATCCGGGGTTTTTAATTAGTCAATCCCATGAGTTTCTGGTACATACTTATTCCACTTTTATCGGCATTTATTGGCTGGTTCACCAACTGGATCGCCATAAAAATGCTGTTTCACCCCCGGGAACCCCGAAAAATCCTGTTTTTTACCATTCAGGGTGTGTTTCCAAAAAGACAGGCTGCCTTTGCCCAAAAATTGGGGAAACTGGTAAGCGATGAGCTTTTATCTTTTTCCGACATCAAAGACAAGATCAGCAACCCGGAAAACCTGGAGAAAGTGATGCCGGTGATCGATAACCATATTGACCATTTTCTGCGCGTCCGGCTAAGTGATCAAATGCCGGTGATCAGCATGTTTATCGGGGATAAAACGATCAATTCCTTAAAAACCCTGTTCATGACCGAGCTTCGGGAGCTTTTTCCGGTCATAATGCAGAAATATGCCGATAATCTCCAGGGGGAGATCGATCTGGAAAAGATCGTTACCGAAAAGGTGGCTGGATTTTCCTCGGATAAACTGGAGTCCATCCTCAACCAGATCATGAAAAAAGAGCTGGGTTTTGTGGAAATTCTGGGTGGGGTGATCGGGTTCCTGATCGGTGTGCTTCAGGTGATTATCACTCTGCTAACGGCTGGTTAACAGGATGAACGGTAAAAGTTCTCTTCCGGAAAGGCATCTAATTCCCTGTTCACTTTTATCAAACCAAATTTCATTTCGATTGTCATAGGCTTTTTGCTGTGCCAATCAATTACTTATAGAGAGAAAACCTACAAAAAAAGTCATGAGAAAATTTGTCACACTCGTATTAAGCCTTTTCCTGATCCAAACCCTTGTCCAGGCCCAGATTCCCGGAGCAGCCAATGGTAACCGTGGTGGCCAGCAAATGAATGGCCGTTTTTACGGGAAGGTCATGGATTCTTTACTCAACAAAGGGATTGATGGAGCTTCGGTCCAACTGATCCAGAATAAAATGGATACGGTAACCAAAAAAAGAAGGGATTTCGTGATCGCAGGTATGCTTACCGGATCCAATGGCGATTTCAGCCTGGAAAATGTCCCCCTCTTTGGTCAGTACAAATTACAGGTTACGGCAATCGGCTATAAGGTCATGGAGCAGACCGTCAAATTTGATATAAAGATGCCCGACCGGAACGCGATGAGCAGTGGGGATATGAGTGCCATGCTCAATATGGCGGATAAGGATCTGGGAAATATCAAACTTACGATCGATGCCCAGGTTTTGGCCAACGTTACCATTTCTGCCGATAAACCTCTCATGTCACTGGGAATTGACCGGAAAGTGTTCAATGTGGAAAAGAGTATTACCTCCGCAGGCGGAACGGCTGTGGATGTGATGCGGAATATTCCTTCTCTTTCAGTTGACCTCGATGGAAATGTGACCCTGCGTAATGCAGCGCCTACCGTATTTGTGGATGGCAGGCCTACTACCATGCAATTGGACCAGATACCTGCCGATGCCATTGAATCAGTAGAACTGATCACTAACCCTTCCGCTAAATTCGACGCTTCGGGTGGTACCTCTGGTATCCTGAATGTGGTGTTGAAAAAGAATAAAAAAGTGGGTTATAATGGTAGTGTCCGGGTTAATATGGACAGCCGGGGAATGCCTGGTGCCGGTGCGGACATCAACGTGCGTCAGAATAAAGTGAATTTCTCGAGCAGCATCAACTACTTTAATAGAAAATCCATCAGCAATGGTTTCACCGAGCGGAATACCTTTGTAGGAAACCCTCCTAGTTTACTGGAGCAGGTGGACAAGAATTTTAACCGTGGGCGTATGGCTTTTGCCCGTGCCGGATTTGATTATTTCATCGACAACCGAAATACACTTTCTTTAAGCGGAAGCATGGGTGGTGGTAAATTCAATTCAAGAAACTACAGCGACCTGTACACCACTTTTAACAGTACCCCTATTTCCGAACTTTTTGGTCAGCGTAACTCTTTTTCAGCCAGCGATTTTCGGTTCAAAGGGTTGCAAGGCGGATTCAAACACAATTTCCCTAAGCCCGGTCGTGAGTGGACGGCCGATGTTACTTTCAACCGCAGGGATAATATGAATGACAACGATATCTTCACCGATTATTCAGCATCCAAAGGAGCGCCTGTAGATAGTTCTTATATACAACGTCAGGTAAGTGAAGGCTTTGGTAGTAACCTGGTGATTCAGACCGATTTTGTAAACCCGATTTCAGATAACTCCAAGCTTGAAATGGGTTTACGGATGGCCTATAATGATAACAACTCGGTAAACAATATCTATCAATTCGATCAAGGTTCTGGCAATTATATCCTGTCCAGCCTGTTGTCGAGTGATTTCAATAGCCGCTCTACCGTTTATGCGGCCTATGCCACTTTTACCAATAAGATCAAAGATTTTGGATACCAATTAGGGTTGCGGGCAGAAAGTTCCACCTTTGATGGGAATATACCGAGCAAAGGAACCCCGTTTGAAATTGATTTTCCTCTGAGCTTTTTCCCCAGTGTATTCCTGAGTCAGAAGATGAAGAATGATCAGGAATTGCAACTCAACTATTCTCGCCGGATCAATCGTCCAGGCTTCTGGCAATTGTTCCCCTTTATTGATTATTCCGATACCCTGAACCTGAGCCGTGGTAACCCCGGATTGGAACCAGAGTTCACCAACTCGATCGAATTGTCTTATCAGAAACTATTTAAGAACCGGGATAATTTTCTGGCCTCTGTCTATTTCAAAAATACCAATGGGCTGATCACGCGTAATCAGATCCTGGAGACCAACCCCTCTTCCGGAAAGGAACAATTGGTTAACACCTATATCAATGCAAACTCCAGTTATATCACCGGTTTGGAAATGACCATGAAGAATAAATTGGCCAAGTGGTGGGAACTGACCAGTAACCTGAATCTCTTTACTTCAAAGATCGATATTGATGATCCTACCATTCCCGACCAGGAGCAATTCTTTAGCTGGTTTGGAAAGATCAATAACACGTTTAAGTTGGCGAAAAACCTGAACCTGCAATTATCAGGTGAATACCAATCCAAAACCATTCTGCCTCCCGGAGGTGGCGGAGGCCGTTTTGGTGGTGGTGGAATGTTTGGCCAAAGTGCTTCCACTGCACAGGGCTTTATCCGCTCCAATTATTTTGTGGATGCCGGTCTGCGTTTCGATTTCCTCAAGAACAATATGGCTTCGATTTCCCTCAATGTAAATGACATTTTCCGCAGCCGTCGTTCCTGGGTGTATTCGGAGTCGGCTTATTTCACACAAGATGTGTTTCGCCGTCGCGATCCGCAGGTTTTCCGTCTGAATTTCAACTGGCGTTTTGGCAAGTTTGATCCCAATTTGTTCAAGCGTAAAAACCTCCGTGGCGAACGGGAGGGCATGCAGAACATGAGTGAAGGGATCGGTATGTAATCCGGCTTTATTATCAACACCGATAGGAATACCCATGGCTTAGGTCATGGGTTTCTTTTTGGTATCTTTGGCGCTCATGGATCTTCAATTTGCCATTGTTGGTTGCGGGAATATTGCCCCGCGTCATGCGGCCCAGATCGTCCGTCACGGAAAGCTGGTGGCGGTTTGTGATATTTTACCTGAACGGGCAAAAGCATTGGCCCAGACCTATTCCTGTCGGGATTATACCTCCTTTGATGAGATGCTGGAAAAGGAACCAACTGTCAATGTGGTTGTAGTAGCCACCCCGAATGGATTACATGCAGAACATACGATAAAATCGCTTCAGCAGGGCCGGCATGTGCTTTGTGAAAAACCGATGTGTCTTTGCTCCCCTGCTGGATGGAGCATGCGGGATACGGCTCATTTTTTCCGTAAGCAACTCTTTGTGGTCAAGCAAAACCGGTTTAACCCCCCTGTTCAGGCCGTAAAAAAATGGCTGGATGAAGGCAAACTTGGAAAGATCGTTGCCATTCAGATTAATGGTTTTTGGAACCGCCCCGCCTCTTATTATCAACACAGTTGGAAAGGGAGTCTTGATATGGATGGTGGTATCCTGTTTACCCAATTCAGTCATTTTATAGATCTGCTCACGTGGTATTTTGGAGAAATTAAAGAAGTACATAGCCTCCGGAAAAACCTGTTGTTGGAGGGTCTCATCGAGACCGAAGACAATGTTGTATGTGCAGGCGAAATGGAAAACGGGGCTTTGTTTACCCTTCATTTTTCGGTAAGTAGTTATGAGCAGAATATGGAAGGCTCCATGACGATCCTGGGTGAGAAAGGCTCGGTAAAAATTGGCGGCCAATACCTGAATACCCTTGAATATAAAACCGGGAATGGATTGGAGGGGGAAGTAGCAGGTGACTCCCGCTCGGCCAATGATTATGGTACGTATGTGGGTTCCATGAGCAATCATGATCTGGTGTACGAGCAGGTGGTGGCGCGTCTCAATGGACAAACGGGTTTATATACAGGTGCTGAAGATGGTTTGCGTACCGTTGCCGCGATTGAAAAGATCTATCGTTCCTGCAACCCTTCAAACCAGGTTTCTTGAAACGTTTACTCTTCACAGTCACCAATGATCTTCGGTATGATCAACGCATGGGCCGTATTTGTGGTACCCTTGCCACGCAAGGCTATGAGGTGGTTTTGATTGGCAGAAAGAGGAAGGACTCCCCTGCCCTGGTTCCAAGACCCTTTCAACAAAAACGGTTGCGTTGTTGGTTTTCCCGTGGACCGCTTTTCTATGCAGAGTATAATATCCGCTTATTTTTCTTCCTTCTTTTTCAAAAGGCTGATCTGATCTGCGGGATCGATATGGATACCCTTCTCCCGGTTTATTGCGTTTCGCGATTGCGGGGGATACGCCGGGTATATGATGCCCACGAATTCTTTTCGCAAATGGAAGAAGTGATAAGCCGGCCACGGATATATCGCATCTGGCATGGATTGGAAAGATGGCTGATCCCACGATTTCCCAATGGTTATACCGTTTGTCTTTCAATTGCAGAGGCATTTGAAAAGGAGTTTGGTGTGCGCTATTCCGTTATCCGAAACCTCCCTCACCAAAAGGTGACGCAAACGAATACAGATCGGGAGCCATTTCTTTTATACCAGGGGGCTGTTAATAAAGGAAGGGGATTGGAACAACTGCTCGAAGCCATGGACGGGATTGAGATTCCACTTGTGATAGCCGGTGATGGGAATGCAATGCAGGAGATCAGGCAGATGATCGCGCAAAGAAACCTTTCTGAAAGAGTAAGGCTGACAGGTATGTTAGAGCCGGAGGCATTACGATCCTACACAAGCCGGGCCTTGATCGGGATCAATCCCTTTCAGCGACAGGGCCTGAACCAGTATTTTTCCCTGGCCAATAAGTTCTTTGATTATATTCAGGCTGGTTTGCCCCAGGTAACCATGAATTACCCGGAATATGCCCGGGTCAATGGCCAGTTTGAGGTAGCCGTATTAATAAATGACCTTTTACCTGAAACGATTGCCAAGGCGGTAAACAATTTGTATCATGATCCTGTTCTATATAACAGGCTTCGTACCCAATGCCTGCTGGCAGTCACCCAGCTAACCTGGGAAAATGAGGAGGTACAGTTGGTTGGTTTTTATGAGACATTATTCCGGCTTTGAGTGAAAGAAAATTACATATCATTTGCCACGACATCCCCTACCCGCCGGATTATGGAGGCGCCATGGATCTTTTTTACAAGATCAAAGCCTTACATGAGCAGGGTGTAGGAATCATTCTCCATTGTTTTGAATACAAGCGTAAACCAGATCTGGAATTAGAGAATTATTGTGATGAGGTGCATTACTATCCGCGTGCCACCGGGTGGAAAAGTGTTACCGGACATAGACCCTATATCGTTCAATCAAGGCGGGTACCTGCCCTGTTAACACGCCTTGAAAAGGATAGCCATCCAATTTTAATGGAAGGCATTCATTGTACGGGGTTCCTGAAGGAATTAATGGAAAAGAACCGAAAGGTATTTCTGCGTGCGCACAATGTGGAATCGGTGTATTACCGACAGTTGGCGCGATGTGGGAAGTCATTTTCAAAAAAATTGTATTACCGGGTGGAGAGTTGGCTCTTGAGGCGCTATGAAAAAAGCCTTCCGGACAGCTTACCAATTTTATGTATCTCTGAAAAGGATGCCTGCACATTCAGGGAAGCATTTGAGAAAAAGAACGTTTCGGTATTGCCTGTGTTCATTCCCTGCCAGGAAATAACCGCTGAACAAGGCATGGGCAGTTTTTGTCTCTACCACGGAAATCTTGAAGTGGCCGAGAATGAAAAAGCCGCACTCTGGCTATTGGAACAGGTGTTCACCAAGATCCGGCTTCCCTTTGTAGTTGCCGGTCGAAATCCTTCCCGTCGGTTAAAGACGGTAGCTCACCTGGCCCAACACACCTGTCTGGTATCCGATCCATCCGATAAGGAATTACAGGATCTGATGGGCAAGGCGCATATCAATATTCTTCCCTCCTTTAACCATACAGGTGTTAAACTTAAAGTGATACAGGCCCTTTGCCATGGGAAGCATTGTCTGGTAAATGATGCGGCCATTGAAGGAACGGGTTTGGAAGAAGCCTGTCACATCGGAAACACAGCGGACGCCTTGGCGTCAATTGTGGCGCAGTTATATCATTTGCCGTTTGCGGAGGAGGAAATCCGGTTGCGAAACCGGATCATGGAGACGCATTTCAATAATACCCGAAATGCAGAGCAGCTTATTCGACTTCTATGGTAGCGTTATCGATCACTTTCCCTTTTTCTGTTTTCACTACACGGGCTTTGAATTTGTGGATCACCATATAGTCATGTGTGGCCATGATGATGGCAGCACCATAATCTTTACAAATACTAAACAAGAGGTGCATGATCTCGTCTGAAGTCTCGGGATCGAGGTTTCCGGTAGGTTCGTCAGCCAGCAAAAGTTTAGGAGAGTTTAGTAAGGCCCTGGCAATATCTACCCGCTGTTGTTCCCCTCCACTGAGTTCGAAGGGCATTTTAAATCCTTTCGCACGAAGACCTACCTTATCGAGTACATCATTTATTTTTTCCTGGATCAGCTTTTCGTCTTTCCAACCCGTTGCTTTCAGGACAAATTTCAAATTCTCATTTACATTGCGGTCGGTCAGCAATTGGAAATCCTGGAAAACAACACCCATTTTACGACGCAGGAAAGGAACTTTCTTCCAGGTAAGGCCTTTCAGGTCGATATCAGCCACCCGGCCTTCTCCTTCTTTCATCGGTAATTCGCCATAGAGTGTTTTTAGCAAGCTGGATTTACCGGTGCCGGTCTTTCCCACGAGGTAGACGAATTCGCCACCGGTTACCTGAAGATTCACTTTTTCGAGAATGAGGCTATTTCCCTGATACACGTTTACATCCTTCAATTCTACGATTGGTACTTGCATGGGTGCGTTTTGTGCAAATTAACGTAAAATTCGGGAAATCAATATTTAGGATAATCATCCATCCAGAGCGGAAGGGGAAATTTTAATAGTGAATAGTAACGTGGCCCGCCTTTATCGTCAATTCCTTTTTAGAAGATGATTCTACCCTCCCAATAACCTGAGCATCGACACCAAATTCGTTGGCAATACCTATGATGCTTTCGGCTGCATTTTCGTCGGTATAGATCTCCATGCGTGTACCCATATTGAATACCTGGTACATTTCCCGGTCATCGGAGCCGCTGGCTTTTTGAATGATATTAAAAATAATGGGAGGTGTAAAGAGATTGTCTTTTATGAGGTGTATATCTTCGGGGATGTATTTGAGACATTTGGTTTGTCCTCCCCCACTGCAATGGATCAGTCCATGGATGGAGGCACGATGTTCTTCAAAGAGCGCCTTCATTACAGGAGCAAAGGTACGGGTGGGACTAAGCAATAATTTCCCCACTTCGATTTCCCCATGTCCGGAAACGGATATTATATCGGTCATACGATGAGGGCCGATATAAACCACATCCGGTGACAAGGTGGGTTCATAAGTTTCCGGGAATTGTTCCGCGTAATATTTGCTCAGTACATCATGCCGGGCGCTGGTTAGCCCATTACTGGCAACACCACTATTGTATTCGGTTTCATACCTGGTTCGACCAAAAGAGGCCAATCCCACAATCACCTGACCGGACTTGATCCCTTCGTTGGTCACCAATTTGTTCTTTGGCCAGCGAGCGGTCATGGTACCATTTACGGCAATGGTCCGAACCAGATCACCCACATCGGCGGTTTCTCCACCCATGAAGTTGATGTTGACACCAAAACCTCGCATAGTATCAAAGAACTCCTGGCTGCCTTGTATCACGGCCTGTAAAACCTCACCAGGTATCCGGTTTTTATTGCGGTCAATGGTGGAGGAGAACAAGAGTTGATCCGTAATCCCGACACAGAGCAGATCATCCAGGTTCATTACGATCGCGTCCTGGGCGATCCCTTTCCAAACGCTGATATCACCGGTCTCCTTCCAATATAAATAAGCCAGGATACTTTTGGTTCCTGCCCCGTCTGCATGCATCACGTTGACCCAATCGGCATCTCCACCGATTACATCTGCATAAACCTTGCAAAAAGCCTTCGGATACAGACCCTGATCGAGGTGCCGGGTGGCAGCATGAACTTCCTCTTTTTGGGCCGAAACCCCACGTTTGGAATAGAGACTCATAATAGGGGGCAAAACTAATTATTATCTGTTAGTTTTGCACCTGTTTATGCAGGTACACCGCGAATTAGACCAATTACCCCCCTTCCGTAATGCCGTTGTCACCATCGGCACCTTTGATGGCGTCCACCAGGGCCATCGGCAGATCATCCACCACCTTCGTGAGGAGGCGGCCAAGGTTGGGGGCGAGACCGTTCTGATCACCTTTCACCCTCATCCCCGGAAAGTGGTCTCCTCCACCATTTTAGGCATCCGGCTTCTCAACACGCTGGAAGAGCGTATTGATCTGCTGGAACAGGCCGGAATTGACCATTTGGTGGTTGTTCCATTTACCGAAGCTTTTGCGAACCAAACGGCAGATGCCTATATCCACGACTTTTTGGTGGCGCGTTTTCACCCTCATACGGTCATCATCGGGTACGATCATCGGTTTGGGAAAGACCGTCAGGGAAATTATCTTATGTTGGAAGAACAGGCTGCCCATTATGGATTTCGATTAAAAGAGATCCCCAAACATATTCTTCGCGAAGTATCTATCAGCTCTACCCGCATTCGGGAGGCCATTCTCCAACATCAGGTGGAATTGGCCAATGACCTGTTGGGATATCCCTTCTTTTTTGATGGCGAAGTGGTACATGGGAATAAGTTGGGACGGCAACTGGGATTTCCAACGGCCAATCTTCGTATCGCCAATGAGGAAAAGATCACACCTGGTGACGGGATCTATGCAGTCTATGCCCAGGTTTTAGGCGAAGAAGAAAGAATCAAAGGAATGATGAGTATCGGGTTTCGCCCAACGGTAGATGGCAAGCAACGTGTCATCGAGGTCAATCTCTTTGAATTCAACCGGGATATTTATGGCAAAACCCTTCGGGTCTACCTAAAAAAACACCTCCGTGAGGAGGTGAAGTATGATAACCTGGAAGATTTGGTGGCACAGATCCGCCAGGATAAGGTAGATAGCCTGAATGTGCTTTAGAATTCGATCTCAAATTCGAATTTGGAAGGGTCGTCAAACAATTCATCAAGGGTATTCTCTACAGTGACCGTCTTTTTATCATCTGATACTACAACATTTTTACCTTCGGCTTTTTTCACCGGACGTGGTAAATGGATGGTATAAACGGTACGCATGGCCGGTACTCCCTGTTCGATCATTTCTTTCATTTTGGAAAGCACTTCATCATTGGCCAAAGCACCGATCTTTTCGGAGATCTGCTTTCGGGAAATCTTACCCTTGGCATAGGAATATTCAAAATAATCATCGGGACTGGGAATACCAGGTTCCTTTCCACCAACTGTCAATCCGGGAATTGGATCTCCCGCTTCTTCGGTGTCTTCTCCTCCTGTTTTACCACCTAATTTGCTCAGGCTTTTACCCATAAAATCCGCCTTCTTCATAATATCGCGGATCTGGGCCAGGTCTTCCATTTTTTTAAAGGGGATGTCAAGGTTAACAACCATAGCTCCTTCTTCACTGTCCATGTTCATGGATACCGAAGCCTGGCGGAAAAGATCTTTTTCCTCTTTGGTGAGATTCTCGACTGAATCCACCATCATTCCCAACACAAAACTTGTATCCATTTTTACCTTCTCTTCGCCCATGCCACCCATTCCGGCCAGCATACCCATCATCGCACTCATATCTACTTTCGTGGACATGACTCCACTTCCATCCTCCTTAATCGTAACGTCGTTAAATACATCAAAACAACTGACCAATCCTATGCTGGCAAAGATCAAAATGGCCAAAAATGTCTTCTTCATTGTGTGGTTTTTTACAAATATAGTTTAAAGAAATATGCGTCGGAAAGACTGTGGAACCCGGGTCAGGGTTGCATCATTTTCACCACCATTTCCTTTAACAGGGAGGCATCTTCCGTATCGACATGATGTACCCCAATACTTTTCAAATTATACTCATGCAGTAGCAAAAGAATACGTTCTGTGCCCTGGTAATCGAAATTTCTGGCTGCCACCAGATAGTCTTTTACAAAAAAGGGAGGAATGCCGGCGGAGGCTGCAATGACTTTTTCATCCCGCGTATTCAGACCATGGATCATAAAGACCTTGCTGAAATAGCCATACAGGGATGGCAATACCAGTTGAATCGGGCCGGCTTTTGGATTGGCACCAAAGTACTGGATGATGCGTAAGGCCTTGGGGAGGTCGCGCGTAGCAATGGCTGCCTGCAGCTCAAAAACGTTATAATCCTTACTAATACCAATAAAGGCTTCGATATCTTCTTCGGTGATGGTCTTTTTCTTCCCCAGGTTGACGAGTATTTTCTCCACCTCATTCTCGATCCGGGAAAGGTCATTTCCTGTATGGTCAACCAATAGCCGGGCTGCTTTTTCGGAAATAGCATACCCTTTACCTTTGACCATTTCGTGGGTCCATTGGGGCACCTTATCCTCGTACATCCTTTTTGTGGTCAGCATCACCCCTTTTTCCTTTAGCAGTTTGGCCAGTTTACTCCGGCCATCCACTTTTTTGTCTTTATAGGATACCACAAAGACCGTGGTGGAGGAAGGGGCGTCGATATAAGGCTCCAGTTTATCAATTTCGCGCATCTGCTGGGCTTCTTTGAGCAGTACGACCTGCCTCTCCGCAAACATGGGATACCGCCTGCAAGCATTGATCACATCGGCCCAGGAAGCATCCCGGCCATAGAATACGGTGAGGTTGAAACCAGCTTCTGCTTCAGAAAGAATCTTATGTTCGGCATAGTGCATCACCTTATCTATAAAGTATTCCTCCTCCCCTTCAAGCCAATAAACAGGCTTGAATACTCTTTTTTCCCAATCCGATATTATCTTTTCTACCGACATAAGACGCTAAGATACAGGCTTTCGCAAATGTACGTTTGAAATTTTGCTGACACCTTACCCGTTCAATTTTTTAGTTTTTGGCACGGTTTTAGAAAATGGAGTTGTTCAGGTATGTGAAGAATAAGTTCACTGCCGGGCTTTCGGAAAAAAATAATTTTGAAAAACCCATATTAAAACCCATAACGATGACAAACACAAACTATCCATCGGCCACTCCGCAGGAAACCAAACCCAAGAGCAATTCGAACAAGAATATCCTGATCGGTATTCTGGCTGCCGGTTTACTGGGAACCTGGGGATATCTGCTGTATGACAAGAACAAAACCAATGAGACCCTGGGTCTGAAGGATACAAAGATCACTTCAGTCACCAATCAGTTCGACTCCCTGAAGTATGCCTATGATGAGGCCGTTCTTCGATTGGATTCCCTGACCGGTGACAATAACCTCAAAGAAGGCCAGTTGAGCGAGCGCCAAAAAGAGATCATGGACCTTAAAAACCAGATCCGCACCGCCCTCAAAGCAAAAAATGCTTCGGCATCTGAGGTAGCTAAGCTTAAATCCATGATCGGTCAACTGAATGATAAGATCACCAGCTACGAAACAGAAATTGCCCAGTTGACGGCCCAAAACCAGCAACTAACCTCTGATAACGCCCAATTGACCTCGGAAAAGCAGGTCCTAACCGAAAATCTTACCGTAACCGCTGCTGAAAAGGATGAAGCCCTCCGTACAGTGGATGTAGGTTCTACTTTCAGCGCCTCCAATATCCAGATCACTCCTGTTAACGAAAGAAAGAACGGGAAGGAAAAAACCACCAGCACCGCCAAGAAAGTGGACAAACTGGTTGTTTCCTTTGATGTAGAAAACCGCATCGCTAAATCTGGCCCTGCCGATATCTATATCATGGTAACTGCCCCCGATGGAAAGATCATTTCTGATGCTGCTACCCTTGGTTCCGGCAACCTGAGCACACGGAATGATGGCGAACGCACCTTTACCAGCAAACTCTCTATCAACTACAATCAGGGAACCCGTAAAAACCTTCAACTCCCGATCCAATGGTCTGGTTTCACCACCGGTGACTACAAGATCGAAGTTTACCACAATGGTTTCAAGATCGGTGAAGGCACACGCTCACTGAAGAAAGGTGGTATTTTTGGATAAGAATCAGGAATTAGAAATACTGAATAAGAAATAAGGAAGGGGGGTACCGATTGGTTACCCCCCTTCCTTATTTCTTTTTTATTATTCCTTATTTCTTATTTTTAAGCAGTTTAAAATTATGAAGGACAACAAATCGCTACTGCTGGTCTTGCTTTCTTTTGGCCTGGTTGGCACCTGGATCTATCACCTCTATGATAAGAACAAGGTCGTTGGACAATTGCCTTCCAAGCAAATTGTTATTGATACTCAGGCTATTGTAAAGCCGTACCTGGATAGTATGCAGGCTGTTCTCATGAATTCCTCTCTGGCCGGTTCCTTAAATACCCCCTCTGTTGATTCCCTTCAGGGTCAATTAAGCGGAAAACTTCAGGAAATTCAACGGCTGAAAAGCCAGATCCAGGCTATTTTGAAAAAACAGAATATCTCTTCGACTGATCTGCAAAGTGCCCGGGATATGATCCGGGAACTCCGTTTTCGGGTGGAAGACATGCAGGTTCAAAATACTGACCTGGAAAAGGAAAGAGGTCGCCTGACGGATGTAATGGCCCAATTGAACACCCAGGTTGATTCCCTCCAGAACGGTATCCGTAAATTGGATGAGGAAAACAAGAAACTTACGCGCCAGGTAGTTGACGCCTCTCTTTTTGTCGCCACATCAACCAGTCTCAAGGCTATGAACCTGCGCTCCGGAAACAAGGAAGTACCTACTGCTTCCTCCAAAAAGGCCAAGAAACTGGTGATCTCATTTGATGTACAAAACAATGCCATGAATTTTCCCAATGCTGAATTGGTCATTGTGGTAAAAGACCCCAATGGAAAGACCATTACCGAGGATATTTGGGGATCGGGTAGTTTTGATACCCGTACAGAAGGCCGGATCAGTTTTACCCGGAAAGTGAGATTTGATTATACCAAGGGCGAACCTCATAATATTCTCTTTTCCCTTAGTCCTGATGAGTTCCTTGCCGGAACCTATCAATTACTTGTATTTCAGAATGGGGTGAGGATTGGAAAGACGACGTTGGGGCTGAATTGAGGCGGGAGGCGTGAGAGACGTGAGACGTGAGACGTGAGGGGTGAGAAACGTGAAGCGTGAGACGTGAGGTGTGAGAGGTGAATAGTGAATGGTGAATAGTGAATAGAAAATAAAGAAAAGGTCAATAGTAAATACTATTGACCTTTTCTTATTTAGGTAATTCACTATTCACCATTCACTGCTCACTATTCACCCCTCACCCCTCACGTCTCACGCCTCACGCCTCACGTCTCTCACGCCCCCCTCGAACTAAAACAAATTATATCCATAGCTCACATAATACAACCCACCCACGGCCGGGCTACCATAACCGGTGCGGCGATAGGTATTGGCGATATTGGTACCACCAATGCGGAAAACGCCTTTGGTATTGGGTACTTTGTAGGTGAACTGAATATCGGCGGTGAGGATGGATGGTAGGGTACCTGTAACGAAGGTTCCTTCGTAATACACTTCATCCTGCCATTTCATCAGGAAATTGAATCCGATGTTCTTGATGAAATTATCGTTGCGGAGACCAAGGTTAACCCGGTATTTGGGTGCATTGAAGAAGGTTACAAAACCAACGGGCACATCGTTGAGCACATCGGAATAGGCGTTACCACTTAATACGAACCCACGGGCGATCTGATATTCCAATCCAATTCCCCATCCTTTGGCATTCACATCATTCTCCGCATTTTCATTGTAAGAAAGATTGCGGGTGGTGAGGGGGTTCAGGATTCCACTGGGGTTTCCGGTAGTGGATTGTCCGATGGCCACGGAGGCCAGGAAGTTGTCGTAGGTGCTGAAATAGTAATAGGCATCAACCAGTAATCGCTTAGCGATAACCCCTTTATATCCTACCTCGGTAGAGACCACGCTCTCTGGTTTCATGCCTTTGTATTGTGCCTGTACCAGGAGGTTGGTGTTATTTGCAGTTCTTGCTGCGGCGATGGACTCAGCTGTATAACCCGGGTTTGAGTTCAGGCCATAATAGGTCTGGAACTCAGGAATACCACCGATCAGGATACCGGAACCTACGTTCAGGTTGATATACTGGTTCTGGTTGGTGGGGAAACGATAGGCGGTCTGGTAAGAGACACGCAGGTTATTGTCTTTAGCCACTTTCAACACCGCTGTAAAGCGGGGTGTGAAACGGCCATCAAAGTTCTTGTGCTTATCATACCGGCCAGCGGCGGTAAGAGTAAGGGCATCGTTGAATAATTTCTTACGCAGCTGAACATATCCACCAAACTCCGAAACTTTGATGGGTCCGGTGGTATCGGCGAAAATGGTTCCGCGGGAATTCAGGTTATATAATTTCCAGTTCGCTCCGGTGATTACTTCCAATTTCTCGCTGAAGCCGAGTACATCGGAGAGGTTCAACTGACCCTCTGTTGAGTACAGGTCGGTACGATCGAGGAATTTGGCACCGGCAGGAATGGCGGTGGTCATGATATTTTCTTTCAGCGTATTGAAAGCAGCGCTACCTGGAAGGGGTCGGCCCACATCCGCCGCATTACGGGCAAACAGGTGGGCGCCATATTCGTCTGCAGGCAATCCGGCTCCAAGCACATTTAATTTATATCCGAGATAGTTCCCGATATAGGTAGGATACCAAACATTACTGCTCTTGAAGGCCTCCTGCATTAACCGGCCAAGTACGGTGGCATTATACGCTTCTCCGGCATTTTCCTGGGTAGTGTAGCCACGAACAAACCAGTTCTTATGACGCACTTCCAGTTTATGCTGGGCCATTTTGAAATTGCGGAGTGAATAGCGGTCTGCACCTGTATAAACGGTAGTACCGGCACCCCAGAAAGTATTCCACGAAGCTTCGATACCCGGTGTGATCTTATAGTGGAAACCGGCGTTGAATTTAAAGTTAAGCGTATTGTAATCCACCAGGTCACGCTCGTTATAACCGGTACGGGAAACGTTTTGGTTAGGCACCAGGTTATTACGCAATCCCCAATAGAATGGGAACATTTGATTGATCGTAGACAACAGTGCCGCATTGGAACCGAAGGCTGTGGACAGGATGGTATTGATCTGTGCGGGTGTTGCATTAGAAGGGATCAGCCCATTCAGGGTGGTAACGATATTGGGAATGGCACCACCGGATGCTACGGCAATTCCGGCGCGATAGCTCTCCTGAACAGATTGAGTGACCTGGAACATATTGGCGGATGTTTCATCGCCATATACGTTAACCCCGTCGTAGTTGGGGTCTGTTTGGCGATTTCCCGGAACGATCTTACTCAATACGTTGTTCCGTTGCACATTGCTAATATCATCGGCTTGCCAATCATTTGCTTTAAGGAATTGGGCGTTGATCTTGAATGCCCATTTGTCCTTATGATTTTTGGCCCAACGGATGGTCCAATCATAGTAAGGAGAAGCACTACGTTGTTTACCATCCGTATGCATTACACCTTGTTTGAGGTTAAAGCTCAAACCCTGGTATTTAAATGGGTTCTTACTATTGATCAGCAGGGTTCCGTTCATACCTCCCGAACCATAGAGTGCGGAAGAGGCACCGGAAAGTAATTCGATATTGTCCACATCCAGTTCGGTTACACCGAGGATATTACCTACGGCGAAGTTCAAACCGGGGGCCATATTATCCATACCGTCGATCAACTGGTTGAGACGGGTATTACCACTGCTTACAAATCCGCGGGTGGTCACCGTACGGAAGGTAAGACTGGCTGTATGCATATCCACCCCTTTCAGGTTGGTAATGGCATCATAATAATTGGGAGCGGCGATGGCGCGTAAATTGGCTCCACCCAGTCTTTCGATGGTTACAGGAGCGTCCAAAGCCCTTTGAACGGAACGGGTAGCGGCTACCACCACTTCCTGGCCGAGGGCCGAAGTGGCAACGATAGAAACTTCAATGCTGGCGGAGGGGTCAGAAACAGCAACCTCCTGGGTTTCAAAATTGATCGAGGAAACAACCAGGGTAAAAGGTGCTTTCTGTGTGGTCGTGAAGGAGAAATTTCCATTCTCATCCGTGTAAGTACCAACCGATGTTCCTTTGATGGTCACCGAAACCGCAGGAACGGTTTGCTTGGTGCCCGCATTCCGGACGGTCCCCTTAATTGTGATAGTCTGAGCAAAGGCAGCAATCGAAGCCAGGCCCGCTATCAGGCACATGGCCAAACAGCGCAAGCTTTTTCTCATAATTATATGATTTGGTTTATAAAATCAAATGTAAAATAAGGATTGTAATATTCATCTAAAAATTTAATTTTTAATTAATAAGAAAGGTTTTTCACCGGGAAAATCGGGTGCGAATCAATAGTTTTGCGGCAATTCCAACTGTCTATGTCATCCCTTCATTTTCCATCACAAACGGCCTTCTACCGGGGCAAGGTCCGGGACGTCTACACGATCGCTGATAAGTGGCTGGTCATGGTAGCCAGCAATCGTATTTCTGCGTTTGATGTGATACTCCCCCGCCCCATTCCGTTCAAGGGCCAGGTATTGAACCAGATCGCCGCCCACATGTTGAATGCCACACGGGATATCTGTCCTAACTGGCTGGTTGATACACCCGCCCCCCATGTTTCCTTGGGGAAGAAATGTGTCCCTTTCCGGATCGAAATGGTGGTCCGGGGGAACATGACCGGGCATTCCTGGCGAACCTACCAATCGGGTAAAAGGATACTTTGTGGCGCTGAGATGGCGGAAGGGATGAAAGAGAATGACTTCTTCCCCCACCCCATCATCACTCCTTCCACCAAGGCGGAAGAAGGACACGATGAGGATATCAGTCCTGACGAGATCATCGAAAAAGGACTGGCCACCGCTGAAGAATGGGACATACTCGAAAAATATACCCTTCAACTTTTTGAACGGGGAAAGGCCATTGCCGCCAGTCGGGGTTTGATTCTGGCAGATACCAAATATGAATTTGGCAAATTGGATGGAGATATCTTTTTAATGGATGAGATCCATACCCCGGACAGCTCCCGCTATTTTTATGCAGAAGGCTTTGCCGAAAGACAGGCAAAAGGAGAAAGACAAAAACAACTGAGTAAAGAATTTGTGCGGGAATGGCTGATCGCAAACGGGTTTATGGGAAAAGAAGGCCAAACAGTGCCGGAGATGTCGGATGCATGGGTAAAGGAGATCTCACAACGCTATATTGAACTTTACGAAAAAGTAATCGGCGAGCCTTTCAAACCGGAAGAATGGAGTGAGTCTGAAGTGGAATCAAAAGTGATTGAAAGTTTGGAAAACCTAAAAGCAGGTTGAATATAGGATTCTCGCAGCGCTCGCAGGAAGCCCTGCGAACGCTGCAGGAAATTCCTAATAACAATAATAGTCGATCTTATCCTGTGCGGTAAAATAGTTCAACCAATAATCAGTTACCGTTCCCTGAAAAGTACGTCCCGAGGTAAAATTGTAAAAGGTACTGTACCCATAATAACTCAGGTCGCCATATACAACATCTCCTTCAAAAGGCATAAACCCGCCTGACGCACGTAGGATCGTATATCCATCAAAGGTTTCCACCACAAAATAGTTACAATAGCTGCTGCTATAGACTACAACACCCCGCTCCTGGCGAAGCCAGTAGTCCTCATCATCATAGAATCCTCGTTTGGTACAGGAACCCAATAGAACGGTTAAACCGATCAGTAAAAGAGAGAGGGTAAAAATTCGTTTCATAGCTGGTGTTTTTTATGTTCAGAAATTGTATTTACCTATAAGATGAAAAAGGCAGGCCAAGGTTTGATGACAAGATGTTAAATTCGTAACTCAATTCTTAAAGCCTTTAACAGATCATGAGAAGATCCCTAACCATGCTGATCGGCCTGTTTTTCTTTCTACAGGCCAGCCCGCAATCGAACCAGCCTTATTTGATCCTGGGAACCTATACGGGTACAGGCAGCAAGGGAATCTATGTTTACCGGTTTAATACTGCCACGGGAAAAGCAGATCTGGTCAGCACAGTGGAGTCAAGCAACCCGTCTTTCCTGGCTATTTCCAAAAACGGGGATTTTGTGTATGCAGTAAATGAAGATAGACCCGGTAAGATAAGCGCCTACTCTTTTAACAAGACCAACGGTACACTTACTTTTTTGAATCAGGCAGATGCAGCAGGTGATCACCCCTGTTATATTGCTCTTGATAAAACCGGCAAGTGGGTGGCTGTAGGAAACTATAGCAGTGGTACACTGGCTCTCTTCCCGGTACAAAGGGATGGCAGCCTCGGAAAGGCCACACAGGTCATCCAGCACGAGGGTTCCAGTGTAAACACCGAAAGACAGGAAGGGCCGCATGTCCACGCTACGGTTTTTTCTCCGGATAATAAATTCCTGCTCGTACCCGATCTGGGTACCGATATTCTGCGGGTCTATGCTTTCAATGCTAAAAAGGGAACGCTTGTCCCGGCAAAATCTCCCGTTGCTCCCAGCGAAGCCGGCGCAGGCCCCAGACACTTGAGCTTCTCTCCCGATGGAAAATTTGTTTACCTGCTGGAAGAACTTACCGGGACGATCGCCGTGTATGAATTTCAAAAGGGAAAATTATTGCTGCGTCAGAATATTTCAGCGCAGCCGCTGGACTATCTGGGCCCTGCCGGCAGTGCGGATATCCATGTCGCTGCAGATGGCCAATTTCTGTATGCATCCAACCGCGCAGAGTCGAATACGATCGGCATTTTCAAGATCCAGCAAGGAACAGGATTGTTGTCCCTAGCAGACCATGTTTCGACCGAAGGAAAAACACCCCGCAATTTTAATTTCGATCCCACGGGAGCCTTTATACTTGCTGCAAATCAGAACAGCAATAATGTGGTCATTTTTAAAGTGGATAAAGCAACCGGATTTTTGAGTGATAGTGGAGAGCGGATTGAACTTCCAAAGCCGGTTTGTGTGGCATGGATAGAGTGAAGGTGACTTACACTTTTCTCTTTTGTGACCTCGACTTGTTAAACACATTACGCCCCTTATCAATACCCTTTCTTTTCTCTTTCTGCACTTCTTCCGGAAGATGGATAAACTCCTGACACTCTGTACTGCAGCAGCCTTCATACTTTACCTTGCATTCCTCGCATTGGATAAAAAGCAAGTGACAGGCTTCATTCACGCAATTCACATGCGTATCACAAGGTTTTCCACATTGGTGGCATTGGGCGATCACATCCGCTGATATCCGTTCTCCAAGGCGGTCATCAAATACAAAGTTTTTCCCAATGAATTTATTGGGAAGCCCTTTTTCCCGTGCCTGACGGGTATAATGAATGATCCCTCCTTCCAGATGGAATACATTGGTAAACCCCTTATGCTTCATAAAGGCGCTGGCCTTTTCACAACGGATACCCCCGGTACAATACATGATGATATTCTTCTCCTTCTTATCCTTCATCATATCCACAGCCATGGGCAATTGCTCGCGGAAGGTGTCACTGGGGATTTCGATCGCCTTATCAAAATGGCCTACCTCGAATTCATAATGGTTTCGCATATCGATCACGATCGTATCCGGGTCTTCGGTCAGCCGGTTGAATTCTTCGGCATTAACATACCGTCCCTTGTTTTGCATATCAAAACCCTTGTCCGTAATGCCATCGGCCACAATTCTTCGTTTGACCCTTATATCCAGCACAAAAAAGGATTTGCCGTTGTCATCAACCGCAATATTTAAACGTAAATTCTCCAGACCGGGAATGGCATCAAGGGTTTGGCGGAATTTTTCAAGGTTTTCGGTGGGCACATTGATCTGGGCATTGATGCCTTCGGAAGCGACATAGATACGACCAAGAACACCAAGTTCAGTCAACTGCAGGTAAAGCGCATTGCGAAAAGCCTGCGGGTCTTCAATAAAAAAGTACTGGTAAAAAGAGATGGTGGTCCGGGGCGTAGGGTCATTAAGGATACGCTCTTTTAGTTCTTTGCGTGAGATTCGGTTGTGAAGCACCTTCATGCTGCAAAAATAACCCGGTTTTTTGGTTTCTCGCAGCGACCGCTAAGAACGTTGCGGGCGCTGCGAGAAACTAATATATTGATCAATCTCTGGTGAACCGCACACGTCCATCAAATATCCCTCCAAGTCCTATCCTTACCCCATAGCTGTTTCCGGTACCGGGTTGCCAGGCCGTCACAAAATCCACCCGGAAAACCTTGAAAATATTTTCCAATCCAACAAACCCTTCCACATAGTAATTATTCCGGTTGACATAAAATGTATTGGCTCCTGCCACCAGGTTCCATTTTAGCCGATTGAATAAAGGGATCTTATTCGTGAGGAGCCCGTTGAAATGGTGTTCGGCATGTCCCACAAAATAGAAGGCTTCTGAATTGCTGTACCTGTAATAAGGGGCCAGTTGAAAGCTATTCAGGTATTTGGTATTGTAAAAGGTCTGGTTTCCGTTAAAATGCTGCAGATCGGGAATCTCGACCTGTTTATCATTCAGGAAACCTCCGATGCTCAGACGATACCGGAACTCACCTTTTAATTTAAGATTGATATTATCAAACACTGAGAATTTCCATTTATCAAAATCCACATCGCTCCCGGCCAGCTTATTTATCCCTTTGTTATACTGCAATTCAAAAGTGGGCCAGTTAGACCCGATAGGTATCTTATTTCGGGGCATTTCAATATAGCGTTGCCCGGGTTGGTATTGGAACGTTATACCGGCCACCAAAGCCTGATGCCTATTAAAGGGGATACTGGTCAGTTCATAAGGATGGTTAGGCAGGAAGACCCGGTCTTTATTAAAGAAAGAGAAATCGGTGCTGTTTTGAACGGGCAAACGGTCCTCATAAACCAGGTTCACCTTACAGTCCAGGCCATTCTCAAATTTATTGTGGTATTCAATGCCCCCAAACCAGTTCTCATAGAACTTGGCATAGTTCTTTTTTGCGATCAGGGTGTAGACCGTATTGGATAAGGGGTCAATAGGTTCCTCCTGGTTAAACTGGGACAGGCGTTTACCACCGGAGAATTTCAAGTATCTGTTTCGGTAGGATTGGTTACGTTGCCGGATGGTAAAATCAGCAAAAGAATTCAGATGCCCGTTGCTAAACCCGTACCGGGTGTACCAATCCAATCGATACTCCTGTTTTGCCTTTCGGGGAAAAATACGGAGGCGCTGAATTACCTGCATGGCCAATCCCTCTACGGTGTTATACTGCAATTTAGGGATCAGGGGTTCGATCCGGTAGTTGCCCACAAATTTGGAATTGTAAATATTCCGGTAGGTGCCCGACCAAATGATGTTCTTAAGGGTAACCGGTTTCTGATTTTTTCGGAGCGAATCAAGCCGTGCCCGGGAGAACATCGAATCCCTTTCAATCACGGCCACAGAATCCTTAAACTTATAGTCCTGCTTCTCATCCGCTTCCAGCGGCACAGGTCTTACCTGGTCCCAATACAGACTGTCTTTTTTGTTATAGGCACTATCGTATTTCATGAACACCCGTCCAAAGGTCTTTTTGGTAAAGCCCGGATCGAGGTCATAATCATTGTACACATTGACAAAGTTTCCGGTTATATCAAACCCGAATTTCTTGGTAGCCAGATAGATGACCTGATTCTTGGTACGCCATATTTCAGGAGAAACCGGAACATGGTCCTGGGTTACCCGAAGGGAATCGAGCAATTCGAGCTGGTACTCTTTGGTGGTAAGCAATTCCAGACTATGAATACGCCAATCATCTTCCACGATGTTAATATATCCGGAGAAAAGTGGTTCATTTTTCCGGCGGGGGATCACTTTGATCCGGTTGATCATTTTCTTGTCTTCAAAAAAAGTGCCTTCCAATTTATACCGGTAATAATGAAGGGCATTATCGGCGATGGGTGAAATAAAACCTCTTTTATTGATCGCGTTGTCAAGCAGGACCACATTATTTTGGTAAAAACTGATAAAGAAGGGAAAACTCAATCCGATCCCTCCTCCGCTTTGCCGGGAAGAAATCACATCAAATTTGACCTTATTGGGTTCTTTATAGGAAACCCTGGTCACGGATTCGGACAAAAAAAGTATTCCCCTGCCCAATGAGTCCAACCCATCGGAAGAATCGATCTCAATTTCCTGACCAAAGAATTTCTTGGGTAGGCCGCGGGAACGCATCAGTCCCTTGATGTAAACATCCACCACAAAGGAGTCTACTTGTTTATTATAAAAATCTCTTTTCTTTATCGCCTGGCGAATGACCTCATAAGCCGGGTCTTCACCATTCCGGATCACAACTTCTCCCAGCGTGGAAGCCTGAATGGGGAGTACAAAATCCTGCACCACGGACTCCACTCCTATTCTGACCTCCTTTTCCTGACGCTGGTAGCCCACATATTGGCAAACGATGGTATAGGTACCCGGATCAAGGTTCAAAAAATATTTACCCTGGCTGTTAGCGGTAGTGCCCCGGGTAGTGCCTTTGATATAAACGGAGGCAAATCCAAGTGCCGCTCCCGATTCATCGGTGACGGTTCCGGATATGCGACCGGCATAGGAGAAAATAGAAATAAAACTTACGAGAAGCAGAAGTAAAGATCGAATCATAGCGTATAGGTTCCGGCGAAAATAATAGCCGCGCAGAGAACCTGCGCGGCTGTATTCAAAGTTGGGTTAGATTTAACAGATGTATAAACGATCATTTACTTTGACGCAGAAAGCTTCCACTCAAAGCGGCCAGTCCTGCGACCAGGCCACCTACCAGGGCCGTAACCAGAATCAACAGGTACCTGTTTCCTTGCAATGGAAGTAATTCAGCAATGCGTCTGGAAAGGATGCCCTGGTTGGCCATATCAATTCGAAAAGCGAGAATACCCCACAGAATAAACAAGGCCAAAAATCCAGACAGAAAAGCTTTTCCTGGTTTTTGGTGTACCAATGCGGCAACCAAAAAGGCCACTACGGCTATCCCCCACCAGGGAAATTTTAGCCCGGCAATAAATGCGAGTGCGGCAGTCAGAAGGGTGGCTACAAAAAATTTCATGTAAACTATTTTAAGACTTGCTAAATGTTATTTTCCATTTGACCATTTCACTGGCACGATCGGCCTCGTGCATAAACCAGAGGGTATTGTATTTCCCTTCAACCCAGGTATCCACGAAATTATCGTAGAAGCGGCTACCCGGATTTCCGTTCTGTCCACCGGGGTAAACGCCGTAGCCCGTGGTTTTACCAGACAAATCAATGATCATTCTCCAGCTTGGGCCATGGCTATGGGTCATAGCGTTTACTATATATCCACTACCACCTACATGCAAACCCTTTCTGGCGAAGGGGAGCAGGGATTCTTTAAGCAGGTGATAAACCGTCGGATTTTTAAAGGCGGACCAATTCAGGCGGTTTTCAGCCTCTGCTTTTTGCAGGTTCGGAATGGATTTTTTCAAAGAAATGGTAATGACATCCGCGAGCGTCTCTACTACCGGAGTATTGCGGTTGTCAACATACTTCATGGCTGAATCTTTTAAAAGCCATTCGATGGTAACCTGTTCATCCGGTAATGGGGTCATGGGTTTTGTTTGCCCAATATCATCTCGCCAAATTTCCTGTTCCAGGCTATCATACCAACATTGGAATACCGTCTGGCCCTTGGAGTCGGGATCACCCCGGAGGTCCCATGTCCGCAGAATATCGAGGAATTTCTTTTCTTCCCCATTCAGATCATTCTCACGTACATATTTAAGTAATAACGGTACCAGATTTTCTGCCAGTGAGTTGCGATAATTGGATTGCAGGTTCATCATATCCCTTACTGTTACCTTGTCCATGGAGGACAATTCCTTCGCGATGGTAACCCCACGAGGGGTGATATACGAGCCTGGAATAAAATAGGGATAGGTAGAATCCACCGGTCGTTGGTTGGCACTGAACAAATACCCCAGGGTGGGGTTCTTGCTGTGCGGATTTTCTTCCTGGGGAATAAATCCCTGCCACATAAAGCTGCTATCCGTTCCTGGCATCACATAGATACCCTGCCGGTCCCAGCGCGCCGGAAACTTCCCTTGTTGCCAGATGGCTATATCGCCGGATTTGGAAGCAAAAACAAAGTTTTGACCGGGGCATTGAAAGTTTTTTATAGCGGCCAGATAATCATCATAGTTCTTAGCCTGGTTGAGATAGTAAAAAGTTGACCCTTCATTACTGGGATCATGGGCGGTCCAGCGAACGGCAAGGTTCCGGTTACCGGTGAGGTCATCGGTAAAATTCTCATCATACATTACTGGTCCAAAAACGGTATAGGCCACCGTGTCATAGACCACCTTACCCCCTTTGATCTTCACTTCCTCGGGTTTTAAGGTGGTGGGGGTCCATTGCCCGTTGAACCAGTATTCCTTTTTGGAGTTATCCCTGAATTTAATTTCAAAATAATCTTTCACATCCCGTTGTGCATTCGTTACGCCCCAGGCCAGGCTATCATTGAAACCGATGATCACAAAAGGACTTCCCGGAAGAGAAACACCATAGGCATTGCTTTTGGGAGTCACAACCTGGAGTTCGTACCAAATGGAAGGAAGCGAAAGTTCGAGGTGAGGGTCGTTACACAGAATCGGGGCACCCGATTCTGTGCGGCTACCGGATACCACCCAGTTATTACTACCATTATTCTTGTCGGGGCGGCTAACCTCGGTGATGTTGACAGCTTGTTTGTTTCCCAGATAAAGGGAATCGGCTATAGCAGGTTTTACGGGCACAATGCCTGGTGTGGCAAATGGTGTTCCGGCGGGAACGATCGGCATCAATGAATCATTCACCTGCGGATAAAGCGCTATCAATTCCTCATCCGAGAAAACGGTTTTAGCATTGGTATAGGCGAGATCGCTCTCTGTACCAGACGAAAGCATCTTGGCCATCATCTTCAGAAGGAGGGCTGTCCGGTAATTCGTCCATTTCTCCGGTTTAAAATTGAGGATCTTGTATTCCAGGGGTAATTGACTTTCGGTCAATGAGGAAATATAGGCGTTCACGCCGGCTGTATAGGCGTCAAAGGCAAATTTCGTATCACTTGTGCCAATGGCTTTGACTGCATTTTCTGCGGCATATTTCATTCCCAGCCGGCGTTGCTCCCGGTCAAACCGCACTGCCTTTTCTCCGGCGATCTCGCTGGCCCTTCCTTCCGCAGCAAGCGTCTGAAGGTCCATTTGAAAGAGACGGAAACGCGCGTGAAGATATCCCTGGGCAAAATAGGCATCGCGTTCATTGTCGGCGAAAATATGGGGCACCAGGCGTTCATCAAGGTAGACCTCTGCCTTGCCTTCGATGTCCGGCAGCGCCAGATCGGTATTGTAATCCGCATCTGTAGGTTCGGCGTTCTGCCAAAATCCATGTTGCGGACTTAAAAACTTACCCAATGGCATCGGTATGGATTCACCAATCGGGTTATTAAGCAGGTAGACCAGGCCACCTGTAAGGGCGGTACTGATGATAAAAGGGATGATTCGCATGATCGTTAGACGCAGTCAGGTTATAAAAAGTGGGAGAAAGATAATAAAATAAAAAGATTAACGAACTATCGTTTTCCTTCCACCATTTTTACAAAGGAAAAACGGTCAAAGACCTCTTCTTTCAGGGCTCCGTTCTCTTCTTTGGTCAGCCGCATCATTTGCTGCACTTCTCCCGCGCCAAGTGGCAGTACCATCATTCCACCTGGTTTTAATTGTTCTATGAGTTTGGGTGGAATCACCGGAGCGGCGGCGGTAATAAGTATCCTGTCAAAAGGCCCATAGGTAGGCAACCCTTCATATCCATCCCCATAAAAGAATTTGATCGAGGGATAGGATTTGAGGTGCTGAAAGGCCCGGTTATTATCAAATAGTTTTCGTTGTCTTTCGATGGTAAAGACCTGTGCCCCCATTTTGGCCAGTACACAAGCCTGATACGCGCTCCCGGTGCCTACTTCCAGTACTTTATCAAAGGGCTTAACTTCCAAAAGCTGCGATTGATAAGCGACTGTATAAGGCTGGGATATGGTCTGATCCTCCCCGATGGGAAAGGCCCTGTCCTCATAGGCCAATTCATCAAATGCAGAGTCAAGGAAAAAATGACGGGGAATGGAATCAATGGCATTTAGCACGCGTTCGTCGGTGATCCCTTTTTCGCGGATACCATCGACGAGTTTACGGCGCAGTCCTTTGTGGCGGTAAGTATCTTCGGTGGGTCTCATTCTCCCCCGCAAGATAAACGGTTTGAAAATATATGTACATGATTATTTTGGTAGTAAAGGGTCAACCCTGTAATTTTCACGACCAAAACCAACTCTATGCGCCCAATTACTTTCGTTTTGCTTGCTGCTATGATGCTGATCCAGTATTTCATCTGGAGTTCCTGGTATGTAACGATGGGAACTTATATGGGAGAACAACTGGGTAGTGACGATAAACTCAAAGGCCAGGCCTACTCCATGCTTGCCCTGGCCACCATGGTTTCCCCGTTCTTTGTAGGTATGATCGCCGACCGGTTTTTTAAGGCGCAGAAGATCATGGGTGTACTGCACCTGGTGGGAGCTGCTCTTTTGTTCTTTACCACCCAGATCTCGGATGGTTCCACCTTTAAATGGATCATACTTTTATACTCGCTGGCTTATATGCCTACCATCGCGTTGTCAAACAGTATTGCCTTTCACCAAATGAGTGATCCGGGAAAACAGTTTCCCTGGATCCGGGTATTTGGCACTATAGGATGGATCATTGCCGGGTTAATGATCTCGCAAATGGGGATCGAAAAATCGGCTACCACTTTTCATGTGGCTGCAGGTGCTTCGGCTTTGCTGGGACTATTGAGTTTTGCACTGCCAAATACACCTCCCAAAGGGGGAAAAACCGACGGATCGGCCGCCAAGGCCCTCGGTACAGAGGCTTTTGTTTTGTTTAAAAGCCGTCCCTATCTCGTCTTTTTCATTGCCGCCATCCTGATCTGTATCCCGCTTTCTTTTTACTATGGTTTTGCTAATCCCTTCCTGAATGAACTGGGTGTAGACAAAGCTGCTGGTAAAATGACCATGGGACAGGTATCTGAAGCCGTATTCATTCTGGCCATTCCATTCCTGTTCAATAGCATTGGGGTGAAAAAAATGCTCATCCTGGGTATGCTGGCCTGGATTGGCCGTTACATCTTGTTTGCCTATGGCGATAATGGCGCCAATGCCTGGATGCTTTACGCTGGTATTATTTTACATGGTATTTGTTATGACTTCTTCTTTGTAACCGGATATATGTACACCGAGAAAAAAGCCGGTGAAAAAATCAAGAATGCCGCTCAGGGACTATTCACGTTTGCCACATATGGTTTAGGTATGGTGATCGGTACCTGGTTCTCCGGTATTGTTGTGGACAAATACCAGGTGGCCAAAAAACAACACAACTGGACAAATATCTGGTTTGTACCGGCTGTAATCGCCGCTGCCGTTTTGGTATATTTCATAGCGTTCTTCCGGGAGAAAAAGGAAGTCGCGGAGGCCTAAAAATTTCAAATTCCCAAATTCTCAAATAGACAAATCATGAAGAAGATCTCCATGCTTGGTTCCGGTTTTATTGGCCGGTTCTATGCGGATTCATTGCAAGGATACCGGAACAGGGATAAGATCGTGAGTATCTATTCCCGTCGTGAGGAAAGTGCAAAAAAGTTTGCCGAAGATTATAAGGTGGGACATTGGACCACAGACATGGAAGCCTCCATTGCCCACCCCGAGGTGGAGGTAGTTTGTATTTCGCTCCCAAATAATTTACATGAGGCCGCTGTGATGCTTTGTTGTAAACACAAAAAAGCAGTGATCACCACCAAGCCGCTTGGAAGGAATGCCGAGGAAGCTAAGCGGATGTTAGAGGCGGTAGAAAAGGCGGGCATCTTTAATGGATACCTTGAAGACCTTGTATATACCCCCAAATTCTTAAAAGCGATTGAAAGCGTAAAGGCAGGGGCACTGGGGCGTATCCTTTGGGCCAAATCGCGTGAAACCCATCCTGGCCCGCATAGTGATTGGTTCTGGGACCTGGAACAAGCCGGTGGAGGATGTATTCTTGACCTGGGTTGCCACTGCGTGGAAATTACGCGGAGTTATATTGGAAAAGACATTAAGCCAGTTGAGGTCATGTGTTGGGCTGATACACAGGTAAAACCCATTGATGCCGAAGACCATGCCATTGCCCTGGTAAAATATGAGAATGGAGCAATCGGTCAGTTTGAAGTAAGCTGGACCTTCCGGGGTGGACTCGATCTGCGCGATGAAGTGATGGGAAGCGAAGGCACCATCTGGATCAATAGTTTTCTACGCACCGGATTTGATATGTTCACCACCGGAAAAGGAGCTGACTATGTGGCCGAGAAAGCGGAAAGCAATACCGGTTGGGTATTTCCTGTGGGGGATGAGCTCAATGAATTGGGGTATAACCATATGTTCATGGACATGTTTAATGCTATGGAAGAAGGGCGTGCGCCAAAAGAAACATTTTATGATGGATACGTGGTGAATTGCGTGTTGGATGCTGCCTATCGGTCATCCAAGTCAAAAAAATGGGAACCTGTGCTGCTGGATATCTGGAGGGGACGTGTAGGGGTATCCAAAGACAGCCACCTGACTGAATACGATGCGGAACACTACCTCGTAAAGGAAGAAGTTACGCACTATGGAGCGAAGAAAGTGATATTGAAGAATAAGGCTACCGGGAAAATCTCGGAAAGAGTGCTGGAGTAATTTCTCTTACAAAGCCAGGTCCTCAATGATCTTCGAAATCTTATCACCCAGCTGTGTATTCACGGCTTCATATCCTGCTGCCGAAACCAGACTTCCGTTTACACTAAAGTAAAACTTGATCTTGGGTTCGGTGCCGGATGGACGGGCAGATATTTTGCTTCCATCTTCAAGTATAAACTGCAACACGTTGGACTTTGGTAATGTGATCTCCCAGGATTCACCGGTCTGGAGGTTCTTGCCTTTACGAAGTTCATAATCGAGCAATTGAACCACGGGGCTTCCACCCAGCAGGGCCGGCGGATTATTGCGGAACCTTTCCATCATGTCCGCAATCTGTTGTTGGCCATCCATGCCTTTTTTGGTAATGGAGATCAGGTGTTCTTTAAAGAACCCATATTCCACGTAGAGGTCAAGTAATTTCTGAAAGAGGCTGCGTCCTTTGCTTTTTTCATAGGCGGCCATTTCACAAAGCAGGGCCACGGCGCTTACAGCGTCCTTGTCCCGAAGCCGGTCACCGATCATTAAACCGAAACTTTCTTCACCACCGATTACATAATTCTCTTTTCCTTCTTTTTCTTTGATCAGTTCGGCGATCCATTTGAAACCGGTAAGTACATCATAACAGGCTACCTGATTTTTTTCTGCAATACGGTTGATCATTTCCGTGGTAACAATGGTTTTGATCACCATATCATTGGATTGGGCAATCCCTTTAGCCTTTCTGGCCTCTATCATATAGTTAAAGGCTAATACTGCGGTCTGGTTCCCATTCATCAATACCCAGTTACCCTTATTGTCTTTGATGCCGATACCAACCCGGTCAGCATCCGGATCTGTACCAAGGAGGATATCTGCGTCCAGCGACTGGGCCATTTTCAAGCCCATGCTCATGGCTTCACTTTCTTCCGGATTGGGATAGACCACTGTGGGGAAATTTCCATCCGGCTCCATCTGTCCTTCTACAATATGCACATTGGTAAAACCAAACTCCTTGAGCACGGTGGGTACCAGTTTGATCCCCGTGCCATGAATCGGGGTATATACAATTTTAAGGTCATGCTGTTTTGCAATCACATCCGGATAAACGCTCAGGCTTTTTACCATGGCGATATAGGCTTCATCAATCTCCTTACCAACAAGGGAAATATTGGCTTCTCCCCCACTCCATTTTACTTCCGACACAGAACCGATTTTCTCCACTTCGCGGATCACGTTCTTATCATGCGGAGGTACCAATTGTCCGCCATCATTCCAATATGCTTTGTATCCGTTGTATTCTTTCGGATTATGGGAGGCTGTACAAACCACACCACCCTGGCATCCCAGGTGCCGGATAGAAAAACTCAGTTCAGGTGTTGGGCGCAGACTTTCAAACAAAAACACTTTGATGCCATTGGCGCCAAATACGTTGGCCACTGTTTCGGCAAAAAAGCGACTGTTATTCCGGCTGTCATGGGCAATGGCCACTTTCACTTGCTCATTGGGGAAAGATTGTTTCAGGTAATTGGCATAGCCCTGTGTAGCCATACCCACTGTATATTTATTCATCCGGTTGGTGCCCACGCCCATCAATCCGCGCAAACCACCGGTGCCAAATTCCAAGCTTTTATAAAATGCATCGGCCAGTTCCTGAGGATTGGTTTCTTGTAAACGTTTGATCTCTTCCCGGGTGGCTTGATCAAATTCTTCGCCGAGCCAAATGGATACCTTTTCCTGAATTGCCGTTTCCATATATTGTATTAATTAGATTATTGGGAGGAAAGTTAAAAAATTATTGATTATGAATTATTAATTAATCATTCAACTTGACCTTCACGTATTTTTGTAGCATGAAGTCCGTTTTCCTCCATCTACTATTCTTCGGTTGCATCCTGGCCCATGGCCAGGCCCAATCCAGGGATAGTTTACCCGACTTTGGGAAACGGCAACTCCTCATTGGCGGGGTCAATCTGGCCGGTTATGGAGGATCCCTGTTTTTACTGAATAATACCTGGTATAAAAAATATCCAAAATCCCCTTTCCACACGTTCAATGACACACGAGAGTGGAACCAGATGGATAAGACCGGTCATGCGTGGACGGCCTATAATACCGGACGCGCTTCCACAGCCATGTGGAAATGGGCTGGACTGTCCAACAGGAAGGCTACATTGATCGGTGGCCTGAGCGGTACGGCCTATCTGACCGTGATCGAAATACTGGATGCCCACTCGGCTGAATGGGGTTGGAGTTGGGCCGATATGGGAGCCAATCTGGCCGGATCCGGATTATATATTGGGCAGCAATTGGCCTGGGAGGAACAACGAATTCAATTCAAATTCTCCTTTCATCGGATGAAATATGGCGACAATGAACTGAATGACCGTTCAGGTGAACTTTTTGGGAATAGCTGGTATGAACGAATGCTAAAGGACTACAACGGGCAAACGTACTGGCTAAGCGCAAACCTAAGATCATTTTTTCCGCAAAGCAAAATACCTGAATGGCTCAATCTGGCCGTTGGATATGGGGCGGATGGAATGTTTGGCGGGTTTGAAAACACAGAGAAAGATGAAAATGGGAATATTGTTTTTGACCGGCGGGATATTCCCAGAAAAAGACAATTTTACCTCGCGCCAGATATTGATCTTACCAAAATAAAGACGAATAGTAAGTTGCTTCGTACCCTGTTACAGGGATTGAATTCGTTTAAGTTCCCGGCCCCGGCTTTTATGATGGATAGTAAGGGGAAAGGCCGATTTTATCTTTTCTATTTTTGATGTTCGTTCTTAGTGTCCTTCGTGCTTCCCTTAGTGTCCTTTGTGTCCTCTACGCAAGACTGGCGTAGAGGACACAAAGGACACTAAGGGGGCACAAAGAACACGAAGAAATAGAAGTAATTATTCCAGGTAAGCCCCTACCACATCCTCCCCTTCTACTTCCACAAAAATGTGTTCCTGCAAGGTAGTTGCCAGGGATAGGCCGACATAGTCCGGGTGAACGGGATAGGTTTTATGGGTGCGCTCTACCAGCACCAGCATCTGTATCTTTTTCGGGTGAAATTCAAGAAATGGTTTCAAGGCATAAACCAGTGTTTTCCCGCTGCTGGCCACATCATCCACGAGGATGACCACTTTGCCATTGAAATCTATCTTCTCACTCAGTTCAACTGTGGTTGGCAGGTCTTTATCCAATTGCACGGAAATTACCCGGGTCCGGATGGAAGACAGATTAGCAAACCTTGCCTGCAACCAACGGGCGATAGCGCTCCCTCTTTCCCGGATCCCGGCAAAGATGATCTCCTCTTCTCCTGTATTGTTTTCGAGGATCTCATAGGTCATTCGCTCCAGCTTTTTCCGGGCAGTTTCCCGGTCCAGGATATAATTCTTTTTCTCAGCCATAGGGATGATTGTTTTGCTACTCAAACATAAGGATTAATTTAGCACTACAAATGATTTGAACATGAATTGGTTGCCACAACTTCTTTTTGTCCTTGTTTCCCTTTTTGCCATCGGTCTTTTTGCCCGTAATGCCCAAAAGATCAGGCGCAATATCCTGCTGGGTCAGAAGGAAGAATTAAATGACCAGCCCGCCTTGCGGTGGAAGAATGTACTGCTCCTGGCCTTTGGACAAAAGAAAATGTTCAAGAATCCTCTTGTGGCTGTACTCCATTTTGTGGTTTACGCCGGTTTTATCATCATCAACATAGAGGTATTGGAAATCGTGCTGGATGGGATAACGGGAAGACACCGAATGTTTGCCGGTCCATTAGGAGGTGTTTACCAGTTTTTGATCAATGCATTTGAGATATTGGCATTACTGGTCCTGCTGGCCTGTGTGGTCTTTTTGATACGGAGAAATATCATCAAACTCAAACGGTTTATCAGTCATGACCTGGACGGCTGGCCAAGAAGCGATGCCAATTATATCCTGATCACGGAGATCGTCCTGATGAGCCTTTTTTTGCTGATGAACAGCGCCGACCGTGCCCTTCAACTTCAGGGAAATGAGCATTATGCCGATACCGGGAATTTTGTACTTTCCGGTTTATTAGCCCCTGTCATGACCGATTGGGCACCTTCCACATTAATTGGGATTGAACGGGTGGCCTGGTGGATGCATATCCTGGGCATTTTCGCGTTTCTAAATTATCTGCCCTATTCCAAACACCTGCACATATTACTCGCTTTCCCCAATGCCTATTTTGCCCGGCTTTATCCACAGGGCTATATGAAGAATATGGTGTCGGTACAAAATGAAGTGCTTTATGCCATGCAGCCTGAATTGGCCCCTGCCGATGCAGCCCCTCCCGGAAAATTTGGGGCCAAGGACGTGTTTGACCTGAGTTGGAAGAACCTGCTGGATGCTTATAGCTGTACCGAATGCGGACGGTGCAGTGCAGCCTGTCCGGCTACGCAAACCGGTAAACTACTTTCGCCCAGGAAGATCATGATGGATACGCGTGACCGACTTGAAGAGGTGGGAAAAGTGATCGACAAAAACGGAGCCTTTAGCGATGACGGGCGAAATTTATTCAGCCATATTTCAGTAGAGGAATTAAGGGCCTGTACTACCTGTAATGCCTGTGTGGAAGCCTGCCCGGTATCCATTGCCCCGCTCGAGATCATCCTTGAACTCCGCCGGTCATTGATCATGGAGGACAGCAACGCCCCACAGGAGTGGAACGCCATGTTTGGCAATGTAGAAAACAACTTCGCCCCCTGGAAATTCTCGCCGGATGAGCGGGATGCATGGGTGTCCTAGTTTCCCGGTGCTTCGGCGTTAACAAATAAATCGACGCGATTTACGTTATACCCAAAAAAATTGTCATGCGAAGACTATTCCTTCTCCTGGTCGTTTTCACCAGTCTAACGGCTCTCGCACAAAAACCCTTTGAGTTGGGTGCGGAGTACCACTACATGGTAGGAAAGGGATTCAAGGACCATATTGGAGGAGTCAGAGGTGAATCATTCCCCGGAAAAGGCAGTTTTAGTGTCGGACTTACCTACCAATTTTCGTCTTCGGCCTCCTATTCAACATCAAAAGGGTTTGGCATTTATGCCGGATACCGGTATTCTTTGGGAAATAACACCAATGGAAACAATCCTTTTATTGGCGCCAAACTGATGTGGCATCTGTTGAGTTGGGAAGGGAAGTCCAGTTTGTTTAGTCCAATGTTCACCCCCATAGCAGAAGCCGGATATCATCTTGTTTTTGCCAAACACATTTTTGCAGCCCCAACCATCGGTTATGGATATACGTTGCGTATCATTCCTGACTATAATTCATTGGATGAAGATGCAGGTGGAAGATTGGTCCCATCGCTGGCAGCGGGGTATCGATTCTAATGATTGTGGATACGGGGTTATGAATGGATATTCTTCTCCAGTCCGTGCGTGATCTCTTCGGGATGCTCTAATTGGTGAGCTACATCTTTTTTCCGGACAATTTTCCAGAGTTGAAGCAATGCAGTAATGGCAAAAATGCTGCCTATGACCCAGTTCAATATATTCTGATTGCTGTTGAGCCGATCGGCAATGACCTGTCCCCCAAAAATGAAGATACAGTTTCCCATCAGGGTGCCGATTCCAATACCCAGTATATAGACGTTATAATGGGAGATTTTTGGCTGAAGTATTTTTTTGGTAAAAAGCACAGTACTCCAACCAAACCAGAAAGGAATCTGAACAGGGTTGAGTGCACTCATGCCTAATCCCAGCCAGAATCGGTGAAGCGTGCTGCTGAGTATGACGTTCTCCCCAACAGAAGGATGCAATGCCGCATAAAAACTGGAAACAGCCAGGGCCAGCACAATGATAAACGTAAGCCATTCCAGTATTTTGAAGATCCGCTCCTGCTTCCGTACCCAATCC
Organism: Chitinophagales bacterium; assembly: GCA_017303415.1. Lineage (NCBI taxonomy): Bacteria > Pseudomonadati > Bacteroidota > Chitinophagia > Chitinophagales > Chitinophagales bacterium. Next base: position 2,451,040 of record JAFLBJ010000001.1, read on the forward strand.
ATGGCTACCAATGAAAGCCTTACATATATCATTTCTGCTGTAAGGGAACCTGCAGAGAACCATAAAGCCGGACTAATTCCATCGGTTACCGATATCTGCATGGCAGCCACATTCAAGGTGCCCAAGGGAAGGGACCCCAGAAAACTGACAAGCAATCCAACAAAAAGAACACGGACCAACGGGTGCATGGATCAAAAATAGGGAAAAGCTAATAGCTAAATGCCATTCGCAATTGGCTTTTAGTTTTTTTCAATCGCCAATAACCGGGCGTGTACCTCCTGAAGTTTCTTTGTATAAATACGACTGGCGCGAAACATTGCCTGGCCTTCAGCAAAGGTCATATAAGAATAGCCACGTTTGTGGTTTAGCCTTGCGATCCGGAACAGAATCCGGTGATGCCGGATCAATTCCTTCCAGGCAAAGAACAAGGAATGTTTGGGGTCGTACATATGCGTGGGTTCGCTTCCGGCTCCGTTTAGCTCAATCACGGAGAAATTTTTTCCTTGACGCAATTCTTCCCAATCATTAAAACGTATGTCCAACCGACCAAAATAAAATTCAGGAACCTGTTGGCAATAGTCATCCATGATTTGGGTAAGGCGGTCATCAATCTGGTCACTGTGGTCCAGAAAAAGGGCCCCGCGGGCATGGTTACCATAGGGCAAAAGTTCGATCTTCTCCCCTGCCCGAGGTACATCGTTCCAGGTGGAACCATATTCCTTTTCCAGGGCCTCCCATTGTAAGGCATAGCGGGAATTAGCCAGCACAAGTTGGGCCATACTTTTCTTTCCATCCCCGGTAATGGTCATGAATTCTTTTCCCACAATACCGGTGATAAATCCTCCAGGTTGATCAGGGTACCGGCAATAAAAGATGCCCACTTCATTTTTCCAGGGTACAAACTCCTGTATTAGAAAATCGATTGAATAAGCAGGAATAAATTGGAAGATATCTGATTCCGATTCCAGTTTTTGAGCCGCCAATCCCCGCATACCGATATCGGGTTTGGCGATAAGTGGAAACTGAAAACCATTTTCCTTTATTTTCTTTATCACTTCATCCGGTGATGGATGGGCAGCAAACAAAAGGGTGCGCGGGTAGCTTCCTGAAGGAAGGCTGTCATAGATCTTCTTTTTTGACTCCATCAGAAAACCTCCGTTTTCAATCAGGGGGTCAGCGGCGTTAAAAAAGTATTTCCATCCGCTACGGATACAAAGCCAGGCATAGTAAACGTAATCGGGTACATAGACCAGGTGCATATTCCAATATTCCCAATGAAATAACCGGGTCAGGAAGCGGCTGAAACGGCTTGGTCTCGCACTCATAGTTCGATTAAAGGTACCTGGGTAAAGTGAAGGGATTGTTGGGCACTTTGCCGGGTTTGAATGTCGAGGTATCTTATCTCCCCATTATTTTTGCCCAGCTCCATTCCGGTAATACTCACGGTGAATACCTGGTCATCCCGGTTCATCAACAGGTCATTTTCCCTGTCACCATCACCCGTATGTTCGTGGAAATGAAGCAGATCCTTTAGGTTGGGTTCCGGGTGATCTACGAGCCATTTTTCAAACCAGTTCTTGCGTTTGGCGATGATCTCAGGCGGATATAAGGTAACCGAAGACCAGATATGAGGAATTTCCTTATTCAAGGGAAGACTGTGTTTCTTACTCCCATCCCAGCGACATTCAAACAGATGTTGGTCTTGCCAGATGACAAGGGTAAACGGTTCAATAAATTCAAGGGGATAGGAACGGAAATGATCATAAGGGGATTTGGTTTTAAGCAGGTCAAGCAATACCAGTCCCCTGCTCTTCTCATAGGGAGGCGAAGGTTCATGTTTTACAAATCCTCCATTTAGCAATACTACAGCCGTCCCCTTTTCATGTACTCCCAGCCAGGTGCCTCCTGCATGGGCATCCCGGGGATACCAGATTTTCCCCGTTACAGTATCATACCCCTGTGGGGGGAGTGCGGCATCACGCCAATGTTTCTCATCGCGATTGGAAGCGATCAGTACTTTATCACCAACTGGTACAAAACTAACGGTACACATGGTTCTCAAGTTAGGGTTTTGTCGGTTATCTCCTGCTTTCAATCATATTGCTCCAGTAACTTAAAATGAGCACGGCTTTTCTTAAGAAAATCATACCCCTTTCGAAATGACCAATAGGGCGTGCCATTTTTATGATTATACCGGCTAATTTGATAGAGTGCTTTCCAATGCCGAAGAATTTCGGCATAGGCCTTTCCGAGTGACATGCCGCAATCATAAATATGATTGGGTTCGGCACCACACCCATTGTATTCCAGAATAAAAAAATTACGTCCCTTTTTCAGGTCTTCTATCGAAGTTGTTTTTATATCATAGCGACCGTAGAAGAAATTACCATTGTAATGACTAAGCCGGTCAAAGACCTCGTGCAATTCTGCATCAATTTCCTTATGTAAATTAGTGAAATGCGCTCCGCGGTTATGGTTCCCGGCATAGGACAAATAGAATATTTCATCTTTAGGCACTACGCGGGAAAAACGATGCCCATGCCGGTGATGCATTTCTTCCATCCGGAATTTGGCCCGGGGATGAAGTTGTATCAGCTCTTCCAGGGTATGTTCTCCATCACCACATACATGGAGTAATTCCTTATGGATAAACCCGCTCACGGTTCCTTTCGCCTGATCCGGATAGCGAAAATAAAAAACGCTCAACTCTACGGGTAACATCACAAGGTCCTGAACAATGTATTCTACCGGAATCCGTTCGTGGTATTTTTGCAATTGTTCTTCCGATTCGATCTTGCGAAACAATATCCCTTTCATTCCCACATCCGGTTTAACGATAAAGGGATATTCAAAACCCGATGAGGCGATCTTTTTCTTTACTTCTTCAAAGGGAAGGTCATGCATGATATAGATGGTGCGGGGAACAAACTCAGCCGGCAATTGGTCATACATCTCTTTTTTGCCTTCCCCTTCAAAGCCGCCAAAGGTGATGGTGGGATTGGAAGAACTAAAAAACCAGAAACTCCTGCTGCGGAGACAATACCAGAACCACACAAAACTGATCGGGAAATAAAGGACATAGAAATTCCATAATTCCCAATTGGTGATCCTGCTAAACAGATTACTGATTTTCATGAAGTGGTCAAAAATAAAGCAGATAAGTTTATGTGCATGGAATTTATTGAAAAAGAATTATATGCCTTAGTTTTGAATAAAGATCCATCGAATGAATGTTCCCACCGTAGCAGAAATGGTTTCCAGGGGTGAATCACCCGATGTCCTTTTTTGGGTTGGCTGTTCTGGCAGTTTTGATCAGCGGGCCCAGCGTATCACGCGTGCTTTTGCCACCATCCTGAACCGGGTAGGTATTCGATATGCCATTCTGGGGAAGGAAGAAATGTGTACAGGCGATCCTGCCCGCCGGTCAGGCAATGAATTTTTGTTTCAGATGATGGCCTATCAGAATATCCAGGTGTTGAACAATTACGGGATCAGGAAGATCGTTACGGCTTGTCCGCATTGTTTTAATACGTTAAAGAATGAATACCCTGACCTGGGCGGTAATTATGAGGTCATCCACCATACCACTTTTCTCCAGGAATTGATCAATGACGGGAAGATCCGGTTGAAAGAGGGCGGAAGTTTTAAAGGAAAAAAGATCACCTATCACGATAGTTGTTACTTAGGTCGGGCCAATGGAATTTACGAAGCACCCCGTCAGGTACTTGAACTATTAGATGCCGAACTGGTGGAAATGAAACGCTGTCGTACCAATGGTCTGTGTTGTGGTGCAGGCGGTGCCCAGATGTTCAAGGAGGAAGAAAAAGGTGATACGCGTATCAATCTCGAAAGGACACGCGAAGCTTTAGATACAGGTGCAGAAGTGATCGCTGCAGCCTGCCCCTTTTGCAATACCATGATGACAGATGGGGTAAAGAATGCCGAGAAAGAAGATACGGTCAAAGTACTGGATATCGCCGAATTGATCGAGTCAAGTATGGAGTCTTAAAAAGTCATTTTTCACACCTGGTTCAATCGTTGTTGTATTTCCATTCCCTCCTTTAGCCGGCCTTTGGGTATAGGGATGCGGATTTCGTCAAAGGTGACGCCTTTTCTTGTTTGCCATTCATAGGTGATGGCCAATAGGTTTCTCCCCTCTTTTTCGGCCAGGTCAGCCCTGCGCAACCAACGCGTCTCCGAATGATAATCGAGTTTATTACCATTTATGATCACCGCGCTGCTGGTAATGATCACCTCCGGTAACGAAGGATTGCGCCACCGAATGGTATTCAGACGCATTGTATAGCGGATCATAGCGTAAATGGTACTGATCACCATGCAAATGGCCAGTGCCACTACCCAGGAAGCGCCCCGGGTAAAATGAAGAAGCAAGGTTCCCAACACGGTGATCAGAAAAGCTTCCAGCAGAACCTCCTCTCCTCTGATCTTTTTCTCCGTTCGGGTAAACGCTTCCCACTCCTCTACCGAGTAGTACCAATGCGCTAAAACCGGATTTTTCGTCAAGGTTTCCATGTGTGCTGATTTCCGATGTAATTTAGCGGCATGAACTTGGAATATAAATACCACCTTGTGGGTAATTTTGACCCCGGATCGAGGGTCTGGATCTACCAGGCTTCCCGCCTTTTCAGCATTGGTGAGGCCCTGGAGATCGAGGAATTACTGGAAGAATTTGTGCGTGACTGGAAAAGCCATGGTACCCCGGTAAAAGGATCGGCGCACCTCTTTTTCGGACGCTTTATAGTCCTGATCGCCGATGAAACAGCCACCGGAGTCAGTGGTTGCAGTACGGATAGCTCCGTTCGGCTGATCAAAACCATCGAGGCCAAATACCAAAACCCGCTTTTTGACCGAACCCTATTGGCTTTTGTGGTCAAAGACCGGATTGAAATGCTTCCGCTTAACCAGTTAAAATATGCCTGGGATAATCAATTCATCACCGAAGACACGCTTTACTTCAACAATCTGGTGGATACTAAAAAATCACTGGAAGACGGATGGATCATTCCGGTCAAAGAGAGCTGGTTAATGCAGCGGGTATCCGCGTAATCGTTTTGGAGAAATTATACCCAACAGTGACCCTGAAATTCCGGGTCACGGTCATATTTTCACTAACTAGATTAAAATTGGGGCCATAGGTGTACCGCCTTACGATCTGTTGCCTGAATGGATCGGTGGTACTTACAGAAAGAATCAATTTTTTGGATAACAATTTGGCCTGTAGTCCCAGGTTTGTTCCCACCCTCCAGGAAGCATAACCTTGGGGATTACCAAACCGGTTGAAAGCAATTGAACTGGTGAAAGTGAGTATATCCCTGGGAGAATAGTTAGCTGAGGCATTAGAGGTAAATGATCCCCCATTTCTAAACTTCCTGACATCCCTGTCAAACGCGCTATATACACTATAGGTATAGGTAGCACTGAAATTAAGCCTGAATTTTTTGGAAAAATGAAGTCCATTCCAGGAACTCATCTCATACTCTTTTCGCCCACTAAGATTTTCCCAGGTCAATTGGGTTTTCCCATCCTCCAGCAGGGTACGCACCTGACTAAAGATCTTGCGCACCTGGTTATAACCTATTCCTAAATTAAAAAAATACTTAGTCCGGGTCCTGCCAACCACAAGGTCAAAATTATCGGCTGTGGAGGCTTCCAGTTTTTCGTTTCCAAAACGAATATTGTATGGATCAGAAAAATCAATGGTAGGGTTAAGCTCATTTACACCCGGACGTCGGATGGTACGACGATAGGCCAGCGTCAGGTTCAGTTTGTCTTTCCATGTCCGGTTGAAATTGGCGAAAGGAAGCAGGCTATGGTAGTCATTACCAACTCTCTTATTGTCGCGCAATAATCGAAAGAGTATATCTGTTCGGTCAAGCGTGGCACCCATGGTAAAACTGATGTCGGGTGTGATCAGGTGTCTGACCGAAGCCATCAGGCTGGAGACCGTTTGATAAAACCAGAAATCATTACTGAGCTGATCCAATTTGACCGATTGTCCATCAGGTTGGCGCAGGTAAGAGGCATCTATCACCACATGATTGGCCGACCGGTTCATCCCCATTGAAAAACTGAGGTAGGTTTTTTTATTCACCAGTGGCTCCACATAAAGCGCCGAGACGTTCAGATTCCGTATCCGGGTATCATTGATCATTTCCTGTGTGGAATCCGAGCCCGTAGGAGTAAAATCGGGGTTCAGGTATTCCTGAAAGAAATCGCGGTCATTGTTATTTCGGGAAAAACTCAAGCCACCATGTAATTTAAAACTGCCCCCATCCTTCTTTCGAATAAGCCAGGTGGCCGACCCTGATGGGTTTGTGTTCTCACCCAGACTCTGAATACTCCGGATACTCAGCTTATACAAAGAATCAAACCGGTTTATATTTCTATAGGCTGTTTCGTTATCGTTATCGAAATGATTGTGGTTAAAATTCAGGGTCAGGTTAAGTGATTGCCGGGTATTGATATCATAATCCACCGTACCCCGAAAATTAGGGCGGGTACTCCGGTTGATATAGGCATTCGTTGTATTAAAAAAGTTGGTGGAGTCTGTGTAAATGTTCTGTCGTTGTGAGTTACCTTCTCCCCTGTACCGATTATAGGAGATGCCTGAATTGAGATTAATGGCCAACCCTTTTCGGCGGTAACTGTAACTGGCATTCAAACCAGCTTCTCCCCTTGAGCCGGCAAACAGGGTCACACGTCCGCTTTTTCCGATCCGGCCTTTTTTAGTAACGATATTAATTACCCCACCTTGTTCATTGGCGTATTGAGGCGGCGGGTTTGTAAGTACTTCGATCTTTTCGATGGAACTTCCCGGCATTGATTCCAACAGATCCTGCAATTGCTGCAAGTTGAGTGAAACGGGTTTGTCATCAATAAGGATTCGGGGTTCTTTTCCCTTTACCAATATTTTCCCATCCGGGTCTTTGGTCACCAGGGGTACATTGGTCAACAGTTCGCTGGCCGAACTTCCCGCACTCAGGGCAGATTCACTGGCATTAAAGGTGATATTCCCCTCTTTGGTTTCGATCAAGGGTTTTTCCACATGGATCACTACTTCCTCCATGACCTTTGGGCCGGCATTTTTTAAGCGGATATCATTCAGGTTAAAGTCGGATCGGTCCGATCGAAAATGAAGGCTATCCAGGATATAGCTATTTAGTCCGGTAAAACTGATCTTCAGGGTATAGTAACCATATGGGATCCCGGTCAGGGTGAATTCACCAGTGCCATCTGAAACCTGGGAAAAGGAAATGGTGGTCCCTTTTTGTTGCAAAATAATGGATGCCCCGGCAAGTGGTTGACCCGTAGAATCTGCTATGATCCTGGCGGAAAGCACTCCAGGCCCCTTGGAGGTTTGTCCCCAGGCCCCGATTCGCAGAAACAGTATAGGCAGAATGATCAATAAGGCCTTGTGGCGCATACCACAAAAATACGTGTTGGAGGCAAGAATATCTGCCTGACAACCTGTCACATTCTTCCGTAAATCCAGTATCTTTGCCATTCAAATTTTTCCAAACTGATGCAAGAATTTGTGCTCGATAAGGTACAGGATGAAAGGCGCCAGGGAGAGGCATTTGCCCCCTTCCCGGATGACCCGAACACGTACCGGAAGCGTTTTTATATTGAAAGCTATGGCTGTCAGATGAATTTTGCCGACAGCGAGGTGGTGGCGTCTGTTCTTCAGCAGGAAGGTTTTGGAGCCACCCGTAATGTGGAAGAGGCCGATCTTATTTTTATCAATACTTGTTCCATTCGGGAGAAGGCGGAGCAGACCGTCAGAAAGCGGCTGACCGAGTTTCGTAAGATCAAAATGAGAAGACCCGGGATGCTGGTCGGGGTTTTGGGATGTATGGCCGAACGCCTGAAGTCAAAATTCCTGGAAGAAGAGCAACTCGTGGATATCGTTGTTGGGCCGGATGCCTATCGTTCCCTGCCGGCACTGGTGGAAGAAGCAGCCGGAGGTCAGAAAGCAGTGAATGTATTACTCAGCCGGGAAGAGACCTATGCCGATATTGCCCCTGTACGGTTTGACAGCAATGGAGTGAGTGCCTTTGTCAGTATCATGCGCGGGTGCAACAATATGTGCAGCTTTTGTGTGGTGCCCTTTACAAGGGGCAGGGAAAGAAGCCGTGACCATGGATCTATTTTGCACGAATGCCGGGAATTATTTGCCGCCGGTTACAGGGAAGTGACCTTACTGGGACAGAATGTTGATAGTTATTATTTCACCCCGGAGTCGGGTGAGCCGGTCACCTTTGCCAGATTGCTGGAAGAAGTAGCTTTGATCTCTCCTGAGTTACGTGTACGATTCTCCACCTCCCATCCCAAGGACATTACTGATGAGGTATTGCATACCATGGCGAAATACGAGAATATCTGCAATTATATCCATCTCCCTGTACAGAGTGGCTCATCACGCATTCTGCAATTGATGAACCGCACCTACACGCGGGAATGGTATATGGCCAGGGTCGACCGGATACGCGAGCTCATTCCTGATTGCGGTATCTCCTCCGATGTGATCGCCGGATTTTGTACCGAAACAGAAGAAGACCATGCCGACACGCTATCCATCATGGAATACAGCCGGTATGATATGAGTTATATGTTCTTTTACAGTGAGCGTCCGGGAACACTGGCCCAGCGACGTTTTGCCGATGATATACCCGAGGCGGTCAAAAAAAGGCGATTGACCGAGATCGTGAACCTGCAAAACCGGTTATCCCTGGAAAGTAATCAACGGGATATCGGCAAAACCTTTAAGGTATTGATCGAAGGCGATAGCCGTCGCAGTCCTGATGACTGGATGGGCAGAAACTCACAGAATAAAGTGATCGTGTTTCCCAAGGACGGATCGGGTTTGAAGAAAGGAGATTATGTATGGGTGCAGGTAGATGATTGTACCCAGGCCACGTTGTTGGGTAATATGATAAAAAAATAAGAAGGAGGGCATTATGGATCTGATCAGCATAAAGAATCGATTTGGCATCATTGGCAATTCCCCATCCCTGAATTATGCCTTGCAGGTAGCCATTCAGGTAGCGAATACTGACCTTACCGTATTGATCCACGGAGAAAGTGGTGTAGGTAAAGAGGTCTTTTCTCAAATCATCCATTCACTAAGCGCGCGAAAGCACAACCCTTTTATCGCGGTAAACTGTGGCGCTATACCAGAAGGAACGATCGATTCGGAATTGTTTGGACATGAGAAAGGTTCATTCACCGGGGCCGTGGACAGCCGCAAAGGTTATTTTGAAACCGTCAATGGAGGCACCATCTTTCTGGATGAGATTGGTGAAATGCCCCTGGGTACCCAGGCCCGGTTGCTTCGGGTATTGGAAGCAGGAGAATATATCCGGGTGGGTTCTTCCAAAGTACAAAAGACCGATGTGCGGGTGATTGCCGCTACGAATAAAGACCTGCTTCAATTGGTACAGGCGGGTCGTTTTCGCGAAGACCTGTATTATCGATTAAGTACGGTGCCCATCCGTGTACCCGCGCTGCGTGACCGCAAAGAAGATATTCATTTGTTGTTTCGAAAATTTGCTGCAGATTTTGCCGACAAGTATAAGACCGCCTCTGTACAATTGGATGAGGATGCCAAAAACCTGTTAATTAACTACCCCTGGCCCGGGAATGTGCGTGAATTGAAGAATATTGCGGAGCAGATCTCTGTTTTGTCAATGGATAAACTGGTCAATGCCCGGGAATTGGAAAAATACCTGCAGCCTTATTCCAGCAATCGACTTCCGGTTCTTTCCCACACCGCGGCAGCAGCCGACAATGCCAGTTTTGCCAACGAACGGGAGATACTCTACAAGTTGTTCTTCGACATGAAGAAGGATGTGAATGAATTAAAACGGATGTTCTTTGATATCATTCAAAATCCGGGTGTCGCCAATTCTCATCCAGGATTTATGGAAGAAATAAAAGAACTCCATGGCCAGGAAAATGTATCCGGAGGCAATATGGGTTATGGACTGCCATCTTCCCTGTCCAACAACACCCAACCTGTGATGGTTCAGGATGTGCATGAACATGTAGTCGTGGAAGAAAGCCTGAACATTATGGATAAGGAAAAAGAACTCATCATTAAGGCGCTCAAGAAACACAAGGGAAAACGGAAGGATGCAGCCTCTGACCTGGGAATTTCTGAACGCACTTTATACCGAAAGCTGAAAGAATATGACATTGAAGAATGAACGATCGCCCCGTCGCCGAAACTGGAACACCGGGCTTGTGTTTATCATCGTAGCCGGTATAATCATGCTGGGGCAATTCAACAGCAGTTGTAAGTTTTATTCATTTAATCAGGGCCAGATTCCAGATTCAATAAAAACGATCAAGATCAATTTTATTGAGAACAAGGCCCAGTACATCAATCCGCAACTTAGTCCCCAGCTGACCGACAAACTACGGCAAAAGATCCTTAGCCAGACCCGGCTCACACAAACCAATAACGTAAGTGAAGCCCATTATGAGATATCCGGATTCATTTCCACTTATTCTGTTTCAACTGTAGGTGCGACCAACCAACAAAGTTCCACCAACCGGTTAACCGTTGGCGCCAAGATCACACTCAATAATCATAAATCAGGGCCCATTGCAGGCAAGAATCCGAAGGAGATCAATGTTAGCCGGAACTTTGATTTTGATGCCACTTTTAGTCTGGCCCAGGCAGAAGCGGCACTGACAGAAACCATCATCAATAACCTGGTGGACGAAATCTTCAATAACATTTTTTCTGACTGGTAATATACCCCTAATTTGCGGGCATGAAAGGGGCACTAGACCAAATTGCACAATCCTTTTTTCAGCGAGACTCCTGGGATGAATTGTCTGTGGCGGACATTAAAGCCATGACCGACAAACACCCCTACTTTTCTGGTGGACAGGTTATGCTGGCTTTAAAAGCAAAAGAAGCGGGTGATGAGCATGCGGAGCAACTTGTTTTGCGCGCATCGTTATATATGGCCAATCCGTTGGTTTTCGACCAAATGATCCGTAACCTGGAAGATACTGACCAGGCATGGGTAAATGAAGAAAGCCCGGAGATACGGCAGATCCTGGAAAGAGAGATGGAAGTGGCCGAAGAAGAAGTGACGGAGATCGAACTTGCCCCACAACATACCGTGGATTATTTTGCCTCACAGGGTATCCAGGATAAACCACAGGGAACCGCCGAGAACGACCGGTTTAGCCACCAACTCCGGAGCTTTACCGAGTGGTTAAAGACATTAAAAAAACTGACTCCCGACCAACCCGTTCCAACCCATTCCGCCCCCGAAGAAGAAGAAAAGATCACCCATCTGGCCGAGGACTCCCTCCAGGAGCCGGAAGTGCTCACAGAAGCCATGGCCGAGATCTGGCTCAAGCAGGGAGATGGCGAAAAAGCAAAGGCCATTTACCACAAATTAAGTTTGCTGAATCCCGCCAAAAGCGCTTACTTTGCATCCCTGATTGACAAAATAAACGCCTCAAAATGACCCTTTTATTTGTAATTCTGATCATTCTTGCCTGCGTGGTACTTGGAGTTATCGTCCTGATTCAGAACCCCAAAGGCGGTGGCCTGGCGGGTAATATCGCTGGTTTCAGCACACAGTTCATGGGTGTTAAACAAACCACAGATGTTCTTGAAAAAGGCACCTGGCTTTTCTCTGCCATCGTTGGCTTGCTGGCCCTGTTTTCCACCCTGCTGATCTCTTCCGATGCAGGATCCACCAATGGACGCAGCCAGGAGATTTCTGCTCCTCCCCCTTCAGGCACCAATTCAACGAATACAACTGCTCCGTTTCAAACCACTCCTGGTACTACTACCAGCCCGGATACAACCAAATAAGCAAATTTTCTCCTGATAAGATATTAACCCACGTTAACACGTGGGTTTTTTTATGGAAAACAATTAGCGATATTTGAGTAATTTGATACCCATGAAAAAATGGATTCTTGCCTTCGTATTTCTGGTGCTTGTTCTGGGACTGTTTTTGGGTTGGAAATTGCTGGGCCCCGTAACCCAGGCACCGGAGGGAAAGTACTTCTACATTGCAACAGGTGCCACCTACAATGAGGTAAAAAAAGAATTGACAGCCAAAAAGGTCTTGCGCGGAACATTCTGGTTTGACTGGTTGGCTAAAAAAATGGACTATCCATCCCTGGTTAAACCCGGACGCTATTTAATTCCTCCACGCACCAGTTTATTGCAATTAGTCCGAATGCTTCGAAATGGCCGCCAGTCACCTGTCAACCTTGTAATCAGCCGACGCATAAGAGTACGGGAAGACCTGGTGAAACTCATGAAGGACAAGTTTGAGTTTTCCGCTGATGATATGAACAGTTTTCTGGCCTCCAATGACAGCTTGAAGAAATATGGATTGGATACAGCCGGCTTTACGCTGGCGATTTTCCCGGATACCTATCAATTCTTCTGGAATACTACACCCCGAAAGGTTTATGACCGGCTATGGGAGGAATCGACAAAATACTGGACACCAGAAAAGGTGGCCAAAGCCCGTGCAAAAGGGTTAACTATTCTGGAGGCACATGTCCTGGCCTCTGTAGTAGAGGAGGAAACCAATTATGGGCCCGAAAAACCCACGATTGCCAGTGTGTACCTGAACCGTGTGGCAAAAGGCATTCCATTGCAGGCGGACCCGACAGTGAAATTTGCATTACGTGACTTCGGGTTGCGAAGAATCTATTTTAAACATTTGCAGGTTGCTTCCCCTTATAATACCTATCGAAATAAAGGTTTGCCACCCGGACCTATTTGCAATGTGCAAAAATCAACCCTTGATGCTGTCCTGGATGCCCCCAAAACCGATTACATTTACTTTGTCGCCAATAGCGATTTCTCGGGCAGCCACGTTTTTTCGGCTGAGGATGTAACACATATGAAACTGGCCCGTCAATATCAGTTGGCGTTGGATTCCCTGCAGAAGGCCAAACAAAAATGACAAATGGATTGGCAACATTGGTTTACCCGTTTAAAAAGAAGATGGATCACCTCCCCTCCTTACCGGCTGGTGGTTCACTGGAGCAAGGAGATCTATCCCCCTGGATTCAGAGGTATATCCCTGTTTGATGTGACGGTCTTTTTTTTCCGCCAGCTAGGCAATACCAATATGACGGAACGGGCATCTTCTATCGCATTCAATCTGCTGCTGGCCATTCCACCCGCGATCATTTTTCTCTGTACCCTGATTCCCTTTTTCCCTATTTCCGATCAGTTCACCGATCAACTCCATCAACTCATCCGTGATATTATTCCGGGAGAGAAAAACAATGCGGCGATCATTTCTTTTATTGACGATTTTATCTATAAACCCAGGACGGGCCTGCTCTCCTTTGGTTTTATCCTGGCCCTGTATTTCTCCACCAATACCATGATGGGGATTAGTCGTTCATTTAACCGCAACTATATTGGGTTTAAAAAAAGAACCAGCTTTCATGACCGCTGGGTTTCTGTTAAGCTTACACTTATCCTTTTTGTACTGGTTATTTTTTGTATCCTGTTGCTCGTAACCCAGGGCTATGTGATGGACTGGCTGGGGATCAAGGATCCCGATATCCGGGCCCTGCTGATCAATGGGCGGTGGGGAGCTATAGTGCTGCTTTTCTTTTTTATCATTTCTTTTATTTACCGGCATGCCCCGGCGGTCCACAAAAAATGGGCCCTGATCAACCCCGGGTCCCTGCTGGCCACCACCCTGATGCTCCTGTTTACGGTAGGGTTTACCTATTGGGTAGATAACTTTTCGAATTACAATAAGTTATACGGGTCAATCGGTACCATTCTTATTGTCATGGTGCTGATTTATTTCAACTCTATTGTGCTCCTGATCGGGTTTGAACTCAATGTCAGCATCTCCTCCCTGCAAAGAATTGCGGAGGAGCGGAAAAAAAATATGGCTGACGGTAAACATTCCCAACAATAAAATGTTGAAATTTACGGTATAGAGTATCTGTCTCCCTAAAAAAACGCCCCATGAAACGATTAAAACCCGACGAGATGAAAAAATTGATTGCGACCATCATCCCTCTCGCAGCCATCTTTGTGGTATCCTTTACCACTCCTCATCGTGCAATTCCCATTGGTGGAGACATGCCCCTGGCTGACCGTAAAATGAAAGATATTTCCGGAAAAGAAGTAGCCCTGCAGGATGCCATAAAAGAAAATGGCCTGTTGGTGATGTTCAGTTGCAATACCTGTCCCTATGTGATCAAGAACCAGGATCGTACGCGCGCCATTGCGCAATACGCCGCCGAGCAGGGCGTAGGGGTTGTATTGGTGAACTCCAATGAAGCAGAACGAGGCGATGCTGACTCCTATTCCGCTATGCAGGCTTACGCCCAGGAACAGGGATATAAATGGTATTATGTGGTGGATGATAATTCGGTTTTAGCGGATGCTTTCTCTGCCAATCGCACCCCTGAATGCTTTCTGTTCAATAAGGATAAAAAACTCGTTTATCACGGCGCTATTGACGATAACCCTTCCGATGCATCCAGTGTCAGCCGTGAACACCTGAAAATGGCAATGGATGAAATGAAAGCCGGCAAAGAAGTAAGTACCAAGGAATCCCGGAGCGTGGGTTGCGGTATCAAAAGACTTTGATCCCCCTTTTTTTGGCTGATTTTTTAATTTTTCCTAATTTTTTATGGAATTGGAAACGGGTTGCATCTAACCGGTAACCACTGTAACTTCATTGTTCACCCGTTCCGCTCTGCGTGGGACACCAAAATCAGCTTATGACGCTTCGCAGCTTCCTCAACAAAGCCATCATTCTGGGTGTATTTGTGCTTGCCGGTTTCCTGCTGGCCCGCAGTCTGTATTATAACAGTCTTTTAGGTATTGTCTGTGCCATCATCGCCATTGGCGCATGGGCCAATTTTCTTTATCGTCTTCACAAACACCAGGAAGAAGACAGGGTCCTTAATGAACTGTGTGACGACCAAAAGGCTTAACGGCCTACGAGCTTCCTCAAAATCTCTTCGAATTTTTCAGGCTTGATCTTTTCTTCCTGAAAATATCGGAACCCCGTTTTATTATTGATGAATAAGGTGGCAGGTATCACTCCCGACCAACTGCTGTCAATTACCGGACAGAAGTAATCTGCATTGGTTTCATCCAGCCATTGTATCGGGGCATAAAAATTTCTTGCTTTAGCAAACTCACTTATCTTATTTGGATAATTGCTACGCATATCAAGGCTGACAAGTACCAGGATTACGCTATCTGCACCGAATGCTTTTACCTTTTCCTGAAAATAAGGTATCTCCGCTATACAAGGTTTACAGGTGGTTGACCAGAAATTTAGCACCAATGGTTTATCAGCCTGCTGAATAAAGGCGGCAACGTCTCCGATCTTTACTTTGGGTATCTCCTGACCTATGGACATCATCCAATGGCTCCCCAAAAATAAAATCAAAAAAATGGTCTGCTTAATCATTGAGTCTCATTTTATAGTAATGATTCCTGGGGGTCATCATACCCCCACTCTTTCAATAAACCCTGGTATTGCTCACTCGGCAGTCGCACCTGATCATAGTGTCCTGCTTTTTCCTTTTGCCGATAGGCCTCATACACCGTTACCGCGCAGGCCACACTGATATTGAGGGATTGAATGATCCCAGCCTGAGGAATGAGGAAATTTCCATCGGCACCGGCACGGATTTCCTCTGATACGCCGCCGTGTTCATTTCCAAAAACCAAGGCTGTTGGAGGCAGCAGGTCCAGTTCATATAAACTTACGGCATCTGTACTTAGGTGTGTTGTTAAAATTCGCTGATAGCGGGAACGCAGGGCCTTCAAACAGGCATCTACCTGATCGAATTGATGAATGGTCAGCCACTTGGCTGCAGAAGAGGAACTTCGAGCTCCCCATTTTTTATGCCGTGGTATTTTGTAGTTCAATACATAGATCTCCTGGATCCCCACCGCATCACAGGTTCGCATCACTGCTGAAATATTATGTGGATCAAAAACATTTTCCAATACCACCGTCAGATCGGGCTGGCGTTTGTTCAATACGGTGGTTAGACGGGTATAGCGTTCGGGGGTCATGGTGTGATGGAAGAATTAGGTTTAAGGCTTTTAGCTATTAGCTGTTAGCCTCTGTTCAAAGCTAACAGCTAATAGCTAAAAGCCAAAAGCTAAAAAAAACCGATAAGCCGGATTCTGTCGAGGGTTATCATTTATCTGTCCCGCGGGTTACCCTGCGGGATCAATCTGCCTACCCATCAGCATCGGGCGAGCCGCCCTCAATCGCTGACCTATGTGGCATTTCAGCATGCAAGGTTTACCCTACCCTGTTGTTGCCAACAGGATCCGTGAGCTCTTACCTCACGTTTTCACCCTTATCCACCAGAGGCGGACGGTAATTTTCTGTGGCACTATCTGTTCCCGTTTTACCGGGACCCGGCTCTTCACCGGTGCATTGCTCTGTGCTGTCCGGACTTTCCTCCTCCCCAAAGGGAAGCGATAACCTGGTTATGCCGGCAAAGATAAACCTTTCCGGGGTGGTCGGTGTTCACCGGGTTTTTTCGCAGGTTTACCGGGTTTTTGTGATTACCAGCCTAAAGTCCCTTGGGAAGAAATAAGGGGCACTGTAGTTTTGGTTAAAAATCAAGAAGATGACAGAAAATACAAATACTCCCTGGCGGGAAAGAAGAATGGAAAGACAAGAGGCCAGATGGTCTTCCACAGGTCGAATCTGGACCGGTTTACTTCTTTTATTGATCGGCGGTGTGGCTCTTCTGCGTGCCATGCAGTTTCCAGTTCCATCCTGGTTATTTACCTGGCAAATGTTGCTGATCGCGATCGGTCTGTTCTCGGGTTTTCGGAATCAGTTTCAAGGTGGATTCTGGATCGTCCTGATACTGGTCGGTGGCATCTTCCTGCTGGAGCAATATTTTCCAAACCTCATTGTACGAGCCTATTTATGGCCGCTTGGTTTGATCGCCCTGGGCTTATTGTTAATCCTGCGTCCTAACCGGCGGAGAAGGGATAACTGGTCAAGCTCCCAGGCAACAACAGGCGAAAGCGAAAGGGTGGTGATCGGTAATACGACTGAATCTCACCATACAAGTGATTTTATTGATTCGACCTCGATCTTTGGAGGCACCAAAAAGATCATTGTATCCAAGGATTTCAAAGGCGGAGAGATCGTCAATATCTTTGGTGGCAGCGAGATCGACCTTACACAGGCTGATATAAATGGTACAGTGCGATTGGAATTGACCCAGGTATTTGGAGGAACAAAACTTCTTGTTCCCGCGCACTGGCAGATAAAACCCGAAATGATGGCCTTGTTTGGCGGGATTGAAGACAAACGTCGCTCTACCGACCTGGCCAATGATCCCAACAAAGTATTGGTATTAAATGGAACTTCCATTTTTGCCGGAATTGAGATAAAAACCTATTAACCAGATTCTATGCATTTCCTTAAACAACCCACTGCTATTGCTGACTGGTACCTTGTGAAGATCGTTTACCGGATCATTTGCGGAACCGGCCAGCATACTGCACAATTTGATGAGCAATTAAGATTGATACAGGCACCCAACCGACAAATGGCATTTGAAAAAGCCGAAAAATTGGGGAGGTCGGAGGAAACAACCTTCTTTAATCACGAAGAACAATTGGTGCGGTGGGAATTCATTCATGTAACGGATCTCTACCGGGTAAGTCCGCAGATCGACGGAGCTGAAGTATATTCACGAATCGAAGAAAGGGAACCGGCCGAGCATTATATCCAGATTCTTAAAGGCAAGGCCAGATCTTTGTTCGGACAAATAACCAAAGAACAGCTTGCCGGCTGATCAGGATATGTCAACGGATCTTCAAACCAACAGTAAATATCGATACTTCTTTACCGGATGGTGGCTCTGCTGGGCTGCCGTCCATTTTTATGTGGTACAGAGTTATGGCATACACCCCAGAACTGCCCTGGTGGACAGCCTCATCAGCAATGCACTGCTGGCAGGAGCCTGTTTGCTGATCATAAATAATATGCGGTATTACCTCCCGCGAAAGGAACGATATGGTTACCTCCTTGCCCTAAGTCTTGTGTTAAGCCTTTTGTGGATCGTACTGGCAAGGTTTATCCTTTGGGCCGTACACCCTGGTTACCTGGAATACCGAAACCTATTAGCTGAATCTACCACCCTGCGGTTTGGATTGGCCTTTCTTATGACTGGTTGTGTTTCGGCGATGAGCCTTCTCTGGTTTACCCTCCGTGAACAAAAACAGGCTGATGAACAAAAAACTGATCTGGAAAAAACAGCAAAGGAGGCAGAATTATTTAAACTACGGCAACAGCTTCAACCTCATTTTTTATTTAATAGCCTCAATAGCATTAACGCCCTGATCGGATCAAACCCAACAGAGGCACGACGCATGGTACATCAGCTGTCCGATTTTTTACGGGGTACACTAAAAAAAGAAGAGCACCAATGGGTCACCTTAAAGGAAGAGCTGGAATACCTGGCCCTTTATCTGGAGATCGAAAAGGTGCGGTTTGGCAATAGGCTGCGGACGACCATCGACTGTACACCTGCAACGCAAACGCTTCGCATACCTGCACTCCTGCTTCAACCCGTTCTCGAGAATGCGATCAAGTTTGGCCTGTATGATACTACGGGTGAGGCCTTGATTACCCTGCAAGCGCAACATGTAGGAAACCAACTGGAAATAACCGTTAGTAATCCCTATGACCCGGCTACTTCCCGCGCTTTGAAAGGAACGGGATTTGGATTGAATGCTGTTCAACGAAGATTGTTTCTTCTCTTTGGACGCAAAGACCTGTTGAATACCATAGCGGGTGAACAATTTTTTAAAACCATCTTAACCATACCCATCCATGCCGAAAGTGATACTCATTGATGATGAACCGCTGGCCCGTTCTATTGTCAGGGAATACCTGGCCGCCTTTCCTGAATTGGAGGTAGTGGCCGAATGCAATGATGGGTTTGAAGGAGTGAAAGCAATCCAGCAACACCAACCTGATCTGATATTTCTCGATATTCAAATGCCCCGAATCAATGGTTTTGAAATGCTGGAACTATTGACCAACCCACCCCTGGTAATATTTACCACCGCCTTTGATGAATTCGCCATGAAGGCTTTTGAAACACATGCCGTTGATTATTTACTCAAACCATTTTCCCCGGAAAGGTTTGCGAGGGCTATCGAAAAATGGAAGGCCACTGCCCAATCCACCGAACCGGGTACTACCGCTGCTTTACTGGAAACAGCTTCCCAATCACCGCTTCAACGTCACCGGGTCGTAGTTCGCACCGGGCAAAAGATCCGGATCATACCGGTAGCGGATATCCATTATTTTGAGGCCGCCGATGACTTTGTCAAACTCCATACCTCCGAAGGGGTCTTTCTCAAAAACAGGACGCTAACCTATTTTGAAAATTTGCTGGACAAGGGCCAGTTTGCGCGTTGTCACCGATCCTACCTGATTAATATTCAACAGATCACCCGCATCGATCATCATGAAAAGGACAGCTACGTGGCCGTACTAATTTCCGGTGCGGTTATCCCGGTCAGTCGCACTGGATATGCGCGTCTAAAAGAGGTGCTGGGATTGTAATACGAGGATACTCGGGTATTTTTTTTACCTTGGGGTCTCCATTCTCACCAGTCACCCTGACCAACATCATAGATCATGAATGAGGACCAACGGACTTTTACACCCATGTTTTCCTTTTCCAAGCGTACCTATCGGTTTTACCTCCTCTCCTTTTTAAAACATGATCTAAAGGCCAGCATCACTGTTTTCTTTGTTGCATTACCTCTTTGCTTAGGTATCTCTTTGGCTTCCGATGCGCCTGTTTATTCCGGATTGGTTGCAGGGGTTATTGGAGGCGTGGTGGTAGGTTTCCTCAGTGGATCCCATCTTAGCGTAAGCGGCCCTGCTGCTGGTCTTACGGCCATATGTGCCGCCGCGATTACTGATCTGGGCGCACCCGAGATATTCTTTCTTTCCGTGGCCATTGCAGGATTGCTCCAGATCGTGCTCGGTCTATTCAAATTAGGCGGTTTTACGCACTTTATTCCTTCGGCTGTTATCAAGGGCATGCTCACAGCTATTGGGATCATTCTCATTTCTAAACAGATTCCATCGCTGATAGGTTATACAAAACCTGATTTCTGGTCCAATGAACTGTTTAATATCATTAAACTAAACCACGTATTCAGCAATGTAAAAAGCCTTTATGC
This sequence comes from Chitinophagales bacterium, assembly GCA_017303415.1. Taxonomy (NCBI): domain Bacteria; kingdom Pseudomonadati; phylum Bacteroidota; class Chitinophagia; order Chitinophagales; species Chitinophagales bacterium. Next base: position 2,471,294 of record JAFLBJ010000001.1, read on the forward strand.
CAGTTCTTCCCGCGGGGTCGTGATCGTGGCCGTCCTGTCGCTGGCCTTATTGATCCTGTGGAAAAAATACCTTAGTCACAAACTGAAGTTTCTTCCAACCTCATTCATTACCGTTTTGGCGGGAGCGCTGTTGGCCTTGCTGTTTCGGCACTATATCCCTTCCCTGCATTTAAAAGATGATCACTTTGTTCATATCCCCCTCAACCTGGTATCACAGGTTCAGTTTCCTGATTTTCATTCCTTGTTCACCAATCGGGAAATTTGGCAAACCGGCGTGGTGATTTGTTTTGTCGCCAGTCTGGAAACCTTACTGAGTATTGAGGCCATTGACAAACTGGACAAATTTAACCGCATCACTCCCCAAAACAGGGAATTGATGGCACAGGGAACCGGCAACCTGCTGAGTGGATTATTGGGCGGATTGCCCATTACGGCTGTGATCGTACGAAGCTCAGCCAATACAGAGGCCGGAGGACATACCAAATTATCGGCCATCTTTCACGGGCTTTGGCTTACGCTGATCATATTGTTGGCCATTCCGCTGGTCAACAGTATCCCCTATTGCGTATTGGCGGTTATCCTGATCAGAACGGGATATAATCTTGCCAAACCCAGTATGATCAAACAGGTCTATAAACAGGGAAGAGAGCAATTCCTCCCCTACATCATTACCGTTGTTGCCATTCTGTTTACCGATCTCCTGATAGGGGTATTGATCGGTGTGATATACAGCATTTATTTTCTGGTAAAACACACCTATCAGGCTGGGTTTGTTTTAAAAGAAAAAAAGGAAGGTCATACCTCGCATTATACCCTCACACTGGCCATGAATGTCAGTTACATGAATAAGAAAAAGATCCTGGAAACACTGGATAAGATTCCTCCCTATTCTATCCTGGAGATCAATGGGTCTCAAAGCGATTATATTGACAATGATGTGCTGGAAATCATTCAGGATTATAAGTCAAAGGCCCACAACAAGCATATCCAGCTTAATCTAAAGGATGTGCCGGAGGTGGTGACGATGGCTCATCACTAGTATTGAAAGTAGATTTCAGTGGCCCCATATCCAAACCGGGGGTCGTATTGATTCACAAAGGTTTTTACTTCCTTACGAAATTTCAACCATTCATGGATCTCATCCCGGAGCCGGCCACTTCCCACTCCGTGGATCACCACAAGGGAAGGTTGAAGATGCGCCAGGGCAAGTTCATAATATTTTTCAAAAGTGCGCATTTGGTATCCAATGATCTGGAGGTTACTTAAACCCTTCCAGTCATCCGTGATCTTTTCAATATGGAGGTCAACCACACTACGGGGCGGTTCGAGGTGTTGCTTTGCCTTTGTTGCATCATAGATCTTATACTTACCAGCCAGGGAACCGATATCGATCTTGTCTTCTTCCTTTTGATCGGGGTACACATCAAATAATCGATAGGAAAAAGTAGCTTCATTGCGGCTACGGATCTCTTCGATGCGCTGGAAAAGCTGTTTAGGTTTGATCTTAATGGATGCTGTACAGATTTCAGCCTTCCCTTTGATGGGGGTAAGCAGGGAGAATTCAAATTCAAAAATCGGGTTGTCGTTCATGTCCTCAAAAGGGAGGTCATGCAGGTAAAAATCTTCAAAGGCCCTGATCTCATTTTTTAATTCAAAGGCCGGTTTGCCAAAAAAAGCCTGTTTATAATCAAACCGGTAATGGTGATCGGTCCTGTTTACCAGATGAAGTTTGAGTTCTTCCACCACATCATCCCCAAACTCATCGGTACCGATCACCGGCAGGAAGGTGAGCCAAACCCCGTCGATGGTACGGGGTGTATGCTGGGCCTTTTCTTTTTTAATATCCTCAATGAATTTCCGCTCGGTGTTCCCGTTCTTTTTTTTCTCGGTAAAGCGTTTGAAATACGGAAAGTCGATCTGATCCATATAGGCCGGGAAACGGACGCCCTTTACATCTACCAATACCATCTTGTTGTTGATGATATCCACGATCTCCCCTTCCTCATTGGAATGAAGCAGAATGATGGTATCGCCTACCTGAAATTTCATTAGGCAAAGATAACCAGGATTGGGCGCTAATTCGTTTTCGCCAGCTTACTATTCCTGAACCCATACAGGAAATACACCACCAACCCCAATCCCATCCAGGCAAAGAACAGGTACCAGCTCTTGAGCGGAATCTCGATCATGAGATAGAGACAGAACAGTACACCCAGCATGGGAATGAGCGAATAGTTGCGTATAAAGGTCAGAATAGTCAGGATGAGTGCGATGACCACAAAGATCAAAAAGAATAATTCCTGATGTTCGGCCGTGGCAATATTCATGATCGCGTCATAGATACGTCCATGAAATGCATAAAAGAAAAGGGCCAGCATGGCTGGAATGATGAATTTTCCATTGACGTAGGGCAGACTGAATTTACCCGGTTGTTTGGCGATACGGGGAAGCAGGAGTACCCCTCCAGATACCAGGACAAACGCAAAGAGGGTACCGATACTCGTAAGGTCGGTAACGATCCCTGATTCAATGAACAGGGAAGGCACCGCCACAATGATCCCTGTAACGATGGTGGCAAAAGACGGAGTCTGATACCTGGGATGGATCTTGCGAAACTGCTTAGGCAATAACCCATCGCGGCTCATGCTCATCCAGATCCGGGGTTGGCCCAGTTGAAATACGAGCAGGACACTCGTGGTGGCAACCACCGCACTGATGGATACAATGGTCTCGATCCAGGGTGCTCTTTTTTCAAAAACAAAGGCCAGGGGATCGTTCACATCCTTGAAATTGGCATAGTTCTCCATACCTGTAAGCACCAGGGCGATCAGGATATAGAGTACGGTACAGATAAGCAGGGAATTGATCATGGCCTTGGGCATATCCCGTTGCGGGTTCTTACATTCTTCGGCGGTGGTGGAGATCGCATCAAAGCCGATATAAGCGTAAAAGACCGCTGAGACGCCTTTTAGCACCCCTTCAAAACGATTGGGAAGGAAGGGTGTCCAGTTATTGGTATCCACAAAGAAGGCCCCGGCAATGATAACAAAGATGATCACGGCGACCTTGAAGATCACCATAAAGTTGGCGGATTGCTTACTCTCCTTGATGCCGATATAGGCCAGCCAGGTGATCAGTACAACGATGATAAAGGCGGGCAGGTTAAAGAAAATGGGATTCTCTCCAAGACGGGGTGCCTGGTTCCAGGCATCCACGGCAAATTGAAAGGATTTTAATTGGGCCGGGTCGGTAACGGTTCCACTGGCGAGGGCTTCGGTGGCCGTTTTATACGCCTCCTTGGCTGTTTGAGGGTCCACTAACATCCAATCGGGCAGGTGAATATGCAGCACATTCTCCAAGAGATTATTGAAATAGCCACTCCATGAAATAGCCACCACGATATTGCCAATGGCGTATTCGAGAATCAGGGCCCAGCCAATAATCCAGGCTATGATCTCTCCAAAGGTGACATATGAATACGTATAGGCGCTTCCGGATACGGGTACCCGGCTGGCAAATTCCGCATAACAAAGGGCCGAGAAGCCACAGGTGACCGCGGTAATGACAAAGAGCAGGGAGATACCCGGTCCCCCATTGTAGGCCGCTGATCCAATGGTAGAAAAAACTCCGGCTCCAACTACGGCCGCAATACCCAGGAATGTCAGGTCTTTGACACCCAATATTTTCCGCAATCCGGCGCCATGGCCTTCTTTGGCATCGTTCTCAGCGGCTTCACGGTTGATATGATCGATCGATTTCTTACGAAATAATTGATTGGCCATGTGCAGTTGGTTTTCGGTTCAAAATAGGGTTTTAATTTGGGAATTTGGAAATTTGCCAACCCGAAAATCAGATTAATGCTCCCTTTCAATCAGGAACCTTGCCAGCTCTTTCAATGGTTCTTTGCGTACGGAGAGTACGGCTGTGTCTTCGAGGTGTTGCATGGCTTCGGCATAATACTTTTCCCAAAGGGAAATAGCCCACTGATCGACCCCTACCTCACTAAAGAGTCGCAGGGTACGTTCCACTTTATCATCTGCATCCCCCGCCAATAGGGCATCCAATTCCCTGCGCTGGGCCTGATTGGCCTTTTCCATGGCATGGATCAGGAGAAAGGTCTTTTTGTTCTTTTTGATGTCCCCTCCTACCTGCTTGCCAAATTTGGCCGGATCTCCATAGGCATCCAGATAGTCGTCCCGCACCTGAAAGGCAATACCCAATTTACGGCCAAACTCGTACAGCAATTGCTGGTTTCGTTCACTGGCACCACCCAGCAGGGCTCCCATCTGCAGGCTGGCCGCCAGGAGTACGGAGGTTTTCAACTCGATCATCCGGATATATTCCTCGAGGCTCACCTGGGTCCTTTTTTCAAAATCCATATCCAGCTGCTGCCCTTCGCAAACTTCCCGGGCAGTCCGGTTGAACAGATGGAGTAAGCGATGGAGATACTCCTTACCTACTTTGTTCAGGTGATCATAGGCCACTACCAGCATAACATCTCCGGCAAGAATGGCCGTGGACTGATCATATTTCTCATGAAGCGTGGGCTGGCCTCTGCGCAATGGCGACTGGTCCATGATATCATCATGGATCAGGGTAAAATTGTGAAACAACTCGATCGCCGTGGCGAGTTCCCAGGTACCAGGCTGGATATCATCAAAAAGTTCATTTCCCATTAAGCAGGCCACAGGGCGCACCCGTTTACCACCCAGTTGTAAAAAATACTCATTGGGATCATATAAGGATGCCGGCTGCTCGGGGAAATGCCGGACATTGAAATAAGCCACAAACTGACCGGCGAGCGATTCAAATGATTGCATAATGACGAATCAAAATTTATTTTTTCTTCTTCTTTCCTTCTTTTAATCCACTGGCCACTACCCATTCATAATCCAGTTGTCTTTTCTCCAGGCTGGCCGCTACCACTTTGATCGAAACCTTATCACCCATCCGGAACTGCCTGCCGGAACGCAATCCGGTCAAACAATAATCGGATTCCACATGGCGGAAATCATCATAATCGGACAGGCTGGAAATACTAACAAGCCCCTCACATTTATGATCTACGGTCTCTACCCAGAACCCAAAGGCGGCTACACCGCTAATGATACCTTCAAATTCTTCACCCAGGAAATTCTGCATGTACTCGACCTGCTTATACTTATTGGCCGAACGTTCGGCTTCCATTGCTGCCCGCTCTCGCTCACTGGAATGTTTACATTTTTCCTCCATCTTTTTATCCGGCTGGATGGCAGAAGTCAGGATGGATTGCATGACCCGATGTACCAAAATATCCGGATAGCGACGGATGGGTGAGGTAAAATGGCAATAGTGTTCAAATCCCAATCCGTAATGACCTACGTTCTCGATGGTGTATTTGGCCTTGGCCATGGTACGTATACCCAATTGCTCCAACACATGCTGCTCGGGCTTTCCATGCACATCTTTCAGCAATTGATTGAACGAGGCGGCGATCGCATGCGGTGATGACATGTCAAATGAATGCCCAAATTTTTTGGCAAAGGCCACAAAGGGCAACAATTTTTCTTCGTCGGGTGTATCGTGTACCCGGTAAGGAAGAGGAATTGGCTTATTATTATGTTTGATCTTCGAAACATTCTCGGCCACGGTACGGTTGGCGAGCAGCATGAATTCTTCAATCAGCTGATGGGATTCCTTACTTTCCTTGATCATGATCCCGATCGGCTTTCCTTTTTCATCCAGTTTGAACCGCACCTCCTGGGAAGAAAAGGCAATGGCCCCATGCCTGAATCTCTTCTTTCGCAGGGATTTGGCGATCGAATTCAATATGAGTATTTCGTCCCGGTACAATCCATCCTCTGTTTCAATGATCTCCTGAACTTCCTCATAGGTAAACCGATGGTCTGAATGGATAATGGTCTTCCCGATCCAATATTGCTTGATCTCTCCTTTCGGTGTCATTTGAAAAATAACAGAGAAGGTGAGTTTGTCTTCATGCGGACGTAATGAGCAGAGAACATTGGATATATGCTCGGGCAACATAGGGTTAACCCGGTCGGGGAGATAGACCGAGGTAGCTTTCCCATAGGCCGCTTTATCCAATACAGAACCTTCTTCCACATAGTGAGATACATCTGCAATATGTACCCCGATCTCGTAATTCCCATTTTTTAATATCCGAAAGGAAATGGCATCATCAAAGTCTTTTGCATCGACCGGATCGATCGTAATCGTGAGTATATCACGGATGTCTTTTCTTTTTGCAATTTCTGCAGGGGTTATCACTTCATTTATTCTTCCGGCTTCTTCCATCACTTCGTCCTCAAACCCGATCGGGAAACCGGCATCCAGCAGAATGTCCTTCATCGCAATGTCGTTATCATCTTCATCATCCAGAATGGTCACCACTTCCCCCATTGGTCTTTTGCCCCCTTTTTCCCAGGTATTGATCCTGGCCACCACCCGATCGCGGTCTTTAGCGCCATTGAGAGATTGGAGCGGAATGAAAATATCCGGCATGCGTTTATCGGTATCAGGCACAAAAAAGGCGAAGTTGGCACTCATTTGCAGGCGCCCGATAAATTCAGTTTGGCGTCGGTGGATAACCTGGGTTATCACCCCTTGTGAACGTTTGCGGTCGCGACCTTCTTTTACCTCCACCCTTACGGTATCTCCATGTAAGGCCGTGTTGAAGTCACCGGGTCTGACCAATATATCTTCCGGCAGTCCATCCACGATCACAAATCCCATTCCCGACCGGCTGATATCCAACTTACCAACGACGGTCTTCTCCTTGTGGACCTTATGTTTCCTGGAGGGTTTCTCTTTCGCTTTCTTTTTTGAATTTTTCCTTCCCATCACACCGGTTTAAACTGGTTTGCGAAAATTTTTAATGAAATTAAGCACAATCTCCTGGAATTCGTCCTGCTCCTCAAACAAAAAGTGGTGCTCAAGTGGGATAACATAAAGGGGAATATCCTTCAACTCGTCGCCAAATTTGGTGAGCCGGACAGCATCTTTTTCGGTGGTCAGCATGATTTTCTTGGTGGCCCTGATCTGTGCGAATTTTTTTTGAATTTCTTTCCAATCAGAAACGGTGAAGATATGGTGATCGGGATAGTGCATCATCGAATAGGAAGCGGTATGGAGTTCAAGCAGGTGCTTAAGGGGGGCCGGATTCGCGATACCCGTGATCAGCAGTATTTCTTCGGGTACGGATAACCGTGTAACATTTTCCGGGTTGGAAATGTGATAAGGATGAGCATACCGGTTGGCCGCAAAGAATATCCTTTGGTGTGGCAGGGGATTGATCTCGCGGATGATCGCTTCCTTTTCGGTTACGTCGATCTTGGGATTGCATTTTGTTACCACGATCACTTCGGCCCTTTTATAGCCCGAGCGCAGATCACGTAAATCACCGGTAGGCAGATAAAAATCACGGGTGAATAGATTATTGTAATCGGTTAGTAAGATATTTAAACCGGCCTTGACGGATCGGTGTTGAAAAGCGTCATCCAGGATGATGCAATTGGTTTCAGGATGGTCATGCAGCAGTTGCGGAATGGCTTCCAGTCGTTTCTCCCCTACGGCTACGGGCACGCCCGGAAATTTCTGATAGAATTGACGGGGTTCATCTCCTATATCCAGGGCCGTATGTTCCGGTGCAGCCAGCACATATCCTTCAGTTCTGCGCTTATAGCCCCGGCTAAGGATGGCCGGTTTGTGTTGGTCCTTTAAAAACCGCACCAGGAATTCCACCATAGGTGATTTGCCCGTGCCACCCACAGACAGGTTGCCAATACAGATGATGGGCAACCCGAAACTGGTGGATTTTAATATTTCCTTCTCAAAGAGCCAGTTTCTTAACCCGATCACAGCCCAATAAATTAGGGCAAACGGTAATAAAAAGACCCGAAATGATTTCAGAAATACATTAGAAAACATAGGTCTTATTGGGTGTTACGCACAGGTTGAGCGGGATATCAAACGAGTCGGTATCCTCCAGGCTATCGACCGGGTCGAAATAGGAAAATCCGATCTTGACACAATCTGGTCGGCAATTTGATAAGAAACGGTCATAGAATCCTTTTCCATACCCGGCCCTGAAACCTTGTTTATCAAAAACAAGCAGAGGTACAAAAACCATGTCCAGCCGGGCAGGGTCGATCCGCTCACCTTCACGCGGCTCAGGAATATTGTAATCGTTGCGCATGAAACTGGCCCCTTCAGCGGTCAGGATCGCGTGCATTTCTGATGTACCCGGTATGGTTCGGGGATAGCATATCTGGAGTTTGGGGTTCATGAACTCAATATAGTCTGTAAACAGATGAGTATTGGGTTCATTGTACTCCTCAATGGGCCAGTAGGACAAGAGGCAGTTTATAAAAGGAAGACTGGCACGCTGGAACTCAATAAGGAGCAGGTCGTCAAAACGGCTCTTATCCTTTCGGGATAATTCGAGTCTTTGCTGGCGGAATAATTTCCTGGCTTCAGATTTGATCATTGTTTCAGTTTTGTCATTAATTCCTCTTTCCAAGCGTTGGCTATTTGTTGTATCGTTTCAGCGTTATTGTTTTTGAGTGGAGGGATTGATCCCAGCGATGGGATTCCTGTCCACTCAACTATCTCGGATTCATAATCCATGAACCGGTCGTTGAAAATCCATCCAGCCACTGGCAAACCTTTTTCACGGCAAACCTGTGCAGTGAGCAGGGAATGGTTTATGCTTCCGAGGTAATTGCGGCTGACCAGTATGACCCGGCAACCCAATTCCCTGATCAGATCAGTCACAAATTGCTTCTCATTCAGGGGCACCATCAACCCTCCCGCCCCTTCGATAACCAGAGGTTTTGGTGTATTCATCCGGGTATGGTAAGCCTCACGGATCTTATCCAGAGAAATTTGAATACCCTCTTTTCGTGCGGAAATATGGGGGGAGGCCGGAATACCCAGTTTATAGATTTCGGGGTGTACCCTATCCGGACCGTTGGTCAATACCGACTTTACCCATTCGGTATCCGTTCCCTCTTCAAATCCTGCCTGGATCGGTTTCCAATAATCGGCACCGATGGCCTCTGCCACCAGGGCGGCCGCCACCGTTTTACCGATGCCGGTACCGGTTCCGGTTATGAAAAAATGGGGATTCAGGGCAAGCTGTTTTTCGGTGCCCAAAGATACGAAGCAAATGCCTAATCCCTGTCCTCGATAAATATCGAAAAAAGGGTTGTTCCATAGTTTCGCTCAGCCTTGAACCAGGGGTGCTCCTTATAGCTGTTTCTGGGTGTATGTTCCAGAATGAACCAGCCTTTGGGTTGCAGTAATTTCTTTTCAAAAACCCTGTCGGGCAACAGGTCTATTTCACCAAGGGCATAGGGAGGACCGGCAAAAATCAGATCAAACCGTTCCGCACATTGATCCATGTACTTGAATACATCCATTCTAACCACTTTCAGGTTCGGTAACTTCAGTTCTGCCGCGGTTTTCTGAATGAAGGCAAACATTTTGGGATCTTTTTCCACCACGGTCAACGAGGAAGCACCCCGGCTGGCCAACTCATAGCTGATACATCCGGTACCACCAAACAGATCGAGGGTACGAATGCCTTCCAGGTCAATATTGTTTTGGAGAATGTTGAAAAGACCTTCGCGGGCTATATCCGTAGTGGGACGCGTATGAGGCATATTGGCGGGTGGCTGAATCCGCCTTCCTCCTAATGTTCCGGATATGATACGCATGCCGCCAATTTTGAAAGGGATAGAAAATAATGGGCCGGATGATCCTCAAATGCATTCGCCAGTCGCAATGGTTCCAGTTTTCCCGGGAATGTGATCTGCGCAAAATACAAACGCATTTCGTGAAACAGGGAGGATCCCTCATCTACAAATCCACTTACTTCAACAGGCAGTGTATCACGCGACAGACCAAAGGATTCAGCCAGTTGAACAAGCCGATAGAGGACATCTGCCGGAGAAGCATAGGGGAAAATAGATAACAGCTCAGGTTGTCCGTCGCGAAATAAGGAAACTGCAAAATCTCCCGGACGTATATCCACATTCAGAAATGAGCCGGAATCAGGCACTCCATTTTTTAAGAAAACAGCAAACTGATGCCAGTATTGGTGTCTTAAATATTGGCGTGTAACAGCGATATTAAGCGATTTGGGCAGTCCATAAACGGCTTGAAGGGAATGAGAAGGCAAATGATCGGAACGAAGGATCTGGCCTGGGATATCCGCTCCGGCAGATTGAAGAAACAGCCCTTCTTCCTGAAACTGGTAGAGGGTGGAAGGAACCAGAACACAAGACGGGAACCGATAGGAAATGGCTACCTGGCTAAATGGGCCTTCATACTCGGGAAAGGCCTTCAATAATCCGGGAAGCAGGGAACCCTCTTGATTATCGCCTGTAACATACGTGTACCGATACATGGTTCTCGATCGGGTTTCGATCAAACCAAGTCCAATCCCCTCCGGGCTGAACTCAGCCAGCAGTACCGAACCCGGGGCTTCATACCCCTCCATACTTCCTATATCAAATGTCAATTTCAAGCCGTTTCGTTGAATCGCGACAAAGATAGAGGCTTCCACCTTAATATTTGTTTCTCCGCCAAGTCCTTTTTCGTAGCTTGCGCCATCCAATGAGTGCAGCACCTCCATCCCTGCAAGTAGAGATCAGTTATCGGCAGATCATTCGCATTGCTTTGCCGATCAGCCTGGCCATGCTGGTACCCCAATTGAACTTTATCACCAATAATATTTTCTTAGGTCATCATAGCCCCACTTCGCTGGCCCTGGCCGCTATTACCGGTGTTTATTATCTCATTTTTGCCGCTATCGGTTATGGACTGAACAATGGACTTCAGGCATTGATCGCCAGAAGAGCCGGAGAGAACCGTCCTGAAGAAATCGGCCGTATTTTTCACCAGGGCATATTGGTGGCCATGGGCATAGCCGCAATCGGGATCTTGCTTACCTGGTTCATTACTCCGGTGGTGCTCAGGTCGGTTATTCGTGACCAGTCAACCGTAGCAGATTACACCCACTTTTTACGCATCCGGATCTGGGGTCTCCCCTTTTTGTATATCTATCAATTGCGCAATGCCTTATTGGTGGGGACCAATCAAAGTAAATACCTGATCATTGGCACGTTGGCAGAGACAGTGACCAATATCCTGCTGGACTATCTCCTGATATTTGGTAAATGGGGATTCCCTGAACTGGGTTTCAATGGAGCGGCAGTAGCATCGGTGATCGCCGAATTCACCGGTATGTTTGTGATCTACCTGGTGATCCGAAAGAAAGGAATCAGTCAACGCTTCGGGTTGTTTAAAAAATTTGGTATGGATACGGTCCGCCTGAAACAGGTCCTTTCCATGTCGGCACCCCTTATTTTTCAACACGCCATCAGCATCATGAGCTGGTGGTTCTTCTACCTCCTGATAGAAAGAAATACCAATCAGATGGATCTGGGTATTTCAAATACCATGCGTAACCTCTTTGGGTTGTTCGGAGTTGTGTCCTGGGCCTTTGCCGCTACCAGTAACGCCATGGTGAGTAATATCATTGGGCAGGGTAAAAAAGATCAGGTAATCTCATTGATCAACCGGATCATTCACCTTAGTTCAGGCTTTGCCTTATTTGTATTCGTATTGCTCAATCTTTTTCCGATTACCTTCATCAGTATGTTTGGCCAGGATACCCGCTTTGCCGCGGAATCGATCCCTGTCATCCGGGTAGTTTCAACAGCCATGCTCCTTATGTCCATCGGTACGGTATGGCTAAATGCAGTTACGGCTACCGGAAATTCAAGGATCACCTTTTTGATCGAATTCGTGGCTATCGTTCTTTATTGCACCTATGTTTACCTGGTGATGGAAGTCTACCAGCTTTCACTCAGCATTGGCTGGATGAGTGAATGGTTGTATTGGACCAGCTTGTTCACCCTGTCTTTCTTTTACATCCGAAGTGGCAAGTGGAAATCAAAAAAGCTGTAATTTGATGGCATGACGGGCCCTTCCAAAATATCCATTGCCCTGCATACGGCATTGCTTTTACTTTTCCTGGGTTTACCATTGGTTTTCCTTTCGGGTTTAGGTTTTCCAACCGACTGGGGTACTTTTTTTAGCCAAAAACATTATTGGATCTTTATTGGAATATTCCTTTTCATATTCTACTTCCATACTTATTTCCTTGTTCCCCGATTACTTTTTAGGCAACATTATTTACTGTATGGGGTTCTCCTTGTCGTCATGCTCATCGGGATTATTTTATATAAACCCTTTGATCAGTTGTTACAACCTGTTATGCCTCCCATGTTTCAGGCAGAGCCTACCGGTGAAGGTTTTCCTGAATTACCGGCAAGAATAAAAGGAATGCCCAAGCCCCAGGAAAACAAATTTGATATTTTTAGTGTCTTTCTGTTTTTCGTTATTATCCTCGTGGGTGTGGCCCTGATGCAGATCGAACGGATCAAACAGGCCAGACTTGATGCCGAAAAATCAGAATCTGAAAGGATAAGGGCTGAACTCTCCTCACTTAAGGCACAGATCCATCCTCATTTTCTTTTTAATACGTTGAATAATATCTACAGCCTGGCGGTTTCCCAAAGTGCTCATACACCGGATGCCATCATGCGTTTATCCAACATCATGCGGTATCATACCGATGAGGTACAACAGGAATTTGTTGAACTTGAGCAGGAACTTCGTTGCATCCGTGATTACATCAGTTTACAGGAGCTTCGGCTGGGGAGCAAAACCACCCTCGTATTTGAAGTGGAAGGGGATACGGGTTCACTTAAGATCGCCCCACTACTCCTGCTGCCCTTTATTGAAAATGTTTTCAAATACGGGATCAGTTCTCATGAACCATCCAGCCTGAATATAAAGATTAGGATACAAGGCAGTCAGTTGGACCTTATTACTGAAAACCGTAAGTTTCAATCTTCAACGCAACCAGAGCGTGAAGGTATAGGGATCAGGAATACTGCCGAACGACTCAGACATTTATATCCGGACCGACATCAATTGAATTTTCTGGAAACGAATACCCACTACTCCCTTTATTTAACCATTCAATTATAAGAACCTTTTGACAACACTCTCTTGCATAACAATCGATGATGAACCGCTGGGACTTAGCCTCCTCAAGCAATATATTGGCAAGATCCCTTCGCTGAAATTGATCGGTCAGTTTGATGATGCGGTGGCAGGAGCTGAATTTTTGAAGAAGAATGAAGTAGACCTTTTGTTTATTGACATCAATATGCCCGATATCACAGGCATTGATCTGGTCAGGGCCCTGGAACGGAAACCAATGACCATTTTTGTCACAGCCTTTCGCAAATTTGCATTTGAAGGATTTGAACTGGATGCTATTGACTACCTGTTAAAACCGGTGGATTTTGAACGGTTTGAAAAAGCCGTGCGAAAAGCCATCGAGTTTCGTGCCCTACGTAAAGCGCCACAGGAAGGCGCCCAGGATGCACTGTTTGTCCGATCAGAATATAAACTCGTCCGCATCCCCTTTGGAGAGATCCTCTATATAGAAGCCTTGAAAGATTATCTACGGATCCACCGGTTAAATGACAAACCCGTGATGACCCTGATGACGATCAAGGCCCTGGCCGAAAAATTACCGGAGAACAAGTTTATCCGAATCCATCGGAGTTATATCGTCTCCGTCAATCAGATCCATTCCATTTCCAACCGAAAGATCAGGCTTCCTCAACAATTGGAGTTGCCCATTGGAGATAGTTACCTCGAGGCTGTTCAAGCCCTGGTAAAATCATAATTGGATTCCCGATTCTTAACTTGTCGATAAAAAAATCCTCTTTGTCTATTCTTTTTTCTTCTTAACTAAACCTTGTCCCTCTTTCCCCTTCCTACACCTTTAATTGCAGTCAGAAGCAAACAAGAGCACACAGACCTTAGATTTCAGCAGTAGTATTAGATCGGTCCCTGTGTCCACAGGGACCCCTTTTATGCAGATCAGGGAAAAATCATTTACTCCATTTCTCCAGTAGTTTCTTTCCTTCTTCTTTGATCCCTTTGTCATCTTCGGTTTTCTCCGGGATCGAAGGAAGTGCTTTGAGCAGGGCAATGGCCTTATCGTTTTGTTTGTTGCGGTGATAGGCTTTTGCCATTTCGAGATTATTCAAGGCAAAATTGGGTTCCAGTTTCATAGCCTTTTCATAGGCGGCGATAGCATCATTGAGCGATGATTTAGGAAGACCTCCATAGAAAATCTTAAGTGCCGCTTTCTCCACTGCATTGAGATTGCTCACCTCATAATGCCATTTCCCCACTACATGCCAGGCACGTCCATGATTGGGATTTAGCGTAACGGCCTTATCTGCATTGTCTTTTATCGCCTTTACGGCTTTTACTTTTTCATTTCCACTTTCGGTCATAGCAAACCGTCCCATGGCCACGGACAGGGCGTAATACCCATCTGCTTTATTGGGATCTACCTTGATGGCCGTTTCGGCGAAAATCTTTCCCGCCTTATAATAATCCAGTTGTTTTTCTTTGGTCGCCTGGCGACGCCCGATTCGGCTACATAGTTCACTGCATTTCCATAATGCATAGTAGTTCCGGTGATCAAGCTTGAGTACCTGTTTGAATTTCTCATAGGCCTGTGCTTCCTTCAGGGACGCCTCCAATTGATCGGCCTCCTTGATCAGGGTGGCTGCATCCTGTGCCGTACAGATCAGGGAAGAAAGGACTAAGAAAATGATTGCGAGTGGTTTGGCCATACTCAAAAGGTCTCGTGACAGGTTACAGAAACAGTGCCAAAATACCCCTCAATTGGGGGTGTTACCTTGGTCAGCTTTACTTTAATTTCATTTAACTGCTTGTATTTCAGGTTCAGCGCGGAAACGATACGCGCACTGACCGTTTCGAGGAGATCTTCGGGTTGGTCCATAATGGCCTTTACCACCCCATATACCTCTACATAATCAACGGTCTGTTGAATATCCTTTATGAATTTTCCTTGTGGGGCGTTCATCCATAGAAGTATATCCACACTAAATATATTCCCACTTATCTTTTCATTGGGATATAAACCGTGAAAAGCCTCGTACTCAAAGTTCAGTTCAATGGTAAATCGTTGTGTGGACATTGGGTTTGTTTTGATTTAACCGTCAGGACGCCCATTCGCCAGGTGACGCATAGGATATTTTTTATCAGTAAACCTGAAGGGCAAATGTAGTTAAAGTCCTTTGGCGCTCAAATACCGTTCCGCATCCAGGGCCGCCATACAGCCGCTTCCGGCGGCAGTCACCGCTTGCCGATAGATCTTATCCTGTACATCGCCGGCCGCAAATACTCCTTCCACATTTGTTTTGGATGTACCCGGAATTGTTTTAATATATCCCGCTTCATCCATATCGATCCACTCTTTAAAAATATCCGAATTGGGTTGGTGACCGATCGCTACAAAAAACCCGTTCACCGGAACTTCCGTTTTCTCTCCGGTCTTATTGTTTTTGATCCGCACGGCAGATACCGTCTTTTCACCAATAACTTCATCTGTTTCAGAATTCCAGTAGATCTTGATATTTGGCGTATTCTTTACGCGGTCCTGCATCACTTTACTTGCCCGCATTTCATCCCGGCGAACGATCATGTGCACCGTGGTGCAAAGCTTACTCAGGTAAAGGGCCTCTTCGGCGGCGGTATCCCCTGCCCCAACGATGGCAACTTCCTTTCCGCGGAAGAAAAAGCCATCACAAACGGCACAGGCACTTACTCCAAATCCATTCAGCCGTTGTTCGCTTTCCAGACCCAGCCATTTGGCAGATGCTCCGGTAGCGATAATAACGGCATCGGCCTCGATCAGTTTTTCCTCATCGATCCAGACTTTATATGGCATGGAGGAGAAATCCACTTTGGTGGCCAGGCCATACCGGATATCGGCGCCCATACGCGCCGCCTGTTTTTCAAAATCGATCATCATTTCCGGGCCCTGAACCCCATCGGCATAGCCAGGGTAATTCTCCACTTCGGTAGTTATGGTTAACTGCCCTCCGGGTTGTATACCCTGGTAAAGCACCGGTTTCATATTGGCCCTTGCGGCGTAGATGGCGGCTGTATAACCTGCCGGTCCTGAACCGATGATCAGGCAATGTACATGTTCTGTTTGATTATTATCCATGCTATTCATTCATTAAGGTGGACAAAATTAGGTTGATTCCGGCAACAAACCTGTGACGGATGACACGGTGTTAATCCAATGTTGGTTACTGGGGTATGATCAGGCTCCTGAACTGACAAGCATACCCTCCAAAATATCCCAGCGCCCCGTTATCTATATTTCCGAGGATGCGGGTGGGGGTTGAAAAAGGGTTTCCAATGGAGGCATAACTAAATTCCATGGTTCGCCAAAAATCGTAGGTAGCCTTATCAATATTGCAGAGTTTCAGGGTGATGGTATCGCCTCTGCGAAAGAAATTATAACCATCTTCGATCTCTTCATTTCTGTTCACCCCTCTTTCCACTTCAATCTCATAAGACGCTCCATCGATGACCTGGTCATCGAATACAGAGGTGATTCCGGGATAAAAAGGTTCGCTGTTTCTTTTGGTAAAATACCGGATATAATCTCCCAGTCCTGCACGGTCACGGGCCCTGACAACCAGGGATACCTGATCGGGTTCGTTTCCGGCCGGCGCGGGTCGCCAAAAAAGCGAATCTATCTGCCGGGTGGTGGCGGGTATCCGTGTTTGCGAGCGGTATTGACGGCCCTGCCAGGTAATGAGTAAAGTATAATCCTTTTCCAACTCACCAAGAAAGGCTGTTGCCAGGTTATTCGAATCAATGGAGTAATAATACAAAGTATTGCCATTCCCCAGATCAAGGCTGTATTCTTTGAGTGTATGGGTACGTGTGCCATTGGAAACGGCAACAACAGCATCCCGTACAAAACTATTGGAAAGAATAGAAGCATCTATCTGGGAGAAATATCCCAGGCTTTTGGAAAGGACGACCACGGGCGCTCTGTCATTCTCAATTGTTGCATCCACCACCAATTTTCCCGAGGCGTCATCGAGATCAATGGAGACCCCCTTTTCACAGGATAACAGGAAGAGGGTAACAGGAATCCAGAAGAAGAATTTCATTTTCATTTCGAGGGTATATGGTATGGCACCCGCCAATTTGGATATTAAAGATAAATTAAAAAAAAGCAGCTCCGAAAACGGAACTGCTTTAACCCATCAATTTGCTTATCGTTGATCCCACGCCTGAGCGGGGATTGAACGCTGTCTTTTATCCCAGGTATGCTTTGAGCGCGTTGCTGTAGCGGGCTTTTTGGAGCCGCTTTATCGCTCTTTCTTTGATCTGGCGGATACGTTCCTTGGTCAGGTCGTATTTCTGCCCGATCTGTTCGATGGTAACCCCATTTTCGCCATCAAGGCCAAAATAGGCGTTTACGATCTCTGCTTCCCGGGGGCTGAGGGATTTCAGGATCCGGCGAATCTCATTCCGCAGGGAGTCCTTCATTACATCCTCATCCGTATCGTCACTTCCTTCCAGCAGGTCACCCATGGCCACATCTTCAGCCTCGTGCACGGGGGCATCCAGGGAGGTGTGACGGGTATTGCTTTGGAAAATATTGTTGATCTCTGTTTCGCTCATTTCCAGGATATCCGCCAGTTCTTCGGTACTGGGTTCACGCTCGAACTCCTGCTCAAAAGCCATATAGGCTTTATTGGCCTTATTATAGGTACCGATCTTGTTTTGGGGCAAACGCACCAATCTCCCCTGTTCGGCCAAAGCCTGAAGGATTGATTGACGAATCCACCATACGGCATAAGAAATGAACTTAAACCCTTTGGTCTCGTCAAAACGCTGGGCAGCCTTGATCAAACCGAGGTTACCCTCATTGATCAGGTCGCTCAGGGAAAGACCCTGATGTTGATACTGTTTTGCTACCGAAACCACGAAGCGAAGGTTTGCCTGAACCAATTTATCCAGGGCTTTTTGGTCGCCCATTTTGATCCGTTGGGCCAAAGTTGTCTCTTCCTCGGGCGTGATCATAGGGATCTTCGAAATTTCCTGCAAATACTTTTCTACGGCCTGAGAATCCCTGTTCGTGATCTGGGTAGCGATTTTAAGCTGCCTCATACTGATTAATTACTTGATAAACGATTAATTGTACTGGTTTGTTCAAGGAAGATGAAAAGGATAAGTTAATACCGTCGTGGACTGTCTGCAAAAATACACTTCAATTCCCGTTTCTCATAACGGTTGTGGAAAAATCTTTGGTTTACAGCGTCAGTCGGTGGACATCTTTTCCTTTTTGTCCCTGGTTCGCAGATAGAGAAACAGGCCGATTCCCAGTAAAACGAGGCCGGTGGAGATAATTTCCGCCTGTGTGGGCTTAATACCGCCCCAATCCAGCTTGTTGTTCACCCGTATCTTTTCGATGAGAAACCTCTCCAATCCGTTCAGGATCAGGTAAACAGAGAACATTTGACCCGGCATTCTCATCCGTTTCCGGAAGGCCCAGAGACCCCCAAAAAGCAGGAGGCAAACTATCGTTTCATAAAAGGGGGTTGGATAAACGGGTATAGGCAGGTGATTACAGAATTTTTCGTCGGTACAGCCAGCCAGTTGCATCCCCTCTTCGTTTACGTTGTGGGGATAATCATAGGCTATCACCCAATCGGGCAGAAAACCCATCCAATCGGGTTTTACAAAAGATTTATGGGGTACTTCCGAAAGGGAGTCCACATCAAAATGGTTGAGATAATAGGTTGTATGCTCATTCAGGGTGGCTTCAAACTGGCCAGGCATGGCCCGGGTTACCACACCGGTTGAATCGGTGGCATAGGCAGAATTATAGATACCCCAGTCACCGTCACCGGCAACCTGGCAACCGATCCTTCCCACTGCATAGGCCATCATCAGGGCGGGTGCTGCTGCGTCGGCCAGGTGGCGCATACCGATCTGGTGTTTGCGGGCATACCACCAGATGGCCAAGGTGGCACAGATCAGGCCACCATAAAAGGTAAGCCCTGCTGGTGACAACAAATAATCACTGGGATGTTTGAGGAAATCCGACCAGTTTTCAAAAATGTCAAATAGTTTGGCACCCAGCAACCCAAATACCAGGGCAATGATCGTGATCTCCCCTACCCGGTCGTGAGGCCAGATCCGCAATTTTCTTTTTTCCGGCTTGGGAAGTTTCTGCCGATTCTTCTCCCACCATTTCAGGCCGGCAAAAAAGAGTCCAAGTATGATACCCGCCGGCCAGTTGCCAATTGTAGAGAATATGAAAGCCTGCGGATCATCGGTAGCCGATGAACTCATCAGGAATAATCCCAAAATCTTATACCCCAATAAAAAACCCAACAGAAAATTTACCAGGATCTCCGAGGTTGTGGCTGGCTTGCCCACCATCACTTCTACCTCGGTTGGTTGTAATAATTTACTCTTTCGCTTTAATTCGATCGTTAACACCACAGCGGCCAGAATAAATGCCAGGGCTACAAAGAACCCAAAACTGTTCACATACCGAAGGAAAGGAACTTCCATCCCAAACAGATCCCTGAAGACATAATAGAGGTTTGGATACATGGGGGAAAGATAGGGGATTTCGTTAAAAGCTGTTAGCAATTAGCCATTAGCTTTTAGTCCTTTTCTGATAAATAAAAAAATGTGGATAGTAAGTTACTAATAGCTAACAGCGAATTGCTAACAGCCAAAAGCATCATTTTAGCAATGTTCCTCAAATGCCGCCATCAGGTTGCTCGCGATCACCTGTGCAGGCCGTCCTTCGATCTGGTGCCTTTCGATAAAATGAACCAGTTTACCATCCTTAAAAAGGGCAATGGAAGGAGATGAAGGTGGATAAGGCAACAGGTGTTCCCTTAATTTCTTTACCGCATCCACATCAAAGCCCGCGAAGGTCGTGGTCAGGTGGTCTGGTTTTTTTGTACCATTGATCACCGCCATCAATACGCCCGGACGGGCAGTGCCGGCCGAACATCCACACACGGAATTGATCATCACCAGGGTGGTCCCGTTCTGGCCCAGTTGGGCATCCACTTCACCAGGCGTCAGTAATTCGGAAAAGCCGTTTTCAGTCAACTCTTCCTTCATCGGTATTACAATCTCTTCAGGATACATATAGTTTAGATAAAATTTTAAAATGCAAAATTATTGATTATTTGAATAACGAACCCACCTCGAAATAGTTATAAGTAATTATGGCAGAAATATTTCCGCATTTCGGAAATTCTGTCGCTTCGCACATTCAATTCCTTCCATTTCGTCACAAGAAAAACATAAAATCCGGCATGGTACAGCCTTTGACGATACTTTACCAAAACTAAAAAGTTATGACACACGTAAGATTTAATAACAGACCCAGCCTCATTGACAGCATTTTTCAGGACCTGCCGGTATTTTTCAATGAAACAACCAGCCGGATAACGGTTCCTGTGAATATTCGGGAAACAGCAGATGCCTACCAATTGGAAGTGGTGGCTCCTGGTTTTGAAAAAGCGGACTTCAAAGTCAACCTGGAGGGAAACCTCCTGACCATTTCGGTGGAAAAAACCCAGGAAAACAGGGAGGAAAAACTGTTGCGCCGGGAATATACCTTCCGGAATTTTAAGCGTTCTTTCACAATTGATGAGCAGATCGACGCAACCAGTATCCAGGCTTCCTACGTCAATGGTATACTGGCATTAAACCTTCCGAAGAAAAAAGAAGTCAAAGAAACAAGCAAAGCGATTGTTATCAACTAATAAAGCATCTAATTGTTATAAAGCATTAAGAGTTTCTCATAAGCAGTTGGTTTTGGTTTACACCCCGTCCCGATTCTTCGGGATGGGTTTTTTTATGCCTGCCCTGTTCAATTCTTTCTGGTTATATAATCCTTTATTTATAGTTATTTTGCATCCAATTAACCCCAACAAAACAATTCAAGGATGAAAAAGGCAGCCCTGATCTGGTGTTTGTTTTTCCTTTCAGAAAAGGCTTTGACCCAGGTAATTGCCCATAGGGATACCATTCCTGCTGTGGCTGTTCCGGAGAATACGGACACCCTGCTTCGGATTGTCAACCTGAATCCCTTTTTTACTCTCCATGTTGATTCTACACTTAATTATGGATTTCAGATCAATAAAGACCCGCGTGATTATTACTGGTATTTGAAAAATTCACCACTGGGTTTAAAAATCAATAAGGATAACGGGCTGATGACCTTTAAAGCGGAGAAATCATTCTTCCTGTCTGGCAAGCTTAAATATGATGTTGAATACAAGGTAAACCTGGGCGTACAGAACCTGCACAACCAACATGAATTTGTCGATACCTCCATCACGCTTGTTTTTTACAATACCGAGATCATTCCATCCCGTGTTAAACCTACGGTAAGCAGCACCCTCTCGATCGATGAGGGCGAGCCATTGAATTTCCGTGTCCTATGTGAGGCAGGCTCCTTCCCGATCGAAAATATTCTCTTTACCAGTTCTGAAACGATCTCCGGTTTCTCCCTGGTTGAAAAATGCAACGATGAATTCACGTGGACACCGGGATATGATTTTGTCCGGGACAATGATGAAAGCAAACAACGCATCCTTTACCTGAATTTTATCGGAGCCACGCGGTTCCAGGCCAAGGATACAGCTACCATCAAACTGATCGTTCGCAATGCCCTGAACTACCCCTTGGTGAATCAGGAATTTGATCAGCTTGCCGATAATATCCGGACCTATGTATTGAAATTGAAGTACACCTTTCTCCAGTTGGATAAGCGGTTAAAAAAGACAAAGTCCACCCGTACGGCCTTTGACCTGACCTCCGGAACCTCTGCGCTGGCCGGTACCATCCTGAACACCTCGAACAGCGAGGGGGCCAAGAATACAGGAAAGGTCCTTCCCAGCGTAGGTGTTGCCCTGGTTCCTGTAAAGGAGGCCGCTGCACCCACCAAGATCGTTGAGCAGAACCAGGCTTCCCTGATCCGCACCTCGATCAAACGATTGGAATATATGGTCAATGATAATATGCGGGTGGGTGACAAGGATCCGGATATTCTCAAAAAAACAGCCAAGCTCAAGGAAGAATTAAAGCAGATACAGATCCAGCTCATTGATGTACCGGTCGAGCTCACCAATAATATGTCGGCGGAAGAACTAAACCGGTATTTTACCAGTCCGAAAGTAAATAAGAAGTATCGGTTGAAGGGTGGAGCCTGATGCTCACTCGCAGCCCTGCTTCCTCCTTGTATCGATCAGGTATTGGATCTTCCATACCCCTTTTATTCGAACAAGTTGAAAGCTATTGACCCCGCAATGGCTGAACTGCCCTTTATAATAAAATTGATAGGGCGTCCATACGATGGCGAGAGGCCCATCGATGCGAATGGTTTCAAAACGTATGCGTTCATCGGCATCCCCAGGAGGAATGCTTGAGATCGAGTTGATAAAATCGACCACCTTCTCATTTTTTACATCCACCCCTTCCCTGCCACGTACAATGGTTTGCAGGATCGCGCTATCACCAAAAGTTGACCGGATCATTTCCGGATCGGCCGATTTCATGCCTTTGAAAAGTTGGTTGACAACGGCCTTTACCGAATCCTCGGCCGTGGCCGGATTTGATTGGGCCCTGCTGAATGATTGTATCAGTAAAAACGATGTTAAGAAAAGCAAAAAGCGTTTCATGTTAACGGGAATTAAGATTTAGCGGCAAAATGATTGCGGGAATAAAAGTAATTCTCTCCCGCATGAAGATGGAAAAAATTATACAAACGGTTATCCTCCTCGGTGTGATCGGGATGGCGGTGGCTTGCTGAGACCGGACTAAACGTAGCCCAGGATCTTGAGCATGCTCTGGGCAGTCTGTTCCTTGGCATAGACCCAGTCCACCAGTTTTCCATTCTTATCCTGTCCAACAATGATGTGTTTGGGGGAAGGGATCAAACAGTGTTTGATACCCCCATAACCACTTATCTGGTCCTGGTAGGCGCCTGTATGGAAGAAACCAAGATAAAGCGGTTCTCCATTATTGACCTTGGGCAGGAATACTTCGTTGATATGTTCTTCGGAGTCGTAATAATCATGGCTGTCGCAGGTGATCCCACCCAATACCACGCGTTGGTATTCTGAATCCCACTTATTGATCGGCAGCAGGAGAAAGCGTTCTCCAATGCCCCAGGTATCCGGTAAGGTGGTGATAAATGACGAATCGATCATGTACCAGTTCTCGCGGTCATTTTGCACCTTCTCACCAATCACGCTGTAAATATGCGCCATGCTCTCGCCAACTGTATAGCTACCAAATTCGGTAAAGATATTGGGCATGGGAACCTTGGCCTTTTTACAGGCCACCTTGATATTCCGCACGATCTCATTGATCATGAATTGGTAGTCGTAATTAAAGCCCAGTGAATGTTTGATGGGGAATCCACCACCGATATTGATTGAATCCAGTTCGGGGCAGATCTTCTTAAGCTGGCAATAGAGGTTGATGATCTTGTTCAACTCACTCCAGTAATAGATATCATCCTTGATGCCTTTGTTCAGGAAGATATGAAGCATTTTAAGCTGGAACTTGCTTTCATATCCTTCGATCCGGTCCACATAGAATTCAAGGATATCCTTGGCCCTGATCCCCAGCCGGGAGGTATAGAAAGGGAACGTGGGTTCTTCCTCCGCGGCGACACGGATACCTAATTTGAAAGGAACCCGGACCGACTTGGCATATTCTTTTAATTCATCCTTATTATCCAGTACGGGGATCACATTGGAAAAACCGGAATTCAATAATTGGGCAATGCGACGGGTGTACCCTTTTTGCTTATATCCGTTGCAAATGATATGGATATCCTTGGTGATCTTCT
This sequence comes from Chitinophagales bacterium, assembly GCA_017303415.1. Taxonomy (NCBI): domain Bacteria; kingdom Pseudomonadati; phylum Bacteroidota; class Chitinophagia; order Chitinophagales; species Chitinophagales bacterium. The sequence continues at coordinate 2,495,130 of JAFLBJ010000001.1, forward strand.
TTTTGTCGTACAGCTTTTTGATGATCTCAATATCATAAGCATAAGAGGTCTCCAGGTGGATATCGTGTTTGAGGGCTTCCTCCACCACAAAACTGAAATGGGAGCTCTTGGTGCAATAGCAATAAAAGTACTTCCCTTCATACCGGTGCTTTTTGATCGCGTTGTCAAACATCTGCTTGGCCTTCTTGATCTGCATCCCGATCTTAGGGAGATAGGACAGTTTGAGGGGTGTTCCGTACTTGTCGATCAAACCTTTGATGTCGACTCCATTGAATTCGAGATACCCATCTTTTACTTCAAAACCATCCTGGGGGAAATCAAATGTTTGCTGGACGAGGTCGTGGTAGGTATTGTTCATTTACCGGTGCTGAGATTGGAAGTGATTGTTTTAACGGGTACAAATGTAACGGATTGGTGAATTATCCGATATTTCATCTTAAAATTTTCCATTCGGGGGCTAAAAAAATAAAATCCAGCCCGCAAAGCGGGCTGGATAGGAAATCAGCTTCGTCAAGCTGAATAGCTTATTTTACCTGAGCCACGAGCGCCTTGAAGGTCTCGGGATTGTTCATGGCCAGATCAGCCAGCACCTTGCGGTCGAGCTCGATGCCATTTTTGGCCAGCTTGTTGATAAATTCAGAATAGGTCAGTCCTTCCTCACGAACGGCCGCATTGATACGGGCGATCCAGAGTTGGCGGTAAGACCTTTTCTTAAGTTTACGACCTACATAGCTATAGGTCATCCCTTTTTCTACTACGTTTTTGGCTACGGTATAGACATTCTTCCTTTTACCATAAAAGCCTTTGGCTTTCTTGAGAATCTTTTTTCTACGTGCTTTGGAAGCAGCGGAGTTTACGGAACGAGGCATATGCGAATTTTTTGACTTTTGCTACTATTACCTGTTAGCTTTTCGCTATCAGCTATAGTTTTTGATTTGATTTTCTACTTAATGCTGTTTTTACCTTATGAGCTGATAGCTAAAAGCTAATAGCCAAAGGATAAAATTTGTTACTTCAGCCTCAACAGCCTTTTCACAAAATCGAGGTTCGACTTGTGAACCGTACCGTCGATTCGCATACCTCTTTTTCGTTTAGTAGATTTCTTGGTGAGAATGTGTCGTTTGAACGACTTCTGGTGGGTGATCTTCCCGGTGCCAGTCACTTTAAAGCGCTTTTTGGCACTGGAATTCGTTTTTACCTTAGGCATTTTAGAATGCTTTAATTATGAATCCTTTGAGGCGTTCCCGGACATCCGGGACCCTTGTCGGGCCTGTTTAGGAAATGGAGCGCAAAGGTAGGAGAAAATTAGAAATAAATAAGAAATAAGGAAGATAAAATAAGGAATAAGGAAGTGACGAAATATTTTTATTAAATCATTGATAATCAATGTTAATAAAACTAAAATCCCACTTTCTTATTCCTTATTTTCTGTTCTTTATTCCTTATTTCCTATTTGTCGCCTTTCTTCTTCCCTTTTGGCACAAAGATCGCGTGCATCCGGCGGCCTTCCATCTGGGGCATATGCTCCAGAGCGCCAACCTCGGCGAGCCTTTCGGCAAACTTGAGGAGAAGGAGCTCTCCCCGGTCTTTGAACTGGATGGCACGTCCTTTAAACTGGACATAGGCTTTTACCTTATTGCCATCTTTGAGGAATTTTTCGGCGTGTTTGGACTTGAACTCGAAATCGTGTTCGTCGGTATTGGGCGTAAAGCGGATCTCCTTTACTTCGGAGGTCTTGCTTTTTGCCTTCATTTCCTTTTCCTTCTTCTTTTTGTCGTAAAGGAATTTGTTGTAGTCGATCACTTTACAAACGGGAGGAACGGCTGTGGGGGAAATTTCCACCAGATCAAGGGCTTGATCCTGAGCGATCTTCATCGCTTCCTGAATGGAGTAGACGCCCACTTCGACGTTATCGCCGACCAGGCGAACTTCCGGTACACGGATAAAATGATTGATGCGGTGTTCAGCTTCTTTGCGAGGCATGAATCGGCCTCTGTTGAATCCACCACCCGGTTTAGGTCTGTTGAAACCACCGGATCCAGCCGGTTTGAAACCACCTTTTGATACTGCCATAAAATTGGACCCTTACCCTTTTTGGGTCACCTTTTTTTTATTGATGAATCAGCTCTTTTAAGGGAAAGAGCATTCGAAACAAACTTATTCTCCTTTGCGTTCCCGGATCTCTTCGCCGATCATGTTGATGAAAGAGGCCAGGTCCATGGTACCAAGATCGCCTTTCCCCTCCTGCCCTTGCTTCCTTACGCTCACTTTTCCTTCGGAGGCTTCTTTTTCTCCCAACACCAGCATATAAGGTACCCGCATCATTTCTGTATCGCGGATCTTTTTGCCGATTTTTTCGTTCCGGTCGTCGATCTCTACACGAATATCCGCTTTTTTTAGTTGCTGAAAAACAGTTTTGCAATAGTCCTGGAATTTGTCACTGATCGGCAGGATCCTGACCTGGAGCGGTGAAAGCCAAACAGGGAGTTTACCCGCATAGTGTTCCAGCAGAAAACCGATGAACCTTTCGTGGGTTCCGAGGGGTGCCCGGTGGATGATCAAGGGGGTTTCCGCGTTATTATCCTGGGTGGTATACTCGAGTTTGAAGCTGCGGCCCTGAGAGAAATCAACCTGGTTGGTGGCCAGGGTGAATTCACGCCCGATCACGCTATAAATCTGCACATCGATCTTTGGTCCGTAAAAAGCCGCCTCGTCCTGAACTTCCACATAAGGGATATTGGACTTGATCAGCACATCCCGCACCAGGGCTTCTGTTTCCTTCCACAATTCCGGCTCATTGACGTACTTGACCCCCAGTTTTTCCGGAGAATGGAGGGATAGCCGCATCACATATTTATCAATGCCAAATATTTTGAAATATTTGAGGTACATGTCATTCACCGCTCTGAACTCATCAAAGAACTGCTCCTTTGTACAATAGATATGGGCGTCATTCATGTGCAGGCAGCGAACACGCATCAGTCCAAATAATTCCCCGCTTTGTTCATACCGGTAAACAGTTCCGTATTCGGCAATGCGATAAGGAAGGTCACGGTAACTTTTGGGTTCTGCCGCGAAAATCTTGTGGTGATGCGGACAGTTCATGGATTTGAGGTAATACTTCTCTCCTTCCATTTCCATGGGTGGGTACATGCTATCAGCATAGTAAGGCAGGTGACCACTGGTGAGGTACATGCTTTCCTTGGCAATATGCGGGGTTACCACCCTTTTGTATCCGGCTTCTGATTCGGTCTCTTTAGCTAATTTTTCCAATTCCTCGATAATGACCGTACCATTGGGCATCCACATGATCAGTCCGGGGCCCACATCATCATCCATGGTATAGATCCCCAATTCCTTGCCCAATTTGCGGTGATCGCGCTTGCGGGCTTCTTCCAGCAGGCGCAGGTGTTCATCCAGGTCTTTCTGCGCCGGGAATGTTACACCGTATAACCGGGTCAATTGTTTATTCTTTTCATCGCCTTTCCAATAGGCACCGGCGATATTGGTCAGTTTGATCGCTTTGATAAAACCGGTATGCGGAATATGCGGCCCCCGGCATAGATCCGTAAACTGACCCTGTGTATAAAAGGTGATCGCCCCATCATCCAGGTTGGCAAGAAGATCCAGTTTATAGGGATCGGCTTTGTCGGTAAAATATCCGATAGCTTCCGTTTTGGGAACCTCTTTTCGGACATAAGGGTTGTTCTGTCTGGCGAGTTCGGCCATTTTCTTTTCCAGCTTACTCAGGTCTTCCTCAGTCAGTTTCCGGTCACCCAGGTCCATATCATAATAGAATCCCTGAGGGTTTTCTGTGGCCGGTCCAACCCAAAACTTCACTCCGGGGAAGGTGGCTTCCACTGCTTCGGCCATCAGGTGGGCCGAGGAATGCCAGAAGGTCGATTTGCCTTCCTTATCGTCCCAGGTCAATAAACGAAGAGAAGCATCAGCGGAAATAGGGCGGGTGGCATCCCATACCTCTCCGTTGATTTGGGCGGCCAACACCTTGCGGGCCAACCCCTCTGAAATGGATTTGGCAACGTCCAGGGCACTCACTCCTTGCTCATACTGTCTGACTGAGCCATCCGGCAGGGTTATGTTGATCATGTAAATGATTGAAATTTAAGGGGGCAAAGGTAGCATTTTTAAAAGAAATTAACAGTGAGCAGACTCAGGATAAAACCCGAATAGCCCGCAATTGTTTAGTTTTACACCCTGATGAAAAGGAAGGTCTATTTGTTTTGTCTGTTTGCAGGGTTATTCTCCACCCAGGCTGTTCAATCGCAGGACATCACCGGGATATGGAGAGGTTACTTTATCAGTGGCAACGGATCCCAATACAAGTATGAGGTACAGATCGAGCAATCGGGAGGCAACCGGCTTACGGGTGTCACCTATTCCTACCTGGATACCACCTTCTATGGCAAAGCCGTATTTACCGGCAATTTTAGTTCCGCGAGTGGAAAGGCCCTTGTTCAGGAAATGAAAACCGTGGAAGTAAAAATGTCCTGGGGCTCTGTCTCCTGTATCATGACCTGCCAATTGGAATTTATCAAATCAGGACGGGAGGAATTTCTGGAAGGAACGTTTAAATCGGCGCATGAAACAGATGCATTTGGAGCGAAAAAGGGAGATGATTGCGGGGGTGGAACCGTATATCTGCGGCGGGTCAAGACCTCCGACTTTTATGTAGAACCTTCCTTAAGAGCCAAGATCGAACAGAGAAACAACCCACCTCTCGTAAAAAATAACCCGCCAGGCACGGGGAATAAACCCGTTGAAAAAAAACCGGCCCCATCCAATAATACAAAGGCAACGGTAACGAAGCCCGTGACCAAGACCGTCACTCCCAAAAAGCAGGAGCCAACGGTCAAGAAGGATCCGGAACCGGTTAAAAAGGAAAATGTCACTCGTGTAGTGGTTCCTCAGGAAAAACTGGTGGAAAGACCCGCGTTGCCTACCCCGCTGCCATTAAAGGACCGTACCAATGAGCTGGTCAAGACAATTTCGGTTTCAGTACCTGAACTGACCGTAAAACTTTACGATAATGGAGAGATCGATGACGACACCATTTCGGTCTACCTGAATAAGAAATTAGTCCTGTCGCATAGAAAACTCACCGCCGCTCCATTGGTGGTAACCATCAAACTGGATGAGTCCGATCCCGATCAGGAATTGGTGATGGTGGCAGAAAACCTGGGACGCATTCCACCCAATACCTCGCTGATGATCGTAGATGCCGGATCCCAACGATTCGAGGTCAGGATCACTTCTACGGAGCAAAAAAATGCCATGGTAAAATTCCGATATGTTAAACCCGTGGACCGCTTACCGCTCCCATAATTTTTTTATTTAGAAAATAGAATTCTCTCTATCTTCCCGCCGATGAAATACTTCCTGGTTTTGTGTGCCCTGACCCTTACCACGCTTTCACGGGGACAGGAACTGTCTGGTGTGTGGAAAGGAACCCTGACACAGGGACCAGGAGGTTGTTTTTCCTCGTATAATATTGAATTGCAAATTCTCGTCGATGGTACCAAAGTGACCGGCGCTTCCTATCACTACTCCGACCTGACCAATTATGTCAAAGAAGAATTTGAAGGGAGCTACAATCCGGAGACCAAGACCCTTGTCATCAATGAGATAAAGGTCATCACCTTTCGCGTCCCTCCGGATTGCGTACCCTGTATTAAAAAATATACGTTGACCTTTACCCGCAATGGGGATAAGGAAATTCTGAGTGGTGATTGGGGTGGTGTCACAATGAGCAGCAATGCAGTTTGTCCTCCGGGCAAGATCGGCCTGAACCGGATGGCCAAATCCGATTTTGCCGAAGTGGATGAAACCATTCCCCTTACTACCCGTAAAAATGAACTGGTGCGGGAGATCAAGGTAGATACAGGTACTGTTCAGCTCGCATTCTATGATAATGCCACCATTGATGGCGATACGATCTCTGTATTCCTGGATAGAAGAACCGTCCTATCCAATCAACGACTGACCGCCAAACCCATTCTGCTGGAAATCCGGATTACTTTGCAGCAACGGGAACATGAGGTTGTGATGGTGGCAGAAAATCTTGGAGAAATCCCCCCCAATACCGCTTTGATGATCGTAACGGCGGGAAAGAAACGGTATCAGCTTTATTTAACATCCACAGAGACCAAGAACGCGCTGGTGCGTTTTGTGTATGGGTCTGAGGACCGATGACGGCTTACAGTCATCTATCAAATCACCGCATTACTACAAACATAAGTCGGAACAATTCCTGTCGATCGTATCCTGGTTTCAGCATCTTCGGGCAGTGTGTTTCCGGTTAGGACAAGAACTGTATCCAGACCGAACTTATTTCCTCCTAAAATATCTGTGTGCAGGGTGTCCCCTACCATTAGTATCTCCTGTTTATTCACTGGTTTTTTTTCACGCACAAGGTCATACGCAAACATGAACATCTGCGAATCAGGTTTGCCAAACCGGATAAATCTTTTACCCACAATACTCTCGATCATGGCCGCAATGCCTCCAATGGCAATGGAGACCTCATTCCCTCCGCTCAACGGGTAGGTATTGTCTGTATTGGCCACAATGGCCGGTATCGTTCGCTTTCTTAAAATATTCACCGCCTTGTTCAGGTCCTCAAACCAGTTAAATCCTTCATCATCGAGTAAGACTAACGCGTTAACTTTTTCAATGTTCCCTTCATTGATGGCACAAACAGGGAGGGTATGCAAACCGGAACTGTCAATATAATGGGCCGATTTTTCTGTACCCAGATAGGCAACGATCCCTTCATTGACCTTGAGGTCAAGGTACTCTTTGGCCAGCATGCCGGAGGAAATGATCCGTTCGTGTTCGATCAGGTTCAACCCCAATTGATGATAAGTAGCCGCCAATAATTGCGGACTTCGTGATGCATCATTTGTAACGATATAATATTCCTTACCGGTTTTTTGCAAATACTCAAAAGTCCCTTCAATGCCAGGCACCAACCCTTTATAATTCTTGATCACCCCAAAAGCATCAAAAAAAATAGTGGAGTATCGGTCGATGATGTGGTGGAAGGGGGTGTGGGACATTTTTGTGGGTTTTGAATCGTGAGACGTGAGACGTGAGACGTGAGTCGTCAATCGTGAGACGTGAGACGTCAATCGTGAGACGTGAGTCGTCAGTCGTGATTAAAAAATTTTAGTTATGTATAATTATTTTAAATTTACTCCTCAAAATTAACGTCTCACGTCTCACGTCTCACGTCTCACGTCTCACGTCTCACGTCTCACGTCTCACGTCTCACGTCTCACGTCTCACGTCTCACGCCTCACGCCTCACGCCTCACGCCTCCCTAATTCCCAACTCCTCAATCAATCCCTCCGGGTCAAAATCGGTATCTATTGAAGGAAGGTATTTTTCATATGCTTCGGCGGTGAGTTTTTTGGCATACTGTTCAGAAAAGAAATAGAAGCCATCTTTGATCACATAGTTCAGGATAAAAAAGCGGTATCCTTCCCGCAGAAAGCGGATCTCGTTTGCGCTCAGCGGGTTTACTGCGTGGTATTCCTTTAAAAAAAGTTTGAACCGGTTCTCCATCAGCGTATTGATGCCATAGCTAAAAACGGTTCTGTCACCAGCATCGGAGACTACACGGCTAAAAAAATAAAAATCGAGAATGCGTGAGCTCATGCGAAACCAGTCATAATCCCAGCGAGAATAAAGCTCTCCTTTTTTTGTCACCGAAAAATTGCCAATGTTCCAATCAATAAAAACGGGTATGGTTTCAAAGGATCCGGCATTGAGTTTATTCCTGTTCTTCAAAAATTGTTCGGCATGATGACGCACCATATCTATTTGAGCCTTTGTACCAAATTTAGGTCCCTGCTCCTCTACCCTTTCCAATAAGAGGGCGATATCGGTTCGTAATGTTTTGGATGACCGGGGAAGCACATTCCCCACACGCGAACAGGCCTTGTGAAATTTCCCGATCTGTCTCCCGAATTTTCGGATATCTGCTTCTTCCAGGCGTTTGGGCATGCGTTCCAACACCCTGACCGGGTTATAAAATACTACCCAGGCTTCTTTGTTCCGCTGGCGATAATGATAAGTATAAACCCGGTTGTTCTTTAAAAGTGATTTAGCCAGAAGGTTTTCAAAGGGGAACAATAGGTTATTAGAGAGTGTGTGGATGATCCGGTGATCCTCCTTGAAATGTTCGTACTGGCCATAATAGGAGAATTTGGCAATCACAATATCTCCATCATCAAAGGTTACCCTGAAAACATGGTTGGTAGACACGCGGGCACTGATGTCTTCAATTTGTTTGATCTCCTTGGAAGCATCAAACCCCTGCCAGGCTTTTCGAATGATCTTTTCGTAATCCATCAATGGGTTATATGATCTCAAAATAGCGTTTCAATTCCCAATCGGTGACCGCTTTAGCTTGCTGGCGGCATTCCCACAGGCGGGTAGCCGTAAAATGCGCGACAAAAGCCTCACCAAACAATTCCTTCGCGATGGAGGAACTCTCCATCATTGTGGCAGCCTCGTACAACCCTTTTGGAAGTTGCCCATTCCCGGTAGCCTCGTAACCATTACCTGAAGTTGGAGCTGTATCCAGGGATAATTTATGCTGAATACCATACAACCCCGAAGCAAGAGCAGCGGCCATGGCCAGATAAGGATTGGTGTCCGAACCCGGTACCCGGGTTTCTAATCGGGTATAGGCAGCAGATGTATTAATCACCCGAAGTGCGGTGGTACGGTTATCATATCCCCAGGTAATGGTGGTGGGTGCCCAGGCCCCTTCTACCAGGCGCTTATAGCTATTGATGGTAGGGGCATACATAGGAAGGATATGGGGCAGGCAATAAAGTTGCCCGGCCAGGTATTGACGAAACAATTCACTCATGTGGCTGGGATCATCCGCCTGGTAGAACAGATTTGTGCTGCCATCCTTCGACCACAGGCTTTGATGTAGATGACCACTGCAACCGGGCAGGTTCTCATTCCATTTGGCCATAAAAGAGGCAATCAGTCCATGCTGGTAGGCGATCTCTTTTACCCCGGTTTTGAATAAGGTCGCTTTATCCGCAGCCTTTACCACTTCATCATGGGCAATGGCAGCTTCGTAAACACCCGGACCGGTTTCTGTATGTATACCTTCAATAGGAATATCAAATTGGGTCAATAACTGAAACAGGTCCTGATAATAGGCATGCTGACCGGAGGTACGTAAGATCGAATAGCCAAACATTCCAGGGGTAAAGGGTTCCGGGTTGATGTACCCTTTGGCCGCAAGGCTTTGCGGGGTTTCGCAGAAATTGAACCACTCAAATTCCTGGGCAAATTCAGCATGAAAGCCCATTTCATTTGACCGTGCTGCAATTCTCTTTAATAAACTACGACTACAAGCCGCCAGATCATCGCCACCTGGCGAAGAAAAATCAGCCAGAAAAAAAGGGAGATTGTCCTGCCAGGGTATAAAGCGAAGAGTGGATAGATCAATTCTTGCGGGCCGATCGGGATAACCGGTATGCCATCCGGTAAGGCTGCCATTGTCATATAGCTGATCGGAACTGTCCCAACCAAAAACGACATCACAAAAACCAACACCCTCTTCCAGTGAATCCAAAAATTTTTTTCGGCTGATCATCTTTCCGCGAAGAATGCCATCAATATCAGCAAAAGCGAATTTAAAGGTATCGTGCTCTGAATTTTCCAGAATTTCCTTGAGGGTGGTTTTCATAGGATAAAGATAAATGGAATTCGGGATATGTGGGGCGAGAGGCGTGAGGCGTGAGTTTCGTGAGGCGTGAGTTTCGTGAGGCGTGAGGCGTGAGGCGTGAGAGGTGAATGGTGAATATTGAATGGTGAATAGTGAATGGTTGAACCCTTTTTTATCGTACAATTCCCTATTGACTATTCACTATTCACCTCTCACGCCTCACGTCTCACGCCTCACGTCTCACGAAACTCACGTCTCAAAACTTAAAATTCCACGTAACCGTAGGAAGAATGGGAAACAAAGAAACCTGTCTGGCTTCTACCTTCAGTGTCCCATCGTAAGGGCTTCCTGTTTGATCGAAGTAGATAAAATAGGGATTATAGCGGCTGTATACATTGTAGATACTAAATACCCAATGGCTCTGCCATTTTCTTTTCTTTTTAGGCACGGGTGTATAGGTGGCTGCCAGGTCCATACGGTGATAGGCGCCCAACCGGTATTGATTGAGCTGACTATACTCCTGTGTCAGCACTCCGTCGATGATAAAAAAGCTTTCCGGAAAAGTGGTGGCATTTCCTGTGCCATATACAAATACACCTCCGATCTTCCATTTTTGATTGAGCTCATAGTTACCAACAACACTTAGGTCATGGCGACGGTCAAAACGGGTAGGATATCTGTTCCCATTATTAAGGTCTTTGAATTGCCGCCAGGTCCAGGAGAGGGTATAACCCACCCAACCGGTAAAACGTCCTCTTGCCTTGTTCACATAGAACTCGGCCCCATAACTCCAGCCTTTTCCAAATACAAATTCATCTTCAGGATCGGCCAACCCGGGTGTATATCCTTCCTTGTACTCCACCTGATTGCGCATATCCTTGTAATACACTTCAACCGAGGTCTCGTAGGTATTATCTTCAAAATTCCGGAAGTAACCGGCTGCGTATTGCCAACTGATCTGTGGTTGCACCAGGTAGGTGCTGGGTACCCAGAGATCGGTAGGCAGGGTATTTCCTGAATTAGAGACAAGATGTATGTACTGAAAATTTCGGGTAAGTGCCGCTTTCAGAGAGGAGGTTTCGGACAATTCATACCGTAACGTAACACGTGGTTCCCATCCACCATAGGATCGTACGGGTTCGAATTTTCCATAGACCGTGCTGTCCAGTTTATTCCCATCGGCATCGCGGGTAAACTTAGTGTAGGGTCCTACCTGAATGAAACGGCTGAAACGCAGTCCATAATTCAATTTGATCCTGTTTCCGATCTCCCAATCATCCTGGATATAAAAGGCCAGTTCATTGGCAAATTTGTTCCCTTCATTATTTGGGGTAAAGATGATACTGTCCGAACGGCCCGAAACAACATTGGGGGTGAACCGGTGATAGGTGTACATCCCTCCAAACTTCAACTTGTGTTGCGGTGCCGGGTAATAGTCAAAATCCATTTTCAGGTTAGCATCCCGGATACCTGATTTAAGTTTTACTTCAAAATCATTCTGGGCAGCGCTGAAACTGAAATTATAATCATTGTAAACAGCTGTGGTATTAGCAAAGAGACGCTTGTTGAAAACATGGTTCCACCGTAGCGTCGCTGTACTGTTTCCCCAGGGGATATTGGAATTAAAGGAGCGTTTGGCATTGTTGAAATTGAATACATCCCGTCCAAAATACCCGCTCAGATAGATCCTGTCCTTTTCCGAGAACCTGTAATTCATCTTTGCATTCAGGTCATAGAAATAGTAACCAGAACCATAGAACGCACTTGATTTTTTGATAAAGGGTTTGGTGAGCACATCAATATAGGTCCTTCGGGCCGAAACGATAAAAGAAGCCTTATCCTTCTTAATGGGCCCTTGTATGGAAAAGCGTGAAGCGATCAGTCCAACCCCACCATCCACCTGGAGTTTATTCATGTTGCCGTCTTTCATCGTAATGTCAAGTACTGACGAAAGCCGCCCACCGTATTGGGCCGGCATACCCCCTTTGATCAGGGAGGTATTCTTGATGGCATCTGAATTGAATATGGAGAAAAAACCAAACAGGTGACCGGTATTGTACACAACCGCGTCATCCAGCATGATCAGGTTCTGGTCAGGTCCCCCACCCCTTACATAGAATCCGGCATTGCCTTCGCCCGCATTTCGCACGCCAGGAAGTAACTGAATGGCCTTGAGGATATCCACTTCTCCCATAAAGGCAGGAATATTCTTTATTCGTTCAATGGAAAGATCCACTCTTCCCATTTGGGCATTGCGCACGTTACCATCACGTTTTTTGCTATAAACAATAACCTCATTATTGGTAATTGTTTTGGGAAGCAGGAGCAGATTGAGTTCTGCATCCTGGTCCAACAACCGGTCGACCACCATGGAGGCATAAGAAACATGGGAAACCGTTAAAATATAACTACCCTCATCGAGTGTAAGGGAATAGAATCCATATTGATTGCTGGATACCCCACGGCTTTGGCCATTGACGGAAATAGTAGCCCCGATGATGGACTCACCCGTCAGACTATCCTTAATATACCCGCTTAGGGTATATTTTTTCTGGGCTTGCATAAACAGGCTTGCCAGGAGAAAGGACAGTAAAACGGTGTATTGTTTCATGGGACGAATAACAACCCTACTCTTTTTTAGTTGTATCAGCGACTGTATAATCCAGGGTTACTTTGGTTGAGCCACAGGTGAGCATATCCTTTCCGTACTTCGGATCTTTCAAACCGAGGTAAGGGTTTCTGATGGAATCTACCGGGCTAAGCCAATTTCCGGCCATTTCATAATTATTGAGGGCCATTGGGCACTCCTGGAAATAGATTTTAGCGGCATCATACCGAACGATCCGGAGAAGGTCAAATATTTGCTGGGAAAGCATGTTCAGCGAGGCCTTTTTCTCCTCAACGGTTGGATCAGTGATCATCCCGGCTACCTCCGAACGTACTCCCTCCCATTGCATCTGGGCGGTAGGATAAAGGGCTGAATCCTTTTCCATCTCCGACAGTTTCAGGCTGTCAACAGAACCCTGTAATCGTTGCGCAGCCGCATTTACAGCCACCGTATCCCAATTCACAAAGGCTTCGGTCAACCCATAATAATCACTCAACAGTTGCCGTACAGAGCTGTTAAAGGCTTCGGAGTGTTTGCTAACAACCAGTGCCTGGGGTTTTTCCCCGGAATCGGCATGGTTCTTTTTGCCACTGAAAACAAATTTCCAAACTAAAAACCCGGCGATACCGAGCAATAGGATAGCCAGCAGGAATTTCTTCATAGTTCTCACTTATTGAACAAAGATAAAACCTTAAATGCAAAGGTTAAAAGCCAGTCGTTTATGGCTAATATGCGTTAGCATTTAGCTTAAATCCGTCTGGTAAAGTCCTACAATTCACTAATTTCGCGCCCATGCTCGCAGGACTAACGAATCTGACATTTGAATTTGGGGCCCGAACCATCATTGAGGACGCCACCTGGCATATCCAGCCCGGAGAGCGCATTGGCCTGATCGGTTTTAACGGTACCGGGAAGTCGACCATTTTAAAATTATTGGTGGGCCAATACTCCCCATCCTCCGGTTTGGTGGAAAGAAGCCGTAGTACCAGTATGGGATACCTGCACCAGGACCTGCTGAGCTTTGACACCGAGGATTCCATCCTGCAGGTCGCTCTGGGGGCATTTGAAAAAATCTTGCTCCTGGAAAAAGAGATCGAAGAGCTGGGTAAGGAACTGGAAAGAACGGGTGACGAAAAGACGCTCCATGAATACAGTGATAAATTACACGAAATGGAGACCCTGGGTGGCTATTCCATCCATCACCGTACAGAGGAAGTACTTCAAGGTCTGGGTTTTGCCAACGCTGACCTTAGCCGGCCATATAAAGAGTTCAGCGGTGGTTGGCGGATGCGTGTCCTGCTTGCCAAAATGATCCTGCAACAACCTGATCTCCTGCTACTGGATGAACCGACCAACCACCTTGACCTTCCTTCCATCGAATGGTTGGAGAAATACCTGCAACATTATCAGGGTTCGGTGGTGATCGTTAGCCACGATAAGTATTTTCTCAATCGGATGGTGACGAAGATCGTCGAAGTGTATCAGCAGCAGTTGCACATTTATGCCGGCAACTACGATTTTTATGAAAGAGAAAAGGCTGTACGAATCGAATTGCAGCAAAAGGCTTTTGAAAACCAGCAGGATTTTATCCGTCAGCAGGAACGATTGGTGGAACGTTTCAGGGCCAAGGCCAGTAAAGCGGCCATGGCACAAAGTATCATTAAAAAACTGGACCGGCTGGAAAGAATCGAGGATGCGGAACTGGAAAGACCGAATATGCGGATCAACTTCCGGGTGGATAAGACGCCGGGAAAAGTATTGGCAGAGTTGCACCATGTTACGAAGGCCTTTGGCGATAATGTGATCATTGAAAATGCCTCAGCCGAGATCGAACGAGGCGATAAGATCGCGCTGATCGGTGCGAATGGAAAAGGAAAATCGACCTTGTTGCGGATCATCGCTGGTTCAGAACAATTCTCGCAGGGGGAACGCAAATGGGGGCACAATGTGGAAGAGAGCTTTTATGCCCAGCACCAATTGGAAGCACTGGATCTGAATAATACAGTGATCGACGAGATGAAACTTTGTGGCAGCCAGATGACAGACCTGGAATTGCGAAGCCTGCTGGGTTGTTTTCTCTTTACCGGAGATGATGTGGAAAAAAAGATCCGTATCCTGAGTGGTGGTGAAAAAGCGCGGGTAGCCTTAGCCAAGGTCATTGTAAGCAAGGCCAATTTCCTGATGTTGGATGAACCGACCAACCACCTCGACATGCATAGTTGCGATCTGCTGATCGAAGCCCTTAATAAGTATGAAGGAAGTATGATCCTGGTGAGCCATGACCGGTATTTTGTTTCAAAAACGGCCAATAAGATCTGGGAGATCGATGACCGCCAGATCAAAGAATTCAAAGGCGGATATGAGGAATACGTAGCCTGGAAAGAAAGGATGGCCAAAAAAGGAAATGGCCAAACCAAGCCCGAGAAGTCTGAAAAGCCGGTGCCACCAAAAACGGAGCAAGCTGCCCCCAAACCTGCAACACCAAAACCATCTGTCCCTTCCTCCCCGATCAATAAGGAATTGAAAAAGGAATTGCAGAAACAACAAAAGGCTTTTCAGCAGGTTGAAGAGAAGCTGGCCATCCTGCAGCAAAAAAAGATCGAACTGGAAGGAAAATTGACTGATCCCTCCATATACTCAGATAAAAATAAATTTCTGGAAACTGAGGCCGCCTATAAAAAAGCGGAATCAGAAACAAAAGAGTTGAACCGCCAGTATGAGATCTTATTTGAGGCGATAATGAAATTGGAGGAACAGGCCGGAAGCTAAAGGCTACAGCCTCCCTGTTTCATGTTGCTGATGTGCTTTCAGGAAATCGATCACCAGATAACTGATCAACTTTCCGGTACCGGCATCTGTTCGCCCATCCAACAATCGACCCGCTCCTTCACAGATATGCAAATAGGCTGGCCTGGTATCAACCGCCGCAAAACTCAAATATTGCCGGGCGTGATTGGGTTGGATACCCACAGGCGTCATGGCGCTGCTAAGCGTGCCCTCAATGCTATCCAGGTCCAGTTCGATCCCAGTCATGGAGTCTTCGGTAAAACCAGTGGCATGTGCCACAGATTGAAGAAAACTTCTTTTCTCGTGGACAAAAATATCCTCGTAGGTAATGATATCGATAAAGGGGTTGTTAACAATATCCATCCATACATTCTGCGGAATATAATTTTCATGAAGCCCTACTACACAGTATTTCTGTAAATACCCATCCACCTCCGCATAGCGAAAAGCATTCCCACTGTGTCTTCCTTCCTCTGGCCGGTAATCGGCATGGGCATCCAGGTTGATGCAATTCAACTGAGCCAACTGCAATTTTCCGGCTTTGTGCCAGCCCTTGGCTGCACCTTTGAGCAAGGGATAAGCGTTATTATGGCCACCACCGATGGCGATGGGTATCTTACCGTGCTCGGTGACAAGTTTGACAAATTGTTCCACCTCCTCATCAATTGTAATGACCGCATGGCGATACGCTTCCAGTCGTTCGGTCTCTCCCCGGGCGGTGGTATCAATCAGGTATTGGATATCCCCGAAATCAAAATGCCCGGCAAGTAAAACCTGTTTTCCGTCAAAAAAATCATTGCTTTGGGAATTGAGAAAGGATTGCAAAAAGGGTACCCAGGCGGTATCGGCCCCTCCCATCCCTTCGTTTCCTCTTACTCCAAGGTCTTCCGGAATCCCAAAAAGGACATATTTCGCTTCAGAAACTTTTAAGGAGGTGACCAGGTCATCGGGCTGGGAAAGCAATAATACCCGCTCTCCGATCTTTGTTTCAAATCGCCGAATCCGGGTCAGGGAAAGTATATCCTGTTTGCTATAACGCTTGAAGTGTTTCATAAGCCGTCCTTGGTTGGATTACTAAGTTATGACCTGGTGGGGAAATACCCTACTTTTTATGGTACCGGAAATGGACGGGTCAAAAGACATCAGACTCAACAAAATGCCTTTCTTCCACTACCTCCTCAGGTTTTTTCTTGTAAAAGAGAATACCAAGGGCCATGATGATGGAGGAACTCAGGATGACAAAGAATAAAATGCCGTCGTTAAAGGATTTAAGTTTATTGACCTCAGGTATCTTATAAAAGAGGACAATGGTGATCAATCCCCTGGGCATAAAGAATAATTCAGGGAAAACATTGGTCTTAACAAAAAACCGGAGATAAAGAAACCGAATAAGAAGCAGACTAACCACTATAACAGAACCGATGGCGATCACTTCCTCCTGCATTAATAATTGAATATTGATGGAATACCCAAATAGAATAAAGAAGAAGGTCCGGATTAAAAAGGAAGATTCAGCCGTAATGGAATGCAATAATTCATTAAGCGGGCTTACTTTCTCATTGGGGAAATACCGGGTGATCTGGTGCCATTTAATTTTATCCCAGTTATTGATCAATAAACCAAAGACCATGATGATCAGCAAGGATGGCAGGTGCAGCAGTTTCCCTCCGGCATACAAGAGGATCAACAGCGAAAAGATCAGGAAGAATTTGATATTGAGCCGAACCTTGGCCAGGATAAGCAGGAGCAAAAGGGAAAGTAAAAGAGATAAAACGATAGAGACGATGATACTCCCTCCAAAGATGGCAAAGGACTTCCAGGTCAGAATTTCATCTGCAATAAAATAATTAAACACGAGGATCCCGATTATATCGGAAAACGAGGCTTCATAAACCAGAAATTCCTGTTGATTCTTGTTCAAGCTGTGAAGACTGGGCAATACAATGGCGCTGCTAATGATGGATAGCGGGATAGCATAGATGATACAACTGATAACATCTTCCTCGTATAGCCAGAAATTGAGTACTGTGGTTATTGTTAACACGGAAAGGAGAAAAATAACCAGGGCAGAAAAAAAAGAATTTCGAATCAAAGCGGTCTTGCTCTTTTCCAGCCGAAGATCCAGACCTGCTTCCAATACAATCATGATCAATCCCACCACCCCCAGCGATTCTACCAAACGCTCCGGTACAGCAATTGTCTTACCATACGAATCAGCCAGCGCCCTGATACCAATGCCTGTAAAGAGAAGGAGTAGAACAGAAGGAAGCTTGAGATAACGACCGATAATGGAAAAGAGATAGGAAAGGACAACCAGACTGCACAAAATGATCAATAGTCCTTCGGAATGGATTTCGTTCATACGGGGAAATTACAAAAAAGCAGGAAATGAAGAAGGAATAAATTTTGATGCCCAGGCACCTGGGCCAGCGTCCATTAGCTGTTGGCGATTCGCTTTCAACCGTGTAAGGGCTGCCCATTCAAAAAGACCAGCTCAATGAGATTGGCACCAAAGAAATAGGGAAGCACATTATAGTGGCTGACTGGTTTAGTAAGGATCAGGTTGGCCTTTTTCCCAATTGCGACAGATCCTGTCATGGCTTCAAATTCCATCGCTACAGCGGCATTGGTCGTGGCAGCATTGATCGCTTCCGCAGGGAGCATCCGCATCCCGATACAAGACATGGCCACCACCAGGTTCATGTTTCCACTGGGCGAGGAACCCGGATTAAAATCACTGGCTATAGCTACGGCGGCACCTGCATCGATAATCTTTCTTGCCGGCTGAAAAGGCATGCGGAGAAAGAAGGCGGCTGTAGGAAGTAAGGTACTTATCCCGGTAAAACTTTTCCCCGAATGTTCTTCAGGCTGACCGGCCAAAAGGGCGACATCTTGGTCCGTCACCGTTTCCAGATGATCCAGTGACAACGCCCCTACCCGTATTCCCGCTTCAATACCACCTATACTGTTGAGCTGGTTCACATGGAGCCGGGGTTTGAGTCCGGCCGCTTTCCCGGCAAGTGCGATCTTTTCCGTTTCCCCGGGTGTAAAGAAACCCGTTTCGCAAAATACATCGATATAATCGGCCAGTTTCTCACCCGCTACAAGGGGAATCATTTCCTCTATGATTTCCCGGATATATCCTTCCCGGTCCTCTTTGTAGTGAGCTGGAAAAGCATGAGCGCCTAAAAAAGTAGAACGTATAAGCAGCCCCGATTTTTCTTTTAATTTTTGAATAACACGCAGAATCTTCAATTCATTTGCTACCGTTAACCCATACCCGCTTTTTATTTCAATGGCCCCGGTTCCCAGGGCGGCCACTTCATTCAACCTTTTCCAGCTATCTGTAAAAAGTTGATCTTCGGTGATATCATCCATATGCCGGGCCGAATTTAATATCCCACCTCCACGGGCAGCAATCTCGGCGTAACTCAACCCTTTAATTTTATCAACAAACTCTGTTTCCCGGCTTCCTGGAAATACCAGATGGGTATGACTGTCGCACCAGGCAGGTAAGACCAACCGTCCGGTAGCATCCAATTTATGAGGATGATTGTGCAAGGAAGCGGGCATGTCCCCCATTTTCCCATAGTCGGCTATAATCCCGTCTTCCACCAATAGGTAGGCTTCTTCCAGCAGAGGCAGGTCGGCCATTTCCTTTCCGCGAAGAGGTTCAATGCCTTTTCGAACATTGACCAACTGGTGAATATGGGTAAAAAGAAGGCTCATTTTATAGTTGTTCCCAAACTGTTTTCGCAAAGGTTTCAAGTGAAGGATCGCGGGCGCCCATCAGCAGCAATACGGTTCCGGGTTGTATATGCGGGCGCAGGGAATCAACCAGATCCTTCCGGTCTTCTACAAAATAGGCTTTCTTCCCTGCCTTGGTGATCCCCTGTATCAAATCATTGGCTGAAATATCTTTTACAGCGGTCCCGCCGGCGTAAAAGATCTCACTCATCCAGATCTCATCATTATCACGGAGAACATCGGCGATCTCACGTTCAAAATCCTCCTGCAGAAATTTGGTAGGCCCATAACCATGAGGCTGAAACCAGGCAATGACCTTTGGAGCGAGTGGTTGGCAAGCCTCGATGGAACGCGCGCATTTTACCGGGTTATGCGCATAATCATCAATGAGAATGACTCCGTTCTTTTCCCCTATGATCTGGTGACGGCGGTAGATCCCTTCGTATTTAGATAAAGGTTCCACACAATCGGATGTGTCCATTCCTACCATTTTGCAAACAGCTATGCCCGCCACGGCATTTTCCATATTGTGCCTGCCGATGACCTGCATGGAAAAGGGTACATCATCCACGGTGAACTGAATGTTCTGACCAGTCTGGTGATATTCCCCCGCCATAGTACCAGCCTTTTCGCCATCTGTGGAAAAATTCACCAGCTTATCACGGGAAAGTTGCTTTGCGAGGTAATGGCTCTGGTTGACAATAAAGAACTGACTATTGTTTTTAAATACGGTGAAAATATCCATCAGGACATTTATGTCTTTATGGTCCTTGTCTACATTCAATAGCAATCCGATTTCGGGTTTGTATTGTACAATGGAACCATCGCTTTCATCTGCTTCGATCACCAGCCACTCCCCCTGCCCTACCTTGGCATTACCGATCTTTCCCTCTTTAATGATACTTACCAACCCGGCCCCGCTGATGATGCTGGGTGCGTACCCTCCTTTTTCCAATAGATCAAATACCATGGCGCTGGTTGTACTCTTTCCGGATGTACCCCCAATGGCAATGGTCCTCTTGCTGGCAGCGATGATCGCCAGCAATTCACTACGGCGGATTATAGGAATCTTAAATTCCCGGGACTTTTTTACTTCCCCAACCGTATCCTCGATGGCAGTGGATACCACTACCAATTCAATCGATTCATCCAGACCGGAGCCATCCTGTAAAAAACAGCGGATGCCTTCAGCCTCCAGTTTATCTCTGGTTTCGTTGGGAGTACCCGGGGTAAAATACCGGTCAGAACCGCGGACCTCTTTTCCAATGCCCGCCAGATATTGGGCCACAGCACTCATGCCTGTTCCTGCCACGCCGATAAAGAAAACACGTTGAAAATCGTGTATGGAAGTGATCATGGTCAAAAGTAAATGATTTTGGGAATAAGGGAATGGGTTGTTCGTTAATGGATGTTGGATGTTGGTTGTTGGCGTTTTGGTTATAAGTTTGTATAAATTTTCTGCTATGCGAACCTTCATACGATTTTCCTTGCCTGTTTTCATTGCGTTATTTGTTTTTAGCTCTTGCAATACAACGGAACCTAAAAAAGAGGCCAATGGCTATACCCTTGACTCTACCCGGGTGGATGGTCATCCGGCCTGGATCATGCAGGGAAATATTTACGAGGTTAATATCCGGCAATACACACCGGAGGGAACCTTTAATGCTTTTTCAACTCACCTGGAAAGATTAAAGGAAATGGGGGTGCAAACGCTTTGGTTTATGCCTATTCACCCCATCAGCAAAGTTGACCGCAAAGGCGTAATGGGAAGCTATTATGCGGTGGCGGATTATACAGGGATCAATCCTGAGTACGGCACATTGCAGGATTGGAAAAACCTGGTCAACAAAGCACATGACCTAGGGTTCAAGGTCATCATTGACTGGGTGCCCAATCATTCCGGTGCCGATCATCCCTGGCTCACTACTCACCCCGATTTTTATGTACGCGATAGCGCTACCGGTAAAGCCATTTCACCCTTTGACTGGACGGATACACGGAAACTGGATTATAACAACCCGGTGATGGCCGACTCCATGATCCAATGTATGAAGTATTGGTTGACGGAAACGCATATTGACGGTTTCCGTTGTGATGTGGCAGGTGAAGTACCGGATGAATTCTGGAAAAAATGTATCGCTGCCTTGCGCGCAACCCAACCAGGGATATTTATGCTGGCCGAAGCAGATAAACCTTCCTTACATACAGACGGGTTTGACGCCACCTATCCCTGGGCTTATTTTGCTACTATGAAACAGGTGGCAAATGGCCAAAGAACTGCCCTTGCCATTGACAGCCTCGTAAACGAAACCGATTTTACCTTCCCGGCCAATGCAATCCGGATGTTCTTTACCAGCAATCACGACGAGAACAGTTGGAACAAGGCAGATCATGCTACCATGCCCGGGCCGGTTCACGCACCTTTTGCCGTACTCACCCAAACCATGAAAGGAAGTGTTCCATTGATCTACAGTGGCCAGGAAGAACCCGTGGCCGATTCGATCAGCTTTTTCTATAAAGACACCATTTCCTTTGGCAAACTGGAAAGGGCAAAATTCTATAAGACCCTTTTGGACCTGCGTAAGAACAATCCTGCCCTGGCAGCCAATTCCGCTTTCCGACGTACCTCAGTGGGTGATGATAAATCTCTGTATGCCTATGTACGCGAAGGCGGCGGCAAGAAAATTCTTGTGATTCTGAACCTGACCAACAAAGCCCAGACGGTGAAAGTGGCTGATTATTCATTGTACAGTAACCCGCTAAACCTGTTCATGGGAACGCCCGAAACCCTTTCCGGGAAACCCTTTGGCATTGAACCCTGGGGATATATAGTATATGTGTATTAATTCGAATTGAAGTCGATGAATGATTATTAATTGCTGATTATTAGGTACTTGCGAATTCTTTATTAGAGTGAAAAAGCAACCAATAATTAATAATAAGGAATCAACAATAAAAAAGCCCCCGGTCTTCCTCTCCGGGGGCTTTTACATTTAAGTATTTCCTATTAATTTTCGGACAAATCCAATGTCGTGAAAAAAGCCATCCTCTTTTTTTCGCTACTGTTATGCCATGCCATTCTTTGGGCACAACCAGTGGTTGATACAGCCGGAAAACTGGTAGAACAGAAGACCAATGTCATTACCACCAATACCATTTTAAAAGTTGAGAACCTGGGGCCGGATATCAATACCGGACAGCCAGAATTACGCCCCACCATTTCTGCAGATGGCGACCTGTTATTTTTTATTTGTGAAAATGATCCGTTGAATACGCATTACCGCACGATACGTAATTCACAGGACATATGGTTTGCAGAACGGGATAGCACCGGAAGATGGGGTGAGGCCCGGCATTTGGGGTATCCTTTTAATACGGCTTATTACAATGCGGTTTACTGGATATCGCCGGATAAAAATAAAGTATTGCTGCGTGGTGCATTTGTGGAAGGCGAT
The DNA here is from genome assembly GCA_017303415.1 of Chitinophagales bacterium. Taxonomy (NCBI): domain Bacteria; kingdom Pseudomonadati; phylum Bacteroidota; class Chitinophagia; order Chitinophagales; species Chitinophagales bacterium. Next base: position 2,517,442 of record JAFLBJ010000001.1, read on the forward strand.
TACTACGGCAACGGATTAAGTTTTAGCCATCGGATGAAAAATGGGAAATGGAGCAAACCCAATATGCTTTTCATCAAAAATTACGAGAAGTATGATAAGGGGGCTCAATCCGGTGCTACCCTCTCCAATGATGGCAAGACCTTACTGATGTACATGGCCGCCGGTAAGAACCGGTATAACAATGACCTTTATTTTTCCAAATTGCTTCCGGATGGTACCTGGACAGAACCTAAGACCTTGGGAAAACACCTGAGTACGGATCAATACAATGAGCTGACCCCTTACCTCGCGGCAGATGGTGAGACCTTGTATTTTAGCAGCGACCGTCCTGGTGGATTGGGAGATAATGATATCTGGATGACCCGTCGATTGGATAAGAGCTGGCAAAAATGGAGTGACCCCGTAAACCTCGGTGCTCCGATCAATACGCCCGGATGGGATGCCTTCTTCACCCTGGATGCGGGAGGTGAGTATGCTTATCTCACCAGCAGTGATGCCAGCTATGGAGAAAGTGATATAGTGCGGGTAAAATTATTGGAGATCGAAAGACCAAAACCTGTTTTGCTTGTAAGCGGAAATGTATTCAACAAGAAAACCGGCGAACCGGTAAGTGCTTCACTTTTGTATGAGATATTGCCCGATGGTACAGAGGCCGGAAATGGATTGTCCAATCCGGATGATGGTGCCTTTCAGATCGTGTTGCCTTATGATAAAAACTACCTGATCCGCGCAACAGCCGATCATTTCTTTGCCCAGTCTGAGAACCTGAATCTGGATTCACTGGTGAAGGCCGGATACCGTGAGATACATAAAGACCTTTATCTGGTGCCCATTGAAGTGGGACAGGTTGTACGATTAAACAATGTCTTCTTTGATTTTGATAAATGGGATCTTCGTCCTGAATCCTTTCTTGAACTTGACCGGGTGGTACAGCTGTTAAAGGACAACCCGGCTATTGAGATCGAAATGAGTGCGCATACCGACAGCAAGGGGTCGGATGAGTACAATTTCAAACTTAGTGACAACCGTGCCCGATCAGTCATGGAATATATCCTGTCCAAGGGGATCGATTCAAAACGGATCACCTCCCACGGTTATGGGGAGTCGCAGCCGGTGGCCACCAATGAAACCGATGATGGCCGACAATTGAATAGAAGGGTGGAATTTAAGATCACCCGGAATTAGGATAGGCCGAACACCAGTTTGGTGTCTGGCCTGTCCGAGGGTATCCGGTCTATTTAAAAAATTGCTGGGAAAGTGAATTACCGATCACTTTAAACCCTTCGTTGCGTTTCACGATCTTGTAGCTATTGTTGATCGCCCGCATATTCGGGTTGGACAGGTGTTTTTCATCATAGGGATTCACCAGGTCGTTCTCACTGATCACCTGGCCGGCATCATCCGTAACCCGTTCAAAAACGCGATAACTGAAATGCCAGGGGTTCAGGTCATCATCCCCTTTGGAGTCATAGGTATCATTAAAGCCCTCAAAGATCAGCTCACTCGTATAATTTGGATGTTCTTCCAAAAATCTAGTGATATCAATGTGTTTATTCAGATCAGGGTCATCGTGCACGATCCCGGAATCCCAAACAACTTCTCCGTTGAGGAATACAACCAACCGGTTGTCAACTTTTTTTACATGTATCCAACATTCCCGCTTCATGGTAGTAACAAATTAAGGTTTAGCCAATTAGGTTTTAAATTCAGACACTAAAGTAAGGAATGACCCTTCCCTTGCGGATGACGGGGATTATTTGGAGGCATGATAAAAATTATTGAAAAAGGGGGAGTTTGTCAGGGAGGGGAGGATAAATCAGGAATAAGAAAGAGAAAATGAGTAATAGGGAAGGTAGAAATTCCAAAAACTCCGTACTTCCTTATTACTTATTTTCTCTTTCTTATTCCTGATTCTTATAACGGAATATTTCCGTGTTTTTTCCTTGGTCTTTTTGCCACTTTATTTTCCAGCATGGCAAAAGCCTTGATTAATTTTTTCCGGGTTTCGCGGGGTTCGATGACCTCATCAATAAATCCCCGTTCAGCTGCGGTGTAGGGATTGGCAAAGAGATTGGCATATTCGGCTTCTTTTTCCAATAATTTTTTAGCCGGATCTTCGGCAGCAGCGATCTCTGCCTTGAAGATGATCTCACTTGCTCCTTTGGCACCCATTACTGCGATCTCAGCGGAGGGCCAGGCAAAGTTCATATCTGCTCCAATGTGTTTGGAGTTCATTACATCATAAGCTCCTCCATACGCTTTGCGGGTAATAACTGTTACACGGGGAACAGTGGCTTCACTCAGGGCATACAATAATTTGGCCCCATTGGTGATGATACCATTCCATTCCTGATCGGTTCCGGGTAAAAAGCCGGGGACATCCACCAGTACCAGTAAGGGAATATTAAAGCAGTCACAGAAACGGGTGAACCTTGCGCCTTTTTTGGAACTTTCAATATCCAAAACGCCGGCGAGTGACATGGGCTGGTTGGCCACGATCCCTACACTACGTCCGGCCAGACGGGCAAAGCCAACAACGATGTTATCGGCATAATCTTTATGTACTTCAAAAAAGGTTTCCTCATCACAAATTCCTTCGATCACGGAGCGGATATCGTATGGTTGATTCGCGCTTTCCGGTACGATGGATTCCAGCACCTCGCGGGTTTCATCCTTCATGGTGTAAGGTAGTTTGGGCACCACATCCTCACAGTTCTGAGGCATATAGCTCAACATTCTTTTCACCTGGTTGATGCAATCCACATCATTCACGGCTGTCAGGTGTGTTACCCCCGATTTGGTAGAGTGTGTGGAAGCGCCACCCAGTTCTTCGGATGTTACCTCTTCATTGGTTACTGTTTTTACCACATTAGGGCCGGTAACAAACATATAGCTGGTTCCTTCCACCATGATGGTGAAATCGGTCATCGCCGGAGAATAAACGGCTCCACCGGCGCAGGGCCCCATGATGGCGGAGATCTGGGGTATGACACCTGAGGATTGAACATTACGGTAAAAAATATCGGCATAGCCACCCAGCGAGCGAACACCCTCCTGTATACGGGCACCACCCGAGTCATTCAATCCAACCATGGGGGCACCGGTTTTCATCGCCAGATCCATGATGCGACAGATCTTTTCGGCATGGGTTTCTGATAAGGCGCCACCAAAGACGGTAAAATCCTGGGCAAATACATACACTAACTTTCCATTGACCGTACCGTAGCCGGTGATCACCCCGTCACCAAAAAATTTCTGGTCTTCCATCCCAAAGTCTTTGGTCCGGTGTGTTACCAGCGCTCCTACTTCTTCAAAGGAACCGGGGTCCATCAGGAGATCAACACGTTCCCGTGCCGTCAGTTTCCCTTTTTTATGCTGGGCGTCGATCCGTTTAAGGCCACCACCCATTTTACCTTCTTCTAATTTATCGCGGAGTATTTCAACTTTTGATTTCATCATTAAGGTTTTTTTGCAGAATAAGATTGACGAAAAATTACTGATCAATGTGCCAACCGGCGTTTCCAGCTTGTGGATTTATTCTCCACCGGATTAAGGACCTTTTGGCTATCGAACCAGTAATACAGGGCAGCCAAAGCGGCGATCCCTGCATTCTCTTTTTGTTTATCCTTGATCTTTTCCGGTGTGTAATAATCTTTTACAAAATGCGTATCAAACATACCGGAAATAAAAGCCTGGTGTTCAAATACAAAAGTTCCAAATGGCATTGTGGTGGACAGGCCTTCGATCTTATAATCCTTGATGGCCTGTTTCATTTTTTGGATGGCTTCAGTCCTGTCCTTACCATGCGTGGCCAGTTTGGCGATCATGGGATCGTAGTAAATTGGAATGGCCATTCCTTCTTCATACCCATCATCAACCCGTACGCCATCACCCGTGGGTTTTTCATATTTGGTGAGAGTGCCTATTGACGGAAGGAAATTGTTCAATGGGTCTTCAGCATATACCCGCAATTCGATGGCATGGCCATTGATGACAAGGTCATCCTGGGTCATACGCAATTTTTCTCCGCGGGCGATCCGGATCTGTTCTTCTACAAGATCGATACCGGTGATCATTTCTGTAACCGGGTGTTCCACCTGAAGCCGGGTATTCATTTCCAGAAAATAAAAATTCAGTTTATCATCCATCAGGAATTCAACTGTTCCGGTAGAGGTGTAATTACAGGAACGGGCCACCATGACGGCCGCTTCTCCCATCCGCTGGCGGATCTCAGGAGTAAGGATCGATGAAGGGGATTCTTCCACCACTTTCTGGTGGCGGCGTTGGATGCTGCATTCCCTTTCAAACAGGTGGATCACATTCCCAAATTTATCAGCGAGTACCTGAATCTCGATATGTCGCGGGGAGGTGACATATTTTTCAATGAATACAGAGCCGTCACCAAAGGAGGAAGTGGCTTCACTGATCGCTCTTTCCATTTGTTCCTGCAGATCAGATTCCTTTTCTACGATCCGCATGCCTTTACCACCACCACCGGCGGAGGCTTTGATCAGGATCGGATAACCGATCTTGGCGCCAATTTCTTTGGCCAGTTTGATATCGGTGATGGCCTGGTCAATCCCGGGTACCATCGGTATATCGTATTTTTTTACACATTCCTTGGCGGCCAGTTTTGATCCCATGATACGCATGGCATCCGGGCCCGGCCCGATAAATGAAATACCGGCATCTTCCACCTTTTGGGCAAATTCGGCATTCTCACTCAGGAACCCATACCCCGGGTGGATACCATCCACGCCCAGTTCCTTACAAAAGGCAATTATCTTATCTCCGTTCAGATAGGATTGATTGGAGGGTGCAGGCCCCAGACAAACCGCTTCATCTGCATAGAGTACATGAGGCGAATGACGGTCAGCTTCCGAATATACTGCAACGGATTTGATCCCCATCCGGCGTATCGTACGCATGATCCGAAGGGCGATCTCTCCTCTGTTAGCAACCAAAATCTTTTGCATATGGTCTATTTTTCAATGTTCGTTATGAGTAATAGGATAATTATTCCAGTTCAACCAGTACCTGGTTCTTTTCTACAGCCTGTCCGGGTTTCACCAAAATCTTTTTGATCTTGGCTGAAGCATGGATCATGAGGCTGTTCTCCATTTTCATGGCCTCGAGGATGAGAATCTTATCGCCTTCATTGACCTCCTGCCCTTCTGTAACAGCAATGGCAAGTACCAATCCGGGCATCGGGGCTTTGATCTCCTTAAGGTGTTTACTTGAGACCTGGTTGAACCCCAGCTTCTCAAGCATTTGATCCAACGGATCTCCTATCTCGATCTCAAAGGATTCGCCATCCACTTCCAATTTCATTTTCTTGGCACGCGGGTCAGCCTCATGAAAGATTACAGTGGCGGAGCGATGACCATGGATCAGATGGTATTCATATTCAGATTTTCGTACCAGATCGAGTTGATCAACCTCGCTCTTTTCAAAGAGAAAAACGAAATCATTCGCTTTGACTTTGTACTTGTTATTATTTTCAGGCATATGGCTAAGGGGTTTTCTGTAAGTAATTTAAACTATTTGTTCCAGGTTTGGAGGAAGGAGGGGAACTGTTGGCAGTGGGCGTCTGATGCTGTAAAAGGTTCATAAATAACCTGTAATCAGTCCGCAAGGTTGAACATTTCATCGGACCCGGTTATGATTAACGTCACTTCTGGGCATGATTCAAAAAAAGAATGGCAGGCAACCCCGACAAGCGAGGGTTCGTTTTATCAATTTCAGTAAATTACGGATATAAACCACCCCACTTGGCTGATCTGACGAGAAAATGCTCGCCGGGAATAATTTCAGTTCCCTGGTCCTACCTGTTGTTAACAATGGTGTGGATTATTTCGTTTACCCCCCTGCGTGGTCAGGATTGTCCCCCTAATATTGATTTTGAATCAGGCGATTTTACCAATTGGAAGTGCTATACCGGTCATGTGGCAGCCATTGCCAATGAGAATGAGATCAGTTTAATCGAATCCGGAGGTCCGGTTTCCAATCGGCACACCATGTATTCATCGGCCACCAATCCTGGCAACGATCAATATGGAGGCTTTCCGATTATGTGCCCGAACGGAAGCGGTTATTCCATCCGGTTGGGAAATGACCTCGGAGGCACTGAGGCAGAGGGCATTTCGTATGAATTCACCATTCCGGCCAACCGAAATACCTATTCGTTGGTGTATCACTATGCGGTGGTTTTTCAGGATCCCTTTCACCTGGAATACCAGCAACCCCGTCTTGAACTTGAGATCATGAATGTGACGGACAATGAATTGATCGATTGCTCCTCCTTTACCTTTTTTCCTAACGGTTCCCTGCTTCCGGGTTTCTTTATCTCCCCCATCCGGGTAGATTCAGTGGATGTATGGTGTAAGGACTGGAGTGCCGTTTCCATAAACCTCAATAACCAGGCAGGTAAAACGATACGCTTATTCTTTAAAACAGCCGATTGTACTTTTCGTCGCCATTTCGGATATGCCTATATCGATGTGAATTCGGAATGCAGCAGTGAGTTTGTTGGCGCCGCTTATTGCCCGGGTGATACACTGACCCGTGTGACGGGTCCATACGGTTACCAGGACTACACCTGGTTCAACAGTAATTTTTCGCAGCAACTGGGAGCGGGACAAACCATTACCTTAAGACCACCACCTCCGGTTGGTACCATTTTAGCCCTCGAAGTATTGCCCTATAACGGATATGGATGCCCGGATACCTTTTATGCCCGGATGGTGGATACCCTGAATGTACAGGCACGAGCCGGGCCTGACCTTATTTCCTGTAACGGTATTCCGGAACAGATCGGCACCATTCCTGTACCCGGAATCGTTTACCAATGGACGCCGGTCACCGGTCTGTCAAACCCATTGATCTCCAATCCGCGTGCAGGTCCTCTGGGAACCACTGCCTACACGCTGCGGGCATCCAGCCAGGGAGGTGGCTGTATTGACTATGACACCGTTATTGTCACAGCTTCGATTACGGATACGGCGCTCCATGTTCTGGGCAAGGAACAATATTGCGAAGGTTCGCTGGATAGTGCCGTGTTAGTGGTCAATCCCAATACCAGTATTCTATGGTATAATGGAGAATCTCCGATTCCTGGCGGTGTTACTAACCGGTACAGAGCCATGGAAACAGGAAATTTCCGGGCCCGGATCATCAATAGTGATGGTTGTGAAGCATTCACCCGAACCATCCCCGTTGTGGTAGAGATTCCAGTTCCAGGTATCCGCTATCCCGATCAGTTTGCCGTGGAAGAACTTCCTCAGGTATTAACGGCCCGTGACCTGGGTGGCAACTCCTACCTGTGGCAACCCCCTGTCTTCCTGCAGGATGCCACTTTGAGGAATCCGACTTTCCGGGGTGAAGGAGATATCACCTATACGATTGATATACTTTCACAAGCGGGTTGTTTAACGGTAGATACTCAGTATGTCAAGACATTTAAGGAAGTAAAATTCTATGTTCCCACCGCCTTTACCCCCAACAATGACGGATTGAATGACTACCTTCGACCAACCGCAGCGGGGATCAAAGAAATTCGTTTCTTCCGGATCTACAACCGGTGGGGCCAACTGGTATTCGATCTGGCCAGTGATCCCAGAGGTTGGGATGGAAGGATTTCCGGTAAAGACCAATCCTCTCAGGTAGTGGTCTGGGTTGCAGAAGGAATTGGAGTGGATAACCAACGATATAGTGGCAAGGGCACGGCCCTGCTCATTCGTTGATTAACCAACTTCAATCATATGATCCGACAAAAGTTATTTACAAAACCATCAGGTGCTTTTCATGAGCGTGGAATAGAGATCAAACGCGTAGAAGCATTAAGTGATGCAGTATTCGCATTTTCTGTTTCCCTATTGGTAGCTTCGCTTGAAGTACCTCAAACTTTCGAGGAACTTAAACTTATCATAAGCGGGGCCCTCCCCTTTTTTGCTACAGTGTCCATTTTATTTCTCTTCTGGTACCAGCAGAATGTTTTCTTTCGCCATTATGGGCTGAATGACAGGCCGACCATTGTCCTCAACCTGGTCTACCTCGCCATCATTCTGTTTTATCTGTATCCATTAAAATTCCTGTTCTCGATCTTGCTTACATCCTGGACAGGTCTTGACCTTTTCCCCAAAGCAACAGAGCATGGATTAACAGTTCTTTCCGCGCATGATTTTCCCCAATTGATCATTTTATTCAGCATTGGATATATCTGTTTGTGGCTGGTTGTATATGCCATGCATCGAAGGGCTATGCATGTTTTGCTGTCACCCGTCTTAAATGAATATGAAAAGGTTTATACCCTCAAGGAATTACGGGGGGCATTATTGAATGCTTCCATCGGTGGTATTGCCTTATTATTTTCCCTATTAAAATGGGAACTGATAGCCGGACTGGCCTATCTGGCCATTCCGGTGGTCCTGGCAGTCAACCAATGGGTATTTCAAAAACAGCTGCGAAAAAGGTAAGCTATTCAAAAAGAAAGTACAATCCTACCACGATCATTGTGATGGCCACAGAGGTAAGGCCATACAGGATAAGATTGAACATTTCGGGGATGGGATTGAAAATAGAGAGCATGCAACTGATGAATCCGGCAAAGGCACCCAGGCTGGCCCAGATAAAGCCCTTGCTTTGCCGGCGGGCATGTTTCATCTTCTTGTATTCTTTTACATATTGACCGGCGATCTCCGGCTCCACCAGTAGCGACTGAAGTTTCCCTTCCACCGCGGAAAGGTCAAGGCCGTCCGCTATCCACTGGCGGAGAAGCCCCTGGTCAATGGCTGCAATCGTAGACATAAGAGGTTTCGTTTGTGTAGTGGGAATTCCCCCATTTCATTTGGCCATTGAATATAATATTTTTTTTAAAAAACCCCTTTTCTGATGACCTTTTTTGCCTTTTCCCGATGCTAAAAGAGAAAGCAGATAAAAATTCTCATGTTGAAGGCAGCAAATAAGAGGGGCTTTTTTTAAGGCCCTTCACTTTTTTATCCCCCCACCCAAAATCCCGAATGGGTATCTACGGATTTATTGATAAATTGTACTTTATTTTGAAACGAAGTCCCAACTAACGAAATATGTACAAAAAATCAAGTATCTGCATTGTCGCGGCCTCTCTCCTGACCTGGGCCACCAGCTGTGCCAACAACAATCCCTCTGCGCGTATTGACGGGTCGGCCGACACAACCGGTCTTCCGCCTGTGGAGACCCGCAAAGCAAACACCAATTATGCCCCTGCAAATAAAGGGCAAACCAGGATTGGAGGGGTCAAGACCAAAGCCTCCTATACCGTTACTATGCTGGCGGAAAAGCTGGGTAAACCCTGGGCGGTCATTGGCCTTCCTGACGGACGGCTCCTTGTAACCGAAAAATCCGGATACATGATGATCCTGGATGCCAATGGTCAAAACAGCAAAAAGATAACAGGTTTTCCAGCCGTGGATGACCGCGGCCAAGGGGGCCTTTTGGATGTAGCCCTGGATCCCTCTTTTGCCCAGAATAAAATGATCTACTGGTCCTTCTCCGAAAAATCCGGTGTGGGTAACCTGATGGCCGTCGCCAAAGGAAAACTCAATGAGGCAACGGCAAAAGTTGAGAACCCAACGGTGATATTTCGGGCAACCCCGGCTTTGAACAGTACGTTACATTATGGATCCAGATTGATCTTTGCCCGTGACGGGAATTTATTTGTCAGCACCGGCGAAAGGTCAATTTTGGAAGGTCGGGTTCAGGCTCAGGACCTTTCATCCGGACTTGGAAAGATCTTTCGCATCACTAAAGAAGGGAAACCGGCACCTGGGAATCCATTCATCGGAAAACCGAATGTCATGCCAGAGATATTTGCTTATGGTATCCGGAATGCACAGAGCCTTGATATACATCCGGTAACCGGAGAACTCTGGGAAGCAGAATTTGGACCACGTGGTGGAGATGAATTGAATATCATCCGGTCAGGTAAGAACTATGGATGGCCGGTGATCACTTATGGAATTGAATACAGTGGTTCCAAAGTGGGTGAAGCGCTTCAGCAAAAAGCAGGGATGGAACAACCCATTTATTACTGGGACCCCACCCTATCCCCCAGTGGAATGGCTTTTTACAAAGGAACCGCGATTCCCGAATGGAAGAACAACCTGTTTATCGGGGGATTGAGTGGCCAGCACATTGCAAGGATTGTTATAAAAGATAATAAAGTTGTAGGCGAAGAACGATTACTGGCTGATAAGAACGAGCGTTTCCGGGATGTGTTGTATTTCAACAACGCCCTGTATACAGTTACGGATGGCGGGAAATTGTATAGAATTAAATAGGATTGAATTATTATTAATTATTGATTATGGATTGTACGGAAATTGATGCCTACATCATGACCCAATAATTAGTAATCAATAATTAATAATGATTTTAAAGACATCCTTATATTGCCTCAGTTGCTTACTGCTGTTTTCCTGCAGTAAGGATTACAGCTTTGAAGGAGGTCCTGACCTGATCGACAACGGTCCACCGGTGGATACAGTACAGGTTGTACCCACTACCAACCCCGATTATTTTCCCCTTACAGAAAACAGTCGTTGGATCTATGATGACATGACCTTTCCCGGCGATTCGGTCATTCGCAGTTTTCTGGCGCCTACCACGATCGAAAACCTTCCCTACGAGGAATGGAATGAATTTAAAAGCTTTTACCCGGCCAATAATAAACAGTACTACCGAAAAACAGGCGACAACTATTACCGGTATACTTCCGTCAGTGGTTTCACCAGCTACCTCAATTTCTCTCCCTCGATCTATGACCATCTGAATTTCTTAAAAGAAACCCTGACGACCGGTGAAACCTGGTATTCTCCCGATTATCAGGGAAGAACCAGCGTAGGCATACAGGTAAAATTACTTCGCTACCAGTTTCGTTGTGTAGATGCCAATGCCACCGTTACCGTTAATGGCAACACCTTTGCACACGTTTACGTAGTACAAATGCGGCCGGAAGTATGCGACCCGGGTGGCATCCCCCAACCTACGGGAGAAATGCACACGTTGTATTATGCAAAAGGAATCGGGCTTATTTACAGCCTCTTTTACAATACCATCAAGACACACGAGGTATTAAAGATCCGGAAGTGGATCATACAATAGCATCAATAAACCAAAGGGCTAAGAGCTATTTGCAATTAGGCTTTGGCTTATTTTATGTAAACCAAAAATCCGGTTCCTATCGAGAATGACTTTCGCTCCTGGGTTTTCACTTTCGCTATTGAATATCCAACAGACAATTCGAAGGAAACTTTTGGATTGATGAACAAGACGGGTCCTGCCAAAACAGAAAACGTATTTACATTGTATTCTGATTTTGCTACAGAAGTGCTGTAACTTGGCATACCACCCGAACCAAAGGCCGGAGATAGGGCCTGAGCCGATTCTATTCTTGTTTTTTCCTTACCATAGGTCCATCCTATTTCAGAAAACAGATTTATTTTTTGTTTGGCCGGTAAAAGATAATATCGCAAAAATGGGCCTACGGCAAACTGGGAAATTTTATTCTCTGTATTCGTAATCGTTTCATACAGCGGGTTGATGGAATACACATATTGATCCTGTTTCTGGTGCTGCAGACTTACAGTGAGGCCGACCGCTAACTTATCCATCACAAATATCCCCGACTTAGGTTCAACCGCATATTGGGTCTGTTTGTAGTTTTGTTTAAAAAAAGCCTCATCCTGATCTGATTTGTCAGCCGAGAATCGACCTGTTCCACCAATCAAAATTGATCCCTTTTCAATTTGGGCATTTGCTCCGATAGTTATAAGGAGAAAAATACCCGTTATCCATTTATTCATAAAAACTGTTTAAGTGATTTAAGGTTTCTCACATTGCCCGACAGGATGGTTGATCGCAGCGGTAAATTTATAATCGAGCATCTATATTCAGTCCGAAACTCACCGAAGTTTGCTTTGCCAGATCATACCCTGCATCGGCGTGGCGTATAACCCCCATTCCCGGATCATTGCGCAGTACACGTGCCAGACGAGCAGCGGCCGCATCGGTACCATCTGCTACGATCACCATTCCTGCATGAATACTATACCCCATTCCTACCCCACCCCCATGGTGCAAAGATACCCAGCTCGCTCCTCCGGCGGTATTCACCAGAGCATTGAGTAGTGGCCAATCGGCCACCGCATCACTACCATCCAGCATGGCCTCTGTTTCGCGGTTGGGACTTGCCACCGATCCGGTATCAAGGTGATCGCGACCTATGACGATCGGTGCCTTCACCTTGCCCGTTCTTACAAGTTCATTAAAGGCCAATCCTGCTTTTTCTCTTTCCCCCTGCCCCAGCCAGCAAATCCTGGCCGGCAATCCCTGAAAAGCGATCTTCTCTTTGGCCAACGTGATCCATCGCCGAAGCGAGGTATTTTCCGGAAACAATTCAAGGATCAATTCATCCGTCACTGCAATATCGGCCGGATCACCACTTAAAGCTGCCCAGCGAAAAGGCCCTTTGCCTTCACAAAATAATGGACGTATATAAGCCGGGACAAAACCAGGAAAAGCAAAACATCTGCCTTTTGGAAAATCCAATATTCCATTGGCTGGATCATTCTCGAACTCTTCCGCCCGGGCCCGGATATTATTTCCATAGTCAAAAGTGATCGCTCCTTTATCCATCAATTGCACCATCAATTGTACATGCCGGTACATACTCTGGTAGCTGAGTTGGATATAGGCAGCCGGATCTTTTTCACGCAAGCTATTCGCTTCCTGATTATTGAGCGTATGTGGCACATACCCGATCAAAGGGTCATGGGCGCTGGTTTGATCCGTTAGCGTATCCGGGATTATCCCCCTTTCCACCATCCTTTCCAGGAGTCTGACAGCGTTTGCCAGCACACCGATGCTTTTTGCGGCACCTGTTTTTTTATACTCAAGGGCCTTGTCAATAGCCTCGTCTATATCCAGGCTTTTCTCATCAAGATATCTTGTCTCCAGCCGTTTATCGATCCGCCATTCTTCCACTTCGGCAATCAGGGCTACGCCGCCATTCATGGTAATGGCAAGGGGCTGGGCGCCACCCATACCACCGAGGCCTGCCGTCACATTCAACGTGCCTTTAAGTGAGCCTTGATAGTGTTTATCTGCCAGGGCTGCATAGGTCTCATAGGTCCCCTGCACGATGCCCTGGCTACCAATATAGATCCAGGAACCCGCAGTCATCTGGCCATACATCATCAGGCCTTTTTTCTCGAGTTCATCAAAATGCTCCCAGGTGGCCCAATGAGGCACGAGTTGACTATTGCTCAACAGAACGCGTGGTGCATCGGGATGAGTTTTCAGAATACCAACTGGTTTCCCGCTTTGAATCAATAAGGTTTCATCATTCTCGAGGATGGTCAGGGCTTTCAGGATATTTTCGAGCGCCTGATGGTTTCTGGCAGCTTTGCCTCTCCCACCGTATACGATGAGGTCCTCTGGCCTTTCCGCAACCGCCGGGTCCAGGTTGTTCAGAAGCATCCGATAGGCGGCTTCCTGTATCCATCCTTTGCAACGGAGGGCGGTACCAGTAGGGGTTTGGGGAATTGTGGACATATGAAATTTTTTATTTCCCGCTGCAGACGCGGCGGCAGTTAATACAGCGTGCTTTGGCTACAACCAGATTTACAAAATAAATTCATCGAAGTGGGCATTGAGAAGTACTCCCTGCTCATGGGCAAAAGCATTCACCCGTTCTACCAATCCGAATTCTTTTATCAGTCCGGATACCTTATTGATATCTTCAGCAAATATTCGGTCTTCCTTTGCAAAACTCACGTAATCACGTACATATTCATGCGCAAACTCCAGCACAGCCGAGCTTTTTAATGGCCTCCTGAATTCAATGGCCTGGCAGGCGGAGAGTAATTCAATGGCCAGAATATACTCCAGGTTATCTAATACCCGATTGAGTTTTCGCCCGCTGATGCTGCCCATGCTTACATGGTCTTCCTGTCCCAGCGAAGTGGGAATACTGTCCGCGCTGGAAGGAAAACAAAGGGTTTTATTTTCCGTTACCAAAGCAGCCGTGGTGTATTGCGGTATCATAAAACCTGAGTTCAAGCCAACATCTTTCATCAGCAACATGGGGAGTCCCCATTTACCTTCCAGGAGCAGGTAGCATCGGCGGTCGCTGATATTGCCGATCTCGGCGGCGGCAAAACAGGCATAGTCAAGGGGCAGTGCCATGGGTTGGCCATGGAAATTTCCTCCACTAACGGTATCATCTGCTTTGAAAACGATCGGATTATCCGTTACGGCATTCAACTCCACCTGTGTCATTTCTTTTAAATGTAACCACGCGTTGCGCGAAGCGCCATGTACCTGTGGCATGCAACGCAGCGAATAAGGATCCTGCACCCGCCCGCAATCCACATGGCTCTGCATGATATCAGAACCTTCGAGTAAAAGCCTGAGCCGCTGGGCTACCAGCAGGTTTCCGGCATAAGGGCGAAGTTGATGAAGACGATTATCAAAGGGGGCCTTGGTCCCGGTAAGTGCTTCGAGGCTCATGGCCCCGATAATATCAGCCGCCTCCAGACAATTGTGCATCCGCTGGACAGCTTTTACCGCAAAAGAGAGGATGAACTGGGTGCCATTGATCAGGGCCAGTCCTTCCTTGGGGCCCAGTTGCAGGGGCAATATTCCTTTTTGTTTTAAAACCTTGTGTGTATCCAGCCTTACCCCATTCAGGTAGCATTCGCCTAAACCGATCAAAGGGAGAAAAAGATGGGCTAAAGGGGCCAGGTCACCACTGGCGCCTACGCTACCCTTTTCCGGAACAACCGGTATGATATCCTGTTCGATATGCCAGCTTATCCGTTCCAGTGTTTCCATTCGGATACCACTATACCCTTGTGCCAGGGCATGAACCTTGGTAATGAGCATCAACTTGGCAATCTCAATGGGAATGGGATCGCCTACGCCTACGCTATGGCTTTGAAGGATCTTGTGCTGAAGTGTGGTGGTATCCTCGGCTGAAATCCGGGTATTTGACAAAATACCAAAGCCGGTATTGATGCCATACACGGTTCGTTCCTGTTCTACGATAGCCGATACCTGGCGTTGGCTTTCTTCAATTTTTTCCCTGGCCTGGGTGGATAGAATCCCTTTTAATTTCCCCTGGGCAATGTCCAGCGCCTTCGCTGGAGTCAGGGAATCTATACCGTAATGAAATGTATCATTCATGGGTTGCAATCTCGGTCAAAAGTAGGAGATTATTTTGGTTTTAAGGGGAGGCCAAAAGAGAAGAAAAGTGAATAGTGAATAGTGAATAGATCAATACCTGTTTTTTTTAATAGTATACCGGTCATGACCGATAGGATAACCCAATTCCCAGCCTTTTGTCTGATAATAGGTTTCAATGCTGCGGAATGTTTTAAAAAGGGAATCACAGGCAAAGGCGGGATCATGGATACGATATCCTTCTTGACTTTTTGTAATGATGGTGTAACTGTTCTCCCGACAGGAAACAAATAGCAATACAAGTAGAACCCACTTCATGTTTAATGGTTTTTAATGAATGGGGCCGGATGATCTCGTAAAAAATAAGTGGGGTTATGACTAAACCTGATCAGGTTTAGCAAATGTGGTTAGTAGCAAACTTATTGCAAATTTTGAAATTGTCAAACGGGTGGAGAATTTTTTCTGCGGGAATTTCCATAGCAATCTAAGTAAGATTGAAGCAATAAAAAACCCCGCCGATGGCGGGGTTTCTGTGATCCGGATTGGATTCGAACCAATGGCCTGCTGCTTAGCGTACCTACTACAACTTTCGTTGCTTTCGCCAGTGGCGAAATTTGGGGTCTGGACTATAACTTCACCATCTCAGGTGTGCCACGTTTAGTCTCTACGGAACCTTTCTAAATTCATCAGCCTGATGAATTCCAACAGATTGATGATTTAAAGACTTACTTACTCTCAAAGTAATTGATTCATTGTACGATTTTGGATCAAAATAATAACAACAATCAGTTTGTGGACAATAAACAGCGTAAACATCAACTTTACTTTTATCTATTTTCTTTGATCGAACTCCACGCGAACTGCTGTAGTTACTCCTAAAAGGCACCTCAAGAGAACCTCTCTTTGTCAAATTCCTATACTTTACCTGAACAGTTTTGAATACACCATCCTTATATATTGCAAGATCAAATGGTGCATGTTCAGTTTCAGGTGACAAAATGAGATACCCTTGATTAAATAAATCCAACTTTGCCTTCAGTACGCCAAGATCACCTTTGTTTTTTGTATGATGAAAAATCATCCGTCAAATTACAAAAGCTTGACCTAAAGTTTCCTCGGTATCGCCATCTGTAAACACGTACAGGAAGGGTTCACCGATACGGTGGCATCCACTTGAACGGTTCTCTTTCCCGTTCAAGGCTCCAATTTTTAAAGGCAGCTGCTCTATCCAGCTGAGCTACCGGACCATATTTTAAAGAACTAAGAGCTTGAAAGGGATATTCCCCTTAAAACTCACAAGTGTGCAAAGGTAATTTTTTTTTAGCTTGCAGCCAAAGCATACAGCATGGACGTAAAAATAGAGGGGTCGTGGAA
This sequence comes from Chitinophagales bacterium, assembly GCA_017303415.1. NCBI lineage: Bacteria > Pseudomonadati > Bacteroidota > Chitinophagia > Chitinophagales > Chitinophagales bacterium. The sequence continues at coordinate 2,534,035 of JAFLBJ010000001.1, forward strand.
ACAAGCACTTCATGCAGAGTTTGATAAACCTTATTTCAAGCAGATCGTCCTTCATATAAAGACTGAAAAAGGCCAGGGCAAGACCATCTACCCTCCCGGCTCAAAGATCTTTCATGCCTTTGACCAAACCCCGATCGATCAGGTCAAGGTAGTGATATTGGGCCAGGATCCTTATCATGGCGCAGGCCAGGCACATGGACTGAGTTTTTCGGTTCCTAATGGTGTGCCTCCCCCGCCTTCGTTGATCAATATCTTCAAAGAAATTCAATCCGATATCGGGGTAGAACCTCCTCGTCATGGCAACCTGGAACATTGGGCCAAACAAGGCGTCCTGCTCCTGAATGCCTCTCTTACCGTTAGGGCGGGCGAACCCATGAGTCATTCCAAGATCGGCTGGGCCATTTTCACCGATACCGTCATCAAAACCATTTCTGAAAAAAAGAAACATGTGGTGTTCCTGCTCTGGGGAAAATTCGCCCGGGAAAAAAAGATACTGATCGATACCAGTAAACACCTGGTGCTTGAATCGGCACACCCTTCTCCCCTTTCCGCCCATAACGGTTTTTTTGGAAACAGACATTTTTCAAAAGCCAATGAATATCTGGTAAAGAATCGGATCGAGCCGATAGATTGGTGCTGTTAGTTGGTAGCAAATAGCTATTAGCTGTTTGCTGTTAGCCATAAGCCAATAATAACTTTTAAAGTCAATACCGTTAAGATAATGTCGAAATTGCATTACATTTCAACCTTAACCAAAAGCTAATAGCTAATAGCTTATAATCACCTCCCCCATGTTTCCAACAGACCTCCAACTTCAAACCTCGCTTGTTACCCTCCGGCCCCTTGACAGAAGTGACTATGATGCTTTTCTCCGGCTGGCTGGGGAAGATCCATCCATGTGGCAATATTTCTCGCTGAACCTGGGAGATCCCGACCAACTTCATCGGTGGTTTGATTTGGCAGAAAGCGATAGACGGGCAAACACACGCCGGCCCTTTACCATCATTGAGAAAAAAACAGGATTTATCGCAGGCTCCAGCAGCCTGGGTAATATTTCCCTGTATGATAAACGGGTAGAGATCGGATGGAGTTGGTTGGGTAAACCATTTCGCAGTACCGGCATCAATGTACATGCAAAGTATGCCATGATGAAATATGCTTTTGAATCAGCCGATATGGAAAGAGTGGAATTCAAAACGGATGTACAAAATACCCGTGCCAGAAAGGGACTGGAAAAAGTAGGCGGAATGGAAGAAGGCACCCTCCGAAGCCATATGACCATGTGGAACAACCGGCGGCGCACCTCAGTATATTACTCCGTATTAAAAAATGAATGGCCGGAAGTAAAAAGGAAATTGGAACAGGACTATGAAATCGGGTAGTTTTGTCGCGTAAAATAAATTTCATGCGTAATATTCTTGCCAGGATATGGGCTTTTTGGGGGCTGCTTAGCTTTGTTGCCACCTTCCTTGTCTTTGTATGGCCTTCGCTGGCTTGCTATCTTATTCCCGAACCACGTGGGCAAAAGATTTTCATCGATTTGTCAAGGGTCTGGATGAGTATTTGGCTGAGAATGGTAGGTTGCCCCTTGACTGTAAAAGGCAGGGAGCATTTTAAAAAAGGGGAAGCCTATATTGTCACCTACAACCACAATTCCTTTATGGATGTTCCCCTCTCCTGCCCTTTTATTCCGGGAGCGAATAAAACCATTGCCAAGAAATCCTTCACCCGCATTCCCCTTTTTGGTTGGTACTACAGCAAGGGGGCTGTATTGGTGGATAGAAAAAGCGATGCCAGCCGGAGAAAAAGTTATGAGGAAATGAAAAGTGTGCTTGCCAGGGGCATGCACATGAGTATTTACCCCGAAGGTACCCGCAACCGGACAGACCAACCACTTAAAGCCTTCTATGATGGTGCCTTTAAACTGGCTTGCGAAACAGGACACGCGATCATTCCTGGTGTGATCTTTCATACCCGAAAAGTACTCCCCACCCACAAAGCCTTTTATTTCTGGCCTCGAAAACTGGACATGCATTTTTTACCTCCGGTATCACCTGCCGGTAAAACCGTGGAAGAATTAAAATCCGAAGTATTTGAGATCATGAAAACGCATTACACCTCCTATTCCCCGGAATAGAAGGACCTTGTCCGGTTGATCTTGAGGTCTTGCAGAATAGATGCTTTGGGACTGATGCTGATATTAAAGAACCGGAAATTACCTACCGGCGTCACGTTGATAGACATTTGCCAGCAGTGCATTTCACGGGAAATGGTCAATTGAAGACTCTGCAGTTTGGTATCCTTGAGGTCATAAAGTCCATTGGCAGAGAGTTTCCATTTAGGAGCCAGATTAAACCCACCAGAGAAATTCAAACTGGAATAGATGTCTTTTTGAAACCCACTATAATCCGGTTTCAGCCGTTCTGAAAAGTTGAGTGATAATCCCACGCTTAGGTTCCAGTCAACATTAAAATCGACAAACTCATTTGGATTTTGTTGCATATAGTCCAACAACCTTTGCTGATCAGCGGCCAATAAGGGATCGTCTGCATAAGATTGCTCAATCTCCTCTTGTCTTTTCTTTTCTTTCTCAGGATCCTTTGGCTTACTCTGGAAGCTGGTGGAAATGGAAACGGTACCACTCGTCAATCGTCCGGGTTTTAACTTACCACCCTGCCAGGCATATTTGGCAATACGGTATCCACTGGAATCAAACTGATAGGGATTCAAAACCCCACTGGCCGTGATATTGATCTTATCAAACAAGGTGCTACGGACATACATGGAAATATCACTCAGGTTCAGTGAATCAAGCAAGAGGTTATAGCTTCCGGTAATTCCATATCCATCGATCAGTTTTACTTTCTTACCTTCTTTGGCGGCAGCACTGGTATCATTCTTTGGCCGCAGTTTCATCTCCAGGTTATTGTCAATGGAGAAACTCATACCGGCAAATTTTCGACCACCGGCAAAGGTGTATACCGAACCGCCAATGGCATTATAATTCAGTGTCCGGCCTGTTGTATCCACCTGAACTTTACGGAGATATTGTTTATTCAGATCCGGCGTGAAACTAAAACTGAGTGAAGGTCGAACGACATGTCGCAAGGCCATCAACCTTGAATTCTTGAAACGGAATAAACCAAATACAGCTGTACTAAAGGAAAGGGAGAAACCAGTACTTTGTTCTATGAACAAACCTTTATTGAAGGCCGTGTCCACTTTTTTTGTCACGTCATTCCAGGTATAATCTGTCGTGCGTTGGATCCAGTTTTGGCTGTAAGAAATCCCTGGGGAAATGATCACATTTCCATTCAAAACCGGGGGGAGGGCCAGGGTGATGGGTACATTGTGCCGCGCTGAATAGTAAGCAGTATCCAGTAAATATTTTAACAAGGGTTTGATCCCATTTTTTCCATAGGTCAGGGTATCATAGAAACTGACGGAGTTGGTAAAGGAACCGTTATAGGCGATCCCGAGTTTCTCATACCATTTTGGTGTTCCAAGGAGTTTCTTTTTTTGAAAGGGATAAAGGGTGCTGACCGTAAACCCTACATTGGGAATATTCAGGTTCACCAATCGGGTGCGGCTGTTCTGGTTATGGTTGGCACTCAGTGTCAGGTTATAGGGTTTGCCCGTCCAGGTTTTTGAATAGGCAATGGATGAACTCAATTGGTTCTGCAGGTTCAGATTGGGGCTATAGGCCACATATTGGTTATACTTGGTTGAACCGGCGGACACATTTCCGGAAAAAGTAGTACCCGGTCTGGCCCTTGAATCCACCGCATGATTCCAGGTTACAAAAAAGGTCTTTACCCGGTTGAAATCCGGATCCCCTTTAAAGTTGAATTTCGTATTCTGGTATTTCAAACTAAAGGCACCATTGTAGCGATATCTTTTGCGATAGGTTGGCCGAATATCAAACGACCACCCACCATAGGAATAGAGATTGGTACGTAGGGTGACATCAAAATAATCATTCAGCACCTTGTAATACCCCATCCCTTCCAATCCTAAACCAAATTGGTCATTCACCGTGAACTGGGGAGGAAGGAAGCCAGAATGACGTCCCCGGTTGAGTGGGAAGAAACCAAAAGGCAGATAAATGGGAATGGGCACCCGTTCAAACTCCGGATGAATAGGCCCCGAGATCGCAACTTTGCCTGTTACGAGTTTGATCCTGCTGTAGCGAAACCCAAAATGCGGTTCGTCATAGTTACAGGTTGACAAAACCCCATTGCTTGCATAGATGGTGTCTCCGATCTTTTTGGAGTTGGTTGCCTGGAGAAAAATCTCTTCCTGTTTGGTAAAAGTATTTTTGGTCAGCCCTTTTTGTGTTTTGAGATTGAATTGTATCTGATCACTCTGGAAATCCTGTTCACCCTGAACAAACCGGACCCTTTCCAATATCCGGCCTGCCGAGTCCCGGCTTCCCACGGCTGTTACCAATTGGGTCTCCTGGTCGAGCTCCAGCATGGGAGCTCCCAATTCGATATCCTTGAAATTCGTTTTGGTCTTTCCATAAAGAAATACTTTCCCCGTATCCACAAGTACCACCGCCGAATCCTCCGCCTCGTAATAGATCGGCGCATCAAGCGAATCACGGGATAATTTGTAGGAAATGGTATCGACCCTGGTGACAGTTATCGAATCTGGTTTTCCAGAGGGGACAGTATCCGTTGGAGCAATGGCAGAAATGGCGTTGTTCACAGCTGGTCTGGCCTCTGCGGGCTCTTGTGAAACAGGTACACTGGGAGAGTTGCGCAGGTTTTTTGGGGGTCCTTTTACCGGAATGGTATCCCGGTGTTTTGTTAAAGTGCTGTAAAAATCGCCTGGGCCTGCATAATAAGCGGCAGTTTTCCACGTCTGTGTAAAAAATAATACAGCAGTGAATAGGGCTGTCAAGCAGTAAATTGAACTAATTTTGCGCAGTCGATTCATACGGTAATTGGCAAAAATAAATGTTTAATACCTAAATGATTGTGAAGATTAAACTAACCCTTCCTTAAAAAACGTATGATGAAGAGAAATGTCCCTTTTTTCCTGGCGATACTGATCAGTTCCGCAGCTCTTTATTCCTTTGTAGAGCCCCCCTACCAGAAGAGTGTCAACACCATCATTGTTGACCCTGGTCATGGAGGTTTTGATTCAGGCGCCAAAGGCTCCTATTCCACGGAAGCGCAAATATGCCTGGAAGTGAGTATGAAACTGGGCAAAATGCTTGAAAAAGAGATCCCTGACCTGAAGGTTTTGTTCACCCGTACCACCAATGTTATGGCAGGGAATAAGGCTACAAAAAACGAAGGGCTTCGATACCGGGCCGATTTTGCCAACCAATCAGGCGCCGACCTTTTCATCTCCATCCACTGTAATTCTGCCCCCCGGATAAAACACAGTACACCGATCGGATACAAGTATGTTGGAAAGGGTAAGAAAAGACGGAAGGTCCGTACCTATCGTACGACCTATTCCCCCAATCCCGCGCATGGCACCGAGACCTTTGTATGGGCCGTTGATAAAAATGAGGCGAAACAAGATGCCCTGAAGGCTGAAGACATGTATGGGGAAGATGATTCCACCATTGTGGCCCCCGATGAAAATGACCCGGTGATCCGGGCGCTCCGATTACTTTATGCCAAGAAATTCTTTAAGAACAGCGTTACACTGGCGGATATGGTAGAAAAGGAATTTGTGTCCTCCGGCCGGTTTAGCCGTGGTGTGAAACAAAGAAATGAGGCTGGTATCTGGGTACTTCAGGCTACGGGTATGCCAAGTATATTGGTAGAATGTGGGTTTATGAGCCACAAGGAAGAAGAAGACTATCTCAACAGCGATAAAGGCCAGGAAGAAATCTGTGGCAGCATTACCAATGCAGTGAAGAATTATATCACCTGGCTGGAGAATCATCGCCAAAATGGCAATAATGGGGATGGAGGCACCCCTTCCAGCAAGTCCAAACCTGCTGCCGTAATGCCCAGGAATACGGTAAAAAAAGCAAGTTGACACCTGAAATGGCTGAGTTTTTACTAATTTGCCCCTCGATTAAGGGTTCAAGCCCTTTTAAATCAGGCAAATGAAAATAAGTAACGAATTTAAAGTTGGTATTCTCGTCATAGTCGGCCTTACCCTACTGATCATTGGATTTAACTTTCTGAAAGGGAAGGATGTCTTCAACCGGCAAACGAAACTCTACGCCGTTTTCTCTGACCTGGGTAGCCTTCAAAAATCAAACCCCGTAAAGATCAATGGTCTTGAAGTTGGTACGGTGTATGATTTCAAGGAGATGGACAAGGATCTCAGCGGGATCATCATAACGATCAATATGAACCGGGATGTGAATATCCCAACCAATTCCGTTGCCACCATTGAATCAGAATTACTCGGAACCGGTCTGATATCCATTACCAAAGGCGATGCTACCACCTACCTGAAATCGGGAGATACTTTGCACACCGACAAACAGGCCAGTCTGCTTTCGAGCGTTACAGCCCAGGTGACCCCTACCCTGACCAAAGTGCGCGAGTCGCTTGACTCGGTTAAAATGGTCATGAGTTCGGTGAATAAGATTTTTGATCCCAATACCAAAGGAAATATTCAAGCCATCATCGCCAATCTGATGGTCACTACCGCTTATTTACAAGACCTGCTGAATACCCAAACCGGTGCACTGGCCCAATCGCTGAATAACCTGAATTCGTTTACAGGAAACATGAAGAAGAACAATCAACAGATTGATTCCATCATGATCAATACCGCCAATGCCACCCGAAAATTTGCTGAACTCGATCTGGAAGGAACGCTTTCCACCTTGCAATCCACCCTCGATCAGTTAAAAGGGTCAATGGCCAAACTGGATAGTAAAGAAGGATCGCTGGGTCTGCTGCTTAATGACAAGCAGCTTTATGTGAACCTGAATAATACACTGGTGAGCCTGGAAACCTTGCTTGATGATGTACGTACTCATCCTAAACGGTACGTTAATGTTTCCGTCTTTGGCAAAAAGGATAAAAGCGGCCCCTTATCTTCGCCTACTCCCAAAGACTCTGTTATCATAGAAAAGAACTGATGACCCGAACGTTTACCCTCCTGTTTTTCTTCCTGCTGCTCACAGGGGGATTATTTGCCCAGGTATTACCCAGGACCACTACATTAACCCCTGCCGATACGGTGCGTCTCGTAGAGGTACTGGAAAGCAAAAAACTGGAATTTCTCCGCATCGATTCGATGACCGAATTACAGATCATGGTTGGCAATGTCAAACTCAGACAGGGTAACTCCACTTTCTGGTGCGACAGTTGTGTAAAGAATGAGAAGACAGGCATCTTTGAAGCCTTTGGGAGAGTTCACCTGAATGATAATGATACTACAGATGTTTACTCCGATTACTTGCTCTATAATATCAATACCCGGCTGGCCAACCTGCGAAAGAATGTAAAACTCACGGATGGCAAAGGAGTGCTGACCACCCAGGAACTGGACTATGATGTCAATACCAAGATCGGAACCTATAAGAATGGTGGAAGAGTGGTGAATGACAAAACTGTCGTCACCAGTAAAGAAGGTGTCTATTATTCCGATCTGCGGGATGTATATTTTAAAAAGAATGTAGAACTCAAAAACCCGGAGTTCTATGTCAAGACCGACTCGATTCTCTACAATACCGGCAATGAAACTGCAAGGTTCATTGCCCAGACCTTTATCCGGGATAGTAGTGGCCGGACGATTGATACCCGGGAAGGATATTATAACCTGAAAACAGGTAATGCCGAATTTGGCCGGCGGTCCGTTATCAATGATGGTGACCTGCAGGTGACGGGTGATATGATCTATAATAATGACAGCCTGGGGATAGTTCAGATCGAAGGAAATGGCATTGTCAGGGATACGGCGCAGGGAAGAACGGTCATTGCCAATAAGATCTTTGTGGATAAGAACAAGGACGCTTTTCTGGCCACCCAGAAACCGGTGATGATCATCAAAGAAGATCAGGACTCCATATTCATTACCGCCGATACGCTTTTCTCGGCCCGGCTGACCGATCTGTATGGGAAGGCAAAGAAAGATACCGTAGCGAAAGATTCCTTATCTGCCACGCCATCCGATTCCACCTCGACAACCCTTACTCCTGCTGATTCCCTGACTGCCCCACTCCGTGATACGATAGTGAAATTGGAGCCATTGCAACGCGACAGCCTCCAGGTAAACGATGATAAAGACAGTACCAACCGCTATTTTGAAGCCTTTCGAAATGTGCGGATATTCTCTGATTCCCTTCAGGCGGTTTGCGACAGTATGTTTTATTCCTTTAAAGACTCCACTTTCCGGTTATACGATAACCCTGTGGTATGGACCAATAAGAACCAGGTATTGGGTGATACCATTCTATTATTTACCCGAAACCGGAAGGCACATAAAATGGAGGTATTTAACAATGCCTTTTTAGCCGCGCAGCTTGACCCGGAGATATTCAACCAGATCCGGTCACGACGTGTCGATGCCTGGTTTACGGATGGCAGCATTGATTCTGCCCGGGCCCGTGGTGGTGCTGAAAGCATTTATTTTGTACAGGACCAGGACAGTGCCTATACCGGGGTCAACCAGTCGGAATGTGAATTGTATGATGTGTATTTTATCGAGCAGGAATTAAAACGCATCGTGGCGCGCAACAATGTTAAAGGCGTGTTATGGCCAATGAGGCAAAAATCACCCACCGAAATGCGTCTGATCGGCTTCCAGTGGCTGGAGGAGAAAAGGCCCAAGACCTGGTTCGAACTCTTCGAGTGATTTTGACATTTCATTTAAACTTAGTGGCATTATTTTTCGTTTAAAGAATTATATAAAAACCACCAATGAATAAAAAACTAGTTTTTCTTCTGGTTGCCTTTTTCGCAGCCACCATCGGACTAAAGGCCCAGGATTATAAGACCGGTTTGGGTGTACGCCTGAGCACGGCAGGAGCAGTAGTCAACAATGCGATCACCTTTAAATATTTTTTAAATGAAAAATCAGCGATCGAAGCTCAGTTCGCTTTTGGGGATCCTACAGCTCTGGGCGTTTTATATGAAGTTCACAAGCCCCTCAACAATACCGAGGGATTGAAATGGTTCTACGGAGGTGGTGGTTATATCGGCTTTTCCAAACCCGACCCGCTACTGGGGGCACAGGGTGTGGTAGGTCTGGATTATAAGTTTCCCAACCTCCCGTTGAACCTGAGCCTGGACTGGAAACCCGAATTAAATATAGCCCCGGATATCAATTTTGAGGCTTCGGCACTGGGGCTTAGCATCCGGTTTACGTTTAACTCCAGGTAAATACCTGGTACAGCATAACCTCCCCGCAATCCCGCGAAGACAGCTCACCACCTGTCTCCGCGGGATTTTTGTTTTACCAACCGTTTTCTGCTTTTTTCCACTTTTTGCCGGAATTTGCGGGAATTTGCCTATTTTTAGTTTGGAACTACACTGCTTATGCTGAAACGGGAACGCCACGCCTACATTCTCCATCAGGTGAATCTGCACAATAAAGTGCTGTCATCCAGTTTATGCGTGGACATCCAGGTATCAGAGGATACCATCAGACGCGATCTGCAGGAACTTTCCGACCAGGGCAAGGTGATCAAAGTACATGGAGGTGCCCTCTCCCCCTCATTCAACGAAGTTTATTATTCCCCCAGCCAGGTGTATTCCCGGTCAGAGAAAAAGGCCATTGCCCAAAAAGCGGTATCGCTGATTGAAGATGGCATGTTCATTCTGACGGGCGGGGGCAGCACTATATTGGAACTGGCCAGATGTCTTCCTCCGCAATTAAAGGCCACCTTTATTACAGGAAGCATACCGGCCGTATTGGAGTATATGCACCACCCCACCATTGAGGTGATCGTGATCGGTGACAAGATCTCCAAAAGTTCCAAGATTACTGTAGGCGGCGAGGCCGTGGACAAGATCCGTCAGATTAAAGCGGACCTCTGTTTCCTCGGTGTGAACGCCATTGATATTGGCCATGGCATTACCGACAATGACTGGGATGTGGTGCAACTGAAAAAAGCGATGATCGAATCATCGCGGAAGGTCGTATGCCTGACCATTGCTGAAAAGATCAATACTCTTCAACCCATACAAGTTTGCTCCATTGGGCAGATCGACACCATCATCACCGAATTACCCGCTGATGATCCTGCCCTGCAAGCATACCGGGAAGAAGGCATTGAAATACTGTAACTGCTATTTATTTTAAAAAACTCGCTATGAGAAAAATTCTGCATGCTCTAGTAGCCGTTCTGTTGTTGTGGGGTAATGCCCTCTATGCACAGCAAAAGAACATCTCCGGTGTGGTCACTTCCACCCAGGACAAGAACCCTATAGCCGGGGTGACCGTCAAGGTGAAAGGATCGAACACAGGAACCCAGACGGATGCGTCCGGGAAATTCACCATTGCCGCCAAACCCGGCGATGTGCTTCAATTCTCCTATGTTGGTTATGAATCCATCGAGGAAAAAGTAACCTCTTCCACGTCCACCATGTCCATTTCACTGACCAGCAAAGAGGTGGCCCTGGAAGAAGTGGTGGTAACCGCCATGGACATCAAACGGAATCCACGCGAGTTGGGTTATTCTGCACAAAGCCTGGGCGGTAAGGAAATTGCCGAAACCCAACGGGAAAACTTCCTGAATGGCTTACAGGGACGGGCTGCAGGTTTGACCATCACACCCTCCAGCGGTTCTGCGGGTGCATCTTCCTCCATTGTCTTGCGTGGGTTTAACTCCCTTTCCCTGAGCAATGAACCCCTGTTCGTTGTGGATGGTATCATCATGGACAACCAGACCGTGAATGAAACCTCCAATGGTGGTCAGGGTGTAGGATTGGCTTCCGACCGGCCCAACCGGAACAATGACTATACCAATCGGATCGCTGACCTGAACCCGAATGATATTGAAACGATCACCATCCTGAAAGGACCAGAGGCCACCGCGCTGTATGGCTCTCAAGCCAGTTCGGGCGCGATCGTGATCACCACCAAAAAGGCCAAGTCAAACAAACTGGCGGTGCAGTATGATAATAACTTCAAGTTTCAACGCATCACCCGTTTTCCTGAATTCATTGATAAATACACCAATGGTACCAACGGGTCCGAGTCCAATATCTTCCGGTATTTTGGTCCCGCTATTCCCGAAGGCACCAAGTTGTATGATAATATTCACAACTTCTTCCGCACAGGTAAGACACAAACACACAACCTTGGAGTTGATTTTGGGGTAAATAATTCAGTGTTTCGTTTCTCTGCCTCCTATCTCGACCAGGAAGGCGTAGTACCCAATAATGATTATAAGAAGATCAACCTGCGTCTTTCGAATACCACCCGGATCGGAAAAATGGTAGAGATCATTCCCTCTATCTCTTTTGTCCGCTCGGAGAATAAGAAGGTATTGCGGAGTGCTGGTGGTTATATGCTCAGTTTGCTGATTTGGCCAAATGAAAACGATATCCGCAATTTTGTAGATGCCAACGGTTCAAAATTGCCGTTATTCAATGCTAACGCGAACGCTGACTATGACAACCCGTTCTTTAATACAACATTCAATAAGAGTGAAGACGAAACAAACCGGTATACAGCCAGCCTGGGTATCAATATTACCCCCACAGATTGGTTAACACTTGCCGGCCGATTTGGGTACGATACCTACGAATCAGAAGGCTTTACACTATATCATCCCCAGTCATTTTTTATTGCCTCTTCCCTCAATGGTCAACTGGATAATTACTGGAGAAAATACAAAGGATATAATCACACAATTACCGCCACTGCGAAGAAGAAAATCGGTGATTTCAGTGGCCGTGTAATGGTGGGTACCATGTGGCAGGATTATGAAACACAGATGTTTGCCATTGTGGGAAACAAGTTGACCTCCCCTACTTCCACCGACTCTTCCAATACGGATCCGACAACACGTGTACGATTGCTCCGTAACAATTTTGGAGAGTTCAACCAACAGATCATACGTCAGATGGCTTATTTCGGCGAAGCCGCAATCAGTTATAAGAACATGATCTTCCTGAACTATACCCATCGTTTTGAAGAAGCTTCAACCCTACCCTCCAAAAACAGAAATTATAATTACCCTGGCGCCAGCCTCAGTATGATCATGTCAGATCTCCTTCCGGGGATCAAGAAAGGCGCCATCAGTTACTGGAAATTGCGCACGTCGCTTGCCAGTACGGCCCGTTTGAATTCGCCCTATTCCACCCAATCTGTCTTTGTGAACAATTTTGCTTCTGGTGGAGGTTATTCATATGGATTTAATAATAACAATCCTGACCTCGTTCCGGAGAAGCAAAAAACCTATGAAATTGGTACTGAGATCAAGCTTTTCAAGAGTAAGTTGGGGATTGACCTCGCCTTTTATAATACACTCAACGAAGACCAAATTCTTGAGAACTTCCGTTTAAGTTACGGGACAGGATATGTTTTGAATACCCAGAATGCCGGTAGTACCCGTAACCAGGGAGTTGAATTTACGTTGGATGCTTCTATCATCAATACAGGTGATTGGGGATGGAATATCCGCGTTAATTTCAACCGCATGTGGAATAAGGTAGTTAAACTGCCCAAAAACATTTCAGAGTTCTATCTGGCTGATACGTGGTTATATGGTAATGCCAGAGGAGGTATTGTATTGAACGGGCCTACCACCTCAATCACTGCCTATGGCTATTCAAGAAACAATGCGGGAGACATACTGATAAATCCCTTGAACGGGTTCCCCATTGTTGATGCTACCTTCCAAAAAAGAGGTGACCGCAACCCCGATTTTACTATGGGTACGATCAACAACTTCAGGTATAAAAACTGGCGCTTCAGTTTCCTCTGGGACTTGAAAGTGGGTGGTGATATTTTCAATGGAACTGAAATGTTCCTTACCGGTGTAGGTCGTAGTTTCCTGACAGCTGACCGCTTCACACCCCGCGTGATTGAAGGAGTACTGAATGATGGCAAACAAAATTCAGCCAATCCGACAAAAAACACCATTGCTGTTTTACCGGCTTATAATGATGCTTATTATACCAGCACGGGTGCGTGGCCTGAAGAAGCCTTTATCCAAAAGGATGTTAACTGGTTCCGTCTGCGTGATGTTTCCATCAGCTATAATTTCCCCAACACCATGATCAGCAAGATCAGAGGGTTGAAGAGTCTTGGTTTCTTCCTGACCGGGAACGACCTGATCCTCTTTACCAACTATAAAGGGGCCGATCCTGCAGTGAATGGCGTTTCAGCGGGTAGCCGTGGTGTAGGTGCCTTTGGATTTGATTATGGAACCCTGCCGACACCTGTCAGCTACAACTTTGGCATCAGGGCCGGATTCTAAACAATTAAAAAGAATTGAAATGAAAAATAGATTCAAAATTATACTGGCAACTCTTGGGACGTTGACCTTGGTGATTAGCGCCTGTACCAAGAAGATTGACGAAGCCTTCAACAACCCCAACGCACCTACCAAAGTTCCTGTGGAGACCCTTCTGCCAGGCATTATTGGGAATTTTGTTGGTAGTTCAGCCGCTGCCGGAAGTGCATACGGTATCGCTAATGATGGTTTATATGTTGGTCGTTATGTACAATACTGGGGAACAAATACAGCCGGTAATCAATACGATCAAATGGGAGGCGCGACTGGAGCAAGCGATGTTTTGGGATCGGTTTGGGCAATGCATTACTTTGGTATGGGACAAAACCTGAACAAGATGATTTTTTGGGGAAAAGAAGAGGAGAAATGGGATTATGTAGGGGTGGGTTATGCCATACGCGCCTGGAGCTGGCTTACCCTGACGGATATGTATGGTGAAGTCATTTTAAAAAGGGCCTATGATGTTGACCTGCTTACATTTGAGTACAGCACACAGGAAGAAGTATATGATTCTGTTCAAATCAACTGTCGCACCGCATTGGCCTATTTAGATCGTACGGATGGCCAAGCCAGCCAGGCCAACCTGGCAAAAGGTGATGCCTACTTTTTTAATGGTGATGTGCAGAAGTGGAAGAAATTTGTTTATGCTGTTTTGGCAAGAAGCTTTAATAGGTTGTCTAACAAATCGGTATACAACCCCGATTCCGTGATACACTATGCAAACCTGGCGATGAGCAGCAATGCGGATAATGCTATGGCCAAATTTGCCAATACGGGCATTACCGGAACTTCGAATTTCTATGGCCCGTACAGAAACAACGTTGGGGCCCTGCGGCAAACCGGATTCATTTGCGACTTATTAAATGGGAATAACCCCTCTTTCTCAGCTGTAGTAGATCCCCGGGCCTATTACCTTCTTCGTCAAAACACCAATGGAACTTTCCGTGGAGTGTTGATGAACAAAGGAACTTCGGGATTGGCAGCTGGTGACCAACCTCAAAATTTCTGGGGAGGCACTTTTGGTACCACCACGCCCCCAACCCTCGATACCGGTTGCCGATACATCTTTAAGAATGGGGCACCCTTCCCTGTAATCACCGCCTCAGAAGTTCAGTTCATGAAAGCGGAAGCCTTGTATCGAAAAGGAGATAAATCAGGCGCATTGGCTGCCTATACACTGGGTATTAGCCTGAGCCTGGATATGCTCACTGGTACATATAATGATGGAGTCCCTAGTGCCTACCAAATTACGCCGGCCATTAAAGCGGCATTCCTTGCTAATCCAGCTGTCGTGCCTTCTGCTGCCAACCTTAGATTGGCGCATATCATGCTGCAGAAGTACATTGCCTTGTATGGCTATGGTGCCATAGAAACCTGGACTGACATGAGGCGATTCCATTTTACAGATCAGGAAGGTGGTGTGCAAGTGTATACAAGCTTCACCCCACCATCGGGTACGGACCTCTTTATCAATAACAATGGAAAATGGGTTTACCGCGCCCGCCCACGCTACAATTCAGAGTACCTGTACAATGTGGCTGAATTGAACCGGATCGGGGCCCTGGCACTGGATTACAATACTAAAGAACAATGGTTCTCCCAACCTTAATCAACCAAAACTTAGGACATGAAACGAATGAATTTAAAATATAGTGGTCTGATCCTTCTGACGGGAGTGCTTGTGCTGGGCGCCTGTAAGAAAGAGTTCAACAAAGTGATCACCGACAACACGGATCCCGATAAGAGCTATTTCCGGCTTTATAATGCGGCATTAAGTACCACGCGTAATTATGTATATGTAAATAACATACAGGTTACAGGGGCAGCCGTGGCCTATGCGGGTCTGTTCCCTTCGACTGGATATTATACCTCCGTTGTTCCAGGTGGCAATCAGATCCTGATCAAGGACACATTAGGCACTTCCGCCCAAAACCCCATTTCCTTTAGTGCCGTATTTGAAAAAGGAAAAAGGTACACTGTGTTTACCTATGATACACTGGCAACGGTCAAGTATAAAATGGTATTTGATGATATCGTAGTACCAACAGATACCACCGCACGAGTGAGGTTTGCCAACATGATATTCTCCTCCGTGTCGATCCCCAATGTAGATATTTACTCTACGCGCCGTGCATCGAACGTGTTCTCGAATATCCCGTCCACAGGTGTTACACCCTTTATCCCCTATGCATCGCAAAATGACACTTTGTATGTAAGGGCAACGGGTACAACCACCAACCTGGCTACTTTGTCAAATTTCTTCCCCACACAGAAAAGAAGCTATACCGTTATTTTCCGTGGAAGATACCAGACTACAGGTACCACCGGTGTGGCCAGAACGCTTACCTCGTTCTCCAATTATTAGTCACATAAGCAGCAGTATAGAAGAAAGACCGTTCCGATTCCTCGGAGCGGTTTTTTCTTTGTGTTCTTCGTGCTTCTTTGTGTCCTTTGTGTCCTCCTACGCAAGAGTGGCGTAGGAGGACACGAAGGACACAAAGAAGCACGAAGGACACGAAGTAGAATACTAACCGAAGAATAGATAGGCAAGAAGGATGGACGTGATTATACCTGCCAGGTCGGCAAGCAGCATGGCCCCCACCGCATAGCGTGTATTTTTAACGCTGATAGATCCGAAATAAACCGCGATCACATAAAAGGTGGTATCAGAAGATCCTTGTAGCACACAGGCCAGGCGACCGGCAAAAGAATCGGCGCCAAATGTTTTCATTGTGTCCAGCATCATTCCCCGGGCACCACTGCCACTTAGGGGTTTGATCAGGGCAGTTGGTAACCCGTCTACAAAACGGGTATCTGTTCCCATAGCCGCAAAAAGATATTTGATCCCGTTGATCACCACATCAAAACTGCCACTGGTACGCAGCATGCTTATGGCTACCAGCATACCCACGATATAGGGAATGATCCGTACAGCGGTTTCAAAGCCGCCTTTGGCACCTTCTACAAAGGCATCAAACACATCGATCTTCTTATACACCCCTCCCAGTACGATCAATAGAAAAATCGCCAGGATGACCCCATTGCTCATGACCCCGGAAAAAGCCTGGGCCGACTTTCCTTCAAGGCTTGTTACATAGGTCACTAATAAGGCAATCAGGGCCGATATACCCAATATCCAGCCTAATACCACAGGTTGAAGGAGGTTGATTTTTTGTTTAAATGAAACGATAAATAAGGCTGCTATGGTAGCCACAAAGGTGGCTATCATGCAAGGGATAAAAATATCCGTTGGATTGGCTGCCCCCAGCCCCGACCGGAAGGCTATGATGGTTACCGGTATCAGCGTAAGCCCTGAAGCGTGGAGGGCCATGAACATGATCTGTGCATTCGAGGCGACGGCCTTATTAGGGTTCAATTCCTGCAGGCTTTCCATGGCCTTTAATCCAAAAGGTGTGGCGGCATTATCCAGGTTCAATAGATTGGCGGAAAAATTCATGAGCATATGCCCGGTGGCCGGATGGCCTTTGGGAATATCCGGAAATATCCGGGAGAAAAAAGGGCCAATGATCCGGGAAAGGAATCGAACACCCCCTGCTTTTTCGGCGATATTCAAAAAACCCATGAATAAGGCCAATATCCCCACCAGCGGGAGAATGATATCCATGACGGCATTCTTAGCCGTTTCAATGATGCCATCCACTTTCCGAACCAGTTTTTTCTGAATGGAAACATAGGTGAAAGAAGTAAGTCCGGGATGGTTGGAAAGAAGGGTATTAACCGAGTCAGTTTGATTGCCATCCGACAAGAGTACGGTAGCCCTTACCGGATCTGAGGTTTTATGGTACCCATACTCGCGCAGCAGATCCCCGTATTTCTCAGATAACCCCTGTTTGACAGGGTTTCCCAGAGCATAATAATAAACACTGTCATATTTATCTGAGGACTTGCCTACCACCATCCGGCTGAAGATCGTCTTATCTCCACCAGCCATACGGATTCCCGCTACAAGAATGGCGATGATGACAAAGGCAGACCATATCCTGCTTAATACCATAATTTCCCTTTAATGCCTGAAAATAAATCAAAAATCCGGTTCTGTCCCCTGAAACCTGCCTTTTGTCATTTTCGTGCAGCTGATAGGAAAAAAATGGCTACCTTTTTTAAAATTACAATCCCATGCGTCTGTTAATATGCCTGCTATTCATGGGTATGCTTGCTACTGCTGCTGCACAGCCCTATCGGTTTGACAATAAACTATTCACCAACATTTTTCCGGAAGACCTGTGTGATGCATTCACAAAGAACCCCGGCTATGTGATTATAGACGTGCGCAGTCCGGGTGAATATGCCGATACCTCAGGATTTGATGGGGCCAATATTGGTCGATTAAAAGGCGCCCTCAATATCCCTGTGGGCGAACTTCCCAAACGCTGGAAGGAATTGGATGCCTATAAAGACAAAGCTGTCTTTCTGTATTGCTCCCATAGCCAGCGAAGCCGCAGGGCCTCGAAATTTTTAAGCGATAGTGGTTTTAGCCGGGTATTCAATATCAATGGGGGTATGTCGCGTATACTTTCTGAAAAAAATAAAAAAGAGTATTGCCTGAATGATATCTATACATCCGGACTCCCCTATCGTTGGCTGACGGCAAAAACAGTGATGGAAAACAGCATTGAAAAAAATCCGTTCTTTATTATTGATACCCGGTCAGACTCTGCCTATAGGGGTATTGCTTCAGCAGAAGCCCTGAATCATTTAGGGAAGATAAAAGGCGCCACCCATATTCCAGCCGATCAGATCATGGGTTCACTTAAAAAGATACCGCAGGATAAACCACTTCTCCTGATCGATGCATTTGGAGAGGATGTGACCAAAACAGCCCGGCTTCTGGTGGAACAGGGTTATACTGAAGTGAATGTACTCTATGGCGGACTGGAAGATTGGATCGAGGCTGCTTTGTTCTATTCCATCCCTACCGTTATCCGGCATCAATCGAACTCTCCTTTCAAAATGGCAGGACCTGAACAGGCGGTTGCCCTTATCAACGACGACAATTCATTGATCATTGATATCCGTAAAACGGAGGTTTTTGAAAACAAATCACCCGATAGCTGGGAAAACATAGGTCACCTGAAGAAAGCCGTGAATGTGCCTGCCAAACAATGGGAAGACGGTCACCTGATGGCCGATAAAAAGAAACCGATACTGATCTATTCGATCTCTATGAATGATGAGGTATTTAAAACAGCCCTGTTGATTCGTAAACTGGGGTTCAAGAATATCTATATACTGCATGGTGGTCTGTGGGGATTCCGTAGAAATGCAAACAACCTGAAAGGGAAAATGAACTGGAACGATCTGGTGGTGGATGTACCAGAGGCGAACTATTAAAGAGCTTATTAATTTAACATTAAGGCCCCTGTCCCCACAGGGGCCTTTTCTGTGTCAAATTCATGCAAAGTCAGTAATTTTGCCGCCTGAAAAACAAAGCATGGCATTACAAGCAGGTATCGTAGGACTTCCCAATGTTGGTAAATCCACCCTATTTAACGCAGTGAGTAACAGCGCAAAAGCGCAGGCAAGCAATTACCGGTTCTGTACCATTGAACCCAATGTAGGCCTGGTGGATGTACCGGACGAAAGGCTGAATAAACTGGCTGAACTGGTGGTCCCTAACCGGATCGTACCTACGCAGATCGAGATCGTGGACATTGCCGGGCTGGTACGGGGGGCAAGTAAAGGAGAAGGCCTGGGTAATAAGTTCCTGGCCAATATTCGTGAGGTAGATGCCATCATCCAGGTCATCCGTTGTTTTGAAGATGAAAATATCCTGCGGGAAGAGGGACCCATCCATCCGGTTGGCGACAAGGAGATCATCGATACGGAGCTTCAATTAAAAGATCTGGAAAGTGTGGAGAAGAAGATCCAGAAGACCGAGAAGCAGGCGCGTATTGACCCCAAACTCAAAGCTGAATTGGAAGTGCTGATCCGCTGTAAGGATCATCTGGAGAAGGGTAAAAATATCCGTGAACTCGAGATTACCAAAGAAGAAAGGCCTGCCATTGCCGATCTCTTTTTGCTGACAGAGAAACCCGTTCTGTATGTGGCGAATGTGGATGAAGCCTCCATGCATACGGGCAATAAATTCTCCCAACAATTGATCGAAGCGGTAAAGAATGAAAAGGCCCAGGTCATCATCATGAATAATTCCATTGAGGCCCAGATCGCGGAAATGGAAGACATGGATGACCGTCAGCTCTTCATGGAAGAATACAAAATGACCGAGCCTGCGCTTAACCGGTTGATCCGCTCCACCTATAAACTCCTTGATCTCTATACCTATTTCACAGCCGGTGTACAGGAAGTGCGTGCCTGGACCATTCACGAAGGATGGAAAGCCCCACAGGCTGCGAGCGTGATCCATACAGATTTTGAAAAAGGGTTTATCAAAGCAGAGGTTATTTCCTATGCCGACTTTGTACAGTACGGATCAGAAGCTGCTTGCCGCGAAGCAGGTAAACTCAGGATCGAAGGAAAAGAGTATATAGTTAAGGATGGGGATGTGATGCATTTCCGGTTTAACGTATAACTAAAACAAGGCCCTTACTGTCGCCCTGCCCACATGGACCGTTCTGGCCGAACCGGGTTTTCGGCCTTCATATTGCAGGTTTAATTCCACATTATTCAATAACCGCTTGGTGTAGTCAAGTGTCCAAAGGAAATTTCGACCGGGTAATAACCCATCCAGCATGATATAACTCACTGTGGTATTGGTCGGATGATCGTATTTGATATTATTCACCGTCATCTTGGCCATGATGGCCGAGTTTTGAAGCACTGTGTATTTTGTCTCAAGAGTAATGGCATGGGAAATGGATACCTCTCCCCCATATACAGGATCATTCTCCTTCCGATCAAACCTGTACCCGGTCATGAACTTAAATTTGGTGCTTCTCAAAAAGGTCAGCCGTGGGTCCAGGGTGATCAGGTCAAGATCATAGTTTCGGTTGGCAAAACCAGGGGTAAACAACCCGTTCTCGCCTTTTTTACCCGCCAGGTCCAATTGGAATGAGGGACTGATATTCCATCGAAAACGGGTTCCCCATTCTTTCCTTCGGCGGCTTTCATATCCATAGGTCAATAGAGATTTATCATTCCGGATATTGGAAGTAAAATCAAGCACCCAGACAGAACTCTGCCGGTTAATGGAAAAGATATTGGTGAAAACAGATCCCAGGGTGATCAGCGAAGTATCCTGCAGGGATAATTTTACAGGGTTCAACTCATATCCACCTTTGGAGACGGATTTATTGGTAACCTGAAAACTGGAACGGAAATTCAATCGTGACAATAATTTTTTCATTCCCTTCAGATCCGATGTCTTGAACATCGCCCGTGGATTAAAACTGGCTTCGTAGTTGAATTGAATATAGTTGGCCTTGAGAAACTGATTGGTGGGGGTAAATATGCGGATGAATTTGGCCTGGTCGGTAAACTGCGCCAGTTCAAATTCATTCAATTGCTGGATACCATCATTGTTATAATCATTCCAGGTAAATTCACCTTGTCCGGCAGGTACTTCAAGATAGGTAAGATCACGGCGTTGCTCCTGCCCTGTTCCTAACTCATACAGTACATAGCCCGAGAAAAGGCCTTTGAACTCATTGTTGACTTCATACTTGACACGTCCCAGTACCGTTTCATCTTCTTTTTGAGGTGAAATGCTGTTGAGTACCTTTAATTTTCGATAGGTGGCATTAAAGGCGACCTGGTGTTTATCATTGGCCCTTAGCTCGGTACTGAGCGAAAAATTATAACTGCGATCGCCGCGTATGAATTCCTTCGCGGAAATGTATTTATCCGAACGGGAGAAGAAACTTAATCCATACCGGTTCTTTTTCTGTTCATCCGACCGCAGGTAAATGGTATAGGTATCAAAATAAAAACTCAAGGGGGTCAGTGTATCTGTCGCTTTGCTTTTCACGGTATTATTCTCCACCGCGTAGTTTACACCCAATCGCCAATCTTTGAGTTTGGTGAATTTTTTGCTGAGGTCAATTACCGGTCGCAGGTAGGCTCCCTGGCTATTATCCGCATTGAACTGAGTCAGCATGAACTGATTGTTGAAGGTCCAACCGCTCCAGTTCGCATTGTGTTGAATAGCCTGTTGCCAACCTGAATAGATATCCCCTCTCCGGTAATGCGAAAGACGGTAATCCAGACTATGGTTTTTATTGTCCTGCAATCGTGCCGATCCGCGAAATATTTGTTCATTGGCAGCGGTTACATTCAGGGGTAAACCAAAATCACGGGCAAATTCCACACTCCGCAGTCGCTCGAGGGGCTTGAATCGGCTCTGCACATATTCGTAATCAAATCCGGTGGCGAGTCTTAACCGTCCGGGACTGGCTGGCCTTAACTCCTTATTTGAATTGATCGTGAATTTCGCGGCAAATCCCTGGTCATCCCCACTGTGTACTTTTGAAAAAGTATTTGGATCATATCGGCTCATCGCCAACTCGGTTTTTAGCAAAGTGTTTTTGCTTAACTTATAATCCATCCCCAGACTGAATACCTGTTGTCGCTTGGGTGTGACCAACAGGATAACAGGGTCAAAGTTTCCTTGTTTTACACCCGATATCCGGTCAATATATTTGAACACTTTTCCATTGGCCCCGTTGAAGTCGGGGGCGTAATCTCCTTTACCCTGACCTACTTCTATAAAAGACAGATTGTATAAGGCCACTGAAGGATCTGTAGAATACCGGTAAAAAGAATCAAGCCCTGTCCCGTTGTTAAAATAAACTTTCTCATATAGAACCTTACCCGCATCAAAGGCGGTATCAAAGATGGCCGAGGGGTATAATGCATTTTGAATGGAATCACCCAGGGTACCCAGAAAAGCCTTTTGTTCGGTAGACAGTACCTGGTTGATGGATGAGTTGCGTGCATCACTGTTGTTAAATGCCCCGAAACGCAAGGTGAATTTCTCCCCAAAACCCAATTCCTGCGCCAGGTAAAGATTGGCATTCAGATAATTTCTGTCCGCATATTCAAATTCCACCTGAATACGGCTATCCTTGGTGATCATGCGTTTGGGGGTAAAGGTCACTTCAGCGGTGGAATAGTTCACAACATAATCCTGGTCTTCCCCCCTTTGCAATAATTGTCCATCAATGAACACTCTCTCTGTTCCAGCCAGCACAATGAAATAAAGTTCGTTGTTGGCACCGGTAAGCCGATATGGTCCCTGGTTCCCTTCGAGTCCCTGAAAAACATTACGGGTAAATTTTCCTTTGGCAATGGAGCCACTGACCAGTGTTTTTGAACGGGTCTTTGCACCGGGGGCAGATTGCGTCTGAAAGGAAATTCCCTGTAAGCGTTTATAAAAATTGAGGAAATAAGACTGATTTTGCCGGATATCGATATCTCCCAAATTGAGCTGCCAATTCTTTCTTTTGAATTGGAGGTATATCTGGTCAAATTCATTTAGCTGTTGTGTAGTTCCATCTGGTTGAATGGGAAGGTTATTATCGGTGATAGCTGCGCTGATCTCGATGCTATCCCCTAACATTCCATTCAAGGTGAGGTTCAGGTTGGAATTGACCACGGCATCCTGGCTGTTTCCAAAGGAAATGCCTCTGTCAAAGCTCCCGTTATATTGGATATTCCCAAAATCAAAGATCCCGCGTTCAGGGGTTTCAGGACCGTAACGGAATGTCTTTGGTTCGTAGTAAAACTTATAACTGATGCTGTCAAAATTCAGGCGTTGCGTAACCGGATTGATCTTTCCAGGAAATACCCGATAAGTAACTGTGATGGTTGGATCGGCAGGTCTTTTTTTCCAAACCAATAAGGCATTAATAGCATCGAGTGTATAGGTGTCGGGAGCAATGCGATCAATCGAAAAGGTGCCGGGGATAATGCTTAACGAATCAATCAGGAGTGTATCGGTTGGAGAAAGGGGTATAACTCTCTGGCGCAGATTGGACCTGGCCAGTACCGGTTTATCTTCCGGAACCTGTGCCTTGGTATCCAGTGCGAAGAGCCATAGGAATATTAGACCAAGTATCAGCCGTTTTCGATACAAAAGCAGCCATTTTTATACTAAGCGTAAAATTGAGGATTTTATTGCGTAAATCGTTCACATTCATGTGGTTTATTAATTCCTGGCGTCCCCTTGCGTCTTTGCGCCTTAGCGGTAAAGTTTAACCGCCAGGACGCAAAGGCACAAAGGGGCGCCAGGAGAATAACTATTTATTAATTCCCTCGAGGGAAAGAAGGAAGGCAAACTGAAGGGCGGTTTCCTTAAGGTCATCAAATCGACCGGAAGCTCCACCATGTCCCGCTTCCATATTGGTTTTCAACAACAAAATTCCATTTCCGGTCTTTTTGGCGCGCATTCTCGCCACCCATTTGGCAGGCTCAAAATATTGAACCTGAGAGTCATGAAGCCCTGTTGTCACCAGCATATTGGGATAGGCTTTTGCCTCCACATTGTCGTAGGGTGAATAGGATTTCATGTAGAAATATGATTCCTTATTGGCCGGGTTGCCCCATTCATCGTATTCGTTGGTGGTAAGGGGTATGCTGGGATCGGACATGGTGGTGACCACATCCACAAAGGGAACTCCTGCAATGATACCGTTCCAAAGTTCAGGGGCCATATTGGCGATAGCACCCATGAGTAAACCACCAGCACTGCCTCCTTCGGCATACAAATGTCCCTGGCCTGTATATTTTTCACTGATGAGGAATTTTCCTGCATCAATGAAGTCATTAAAGGTGTTTATCTTCTTCATCATCTTGCCATCCTCATACCACTGACGGCCCATTTCCTGTCCACCACGGATATGTGCAATGGCGAATACAAAACCCCGGTCAAGCAGGCTTAATCGGGCGCTGCTGAAATAGGCATCCGAACTACTGCCGTAAGAACCATATCCATTCAGGAGCAACGGAGAGGATCCATCTTTTTTAAACATACTGGTTTTATACACCAGGGACACTGGCACTTTTACCCCGTCGCGGGAAACAGCCATGATCCGTTCGGTTTTATAATCCGCTTTATTGAAATTACCCAATACCGGCTGTTCCTTTTTCAGGTCCTTTGCCTTTGTTTTCATGTTATAGTCAAACACTGAATTGGGAGTGGTCATGGACGTATAAGAATACCGCACCACTTCCGTATTGAATTCCGGATTGGAACTTGTATAGGCCGCATAAGCGGGTTCACCAAAATCAAGATAATGTTCAGCCCCTGTTGCTACATCACGGATCCGCATTTGCAGCAGACCTTCTTTCCGTTCTGTTATCACCCAATAGTTTTGGAAAAGGTCCACCCCTTCCAGCAATACATCATCGCGGTGTGGGATCACATCCTTCCAGTTCTCACTGGTGGTAGCCGTCACCGGTGTTTCCATCAGTTTGAAATTCTTGGCATTCATATTCGTGGTCACCAGAAATTTATCTCCCCAATGGTCAATCCCGTAAAGGACATCTTTCATCCGTGGCTGGAAAACTTTAAACGGCTGATCTGGTGTTTCCGCGTCAAGGATGCGGAACTCAGACGAAAGCGTTGCGCTGGAATAAATAACCAGGTAGCGGCGTGATTTGGTTTTATAAACGCCGATATAATTGGCGGGATCTTTTTCTTCATACACCACCACATCCGATGAAACGGGCGTTCCCAGCACGTGCTTCTTGATCCGTTTGGTCAGCAAGGTTACGGGATCATTTTCTCCATAGAAGAAAGTCTTATTGTCACTGGCCCAGGCACCAGAACCACTGGTACCAGTGATCTTTTCGGGATAGACCTCCCCTGTTTCCAGGTTCTTTACCTGCAGAACATATTGGCGGCGGGAGATGGTATCGAGACCAAAGATCATCAACTTATTATCCGGGCTGATATTGTAACCCGAGGCCGCGAAATAGCCATGGCCTTCGGCCAATTTATCGGCATCCAGCAGCATTTCTTCCGGCGCATCCAACGATCCTTTTTTGCGGCAATATTTGTAGTACTGCTTGCCTTCATCGGTCCGGCTGTAGTAGTAATATCCATTGTTCAGCACGGGCACTGATTCATCTTTCTCCTGGATACGGCCTTTCATCTCTGTAAAGAGATCTTCCCGAAGTTGTTTGGCACCGGCCATCATGGTGTCGAGGTATTTGTTCTCCTCTTCCAGGTATTTGACTACTTCGGCGCTTCGGGGGCCTTTCTTAAAGAAATCGTTCATCCAGTAATACTCGTCTATCCGGGTATCACCATGTGCCACCAGGGCCGTATCGATTTTTTCGGCTACAGGGGGTTTTATACCCTCGGGCCATTTATATGGTTCTCTTTTCACGGTGTCTTGATTATTACAAGCCAATAGAAATAGCAGGGCTGCGGGCAGAAGTTTGTAGGCAGGCATAATTTAAAAATTTGATGCCTGAATATACGAAAGTGATAAATATTGGCCGGAAAAATTGGATGACCGGAACGAAATACAGATTCCACGGATTTCGTGGAATCTGCGAGATCTGGCATTCATTCTTAGTCTGCTGTCAACCCAGCCATCAGGTATTCTGAATTCAACCGGGCGATATTGGCCAGGGAAATTTCCTTGGGGCAGACGGCCTCGCAGGCACCGGTATTGGTACAGGCACCAAATCCTTCTTTATCCATTTGGGCGATCATGTTCAGGGCCCTGTTCCGGCGTTCGGGCGACCCTTGGGGCAACATGGCCAGATGGGTCACTTTTGCGGACAGGAAGAGCATGGCCGAACTATTTTTACAGGCGGCTACGCAGGCACCACAACCGATACAGGCGGCTGCAGCAAAGGAGGCATCTGCTTTATCCTTCTCAATGGGAATGGCATTGGCATCTACCGCATTCCCCGTATTTACTGAAATAAAACCACCGGCCTGAATGATCCGGTCAAATGAACTACGGTCAACCACCAGGTCCTTGATCACAGTAAATGGATTGGCTCTCCAGGGTTCAACCACGATCGTTTCTCCATCCTGAAAAGCGCGCATGTGCAATTGACAGGTGGTGGTAGCATGCCATGGTCCATGGGGACGACCATTGATATACATGGAACACATTCCGCAAATACCCTCCCGACAATCATGATCAAAAGCGATCGGTTCCTTTCCTTCACGGATCAGACGTTCATTCAATACATCAAACATTTCAAGGAAGGACATTTCGGTCGAAATGTCTTTCACATCATAGGTCACAAATTCCCCGGATGTATTGCTGTTCTTCTGTTTCCAAACTTTGAGCGTGAGGTTGATATTTTTGTGTTCCATAGTCGAAATTCGGTTTTTATTACTAGGGGCTAAAAGCTATTAGCCTTTAGCTATTAGCTTTTTGGTATTATTTATAACTTCTTTGAGTGGGTTTCGCTACTTCAAAGTTCAGTTCTTCCGTATGTAATTGCCATTGGTGATCGCCTTTATATTCCCAGGCAGATACATACGAATATTGCTCGTCGTTGCGTTTGGCCTCTCCTTCCTCGGTCTGGCTTTCTTCGCGGAAATGTCCCCCACAGCTTTCATTTCTGTCGAGTGCATCCAGACACATCAGTTCGCCGAGTTCAATAAAATCGGCCACGCGGTTGGCCTTATCCAATTCGGTATTCATTTCATTGATCTCTCCGGGGATACGTACATCACTCCAGAATTCTTTTTTCAACTGTTGAATTTCCGCAATCGCTTGTTTTAATCCTTCGGCATTGCGGGCCATTCCGCATTTGTCCCACATGATCTTACCCAAACGCTTGTGGAAGCTCTCTACGGTTTGCGTTCCTTTGATATTCATAAGCGTTTCGATACGGTCACGCACCGATTTTTCTGCCTCCTCAAAGGCCGGGTGATTAGTCGGGATCGAGTTGGTGCGAATATCATCAGCCAGGTAATTACCCAATGTATAGGGGATCACAAAGTATCCGTCGGCCAGCCCCTGCATCAGGGCCGAAGCACCCAAACGGTTAGCTCCATGATCAGAAAAATTGGCTTCACCCAATGCATATAAACCGGGAATGGTTGTCATTAGTTCATAATCCACCCAAATTCCTCCCATGGTATAGTGTACGGCGGGATAGATCCGCATCGGCACTTCGTAGGGGTTTTCGCCGGTGATCTTCTCGTACATATCAAAGAGGTTACCATATTTTTCTTTGACCACTTCTTTCCCCATTTTAATGATGGTGGCTTCGTCGGCATTGGCAAGGCCTTGTTTACCCGCTTCAATGCGACCATACCGTTTGATGGCATCTGCATAATCCAGGTAAACGGCTTGTTTGGAGGTACCCACACCAAAGCCTGCATCACATCTTTCCTTCGCAGCGCGGGAGGCCACATCACGCGGAACCAGGTTACCAAACGCAGGATATCTTCTCTCCAGGTAATAATCTCTTTCCTCTTCGGGTATCTGCCCCGGATGACGGTTATCTCCTTGTTTTTTGGGTACCCAGATACGGCCATCGTTCCGGAGCGATTCTGACATCAGTGTCAGTTTGCTCTGGTGATCACCCGACACGGGGATACAGGTGGGATGTATTTGGGTAAAGCAGGGGTTTCCAAAATAGGCCCCTTTCTTATGTGCTTTCCAAATGGCGGTCACATTGCTACCCATGGCATTGGTAGAAAGATAGAATACGTTACCATAGCCGCCGGAGCACAACAATACGGCATGACCGAAATGGCGTTCGAGCTGACCTGATACGAGGTCGCGGGCAATGATCCCCCGGGCTTTGCCATCAATAAGTACCACCTCCAGCATTTCGTGGCGATTGTACATTTCTACGTTACCCAGAGAGACTTGTCTTTCGAGGGCCTGATAGGCGCCGATCAACAATTGCTGCCCTGTTTGTCCGGCAGCATAAAAGGTCCTTTGTACCTGTGTACCACCAAAGGAGCGGTTGCTCAACAGGCCACCATATTCACGGGCAAAGGGTACACCCTGCGCCACGCATTGATCAATGATATTGGTACTTACTTCGGCCAGGCGGTGTACATTGGCCTCACGGGCGCGGTAGTCACCTCCTTTTACCGTATCATAAAAAAGACGGAAGACACTGTCTCCGTCATTCTGGTAATTTTTGGCAGCGTTGATCCCGCCTTGTGCAGCGATCGAGTGGGCACGACGGGGACTGTCCTGAAAACAAAACGCTTTTACTTTATAACCTAATTCGCCAAGAGCGGCGGCGGCTGATGCACCGGCCAGTCCGGTACCGATAACGATCACTTCCAGTTTGCGTTTGTTCGCGGGGTTGACCAGCTTCACATGTCCTTTGTAATCCGACCACTTCTGTTCTAAAGGTCCTGCGGGTATTTTTGAATTAAGCATAATCCGGTTTGAAGATTTGACTATGTGATGATTTTGGATTCAGGATCAAAGGGCCTTTCCTACCCAGCCCAGTTTCATACTGATGGGCATGAGGGCAAAGACCAATGAAATGAGGATGGAATAACCCACCCCGGCAGCACGGATCAGCCCCATGTATCGGGAATTTGATACCCCCAGGGTGCGGAAGGCACTCTGGAAACCATGCAGCAGGTGATAGGCCAGCGATACGCAAGCCAGCACATACACAATCACGACCCACCACTCGGAAAAGGTTACCTGCATCAGGGTGAACATATCATGCGATACTCGTCCATTAGATAATGTAACTGGCAATTCCAGACCAGCATGGGTAAACCGGGAAGGGATCCAGAAATGCCACCAATGCAAAAGGAGGAATAAGAAGAGAATGGTACCCAGCAGTCCCATGGAACGGCTGTACCATTTGCTTCCCCGGTTACTGAGGTTTACGGCATATCCTTGTTTACGTTTGCTTCTGTTCGATTTCTCCAAGGCAAAACCCTGGAAAATATGAACAAGAAAACCGGCGATCAGCACCACTTCCATCAGGCGGATGACAACCGTTTTGCCCATGAAATCGGCGGCACGGTTGAACATATCCCCATCATCGGTGGGATCCACTACATCCTTAAAAATGCAGGCATTGATGCCGGCATGGACCACTAAAAATGTAATGAGGAAGAGTCCCGTTACAGCCATCACTATCTTCTTGCCAATCGAGGAGGTAAATATTACAGACCAGTTCATAATCCAGATAAATTGAGGTAGGAACTTAGATACGGCTGCAAAAATAACGACCGAGGCTCAATATTGTTAAGAAATATAAAAAAAAGAAGCCTTAGGAAAGGGATAACCTTGAACGAAGTTCCCCATCTATCTTTCGGAAGAGATGAAAAGGTTTGTAGACACGCCAGTCCGGTATCTCCATCATTTCCACAAAACGGTCGAGGCGGGCCTTTCGAAAATCGTATTGGGTAGCCTCAGGCATATTAAGTACGGCCACCCAACCCTGTTGGTCGGCAGATTCCTCCCACCATTCCTGGTAATAGTCCGGGTCGCCAGAATGGAAATTGAGCACATTCTCTGTTACCAGGATAAATTTTCGGATACCCTGGTCATTAAAGGCATCAATCACATCCCGTTTAAGGGTCATGATATCATTTTCAATGGCATCATTCCACTCCCCGATCAATTCGATCACGGCATACTGTTCGGTATAGTCGGCTATCAACACTTTAAGATAAAGTGTACGGCTGCCAAACTCATCCCATTGAGGATGGATATAGTAATTATAAACAGTTTGGGAAAATTCAAACTCGGAGTAAAGGCGTCCATAAAAGGGCGAGCGATCATCTTCTTCGCTGGTATAAATGTGTCGCCAATTGTAAAATGGTTCAATATCATGCATAGCTTTCCACCGCTTTTCGGACACTGCCATGTTTTAGCAGCAATTCCTTCGCTTGTTCGTAATCTTTCAATTGCAAACGTTCCATCACCATTTTTGTTCCCCTGTCCACCAATTTTTCATTGCTCAATTGCATGTTGACCATCTTATTATCTTCTACCCTGCCCAATTGGATCATGATGGTGGTAGAGATCATATTCAGGACCAGTTTTTGGGAGGTTCCGCTTTTCATCCGGGTACTACCGGTAACGAATTCAGGCCCTACTTCCACCACTACCGGAAAATCGGCTGTGGCTTCGAGTGGTGAACCGGGGTTGTTGGTAATGCAACCCGTAAGTATCCCTCTTTTCCTGCATTCTTCCAGGGCCCCGATCACATACGGGGTGGTTCCACTGGCTGCGATCCCGATCACAAAATCTTTTTCATTCACCGCATGGTGGAGCAGGTCATTCCACCCTTCTTCGCGGCTGTCCTCTGCAAATTCTACAGCCATCGTAATAGCCTTTTCACCCCCGGCGATTACGGCGATCACCAGTCCGTAAGGCACCCCATAGGTAGGCGGACATTCAGAAGCATCTACAACTCCCAGGCGACCCGATGTTCCCGCCCCAACATAAAAGAGCCGGCCTCCGGCCAGCATACGGTCAGCAGCCGCTTCCACCAGTTTTTCAATGGCTGGAATGGCCCTGGCCACCGCGGCAGGTACGGTCTGATCCTCCTGGTTGATATTCGTAAGTATCTCCCCTACCGTCATTTTTTCCAGGTGACGATAAGGGCTTGGTTGCTCCGTGATCTTTTCAAAAGACATAACCGATCTGTTATCTGTAATAATCAATAAGTCCCTCCATGGGGTTTTTCATCACTTTCCCCAGTTCAAATTCATACGTACGGCAAAGTTCTGTCAAAACATCCTTAAATCCATAAGCCACCCCTCCCACAAAATGCACCGGGTAACGCCAGATTTCTGGATATTTATTCAGATGGGCATAAAAGAAATCATTCAATCCGTCTTCAATGATGTTCTCCACCATATAATGCCCCCGGTTTTCAGCCAGAAAAACGGCAAAACCCGCCAGATACCGGTTGGGGAATGGTTTTTTATAGACATGATCCAGTATTTCCATCCGGTTGGTGGCATACTTGATATTGAAGCGGTAGGTAAGTTCTTCATCAAAGGTTTCGTAGAGATAATATTGCACTACTTTTTTACCCAGGTAGGCCCCACTGCCTTCGTCGCCCAATACATAGCCCAGTCCCGGGCGGTTACGCACCATTTTCTTTCCATCAAAAAAACAGGAATTAGAGCCGGTACCCAGTATACAGGCTACCCCTTTTTCATCGCCACAAAGCGCCCGTGCCGCGGCCATCATATCGTGGTCGGCATGGGCTTTGGCACCAGGAAAGACCTTTCGCAAAACTTTTTTTATGAGGCGGACATTATCCGGATTGGCGAGACCGGTACCATAATAAAAAATATCGTCCGGCATTTGCTTCTTAAGCTTGGGCACCAATTCTTTTAACAATACATTTTCTATCTCTTGTGGCGACAGGAAATAAGGGCTAATGCCCTGGGTAATGATCGTTCGCTTCTTCTTTCCCTCCAGCAGGCACCATTCTGTCTTGGTAGCCCCGCTATCAGCGACCAATTTTATCGTCTCTGGCATGAACTTCGCAATTATTGTGTTGTTTTAAGGACTGGGGAGTTGACCTGGGTTCGGCTCAAATCAGTTATTTTGCAAACAATTTACAAAGAAAGGCAAGACGATGAGGAATAAAAAATTACAGGTGTGGTTACCCCTCCTGTTCGCTGTAGTGCTGATAGGGGGAATGTATTTTGGCTTTCGCCTCCGCGAAACCACCCCCTCCGTGAGTGGATTTCTGAAACGGGACAAACGTTCCTCCCTTCAGGAGATCATGGATGTGGTAAAAACGAACTATGTGGATACGGTTCGTACCGATTCGATGCAATACGATGCCATCCAGGAAATGATCAACCACCTGGACCCCCACTCGGTCTATATCCCTTCCAGCAACCTGCAACAGGTGAATGAAGAAATTGCCGGAAATTTTGAGGGTATCGGAATCGAGTTCAATATCTTTTTTGATACTATTCATGTCCTGTATGTCCTTCCCGGAGGGCCCAGCGACAAAGCAGGGCTTCATGTGGGTGACCGGATCCTACGCATTGACAGTACCGAGGTAGCTGGAAAAAATATGTTGGGTGACCAGGTTAGAAAAATGGTCAGAGGCGAAGGGGGCACTTCGGTCAAAGTACAGGTATTACGCGGCAACAATAAGCAAGAGATGACCATCACCCGCGGAAGGATACCGGTGCCGGCTGTGGACGCCGCGTATTTATTGGCCGATTCAGTTGGTTATATCAAACTCAATAAATTCTCAGAATCCTCCTATCGGGAGTTTATGCAGGCACTGGAGTCTCTTCAGAAAAAAGGGCTCAAAAAACTCGTTTTTGACCTTCGGGACAATGGAGGTGGATTGCTGGACCAGGCAGTGAACATTGTGGATGAATTCCTCGATGGCGAAAAACTGATCGTTTATACGGAAGGGACGCATTCCAAACGACGCGACTATAAATGCCGTCGAAACGGATTATTTGAGACAGGAGAACTTGTTATCCTGATCAATGAATTGTCGGCCAGTGCGAGTGAGGTAGTAGCAGGTGCCTTACAAGACTGGGACCGGGCAAAGATCATAGGCCGTCGTTCCTTTGGAAAAGGATTGGTACAGGAACAATTTCCTTTGAGTGATGGCTCGGCTCTTCGCCTCACCATCGCCCGCTATTATACCCCGGCTGGTCGGAGCATTCAACGGCCCTATGAAAATGGACGGAAAGAATACATTGAGGAAATCTGGGAAAGATATGGCAATGGGGAAATGCTAAGTGCTGACAGCAATAAGATCGCCAATGGCAAGACCTATAAAACCATTGTAAAGAAAAGACCGGTATATGGTGGCGGGGGAATCATGCCTGATCTTTTTGTAGCCATTGATACAAGTCATATTGCCGGGAATGTGGCGGATTTTCTCTATGATATCCAGTTTAGCAGTTTTGTTTACAATTACTATATCCAGAACCGCCAGCAGATCGATCAGTTTCCTTCACCGGAGGCTTTTCGGAAAGGATTTAAAACACCCAATCAGCTTTGGAAAGACCTCGTAATTGAGGCGGCAAAAGACACTCTTGATCTGAATAAAGTGACCGCGCATGATAAGGAGGCGGTGCTTAAACGCTTTACGGCCAGTCTCGCCCGCTATAAGTGGAGAAATACCGGATTTTATGAAGTGATAAATGGTACGGATCCGGTGGTGAAGGCAGCAATGAAGTGAGGTGAGAGTTTCGTGAGGCGTGAGGCGTGAGGCGTGAGACGTGAGGCGTGAGACGTGAGGCGTGAGACGTGAGACGTGAGGCGTGAGACGTGAGGCGTGAGACGTGAATAGTGAATAGTGAATGGTGAATAGGTTTTTGATATTGATAATATTGGCAATCAATTATAAGTTTACCAGATTCACTATTCACCATTCACCATTCACCATTCACCATTCACTATTCACTATTCACTATTCACCATTCACCTCTCACGCCTCACGAAACTCACGCCTCACGAATTTCACGCTTCACGCCCCCCTTTATCCAACAACTCTTTCTTCTCGATCCGATACGAAGCTACCAGTCCGGCGCCACCACCGATGGCGATCAGGGCAAAGTATAATCCGGCGGGTTCAACTTCATAAGGCAATGTATAGGTATCCAGCAGATAGGCGATGAGGAGACCAACACCGGCACCCAGGAAAAGCAAACCATTTTTCAGGTTGCGATAGGGGGCGGGACGGTTAGCGAACTCTTTGGGATTCAATCCCTTCTCGATCATTGCCATATTCTCGCGGCTTTTCAGATAGACGATCCCAAACACCATTGCAAATGCTCCCAGAGGAATCAGGATGGGGATCAACATTTCAGCGCCATGCATAATTGTAAGTTTTGAATTTAATAAATTGTGTTGCTTTTGGGAATATGACTACGGGTGAAGATCGGAGGTTACAGCTTTTTTTAGAAATTATAGATTTCACTAAACTGTAACCCAAGCACCTTAAACAGCGTCTAAACTAACAGATGACCACCGGACTTAATGATAATGAGCTCATTAGCAGGGTACTGCAGGGAGATCAGGCCGCATTTGCCGACCTGGTGGAGCAGTATAAAGGATATGTTTTCACCCTGGTGCTGCGTTTTATCAAGAGTCGGGAGGAAGCGGAGGAAATAGCTCAGGATATATTTATAAAGGCCTACCGAAACCTGGCTGACTTTCGGGGGGCATCTAAATTCAGCACCTGGCTGTACACCATCGTCAACACCACCTGCATCACCCACCTGAGAAAGAAGAAACTGGAGATCCATTCGCTGGATAATGAACATGTATTTGAAAGGGCAGACAATATTGATTCGGGATTTAGCGCTAATCAGGTAGAACATAAATCGAAACTGGACATGGTGACCCGGGCCATCAAAATGTTGAGTCCCGACGATGCCGAAGTGATCACCCTGTTCTACAAAGCGGAACAAAGTTTGGAAGAGATCGGACAGATCATGGGTTTGGAGCCCAATACTGTTAAAGTACGATTGCACCGGGCAAGACAAAGACTGAAAGAGAAAATGGAAACACATTTTGCACAAGAAATAAGTGACCTTCATTAATTATAAATAAAGCGTGTATGGAACCGAAGGAAATCATGGAACAGCAACTCTGGGAATACATTGATGGTATCTCATCTCCGGCCGAAAAAAGCCAGATCGAGCAACTTATCGCCTCCCAGCAGGAATGGAAGGAGAAATATCAGGAACTGCTGGAAACCCAGCAATGGATCCGATCTGTGGAAATAGAAGAACCCTCCCTGCGGTTTACTAAAAACGTCATGGAGGAAATCGCCAGGCATCAGATCGCCCCGGCAGCAGGCAAGTATATCAATAAAAAGATCATCTGGGGTATTGCAGCCTTTTTTATCACCCTGATACTGGCCTTTACAATTTATGCCATTGCCCAGATCGACTGGACAGACCCGGGTAGCTCAAACCTGTCCGTGGGAATGGATAAGGTAGACCTGAGCAAGATCTTTAATAATACTTTCGTCAACGTGTTCATGATGGCTAACGCGATACTGGGACTTATGCTCCTCGACCGCTACCTGGCCAATCAACGAGATAAAAAACATAAAGAAGCTTAATGTTCATTGCATTAAGTCCGGTAGGCCCTTTCTGTTCGCAGGGAGGGCCTTTTTTTTTGTAATCCCTACCTTTGCCCCTACCCAACGATGCACCCATGAATATTAAGAACAACATTCTCGAAACGATTGGCAATACTCCCTTGATCCGTTTGAACAAGATTACCCGCGATCTCCCTTGTCTGGTGGCGGCCAAAGTCGATTATTTTAATCCGGGTAATTCCATCAAAGACCGGATGGCGCTGAAGATGGTAGAAGTGGCAGAAAAAGAAGGTAAACTCAAACCCGGTGGCACCATCATTGAATGTACCTCGGGAAATACCGGAATGGGCCTGGCCCTGGCTGCGGTGGTCAAAGGCTATAAGTGCATTTTCGCTACCACCGATAAGCAATCCAAGGAAAAAGTAGATATCCTGAAAGCCGTAGGTGCCGAAGTGATCGTGTGCCCGACCAATGTAGAACCCGATGACCCGCAAAGCTATTATTCAGTTGCCCGCCGCTTGCACCAGGAGATTCCCAATTCTTTTTTCTGTAATCAATACGATAATCTGGCCAACCGGTTGGCCCACTATGAAAGTACGGGCCCGGAGATCTGGGAGCAAACGGATGGAAAGATCACTCACCTGGTGGTTACGGCCGGTACCGGAGGAACCGTGACCGGAACGGCTCAATTCCTGAAGGAGAAAAATCCCAATATCCAGATTTGGGCCATTGATGTCTACGGTTCCCTGCTTACCAAATACTTCCGGACAGGGGTTGCCGATATGAAAGAAGTACACCCTTATTTTTCTGAAGGCTTTGGAGAGGACTTCGTCCCCGAGAATTATGACATGAGTGTGATCGACCACTTTGAACAGGTAACGGACAAGGATGGAGCTATTATGGCCCGTAAACTGGCCCGTGAAGAAGGTATATTCTGTGGCTATTCCGCAGGCAGTTGTGTTCAGGGGCTGATACAATTAAAAGACCGGTTGAAAAAGGACGATCTCGTGGTCTGTATCTTCCATGACCACGGCAGCCGCTATGTGGGCAAGGTTTACAATGACCAATGGATGATCGAAAGGGGCTTTTTAGATGTAAAGACCTTTAAGGATATCATCAGCTCGCGTGGCTCCAAAAAACTCATCACCCTCACCCCCGAACAAACCGTAGCCGAAGCAGTTGCTTTGATGAAGAAATATGATATTGAACATATCCCGGTCATGAACGAAGCACAACTGGTAGGCGCGATCAGCGAAAGTGGTTTGTTTCAAAAATTATTTGATAACCCCGATCTGCGAAAAGAAAAAGTAGCCTCCTTCCTTGAAGCGCCCTACCCGCTGGTTGACTTCTCCACGCCCGTGGAGCGACTAAGCGGAATGATCAATAAAGGCAATGGAGCAGTGTTGGCTAGGGATGAAGCCGGCCATTTTCATATTGTCACCAAGTATGATTTGCTACAGGCGTTGACGAAGTAGGGCGGAGGACAGATGACGGAGGACGGATGACGGAGGACAGATGACGGAGGTTGCTGTGCGAGACCTCTGGTCTCGCACGATTATCTTGTCGCCTCTGGCGACGCGATTAAAGACAAA
Organism: Chitinophagales bacterium; assembly: GCA_017303415.1. Taxonomy (NCBI): domain Bacteria; kingdom Pseudomonadati; phylum Bacteroidota; class Chitinophagia; order Chitinophagales; species Chitinophagales bacterium. The sequence continues at coordinate 2,570,965 of JAFLBJ010000001.1, forward strand.
TACCATCTTAATAATATGCAGTTTTTTGTCGCCAGAGGCGACGGGAGAACGGTGCGAGACCAGAGGTCTCGCACAGCAACCTCCGCCATCCAACATCCAACATCCTTCATCTGTCATCTGTCCTCAGTCATCTGTCATCCGTCCTCCGTCATCTGTCATCTGTCATCTGTCATCAGTCATCTCCCCCCCCCCATCGTAATCTTACGTTCCCCAGCCAAGCAGTTCTACCTAATCCGCATGTTGTTTCTATCGTTAAAAAAATTAGAAATTTTGCTCTATGCGGTTAATCTCATCCGATATACTTTTGTGTCAGAAGTTGATTGATAGAAATATCGATCTCAATCCAAATCCAAAAAAACCAGCGTTAAACGAACCATCCAACATCCTTTTAAAAAACCAGAGAAAAATCCAATATCAGTCAACTTCTTTTTTTCTCTATCCTTTGAAGACCTACCGATCCGATCCTGAAGAACCACATTGACAGTCCCGTTTTATCCAATCCTTTGAAGACATCCAGATCCTGGAAAACCGAATTCAATCGTTGAGGCCCAAAAAAAGAATTCTCCTTTACTTTCCTTAATTTCCCTCCCGGTGCATTTCATGGACAATACGAGCAACCGGGAGGGAAAGGAAAGTGACAAACCATCCCGAAAGAAACCGATGTACCCGGTTTCGGCGAACCTGCGCTCTTACCTGAAAAATGTCGGCCGGGATATCAAACTACCCGTCAGCTATCGTGATCTTCATCAATTCACCTTTTCAGTTCCCTTACGGGATAAATTTGGCAAAGAGACCCTTTGGGAAAAGACCCTATATGATAGTCGGGAATGGGACTATATCCGGAAGGGTTTACTGGACATTTATGCCATTTTAAAGACCGAGGGCGACCTTCGTTTTACCAAACACCTCGATGTAGCCCGGATTGACTATTGCACCTTTGGGAATTCAAACCCCTTCCGCATCCGGATCGTCAATAAGTACAACGACAACTACGATCATTACTACATTAAAATTGCCGATGCGTCGCGTATTTATGGACTGGAACTGGAACATCTCCTCTCCCCCAACCGGATGCATTTTTTTACCCACCAGGATACCATGGTGGAAGAACATATTGCCGGCATTCCCGGGGATGTCTTTATCCGGGATATGATGAATGACGCCTCCACAAATAAAATCAGGCTGGCCAAGGAATTTGTCAAATTTAACGAACGTTGTTTCGTACGACTTTTGGGCGATATGCGGAGTTACAATTTTATCATAGATATTACGCCTGATATCGAGGATTATCAATACCGTATCCGGGCCATCGATTTTGACCAGCAATGCTACGAAGGCCGGAAGAACCTCTATCTCCCCCAATTTTTTAAAGAGAATTACCCCCTTGTGGAGCTGACCTTGCGCCACCTTAATAACGATTCGATCCAACAGTACCAGACCGAAGAAAGGACAATGATGGCTTTTCGGTTAACCTCCTCCCGTTACCGTCTGATGGACCTGCTGCAGATCATGGGCAAGGACGAACTTTCCACCCCTGTAAAGACGGAGCAATTAAAAACAGAGTTGAATGCCTATTTTGGAAACACCTATTATTCCAAGGCCAAAACCATGGGTCAGGTCGTAAAGACACATATGAAACAGACCCTGCGTAAAAACCTGCTTCTTCTGCAGAAGCAATCGGGCAGGTTCAATGATTAAAGTCACAAATGCGTTATCTTCGCCACGCAAAAACATAGACAATGAGCAAATACAAAGCCGGCGTGTTGTTTGGTGAAGAACTCGAAGCACTCCTCAATGACGCCAAAGCCAACCAATTCGCCCTTCCTGCCGTAAATACTACCGGCACAAACTCCATCAATGCCACCCTTGAAACGGCGGCCAAAGTCAATTCACCTGTTATCATTCAATTCTCAAACGGTGGTGCACAATTCATCGCCGGCAAGGGAATGCCCAACGATAAATTGCAAGGCAATATTCAGGGAGCGATCTCCGGCGCCCTGCATATTCATAATGTTGCCAAATATTACGGAGTACCTGTTGTACTGCACACCGATCATGCCGCCAAAAAATGGCTGCCCTGGATCAGTGGATTGATCGATGCGGGTGAAGCCTTTTATAAAGAAAAAGGGCAACCTCTCTTCAGCAGCCACATGCTTGACCTCAGTGAAGAACCATTGGAGGAAAATGTATCCACATCCGTTGAGTTTTTCAAACGCATGAAACCCCTGGGCATGGCCATTGAGATCGAACTGGGTGTGACCGGTGGAGAAGAGGACGGGGTGGATAACAGCGATGTGGAAAATGATAAACTTTACACCCAACCTGCGCACGTAGCGTATGCCTACACAGAATTAGGTAAAGTGGGTAATCTGTTCACCATTGCCGCTGCCTTTGGTAATGTACATGGTGTATATAAACCCGGTAACGTTGAGCTTCGTCCGGTGATCCTGCACAATAGCCAGGTGTATATTGAAAAAGAACTTAAGACAGGGCCTAAACCCGTCTACTTTGTATTCCATGGTGGAAGTGGCAGCCCGCAGCATCAGATCCGTGAAGCCATCGGTTATGGCGCCATTAAGATGAATATTGACACCGACCTTCAGTGGGCTTTCTGGGAAGGGATCTTGGGTTATTATCAGAAAAATGAAGCCTACCTTCAAGGTCAGCTGGGTAATCCCGAAGGCGAGGATAAACCCAACAAAAAATATTATGATCCACGTGTTTGGTTGCGCAAAGGGGAAGAGTCCTTTATCAAAAGGCTTGAAACCGCTTTTGTGGACCTCAACTGTATCAACCGGAATGCGTGAGGGATGTGAGGCGTGAGGCGTGAGGCGTGGGGAGTGAGGCGTGAGACGTGAGACGTGAATAGTGAATAGTGAATGTTCAATTGTTTGACTTTTAACATTTAACTTACAACTTAAAACTTATTTTCACTATTCACTATTCACTATTCACCATTCACGCCTCACGTTTCACGTCTCACGACTGACGCCTCACGACTATGAAAAAGACCTTCTACTCCACCCTGTTGCAACAGCACCAATCCATGGAAGCTGTCCCCTCTAACCAGGCGATCGGTAGTTTTGTGGATGACCTGATCGGGTTAATGTTTCCAGAAAAGACCGAACAGGATATTCAGGGATTGGAGGATATTGAAAAAGGTTTTCTTGACCTGGAGGCCGGATTGATTCGGCTATTTGAATCCACACGTGCCTGCAAGCAATGTGACAATGCAGAGAAAGCTGCACAATTCTTTGAGGTAGTTCCAGAACTTTACAGACTGCTTAATACCGATATTGAAGCGCTTTTGAGTGGTGACCCGGCAGCCAGAAGCCGGTTTGAGATCATTCGTGCTTACCCGGGGTTTTTAGCGGTCGCCTTTTATCGTATTGCTCACGCTTTGTATCAATTGGATATTCCTTTTCTTCCCCGCATCATTACCGAGATCGCTCATTCAAGAACGGGTATTGATATTCACCCGGCAGCCCAGGTTGGAGAGTATTTTTTTATTGATCATGGCACCGGAACGGTGATTGGAGAAACTACCCGCATAGGTAACCATGTAAAGCTCTATCAGGGCGTGACCCTGGGTGCATTAAGTGTAGATAAAGAAATGGCCGATACCAAACGGCACCCGACAGTAGAAGATCATGTCATTATTTATTCCGGCGCTACCATACTAGGCGGACAAACCGTGATCGGGCATCATAGTGTTATCGGAGGAAATGTTTGGCTAACCAAGAGTGTTCCTCCCCGGTCAACGGTTTACCACCGGGCCCAGATCGACGTGGTTGAACAACCCAAATCCTTATAAATATGGCGAGCATCATTGACCTGGTGGGTGGAACACCAATGGTTGAATTGAAAAAATTGAACCCCAACCCTGCTGTACGCATATTTGCGAAACTGGAAGGAAACAATCCGGGCGGAAGTGTAAAAGATCGACCCGCCCTGAATATGATCCGTTCGGCCATTGAACGGGGAGAGATAAAAGCGGGAAGTAAATTGATCGAAGCAACCAGTGGCAATACGGGTATAGCCCTCGCGATGATTGCACGTTTATATGATCTCGAGATAGAATTGGTGATGCCCTCTTCATCCACAAGGGAAAGAACACTTACCATGGAAGCCTACGGCGCACATGTCACCCTGCTGGATTCCATTGAAGCATGCCGTGATTATGCGGACGCAACAGCCGCATCCGGCAAGGCATTTATACTGAACCAGTTTGCCAATCCAGATAATTATCTGGCGCATTATAAAACAACAGGGCCGGAAATTTGGAAGGATACCGGAGGAAAGATCACCCATTTTGTCAGTTCCATGGGGACAACTGGCACAATTATGGGATGTTCCAGGTATCTGAAAGAACAGAACGAGAAAATACAGATCGTAGGTTGCCAGCCAACGGAAGAATCTTCAATTCCAGGTATTCGCCGTTGGCCAAAAGAATACCTGCCAAAGATTTTTGAACCCGAACGCGTTGACCGTGTGATGGATGTTTCCCAGGAGGAAGCGACTCAAATGGCACGCAAATTAGCAAAGCAGGAAGCCATCTTTTCGGGTATGAGCAGTGGTGGAGCTGCTGCCGCCTCGATCCGTTTGGCAAATGAATTAACGGAAGGGTGTATTGTTTTTATCGCGTGCGACAGAGGCGACCGATATTTAAGTAGTGAACTTTTTGGAGGCTAGGCAACCTCATCGTTCCACATTCCGTTCCAATATTTATGAAAACGAAAATCATCATCACCATCCTGGCATGTGCCAGTCTGCTTTATTCCTGTTCCAAAGGCGGCGATAGTTCCGGCGGCGGATCAGGCAGTGGAAACGGAAACGGTAACCCTCCCGATCCTTGTGACGGTGTAGCCGCTTCATTCTCGGCCAACGTAATGCCTATCATTCAATCTTCCTGTGCCTTGAGCGGATGCCATATCACAGGCAGCTTTAATGGCCCTGGCCAATTGACCAATTATACAGAAGTCTTCAACGCAAGAGCCCAGATACGCTCGGCTGTGAATAGCGGTATTATGCCCAAAACCGGTAGTCTTACTGCTGCGCAAAAGGCCAGTATCATTTGCTGGATCGATAAGGGAGCTGCGAATAACTAGCGAGGGACGTGAGTTTCGTGAGGCGTGAGACGTGAGTTTCGTGAGACGTGAGACGTGAGTTTCGTCAGAGGTGAATAGAGAATAGTGAATGGTCAACAGTTTGACTATTAACTTTTATCTTACAAGTTAAAACTTATTTTCACTATTCACTATTCACTATTCACTATTCACCATTCACCCTTCACCCTTCACCATTCACATCTCACGCCTCACGTCTCACGTCTCACGCCTCACGTCTCACGTCTCACGTCTCACGCCTCACGTCTCCCGCCTCACGCCTCACGCCTCACCTCCCACGTCTCCCGCCTCCCGCCTACCCCCCAGCCCAAAATCCCCCACATTCCCTATATTTGTTGCCACAATTTGAAAGGTTATGGCAAAACAGGTAGAAGATTTTGACGCCAGCCTGGCGGGGGAAGAAGGAAAAGAGAGTAACCGGACCAGTTGGTTCAGACGGATCAGAAAAGGTATCCTTACTTCGACAGAAGATAAAAAGGAGACCCCGGAAGGTCTTTGGACCAAATGCCCCCATTGTAATCATATCTGCACGGCCTCCGATCTCAAAGACAATTATTTTGTTTGCCCCAAATGCTCCTATCATCACCGGATCGGGAGTGAAGAATATTATTCCCAGATTTTTGACGATGGGCAATACACCGAATTGTTTGAAAATATCCGCTCCAAAGACTTCCTCGGATTCACTGACCTGAAACCTTACAACAAGCGTCTGGAAGAGACCTGGAGTAAGACTGACCTGAAGGATTCGATGCGGGTAGCGGTTGGCCGTATCAATGGACATGAGGCGGTTGTAGCCTGTATGGATTTTGAATTTATTGGTGGAAGCCTGGGCAGTGTGATGGGTGAAAAATTTGCACGAGCCGTTGATCATTGCATTCAACACCATCTCCCCTATGTGGTCATCAGCAAAAGTGGTGGTGCCCGTATGATGGAAAGTGCATTTTCCCTGATGCAGTTGGCCAAAACAAGCGGCAAACTTTCACAACTTTCCGATGCCGGTCTTCCCTATATCTCTTTGCTCACTGACCCGACCTTTGGTGGAATTTCCGCCAGCTTTGGTATGCTGGGTGACCTGAATATCGCCGAACCCGGTGCATTGATCGGATTCGCCGGTCCCAGGGTCATCAAAGAAACCATTAAAAAAGACCTTCCGGATGGCTTTCAACGAAGCGAATTCCTGCTGGAGCATGGGTTCCTCGATTTTATTGTCAACCGGAAAGAACTGAAGGAAAAACTGGCGACTGTTTTCCTGATGTTCCGAAATTAAAGGGCCCTTTTCCCCTTGCCTATTACCTCCCTCATGGAATTAAAGAACCGACAGGCCTTCTACGAATATTTTATTGACGACAAGTACGTTGCCGGTATGGTATTGACGGGCACGGAGGTCAAATCATTGCGGGCTGGCAGGGCGAGTTTCAACGACAGTTATTGCCTCTTGCATAAAGGGGAGGTCTGGATACGGTCACTCCATATAGCCGAATACTCCCACGGTACAGTCAACAACCATGACCCCCTTCGGGAAAGAAAGCTCCTGCTTCAGAAAAGGGAGATCCGTAAGATCGAAGCCAAACTGAAGGAAAAAGGTTATACCCTGGTACCCCTCCGGATCTATTTCAATGAAAAAAACCTTGTTAAGATCGAGATCGGGCTTGGAAGAGGGAAAAAACTCCATGATAAGCGCGACACGATCAAAAAAAGAGAGGCCGACCGGGAAATGAAACGGTACAGTGGGTAATAAACCCCCTAAACCACCGTTTTAAAGGTGCACGATTTTTGCAGTTTCCCCTTGATGAAAAAATGGATCCTCATTTTCCTTATCCTGTCGCTGGCAGGCTCCCCATCGCACGCTCAATCCGTGGAAGGATATTGGTATGGGAATGCCAATGTAAAAGTGAACAGCTCCGCAAATAATTATCTTGTAGAACTTATCCTGAAACAGAACGGAAACAACATCACGGGCGTATTAAGCTATTATTTCAAGAACACATTTCGTAGCTTTTCCGTTAAAGGAACATATAACCCTTATTCCCGGTTACTTTTTATAAAAGAAATACCCCTCTCCTACTATGGCTCCATGGCCAATATGGATGTGGATTGTATCATGGATATGGCTGCTAAACTCCGGGTCGCTAAGGCTGGTTCCAACCTGATCGGTTCTTTTGAAAGTCTGCCCCAATTCAAATATACCTGCCCCCGGGTGGAGTTCTCCCTTAACCTGAACCGGGACATTTCAAACCAGGATTCAGTCATTCATGCAATTCGTACCATGAAGGAAACATTTCAGGTATGGAAGCCCGATGAAGCAGATACACTGGTGGCGGTTAAAATCCAACCCCGAAAAGTGATCAATTATTTTATCGACAACCAATTTAAACAAAGGGAAAAGGAATATGTCCAGGAGATCATCGCGCAGTCTGATACCGTTCAGGTAGACTTCTATGACAATGGAGAAATTGACGGGGATTCGATTTCTGTTTTCCTGAATAACCAGGTTATCGCTTTTGGGCAACGTTTGAGTACCCGTTCCATACATTTTGATATCCCCCTCGATCAATCTCGCGAATTCAACGAGATCAGCATGTTTGCAGAGAACCTGGGTGTGATCGCCCCTAATACCGCCCTCATGATCGTTACAGACGGAACCAAAAGGTATGAGATCCGACTTTCAAGTACACTGGAGAAATCTGCCACGATCAAAATAGTTCGCCCTGGGTCTCGTCCTTCTTCTTCTTCTCCCACTCCATCTCCACGCTCTTACTGAAGTCAAGCAATTTATTCCCAACGGCTTTCCAACCCATGACCTCGACCACCTTATCAATTTTAAACTTCCCTTTTCGTACCTGTGCTCCCCGTCCCTGTTGTACCGCCAATACAGGTTCAGCTTCCGTTGTTACGGCTTCGAGGTAATTGCCTTTCCCTTCTTTGATAAAGAGGAATTTGCTCTTCAAGGTAGAGGTTTCAATACGGAACCTTTTGACATTGTACTGTTTTTTCTCATTGTCCACATAGATCGCAGAAACAATACAATCCGGATTGAATTTTTCAATCAGCAAAATATTCTCTGTATCAAAACGCTGCGTCAATTCCTGATCGGTGATCTCATAGTTACCGTCACGGAAAATGACCAGTATACGGTCATCGGCTTCAAACATACCGAGGTACATCCCCTTCTCATCAGCATTTAACCGGCCAAACTTATCGTCATACCACATTTTCTTCCCGGCAAGTGTAGCTTTTCCGGCTTCTTTAAATTTAACCGACTTGATGGGGTATTTGGTTACCGTATTTCCCAGGCTGCTGCGGCCTTTGATGGCCAGCTCTTCAAAATAAAAATCAAACTCTTTGATACGGGCCTTGCTTCCGGGAGTAAGCAATACTTTTACCACTTCCGCTTCTCCATTGGGGTTAATAGAGAGGTATTGTACCTTGCTTTTCTCACTTCCTTTTGTCAGGTCGTATTCCTTGTCGCGGGTTACACCGGTTACATTGAAGCGTTTGGCAAAACTCACACCTGTCTTCCCATCTGAGTAGATCATGTTGTAGGTGGTACGCTCATCATTTTTCTGAAATACCGCGGCATGCAGGATATCCTTTCCGATAAAGGCTTTATCCTGCACTTTCACCACTTTCATCACCCCGTTCTTCGCAATGACGATGATGTCATCCAGGTCAGAACACTCGCACACAAATTCATCTTTTCGCAAGGCAGTTCCAATAAAACCCTCTTCCCGGTTCATGTAAAGACGCGTATTAGCGATCAGTACCTGTTTAGCTTCGATCACTTCAAACTGCTTGATCTCAGTTTTTCTTTCCCTACCCTTCCCGTATTTGGTTAACAGGTTCTCAAAATACGCTACCGCAAAATCGACGAGATTGGCCAGATCAAATTTTACCTGTTTGATCTCGGCTTCCAGTTTTTTGATCTGGTCATTCAGTTCATCAATATCCAACCGGTAGATACGCCGAACGGGTTTCTCGGTCAGTTTGAGAATATCCTCACGGGTAACATCCCTCTTCAATTGTTTGCGGAAAGGAACAAAGGCTTTATCAATGGCTTCGATCACCTTATCCCAGGTATCATGCTTTTTCTCTAATTCCTTGTATATCTTCTCTTCAAAGAATATTTTTTCCAGTGAGGTATAATGCCACTTTTCCTGTAATTCAGCCAGCTTGATTTTCAACTCCTGTTCCAGCAGATCCTTTGTTTTGTCCACTGACAACCGGAGCAGATCCTGAACTCCCAGGAATTGCGGTTTTTGGTCAACGATCACACAGGCATTGGGCGAAATGGACACTTCACAATCGGTGAACTTGTACAAGGCATCTATCGTGATATCGGGAGAAATACCCGGGGCCAGATCAACCTGAATTTCCACATCGGCCGCGGTGTTGTCTGTTACTTTTCTGATTTTGATCTTTCCCTGGTCATTGGCCTTGACGATAGAGTCCATCAATTGCGTGGTCGTTACGCCATAGGGAACACTCTTTATAAGTAGGGTTTTCTTATCGGATTCTTCAATGTGGGCACGCACTTTAATTCTTCCGCCGCGTTTTCCCTGGTTATAATCTGTCACATCGATCATGCCACCGGTTTGAAAATCGGGTACCAGGTCAAACCGTTTCCCGCGCAGGTATTTGATCGAAGCCTCAATCAACTCGCAAAAGTTATGCGGCATGATTTTGGTCGACAATCCCACCGCAATTCCATCAGCCCCTTGTGCCAGCAACAGTGGGAATTTCATTGGAAGAGCAACGGGCTCATTTTTTCGGCCATCATAACTTAATTGCCATTGGGTGGTTTTTGGATTAAAGGCCACTTCCAACGCAAATTTGGAGAGGCGTGCTTCGATATACCGGGCTGCAGCGGCATCATCACCAGTACGCACATCGCCCCAGTTACCCTGCGTATCAATGAGCAGGTCCTTCTGGCCCAAATTGACCAATGCATCTCCAATACTTGCATCGCCATGCGGGTGATATTGCATGGCTTGCCCAATGATATTGGCCACTTTATTGAAACGGCCATCATCCATTTCCTTCATGGCATGAAGGATGCGTCGCTGTACAGGTTTCAGTCCATCCTCCACCGCAGGCACAGCTCGTTCCAAGATCACATAGGAGGCATACTCCAGGAACCAGCTTTTGTATTGGCCATGTATCCCTGATTCGTTGCCTGTGATGTCGGGTTTTGTATTTTTCACGAGGGGGGGGGTGTTTTAAATTGTTTATTATTTTAGATCGTGAAACGTGAGACGTGATTCGTGAGAGGTGACTCACGCCTCACGTCTCACGTCTCACATCTCACGTCTCACGTCTCACGCCTCACGCTTCACGCCTCACGCTTCACGCCTCAGGGCTTTCGCCCGGTAATCGCATATCAAACTCCTTCCAGTTTTTTCCTGCCTCGCCGGTCACTTCGATCTTACCGGCGGCAATGAGTTGTTTGATCCGCCATTCGATGATCACATCACCTGTTTTGACCTTCATACGGTTGAGCGTATTGCTCACCACACGCCAAGCTTTTTGCCACTCTTTGGTCAGGTTCTTCATGATCTCGCTGTCAAAAAAATCTTCACCTTTGCCGGCGATCTTTTTTCCTCCTTCAAGGATACGGACAACTGCATTTTCTTCCACCAGTTTTCGCCATTCATCCGGGTCCACTTCAAATTCGGATAGTGTAACAGGCCGGGCGAGTTTTCGCGCTTTCAAAAATTCACGGGCAGGAATCTCGCTTAACCAGGAGGGATAAAAAATATGTCCTTTCTCATTGATAAAGGGCAGGTTATTCAGGTAAAGCACCATGACCCTTCCCTGAAAAGCGCTCAGCTGTGGAATCAACCAGTAATAACCACAAACATCATGCTGATTCTGTCCCATCCAGATCCATATCTGTTCATTAGGATCTTCTTTCATTTTGGCAGTCAGCGCGGCAACTGTTTCCCGGTCATCAAAACGTCCCGAATCATCCCACTGGTAATGGGAATAAGAAATTTTATCCATCCACCAATCAAAACGTGCCTGCCAACCTTCTTCGGTATCCAGCGCCATTAAGGGGCCTACTGCATAATCATCACGTACCAGCACTACTTCTCCGGCCAGACTTTCTTCCAGTTCCATAACCTGTTTCATCAGGTCCAGTTCCCCTTCATTAAAAACTATATGGATCATTCTTCTTTATTTAACTTGAATCAAATAATAAACACAGGTCGTTACAAAATTCCGAAACCAGGGTATGCCGCGTACTATAGCGTTTTGTTTTCGGGCCTTCCAGCCAAACTTGTACCGATAGATCGGGTTCACCAGGTAAGGTATATGATGGATGACCTTGTATCCCGTTTTTTGAACAATTCGCTCAAATCGTTCAATCGAGATACCTGTTTCCTTTATCTCCAGTAGATGCTCCCAGGGTTCCCCATTGCTTTTTAAAATCCATTTATACACGGAGGTCGGGAGTAAATGGTACCAGGGTAAACTGGCCAGCCATTTCTTGTGACAGATCTGCTGGTGACCACCAAAAGGCATTTGCCAGGGAGGGAACCCAAAGAAAACTACGCCCCCGGGGTTTAAGAAATTCTTCATCCAACCGATCAGTTTTTCCTGATCATGGATATGTTCGATCACATCTTTAAGGACGATGATATCAAACCCACCCTGGAATTCGGTAGCCAGATCAACCTGGTAGATATCTTTCGATATAAAACGGATCTTTCCCGCTTCGATCTCTGTTTGCAAAAACTCACGTGCCAGCACCAGACGAGGTTCATCCAGCTCCACTCCAATTCCGATACAGCCTTTATCGACAAATGCCTTTAATACCCCCCCTTCAGCACAACCGATCTCGAGTACACGCATCCCGGGTTTAATGGGAAAGGCGGCTTCAATAAAGGGAATTACATAGCTGGCTGCATTTTCAGCCTGCATGTCAAAATATCGTTTCTTATCGGAATGGAATTCAAACAAAGGGTTCCTGTTTTAGGTTAGTTCTCTACCGGGGCGTCCATTTCAACCCGCAAATTACCGATAATGAATTCCTGGCGATCGGGTGTATTCTTTCCCATGTAATAATCCAGCAGGTGTTGAATATGGTCTCCTGCATCCAGGCGCATCAATTGTTTTCGCATACCGGGTCCGATGAATTGGGCAAATTCATCCGGACTGATCTCTCCCAATCCTTTGAAACGGGTGATCTCCGGCTTTCCCCCCAATTTCTGAACAGCAGCCTGTTTCTCCGTTTCATCATAACAATAGATCGTCTCCTGTTTATTTCTGACCCGGAACAAAGGAGTCTCCAACACATAGACCTTTTCATGTTTGACCAGGTCGGGAAAGAATTGAAGGAAAAAGGTCATTAACAATAAGCGTATATGCATTCCATCCACATCGGCATCGGTGGCAATAACGATATTATTGAACCGAAGACCTTCCATGCCTTCCTCAATATTCAAGGCATGTTGCAGGAGATTGAACTCTTCATTTTCGTAGACCACTTTTTTGGTCATGCCAAAACAGTTCAGGGGTTTACCCCGTAAACTAAATACGGCCTGGGTTTCCACCTGTCTGGCCTTGGTAATGGAGCCACTGGCACTATCCCCTTCCGTGATAAAGATGGTGCTTTCGCGTGTGCGGAGAAAATACTCTTCCTTCCCTTTTGAAGGCAACTCATCATTCAGGTGAAAGCGACAATCCCGCAGTTTGCGGTTATGCATATTGGCCTTCTTGGCTCTTTCATTGGCCAACTTCTTGATACCGGCCAGTTCCTTTCTTTCCTTTTCGCTTTGTTCGATACGCTTCTTTAAGGCCTCTGCCGTGGAAGGGTTTTTATGCAGGAAATTATCCAGTTCCTTTGATAAAAAATCACCCACGAACTGCCGCATGCTTGGGCCGCCCTCGTCTACATTTACCGAACCCAGTTTGGTTTTTGTTTGGGATTCAAAAACGGGTTCTACAACACGCACCGAAATGGCGGCGACGATACTCCCGCGGATATCGGACGCGTCATAATCCTTTTTATAAAAATCGCGGATGGTTTTAACGTAGGCTTCGCGGAAGGCTTGTTGGTGAGTACCCCCTTGCGTAGTATGCTGGCCATTGACAAAACTGTAAATATCCTCGCCGTAATCGTTGTTGTGGGTAAGCGCCAACTCAATATCATCTCCCCGGAGATGGATAATGGGATAGCGGATCTCATCGGCATTGGTTTTACGTTCCAGCAGATCCAACAATCCATTCTTACTTACATAGGTTTTGCCATTTAGGACAATCTTCAACCCTGCATTCAGAAAACAGTAATTCCATACCTGGTTCTCCAGGTATTCATGGAAATATTTATAGTTCTTGAAAACGGTCTCGTCGGGTATGAAATGAACCAGGGTACCATTTGATTCATCCGTTTTTGCCTCCTTATGTTCTTTGGTCAATACCCCTCTTTCAAATTCGGCGGTCTTTTCTTTTCCTTCCCGAAAGGCGGTCACCTTAAAATAGGAACTCAGGGCATTCACGGCCTTGGTACCCACTCCATTCAGTCCCACGCTTTTTTGAAAAACCTTGCTGTCGTATTTGGCACCGGTGTTGATTTTGCTTACCACATCCACCACCTTTCCAAGAGGAATACCCCTTCCGTAATCACGAATGGTGACCCCTCCTTTTTCCACGGTGATCTCCACCGTTTTCCCGTAACCCATTGTGTATTCATCAATGCAGTTATCCAGAACTTCTTTCAACAGCACATAGATCCCGTCATCCGGGCTGTTGCCGTCTCCCAGCTTACCGATATACATACCGGGCCTGAGCCGGATATGCTCGCGCCAGTCCAGGCTCTTGATACTGTCTTCCGTGTATTCAAACAGGTGGGATTCTTTCTCTTTGGCCATGATCACAATCGATTTTTCGTCTGATAATCAATACTATATAATCCTCAAGCTCACAAATATACCAAAACCGGAACAGGTCTTCCGACCCCTAGTTTTTCACACTTGGGGATAAACAAGGGTATCCTTTTCAGGCATTTATGCGATAATACCCTCCAGACGGTATTGGACTCTGACTGTCTTGGCTCTACCTTCGAAACAAATAATCATAATATGAAAAAGTATGTGTTCTCCATGCTTCTGTTTTTACTTTTAGGCGGACTGGCTGTTTCTGCCCAATCCACCAAGAAGCTTTCGAAGGTGATCGAATTAAAGATGCCCGAATCGGAAGGCACCAATGGTGCGGGGGTGGCATGGAATCCAAAGAATAAACGATATTATGCCGGGTTTGCCGGTAATGAGGTGTTTGGCTTGGCCGTATTTAAGGAGTCAGGTGAAATGGCATGGGGAGACGGGCTTGAAACCATGGTGGACCTGCGGGGCCTCTGGTATAATAACGGGGCCATTGAGGGTAATTGTTATAATGAAGGAGGTTGGTTCCGGTACACCCTGGATGATAATGGAGAGCCATTCACCTATGAGGTAATTCTTCCCGGATACCATCAACCCACTGAACAAAGTGCCGGCGCCTTTGATGAAAAGAAAGGCCTGGTTTATTTTCTGGGCGAAAATGGGAATGTGATCCCCTATAAATTTGAAGGTGGGGTTGTTCAGGACGAGATCACCCTGCTCATGGGCCAGAGCACCAAAAATGGTTATGGCAGTCCCCGGGATGAGTATAACATGACCACTGTATTATATATAGGGGAAAAGAAAGCCGAGTTTGCCCTGTTGAACGTGGAAACCCGTACCCTGGAATATTACAACAAGAAAACGGGCCTGATCACCAAAAAAGCCAGTTTTCCAAGCGATACGTACCTGCCATCCAGGTTGAACCTGGCTTATGCCAACGGCATTGTATTCGTATTTGACGTGGATCAACGAATCTGGATGGGCTTTAAATAGCAGCTTATTTTATTACCGAACCAGGGTCCCGCGTCTTCGGCGCGGGACCTTTTTATTTTCCTCCCCTTTTTTTCCCTATATGCGATAAAAAAGTCTTTTGTACCTCAACCACTTAGACCAGACCGTAATCCTTCTAAGTAGTATCTCGTAGAATTACTATTGCAAATACGTAGTTTCTGATACTATTTTTACCTCGTATTTGATCCGAACCTTATGATGAATGACAGTCCTGCACACGTAGATTTCACATCGCAACTTCACCTCATCATTTACCGGATCAGATCGTAAAAGAACGAAAAACTGGCTTAGCACCAGATGAACCTTTTCCAATTGTCCGTAGAAAGATCAGTTTGATTCATTCGTAAACCCTAAAAGATGAAACTGAAAACTACCCTGAGGAGTGAAAATTCGCTTGTCATTATGCTGATGGCCCTTTGTGCCCTCTCCTTCCAACCCGCTTCGGCGCAGATCTCTGTGGTTTGTACTGATCCCGACAACATCATTTATGGCTTAACTGGTAGCGGTGAGATCCGTGAGATCAATGTCAATTCCGGTGCCTCCGGAACTGTGATAAAAAATACCACTTACTCCGGTAATGCAGTCAATAAAGCCAATGGGATGGGTTATAACTACGTAGATGGAAAATTCTACTACTTCAAACGTAACGTAGGCAGTACGCCCAACGAGTTTGTATCCTTTCATCCCGCAACCGGTATAGTAAGCCTTCTGGCTACTACCACTTGTACAGCAGAAGTACACACAGGTTGTGTGAGCTCTTCCGGTACTGGTTATTATACCATTGATACAGATGGGAACCTGAATTATTATAACATTATCACGAATAGCTGGACCTTTATTACATCTACTATTGTTGACCAGAATGGAAATGACGTAGATGCCATTATCCGTTCACAGAACGCTGGTGACATGTGCATTGATGGATGGGGCAACATTTGGTTAGTAACTTCCAGCAACAGCAATTATGGTCTTTACCGATTCCCGGCCAACCTTCCAACCTCGCCTGTTGCCAGCTTTACAGTAACACAGGTGATTGATCCTTCATCCTCTACTCCTACAGGACAGAGTTTTGCCGGTATTGCCTTTAACCCGACCGGTCAGATCTATATGGCGACCAAAAGTGGTAACCGTTTGTATCGCCTCGAAAATAACCTGGCGCTGACCTTTGTAGGTACACTGGGAACGAGTGACCTTGGAAATGACCTTACCTCCTGCAGTTTCCCTTATAAGATCCTGCCGGTATTATGGAAAGAATTTTCTGCTACATTGGCCAGGAACAACCAGATCTCCCTGAAATGGGAAGTATATGAGCAAAACAATCAGGGCTATTATGTGGAACAAAGTCTGGATGGGGTAAGCTGGAACAGCCTTGGTTTTATATCTGCCGAAAACAACCCGAACGACCTGAGTGAATATAGCTTTACCACGGTGGGTACTGGTAACGGTAACATCTATTTCCGCTTACGTACCACAGATAAAACCGGTCGTAATGGTTTCTCCGATGTGCGGATGGTCACCATGCCCAAATCATCCAACCAATTGATCGCTGTATGGCCCAACCCGGCCCGTGAAAATATTCAGGTGTCTAACCTGGCCGAAGAAGGAACACCTTTCCAAAAGGCCCGTTTATTTGACCTGAATGGCCAGATCCTGATCGAGAAGCAACTCCAACCCGGTTTGAACACGATCAGCCTGAGCACCCTGAAAACAGGAACCTATGTCCTGTCCATGATCGCCACCAATGGGAATATCCAAACACAAAAAATTATAAAGCAATAAGCCTCTTCTATCTGCCGTCCAAAACCCTAATCCGTAACCTTGAACAAAGTACCCCGCCTCCCGGCGGGGTATTTATTTATCCCAAAACAGACCCGAATAAGGCTTGTTATTTGGCCTGTAACATCATCATTATCAGGGTAAAAAATAAATATTATCAGTTTAAAAATAATACCTAAATTCATGGCTCGTTTGGGGAGACTGCCCCAACGTATATATTATACCAAAAACTACCCGGCGTATGAGAAAGCTTTACTTAGCTCTATTTTTTGCTATTTTATCCATTGTCTCCATCCAGTCGCTGGCTCAGGTCAGTGCTTACTCTTATTCACAATCAAACGGAACTTACACTGCCATTACAGGTGGAACTGTTTTAGGAAACACTTCCAGTGATGACGAGCGTTTTGTTGACCCCGCCTCGCCATTAGGTGGTACAACAACAACAGGTGTTGGTTTTCCTATTGGATTTACCTTTAAGTACAATGGTACTGACTATGACCGTTTAGCGGTCAACAATAATGGTTGGATCTCCCTTGGTATTTCTTCACTCACACCCGCTGTAGACATCACAAGTACGAGTTCCTATACGCCTCTTGCCTCTACTTCCACCCATACAAATGCCAATTTACGGGCACGCATTGGTGGTATGGGTCGTGACCTGCAAGGACAAACCGGTTCGAGCATTCGGTTGGAAACAATTGGAACCGCTCCAAACCGTCAATGTGTTGTTCAGTTTACCAATTACAAACGATTTGGAACAGCAGGTACCGGTGATAATTTCAATTTTCAGATCATTCTGAATGAAACCACCAATACCGTACAGGTTGTATTTGGCACGATGGTATTTAATACCACCACAACCACATCCTCCATTTGCCATGTTGGTCTGGGTGGAAATGCCAGTACAGATTTTAACAACCGCCAGACCACGGCCCCCCATAACTGGAATGCAACAACGGCGGGTACAACCAATACACAAGGTTGTCAAAATGCCACTTCAACCATTGCGGTTACAGCGCCTGCTTCCGGGCTTACCATGACCTGGACAGCACCCGCTTGTCAATCACCCTCTGGAATAGTTGCTTCTGCCATAACATTGACTTCTGCAACCATTAGCTGGACAGCAAGTGGTACTGCCACTTCATATGATTGGGAAATCCGTACCTCAGGTGCCTGTGGTTCCGGCGCGCCGATCCAAAGCGGTAACTCAGCTACCACTTCAGTTAACCTGACGGGGTTGAATCCTAGTACAACGTATACCTTCTGTATCAGTTCATCCTGTGCAGGGCCCACATCCAGCGCCTGGATATCCTCTACATTTACTACGCTGTGTGCACCAGTCAATGTTCCCTATCTGGTGAATTTTGATGGGGTGACCACTCCTGCCTTACCAGTGTGTACAGCAGTGCAAGATGTGAATGGTGGAACCACCTGGGCTACGGTTGCTGCTCCAACAGGATATACTGGAAATATTCTTCGCTATGGATTTTCGTCCACTTTACCCGGTGATGATTGGTTTTATACCAATGCTGTTCACCTGGTAGCCGGCACAACCTACAAGCTTAAATTACGTTACGGCAACAACAGCTCAAGCTTCTCAGAAGCCATGGAAGTAAAATATGGCACTGTTGCCTCCCCTGCTGGAATGACCACCAGCCTGCTGAATTATCCTGTGATCACAGGTAATTCACCCACCAATGATTCTACCTTGTTTGTTCCATCTGCCACAGGTGACTATTATTTTGGCTTCCACAGCTATTCAGATGTGGACCAGTGGAACCTGTATCTGGATGATATTTCAATAACTGAATTGCCCGCTGCCGATATTGGTGCCATTGCCATCAATACGCCAACGGTGTATTGTCCCGATCCTGCCGCCAGCAACCTGGAGGCCGTGATACAAAATTTTGGAGCTTCTACGATTGACTTTGCTTCCAATCCGGCTACAATCACAGTCAATGTAGGAGGAGCCGGTTCAGGTACCCTCACCGGTACATTGAATACAGGCACCCTGGCAGTAGGTAGTACCGCTACCATCAGCCTTACACCGGCCTTCTCTTTTGCTGCCAGCGGTAATTACACTTTCGAAGTAATTGCAACAGCAGTTGGAGATGGTAATTCATCCAATAGCACATTTAATGGTTCCAAATTTATCAACTCAGTTCCTGTGGTCAACCTCGGCGCTGATGTTGACCAGTGTACCAATACAGGTATTGTGCTTAGTGCCAATACACAGCCTGCCGGAAGTTCCTATGTATGGAATACCGGTGCTACTACGCCTACCTTGACAGCAACAGCAACCGGCCAGTATTATCTGACCGTAACAAGCCCGTTGATCAATGGCCCCGGCACTAAAACCTTTACCACGAACACCCCGGTTGGCATCTTCGACCTGCAAACCGTGAACTCCACACAGGCAGTATCCGGATTGACACGGACCACTATGTCAGCCACAAGCATCAACCAGGTTTGTATCAATATTACACATACCTGGAACTCGGATATGGATATCCAACTGGTATCTCCTTCCGGAACGATCATGGACCTGTCGATTGGTAATGGCGGTTCTGGTGATAACTACACCAATACCTGCTTCTCCCCTTCGGCCTCTGTTCCCATTTTCTCGGGTACTTCGCCTTTCACCGGAACCTTCTTACCAGAAGAACCTTTCACCGTATTCAACGGCCAAAACCCGAATGGTAACTGGTCATTGCGTGTGACTGACTTCTTTAATGGTGATCAGGGTACGATCAATAGCTGGTTCATTGTATTCAATGATTCTATCCCAACACCAGGCACAGGTTGTTCGGCTGCTGATACCATCAATGCAACGGTTCGTCCTGTTCCGCTTGTTGACCTTGGACCTGATGCGATCGTTTGTGCCGGTGGTACCAAAACACTTAACCCCGGAACTCAGCCTACTGGTTCTACCTTCCTTTGGAACACCAATGCTACTACCTCTACCTTAGTGGCTGCTTCCACCGGATTGTACTGGGTTGAAGTAACCAATAGCCAGGCTTGTTCGAAACGCGATTCGATCAATGTAACTGTGATCGCGCCAATCGTTACCACACTCAACCTGCCATTTGATACCTTGTATGTCAACTCTCCGATCACTGCATTAAGTGGTGGTTCACCGGCTGGCACAGGTGGTGTCTACTCAGGTGTGGGTATCAGTGGAACCTCTATTAACCCGGCTGCCTTCCCGCAAGGAAACCACCAGGTGACCTATACCTTTACCGACGCTAATGGTTGCGTAGGTACGGCTTCGGATGTATTCACCGTAGTGGCCAACACCGCCAACAAGGTCAATCTCTACCCGAACCCAAGCACGGGAGGTAATTTCCGCATGGTGGTTGCCACCGACTTTGTGGGTGCCTTTGTAACCGCATATGATCAAACAGGTCACAAAATGGGTTCCTGGACCCTGGGTGGAAAATTGAACGATTATTCGCTGGATTGGCCGGCTGGTCGTTACACCCTGATCATCCGCAACAGCGCAGGTGTGGAAGTACAGAAACAACTGATCATCGTCAAATAATTATCCCATAACCAACTACCCCCTTCGAGACGGTCTCCTCCATGGAGACCGTCTTTTTTTATTTCTATCTTTGCCGGATGACAAAACTGTCTGTCAACATCAACAAATTTGCCACCCTGCGGAATAGCCGTGGAGGAAATAACCCCGATGTGGTAAAAGCAGCCATCGATGCGGAACGTTTTGGCGCTGATGGAGTAACCGTTCATCCCCGTCCGGATGAACGCCATATCCGGTATGCCGATGTTCGGCAGATCCGAAAGATCATCACTACTGAATTCAATATTGAAGGAAATTGCCGGGAGCCCCGTTTTATTGAGCTGGTACTGGAAACAAAACCCCATCAAGTTACCCTCGTACCCGATGCAGAAGGTCAGCTGACCAGCGATCATGGATGGGACACCATCACCCACCGGGAATATTTACAGACCACCATCAAGTTATTTAAAGACGCCGGAATTCGTGTTTCCATTTTTGTAGACCCTGTACTGGATATTGTAGAAGGCGCAGCTGCTACCGGCACCGATCGGATCGAACTTTATACGGAAGCCTATGCCCGGGAATTTGCCGCAGGGCACAAAGAAAAAGCCATTGCTCCCTATGTTGCCGCCGCTCATAAAGCCATTGCCTTAGGCCTTGGGATCAATGCCGGTCATGATCTTGACCTGCATAACCTGGGCTACTTCAGCCAGGGTTTACCCGGTCTGGATGAGGTCAGCATCGGTCATGCCCTTGTCTGCGATGCCCTATACCTTGGGTATGAGAACAGCATCCAATTATATAAACGGCAACTGCAACGCTGACCGATCCCATTAAATTTGGGTAAAATCAGCAGCATTATGAAAAAACTCCTTCTGGCAGCAGGCCTGCTTTTGACGGTTGGCTTGTCTGCACAATTGACCACCCCTCCCAGTGGCGGAAATAAAAGAGCCATGGTTGGCGAACAGATCGGTCTCACTCAGGTAAATATCCATTATGATCGTCCCGGTGTAAAAGGAAGGGAAGGTCAGATCTATGGAACCGGAATCGTTCATTCTGGTTTTATCGATCAGCAATTTGGGCCT
The DNA here is from genome assembly GCA_017303415.1 of Chitinophagales bacterium. Classification (NCBI taxonomy): domain Bacteria; kingdom Pseudomonadati; phylum Bacteroidota; class Chitinophagia; order Chitinophagales; species Chitinophagales bacterium. Next base: position 2,592,359 of record JAFLBJ010000001.1, read on the forward strand.
TCCAAATCAGCGCCCTGGCGGGCTGGTGCAAATGAAAATACCACCATCGAATTTTCCACCGATGTTACCATTGAAGGGAAACAGCTCCCTGCCGGGAAATATGGACTTTTCGTTGCCTATGATCCCAATGCCTGTACCGTGATCTTCTCCAAAAATTCCATTTCCTGGGGTAGCTATTTTTATAACCCGGAGGAAGATGCACTTCGGGTCACCGTAAAACCCGTTGCCCTGGATCGTTCCGTTGAATGGTTGAAGTATGAATTCACCAATCAAACAGATAATTCAGCCACGATCGCCTTGCAGTGGGAAAAATTATCCATCCCCTTTAAGGTGGAAACCGACCTCGTCAAAAATCAGTTAACCATTTTCCGGAATGAACTCCGCAACAGACTGGGTTTTACCTGGCAGAGTTGGAACCAGGCCGCAGCCTGGTGCGCTCAGCGCAAGACCAACCTGGATGAAGCCTTGCTTTGGGCCGATACAGCCACCAGCGCCATCTTTGGAGGTAATATGGTATTCCAGACACATGTCACAAAAGCCAATGTCCTAAAAGCCATGGGCAGAAATGAAGAAGCGGATGCCGTGCTGAAAAGCGCCATGCCACTCGGTAGCGTGATCGATCTGCATCAATACGGCCGGCAATTACTTGCGCAGAAAAAAACAACCGAAGCGCTGGAAATATTTAAAATGAATTATGCCAAAAATCCTGATCAATTTACCACGCTGGTTGGATTGGCGCGGGGATACTCAGGAGTTGGCGATTTCAAGAATGCGTTGAAATACATGACCAAAGCCCTGCCGCTGGCACCCGATGACCAGAACAAAAAATCAGTGGGTGATATGATTGATAAATTAAAGAATAAGCAGGATGTGAATTGAGCTAATAGCTAACAGCTATTAGCTATTAGCTATTAGCTTATTGCTAATTACAACCAAGTAACTCGCAAAGTTTCGATTCCAGTTCGGGTCCCCGGAGATTTTTGGCAATGATGATGCCATTAGGGTCCACGAGAAAATTATAGGGTATGCTTGAAACACGATAAAGCAAGGCCGCTTCATTTTCCCAGAATTTCAAATCACTTACATGGGTCCAGGTCAGATTATCTTTTTTGATCGCCTGGATCCATGCATTTTTTTGACCGGGTCGGTCGAGGGAAACCCCAAATACAGTAAATTTTTTATCCTTGAAGCGCTGATAATTGGCTACAACGTTGGGATTTTCCATCCGGCAGGGTCCGCACCAACTGGCCCAAAAATCGACCAGCACATACTTTCCTTTGAAAGAGGACAGAGAAACACCAACACCGGAGGTATCCGGCTGTGTAAAATCTACCGCCGTGGTACCGATGGCGCCAATTTTATTATAGTCAATGTATTTTTTAAGCTGCTGCCCGGTTTGAGAAAGTCTGACTTTCTCGTCCACCCGCTCAAATCGTTTTTCAAGTAATACCGGATCATCGTAAAATTGAGAGGTAACAGATAACATAAAGGGTGCAACAAATGAACCCCGGTGAATATCCAGGTATGCATCAATGGCTGTCTGTATCTGCGGTTGTAAGGCATTGTAAACAGTAATCAGGGAATCTCTTTTCAGCCCTTCCGGCAGCGAATTGATCGTGGAAGCGACATTATTTACCTGAGCTACCAGCGGGTTGAATACTTCTTTAAAGGCTACAAAATCCTGGTGTACAGAGGAGCCTTTGATCGAAAGGTTAGCGAGATCCTCCTTTTTGCCGGTAACGGTGATCGGACTATTCTCCAGAAAAAGGTATTGGGGCTTTTCCTTTCCAATGACCAGTAAATAGATCTCGGGTTCTGTTACCACACCTTTCAACTGAAACTTATAATCCTTTACTGAATCAGTTGCCAGTATGTCCTTTGTTTCCGTATGCATCAAATTCACAACGGTACCATTGGTGAGTCCGATGATACTGCCTGAAACCTGAAACCCTTCCGTTTTTTGGCCGGAAGCGATCCAGACAATGGATAGTGTGTGGAGTAAAAAAATAAATTTCTTCATGTTCATTTTCATTTGTGTCTGGATTTGAGCACCTCTATAACATCGTCCAGTTTTTTCCCTTTGGCCTGGAGTAAAATTAAATAATGGAACAATAAATCGGCAGCTTCGTTCAAAAACAGGTCATCTCTTCCGTCCTTAGCCTCGATCACGAGTTCCACTGCCTCCTCTCCCACTTTCTGGGCTATTTTATTGATGCCCTTTCCAAACAGCTGATGTACATACGATTTTTCATTGGTTCCGGATCGGCGCAGGGCAATGATATCCTCCAGATAGTGTAGAAAATCGCTAAAATGGTTGCGTTCATTCCAGCAGGTATCGGCCCCCGTATGGCACACAGGCCCCGTAGGCGCGGCCTTAATAAGCAGGGTATCCTGGTCGCAATCTACCATTACTTCCTTTACATGCAAGTGGTTACCACTTTCCTCTCCTTTGGTCCACAGCCTGTTCTTACTCCGACTGAAAAAAGTAACCAGACCCTGCTGCATGGTCATGTCCAGGGCTTCCTGGTTCATGAAACCAAGCATCAGCACCTTGAGTGTCTGATGATCCTGTACGATCACTGGTGCGAGGCCATCTTTGAATTTATTAAAATCGACTTTCATGATTGGAAGTACAAATTTATGGGGGATTATTGGTTACACAGATTTTAGGTATTGGGTTATCCCGGAAAGCACTGCATACACGGAATGCATTTAGCGGATGGGGATGCCTTTGAATTTCAGGTGTTTTTTAAGGTTGGGGATCGATATTTCTTTGAAATGGAAGATGCTGGCAGCCAGGGCAGCATCCGCCTGAGCGATTTGGAAAACATCCACAAAATGATCCAGGGCGCCCCCTCCTCCCGAGGCGATCACCGGAACCGGAAGTGTGGTGGAAAGTTGACGGGTAATATCCAGTGCAAACCCCGATTTGGTTCCGTCATGGTTCATCGAGGTAAGCAATATTTCTCCTACACCCCGGTCGACGGCTTCTCTGGCCCAATCAACACATCGAATTAGCGTACGTGTTCTGCCCCCGTGCAGGTACACATACCATTCCCCATCCTCTTCCTTTCGGGTGTCAATGGCCAGAACGACAAACTGGCTACCAAATTCCCGGGCAAGATCACCAATGAGAGCGGGGTCGTTAACGGCCGCTGTATTGATCGATACCTTATCGGCCCCATTATCCAACAAAAGAGAGGCATCTTCCACCGAACGTACACCACCACCCACCGTAAAGGGAATATTGACATGTACCGCAATTTGTCGCACCAATGCACTCAGGGTTTTGCGTTTTTCCACGGTAGCAGTGATATCCAGAAATACCAGCTCATCCGCCCCTTCCCGTGCATAGAGGGCACCCAATTCTACCGGATCACCGGCATCGCGGAGGTCAACAAAATTGGTACCCTTTACGGTTCGTCCATCGCGGATATCCAGACAGGGTATGATCCTTTTGGTGAGCCCGGATACAGGGGTTGTTATTGTATTTTGAATGGTCATTAGAATCTTTTTAGGTCCTCCAGGGTGATCCGGTTTTCATAGATCGCCTTTCCCACAATCGCGGCCCGGCATCCTGCTTCCTGCAGGGCATCCAGGTCGGCCATGGAGCTCACTCCACCACTGGCGATAAAATACAGCGATGGAAATTTTGATACGATATTTTTATATAGTTCCACAGCTGGTCCTTCCAGCCGTCCATCCTTGCTTACATCAGTACAAAATAGTTGAGAGATGCCTTTCTGTATATATTTTTCAATCAGGTCGTACACCCAGATCTCCGTAGTTTCCAACCAACCTCCGATCGCAATTTTTTCATTCTTCACATCCGCACCCAATAAAAATTTATCGGCGCCAAACTGAGTTAACCAACCTGAGAATATATCCTCTCCTTTTACAGCCAGGCTTCCTACCGTTGCCCATTGAGCGCCTGAATTAAAAACGATCCGTACATCTTCTTCCTTTTTCAATCCTCCGCCAAAATCTATTTGCAGCTTTGTCTTTCCGGCCAGTTGCTCCAGTACCTTCCAGTTCTTTACTGCACCCGCCTTTGCCCCATCCAAATCCACAAGGTGCAAACGTGTGAGCCCGGCATCTTCAAAACGAAGGGCCACTTCCAATGGGTTTTCATTGTACACTTTTTTTTGGGCATAATCTCCTTCCGTTAACCGGACACATTTGCCTTCAATGATATCAATGGCAGGTATGATCTCCATACTATAAGGCTATAAAATTCTTTAAAATAAGTTCACCGACCTCCGCGCTTTTTTCCGGGTGAAACTGTACACCGTAAAAATTATCCCTTGCCAGGGCCGAACTATAGGGGGTAACATAATCGGTTGAAGAAATGGTATGTTCTCCCAGGTCGGCATAAAACCCATGTACAAAATAACAATAGGAATGCTCCGGCACCTGATGAAACAACTTTGATTTCAATCCGTAAATTTTATTCCACCCCATTTGAGGAATCTTGATGGATTGATCCGGGGAGGGGGCAAATCTTTTTACGCTTTCCTCAAAAATACCCAGACAGGGCGTATCGTTTTCCTCCGAGTACCGGCACATGAGTTGCATACCAAGACAGATACCCAATACAGGTTGTTTAAGTCCGATGATCAGTTGGTCAAGACCTCTTTCCTTCAGGTACCGCATGGCTGAACTGGCCTCACCTACCCCCGGGAAAATGACCTTATCGGCCTGCCGGATCTGATCGGGATCATCGGTTACCACAGCCTCCACACCAATTCGCTCCAGGGCAAAAAGTACACTGCGGATATTTCCAGCGTTATATTTTATAATTACTAAATTCATGTCCTATTTTTGTTGCCCTAAGCGGAAGTAGCTCACCTGGTAGAGCGACAGCTTCCCAAGCTGTAGGTAGCCGGTTCGAGTCCGGTCTTCCGCTCGCTTTTCTTCCAAAAGTTTCTCGCAGCGTCCGCAGCGCTTCTTTGCGAGCGCGGCGAGAAACCTAATAAATAATTCCCTCTATAAATTCTTCTGCTTTTGTAAGGCCTTTTTCCACCTGTTGAATATAGGCTGTTCCAATTATAGCCCCTGCCGCATGGCTGGCAGCACGTTCAAAACTCGCTTTGTCCTTGATTCCAAAGCCAACCAGGATGGGATTTTTCAATGACATTTTATTCAATCTTGCCAGATAATCTTCTACCGGTGACATTTCCTTGTCCGATCCTGTGGTGGAGGAAGAAGAAACAGCATAGAGGAAACCGCTGCTCAGTTCATCCAGTTCGCGGATCCTTTCTTCACTGGTTTCCGGCGTAACCAGAAATATAAAATCAAGTCCATACTTTCTGATCACTGACCCATATTCCGACTTGAACTCAAAAGCAGGAAGGTCGGGAAGAATAAGACCATCGATTCCCACGGCCGCAGCATCGGCACAAAACCGCTCAAACCCATATTGAAGCACCGGGTTCATATACCCCATCAAAACCACCGGCATTTCATGCCCGATACCACCTTGGTCCGGGGAGTGTCGCAATACTTTCAATTGATCAAATAATAACTGAATCGTCATTCCATTGGCCAAGGCCCTGGCACTGCTTTGCTGAATGACGGGTCCATCGGCCAGGGGATCGCTATAAGGCATTCCCAATTCCACCAGGTCCACCCCAATGGCGTGCAATGACCGTATCACCTCAAGGGTGCTGTCGCGTTCCGGAAACCCAGCGGTGCAATAGACATTGAGCACCTTATTTTTCTTTCGCTTGAATAATGCATCTAATCGGCTCATGAGTGCTGCTTACTAATTGGTGGTAGGAATAATGGAAAAGGTCTCCCCGTCAATGGTGAGAAAATTATACCGGGGATAACTGTCCACATCAATAATCAGATCAAACAGGGCCTGTTGCTTACCAGCTGTACGGGTAAATTTCAAGATCACCGTATCGCCCTGGCGAATAGAGGACAATTGCCCTTCGTTAAAATCGGTATCCAGACAGCGTTGAAACTCATACCGCTCTCCGTTGAGGTTTGAATTCATTTTAAAGGCAGCACTCATTCCCTGGCAATCTTCTTTCACTTTGGAAAATTTCATTTCATGTTTGGTATAGGGTTTGGTTTCACAACTCAACACCCCAAACAATAAAAAAACGAGAAGATATTTCATATGTTAGTGTTTAAATAATTCATTTAACTGCTCTTCTGCGATCAGCCTAACCCATGTTTCATATAGGTCCCCAGGTCCTTATCCCCTCTTCCACTCAGGCAAACCACGACAATATCTGATTTATTCCATTGAATTTGTGCCAATGCGGATAAAGCATGAGCCGTTTCGAGAGCCGGGATAATGCCTTCAAGCCTGGCGAGTTGAAGAGCGGCTTCAAGGGCCTCTTCATCTGTGGCAGATAAAAACCTTGCCCGTCCGGAATCAAACAGATGGGCATGCAGGGGGCCGATTCCCGGGTAATCCAATCCGGCCGAAATGCTATGAGGTTCCACTACCTGACCATCGGCCGTTTGCATCACCAGGCTTTTACTCCCGTGCAGAATTCCCATGGTTCCCAATTGGGTGGTAGCGGCCGAATGTCCGGATTGCACCCCCATACCGGCTGCTTCTACCGCGACCAGGTTTACAGCGGCCTCTTCCAGGAAATGATAAAAGGCACCAGCTGCATTGCTTCCCCCACCTACACAGGCCACCACATGCGTAGGTAATTCACTGCCGGTCTTTTCCTTCAATTGCTTTCTGATCTCCTCACTGATCACACTTTGAAACCGGGACACCATATCCGGATAGGGATGTGGCCCTACCACACTGCCAATAATGTAATGCGTATCATCGGGGTGGTTGATCCAATCGCGAATGGCTTCATTGGTCGCATCTTTAAGGGTTTTGCTTCCCGAGGTAGCAGGAACCACAGTGGCGCCAAGCATTTTCATTCTGGCCACATTCGGAGCCTGTCTTTCGATATCTTTCTCCCCCATATACACAATACACTCTATTCCTTTAAGGGCACAGACCGTTGCGGTTGCCACTCCATGCTGTCCAGCTCCTGTTTCGGCGATGATGCGTTTCTTTCCTAATCGTTGCGCCAGCAATATTTGTCCAATGGTATTATTGATCTTATGTGCTCCTGTATGACAAAGGTCTTCGCGCTTGAGATAAATTTGCGCACCGAAACGGGCGCTTAACCGTTCAGCCAGGTATAAAGGCGTAGGTCTTCCAACGTAGTCACGCAAGAGTGCCTGAAATTCCTGTTGAAAATCCGCCTCGCCCATGATAGTCAGGTATCGTTCTCTCAGTTCCTCCACATTGCGGTGAAGCATCTCTGGTATATAGGCGCCGCCAAATTTTCCATAGTACCCTTGTTCTGTCGGCTGTTTATACATTACCATCTCTTAGATTATTGATAAATGAACTTATTTTTTCCATATTCTTTACCCCGGCACTGATCTCAAACCTGCTGTTGATGTCCACCGCAAACAGTTTTTTACCTAATTGACCGGCAGCAAAGTCCTTTAATTTTTCTTCATCCCCGGGTTCGATCCCTCCACTGAGAAAAAAGATCTTGTCGATCTGTTTATCGGCCAATAGGCCCCAGTCAAATTTCTTGCCTGTTCCGCCATATCCGGCACCGAGTGTATCAAACATATACATATCGCAACACTCATCATAAGCCCTGACCATCCATTCAATAGGATCATTTTCACCTAAGCGAAAGGCTTTGACAACGGTGACATAATTCGCCACCTTTTCACAAAACCGCTCCGACTCATCCCCATGCAATTGTACCATATCCAGCCGGTAATCTTCCACCGTACGTAACAAGGTTTCATAATCCTCATTGACAAAGACCCCTACCTTTCCGATTCGCCCTCCCGTTTTTTTCATTTTCTCGGGCGATATCTTGTTCCGCACATAACGGGGTGACTTGGGGTAAAAAATAAAACCCGCAAGTTCTACCCCCAATTCCTCCAGCGCATTGACCTGGTCGGGAAGGGTCATACCACATACTTTGACGCGAAAGGGTGCGCGTCGCGATGTGGCGGGGTTATCAGTCTTGTGGAGCTCGTTCATATTGCTGCATTTTAAGTGTGTTCACTCCGCAAGCATCGTTTTTTTGGCTGCTTTCCTTTAAAAGCTAATGGGTAATAGCCATTAGCTTTTAGCTATTAGTTCCTTTGTTTGTACCCATTCGCTGCTAAACCGCGCAAAAGCTTCAACGGGGTCATGCTCCTTCATAAAGTTCTCCCCGATCAGAAATCCACGAAACCCATGTTTATAAAATAATTTCAATGTGTCTACCTGACTTATCCCGCTTTCAGCCACTTTAACAGCGTCATTGGGAAGTTGTTCGGCCATCCGCAGGCTTCGGTCGAGGTCTACGGAAAATGTCTTTAGGTCACGGTTGTTTATACCAATGATCCGCGTTGCATCACCTGCATGTCCAAGTTCTTCCTCATCATGCAACTCAAGTAAAACCTCCAGTTCCAATTGTCGGGCCTGTTGTGCAAGTTGTTTTACTTCCTGCGGACTTAAGCAGGCAGCGATCAGCAGGATCACGTCTGCTCCGAGGCTCCTGGCTTCGATCAATTGGTATTCATCTACAATAAAATCCTTTCGCAGGATCGGTATCGGATTTATACGGGCTTGTATCAGGTCGTCATAACTACCTCCAAAAAATTCGGTATCGGTCAAAACGGAAAGACATGCAGCTCCATGCCGGGTGTATCCCTTCGTTACTTCTACCACATCCGCCTCACCATTGATGATCCCTTTTGATGGCGACTTACGTTTAAATTCAGCTATGATGCCAGAACTACTTTTTTTCATCAATGAATCATATAAGGATATCCGCTCCCGGTTGAAAAGCGGACTTCTTTCCAATTCCTGAATGGATATTGCAGTCTTGCGTTGCGCAACCTCTTCCTTTTTTCTTGCTATGATTGTATCCAGAATCGTCATTTATTTATTTTATATTCTCTAACCTACCCGGTTATAACCGCTGCGTAAGCTGTAAGAGATTCAAACTTGTAACGAAATCAACCTGGTCAAACTATCGTACGCCTTTCCGCTATCCAGACTCTCCACAGCGGCAGCATAGGCCTCCTGGTAATTGGCATATTTCCCGGTGGAGGACAGCGCCATGGCCGCATTGGCCAATACCACAGCATTTTGGGCAAAGCTACCCTCCCCTTTCAGAATACGGATAAATAGTCTGGCCGCCTCTTCCACCGATACCCCACCATAAATATCCGAAGCCTGTACCATTCGTTTTCCCAGTTCCACAGGTGTCATTACCTGTTCCCCCTGTGGAGTGATCACCCGGGCATCTGCCGTAAGGGAAATCTCATCATATCCATCCAGGGTATGTACAATGGTAAATGGAATATCTGATCCCTGCATCAGGTAGTTATATATCCTCGCCATTTCCAGATTATAAACACCAATGAGTTGAAAGGCAGGGCGCGCAGGATTGACCAGTGGGCCAAGCATATTAAAAAAAGTACGCATCCCCAGGTTGCGCCGGATAGGGCCAACCGTTTTCAACGCCGGGTGAAATAAGGGGGCATGCAGGAAACAGATCCCGGCTTCCTCCACTTCCTTTTTCAATGACCCACTATCCGGTTTGAACTTATAACCCAGTTGTTCCATCACATTCGAGGCCCCACTTACCGAGGATGCTCCATAGTTGCCATGTTTAGACACTTTCTGCCCGGTGCCTGCCACAATAAAACAACTAAGTGTGGAAATATTGAAGGTATTCTTTCCATCTCCGCCCGTTCCCACGATATCGATCGTGGCATGGCCATTCAGGTCAACCGGTACACAGAGTTCCAGCAAGGCATCTCTAAATCCTTCCAATTCCTCAATGGTAACACTTCGCATGAGATAGACGGTCATAAAGGCCGTGATCTCATGTTCATTATAAACCCCCTTCCCAATATTCACCAGTACCTCTTTGGCCGTAGACCGGTCGAGGGATTTGTGTTCGAAGAGGTACTGTAAGATTTTTTTCATTTTTATCGAAGTTATTTTTTTCAACAGCTAATCGCTTTTAGCTGGTAGTTTTTTGCTTTTATAACTGCACCCAGTTTCTCATTAGTTCTTCGCCGATTGGTGTCAACACGCTTTCGGGGTGGAATTGGACACCTTGCACATCAAATTGGCGGTGTTGCAGCGCCATGATCAGTCCGTTCTCATCGCGGGCTGTTATTTCCAAATCAGCAGGGAATCCCTCTTCACTTACTACCCAGGAATGGTACCTGCCAACTTCCAGGGTTTTTGGCAATCCTTTAAAAAGTGGGCTCCTGGGTTGGGTAACCGTAATGGGTGTGGCAACACCATGGTACACGGTAGATAGGTTGATCAGCTTTCCGCCAAATGCCTGTCCGATGGCCTGATGACCCAGGCATACCCCCAGGATGGATTTAGTGGCCGCATACTCACGGATCAAAGGCAGAAGCAAACCCGCTTCTTCCGGAATACCAGGGCCGGGAGATAAAATGATCTTATCATAGGCTTTTACCTTTTCCAGTGGCAACTGATCATTCCGAAACACATCCACTTTTCCGTGAATGATCTTCTGTACCAGGTGAACCAGGTTATAGGTGAATGAATCGTAGTTATCAAAAACGAGTATGGATGCCATCCTTATTGTTTATGTAGGTTTTCGGCCAATTCAACCGCCTTCTTCAGGGCGCCGAGTTTATTATTTACTTCCTGCAATTCCATTTCTGGTTGACTCGCGGCTACTACCCCTGCACCAGCCTGACAGATCAGGGTATTATGCCGGCTTAAAAATGTACGGATCATGATGGCATGATTACAGGACCCATCAAATCCCAGAAATCCCAGGGCCCCACCGTAATACCCTCTTGCCGATGGTTCATACTGATCGATCAGTTCCATGGCTTTTACCTTGGGTGCGCCGCTCAGGGTACCGGCCGGAAAGGTATTGGCGAGGAGTTCATAAGGTTGGATCCCCTCTCTCACCTTACCCACCACTTCGCTGACCAGATGAATGACGTGGGAATAATATTGCACCTGGCGGTAATGCGCAACGCCCACCTCATCACAAACCCGGCTCAGGTCATTTCGTGCCAGATCAACCAGCATCACATGCTCGGCATTCTCTTTGGCATCCTTGAGCAACCGCTCTGTCTCCTGCTGATCATACGCATCATCTCCTGTACGGCGAAACGTTCCGGCAATAGGATGTACGATCGCTTTTTGTTGTTGTACGATCAATTGGGATTCAGGGGAAGAACCAAAGAGTTTATAATCTCCATAGTCAAAAAAGAACAGATAAGGAGAAGGGTTCACACTGCGCAATGCCCGATACACATTGAACTCATCACCCTGAAAGGATTGTTCAAAACGACGGCTCAATACGATCTGAAAAACATCACCACGATGACAGCTCCGGATGCCCTTTTCCACCATGTCCTTGTATTCTTCATCGGTCATATTTGACGATTCGGCACCGCGGGTCTTAAAAGGAAAAGCCGGCACGTCCCGGTTACGGATCAGGGATTCGATCAATCCGACTTCCGATTCCAATCCGGCCACCCGGTTCTCGCAAAGGATCAATTCATCCCGGAAATGATTAAACGCGATCACATACTGGTAAAGACGATAACGAAGAAGTCCTACCCCTGCGGAAGGTGCATGCGTGAGTTTAACGGATTCAAAAAACTGGACCGCATCAAAGGAAGTATATCCATAAAGCCCCTGGGCAAACCGGCCTTCCCTGACCTGTGGTGTGGCCGCATCAAACCGGTCGGTGAATTCACCGATAATGCCGGGAACTTCCAGTGGGTCTTTGATGGACTTTGTTTCGGGTGGAAGCCCCGGCAATTTGAATTCAAGCCGGTGGGCATCGAGCACTTCGATACCCGCTATCGCATTGATACAGATAAACGAATAACTGTTCTCTGCCGCATGATGATCGGTGCTTTCCAACAGAATGGTATCCCTGAACCGGTCGCGCAGACGCAGGTAGATCCCCACCGGCGTGTATACATCCGCCAGCAGTCGCTTACCCGTTGTTTCTATCCTGATCTTCTTCATTTGAATAAAATAAAAAGCCCCGCAAATTTGCGGGGCCCAGTTATGTTATGACAAACACAGTTATGACATTACATGACCCCGGAAGAGTTTGTATGCCACCACCACTGTTTGTTATTGACTTGTTGCATATTGCAAATATGGTGATGGTTAATCATAAAAACAAATTTTATTTGGGAAGTCCGGGGTCGGGGGACCGGAATCCGGACCTCTGACTACCAGCACATCTACAGCACCCCCTTTGTACTAGGCAGATAGTTACTCATGGGGTCGCGCTTAACAGCCATCCGAATGGCCTTGGCAAAGGCCTTAAAAATGGCTTCGATCTTGTGGTGTTCATTATCCCCCTGGCATTCAATATGGAGGTTGCATCGGGCTGCATCGGAGAATGATTTAAAGAAATGAAAGAACATCTCCGTTGGCATTTCTCCGATCTTCTCCCGTTTGAATTCGGCCTTCCACACGATCCAGTTCCGCCCTCCAAAATCGATCAACACTTTGGCATCTGCCTCATCCATTGGAAGTGCAAACCCGTATCGCTCCATACCACGTTTATCAGTAAGCAAACGGCCCATCAGTTCCCCCAGGGCAATGCCTGTATCCTCTATGGTGTGGTGTTCATCAATATGCAGGTCGCCCTGTACTTTTATATCCAGGTCTATCTTTCCATGCCGGGCCACCTGATCAAGCATATGGTCAAAGAAACCAATACCGGTGGAAATAGAGGACCTGCCGGAGCCTTCGAGGTTCATGTCGATCATGATCTTTGTTTCACTGGTATTGCGTTCATGTACCCCCTGCCGGGTGCCCAATTTCAGAAAGGCATATATCTCGCTCCACTCCGTGGTTTCAAGCGCCACCGTACTGCCTCGCAATTCCTCGGCTTTGTCTTTTATCTCTCCTTGTCCCAGGCTGGGGTCCAGATTGAGCCAAATACCCTTGCACCCAAGGTTTTTGGCCAGTTGTATATCGGTAATGCGGTCGCCGATCACATAAGAATTGGCTATATCATAATCCGGATTGTCCAGGTAGTCTGTCAGCATCCCGGTTCCGGGTTTACGTGTGGGTTTGTTCTCCTCTGGAAAGGTCCGGTCAATGAATACTTTGGAAAAATGAATTCCCTCCCCTTCCAGACTTTTCATAACCAGTTCATGCAAGGGCCAGAAGGTATTTTCGGGAAAGGAATCTGTACCAAGCCCATCCTGATTGGTCACCATGACCAGTTCATAATCCAACTCCTGTGCTATACGGCGCATGTATTCGAACATGTGCGGATAAAATTGAAGCTTTTCAAATGCATCCAGCTGATAAGTGGGCGGGGCCTCCATAATCAGCGTGCCATCGCGGTCAATGAATAATACTTTTTTCATTCCTGTTTGATCTTTATGGTTCAAACCGGGATATTTCCCGGATCAATTCCTGGTTTTCCTTTTCCGTTCCCACTGTGATACGCAGACATCCTTCACAAAGGGTGACCTTACTCCGGTCGCGTACCACAATGCCTTTGGTCAGCAAATATTGGTAGATGGCTTCCGGATCGGTTACACGTACAAGGATGAAATTCGCATCGGAGGGAAAGATATGCAATACCTGGGGCAGCGGTTCCAATGCCGATACCAGCAGATCCCGCTGTTGTACAATTTCCAGGATCATGTCATTTACCTGCCCCACTTCCTCCAGGGCCTGTAATGCTAACTCCTGAGACGCCAGGTTGATATTGTAAGGTGGTTTGATCCGGTTCATGATCTGAATGATCCCTTCGCCGGCAAATCCCAATCCAATGCGTAAGGCAGCCAATCCCCAGGCTTTTGACAAGGTTTGCAAAACCACCAGTTGCGGGTAATCCTGCAATTCAGCGATCGCCGAACGTTGCCGGGAAAAATTGATATACGCTTCATCCACCACCACCAAACCAAAGTAATTATTAAGCAATACCTCAATATCTGCCGGATCCAACGAATTTCCAGTGGGGTTATTGGGAGAACATAAAAAGATCATTTTGGTATGATCGTCAATGGCCTGTTCGATTGCTTCAAGGTCCAATTGAAAGGCCGGTGTGAGTGGCACTTTCCGGGCTTCCACATTATTGATCCCCGCGCTTACCTCATACATGCCATAGGTGGGCGGACAAATGATCACATTATCAATTCCGGGTTCACAAAAGGCCCGAAAGAGAATATCGATACATTCATCGCTTCCATTGCCCACAAAAATGTTTTCCATCGCCACCCCCTTGATCGCCCCGATCTTTTCCTTTAACCGCTCCTGTAACGGATCAGGATAGCGGTTGTACCAGCGGGTAAGAGGTGAACCCAGACTGTTCTCATTGGCATCGAGAAATATCCGTGCCTCCCCTTTGAATTCATCCCGGGCGGAGGAATAGGGTTTTAGTTTTTTTATATTTTCCCGTATCAGGTTGTCCAGATCGAACGACATGCTTTATCTTTTTTCTAAAATTTATTGAAACCACATTTAATTGTTTCTCGCAGCGACCGCGACGTTCTTTGCGGTCGCTGCGAGAAACCTAATTTTGAAAAACTTTTATTTTATTTTTCTATCAATCTTACTTTAACCGCTTCCGCATGGGCTTGCAGGCCCTCGGCTTCCGCCATGGCGATCACCGCATTGCCAATATGCTCCAATCCATCTTTACTCAGTTGTTGGAAGGTGATCTTTTTGACAAAGCTATCCACACTCACCCCACTATAGGCCTTTGCATAACCATTTGTGGGTAAGGTGTGATTGGCTCCACTGGCATAATCACCAGCGCTCTCTGGAGAATAATGCCCAAGAAAAACGGAACCCGCCTGTAGAACCCGGGTGGCCATCTCTTCGGCACCGGTACAAGCCAGGATCAGGTGTTCAGCGGCATATTGGTTTATAAAAGCAAGCGATTCTTCGCGGTCTTTGAACACAAGTATCCGGCTGTTATCAAGTGCTTTTTCAGCCAGTTCTTTCCTGGGTAAATTTTCCAATTGCTTTGCAAGGGCGGTGGTGACCTTTTTAGGCAATTGTTTATCAGTAGTCACCAGTATGGCCTGGCTGTCTATGCCATGCTCGGCCTGACTTAATAAATCGGCAGCAATAAAGGAAGCATCTGCCGTTTCATCGGCAAACACCATTACCTCGCTTGGACCGGCCGGCATATCAATGGCCATGCCTTCCTGCTGAACCAGCTTTTTTGCGGCTGTGACATATTGGTTACCCGGGCCAAAAATTTTATTTACGGCAGGAACTGATTCTGTGCCATAGGCCATGGCGCCAATGGCCTGAATACCCCCGAGTTTGTATACAGCGGTCACCCCAGCCAGCATGGCGGTGTACAGAATAGCAGGATGAAGTTTCCCTTCTTCATTGGGAGGGGAGCAAAGTATGATCTCTTTGCAACCGGCCAGGGAAGCAGGTACGGCGAGCATGAGGATGGTGCTGAACAAGGGTGCAGTTCCTCCCGGAATATAGATCCCGACTTTTTCTATCGCCCTGTTTTCGCGCCAGCAGCGGACACCCGGCATGGTCTCCACCGGTTTTGGTGTCTCTATCTGGGTTTGGTGAAACCGTTCAATATTGAAGCGCGCCAGTTGAATAGCCGCTTTGAGTTCTTCCGATACCTTGTTATCCGCAGTGGCGAATTCTTTGGCTGTAACCTTAAACTTCTTTATCCGGGCTCCATCAAATTCACGGGTATAACGACGCAACGCCCGGTCTCCCTTGCGACGCACGGCATCCAGCACCCGACTCACTTTTTTGTCCAGCGAGGCTGCATCCATAACCGGTCTTGCCAGTAAAGCAGGCCATTCAGCAGGCTCGGGTTGATTAAATATTTTCATACATGACTATTTTAAATGACCATTTTTTCAATGGGCACTACGAGAATACCCTGTGCGCCCGCTTCTTTAAGTTGTTCGATCTTATCCCAAAATTCATCCTCACTCAATACCGTATGCACACTGCTCCAACCAGTCTCGGCCAGGGGCAATACAGTTGGGCTTTTCATCCCCGGTAGCAGAGCTATGATCTCCTTTAATTTTTCATTGGGGGCATTGAGCAAAATATATTTATTGCGTTTGGCCTTTTTGACCGCATTGATCCGGAAAAGCAGTTTCTGTAACAGTTTACCTTTTTCCCCATTGAAACTGCGGTTGCGGATAAGCACCGCTTGTGAAGAAAGGATTGTTTCCACTTCTTTGAGCCCGTTCAATAACAGGGTGGAACCGCTGCTGACCAGGTCACATACCAGGTCGGACAGACCGATACCCGGAGCAATTTCAACAGAACCACTGATCTCGTGTATCTCCGCCTCAATTCCTTTTTCTTTCAGGTATTGACCAACCAATCTTGGGTAGGTGGTGGCGATCCGTTTACCCTGAATACTCTCCGGTCCTTTAAATTCATGATTTCGAGGAACGGCAAAAGACAAACGGCATTTTCCAAATCCCAGTTGCTCCACGATATCCACTTCCTTTCCCTTTTCATATAAAACATTCTCTCCCACAATACCAATATCCGCTACCCCATCCGATACGTATTGCGGAATATCATCGTCCCGCAGGAACAGAACTTCCAGTGGAAACGTATCACTCGTGGTCTTCAACCGGTCCTTTACATTGCGTAATTCAATGCCACATTCTTTTAGCAGCTGGACCGAATCTTCGTAAAGTCGCCCGCTTTTCTGAATGGCAATTCGCAATCTTGTATTTACTTCTTCCTTGTTTTGTTGTGTCTCTTTCATGACGGTTCAAATGATTGAAAAAAATAAGGGCTTACCAGTGGTAAGCCCTCAAGAATTTATGTTTTAGCACATAACACCATCGGCTCACCCCGCGAGGTAAGAGGTATGATGATGGATATGCAGGTTGATCTTCATGACAGGGCAAAAATAGAAGGGTTACCGGGAAAAACCAAATTCACTTTCCCCTATATTTACAAAAACCGTTGCGTGTCATGAGAAATTACCTGGGATTTGCTGTCCTCACCTTTATTTTATTCTCTTGTACTGATCAGGGAAAACCCTCACGTAAATTGATCTGGAGTGATGAGTTTGACAAGGCCGGTTTACCCGACACAACCAGGTGGGCCTATGACCAGGGAGGCCATGGTTGGGGAAATAATGAATTACAATTCTATACCACAGCAAGGGCTGAAAATGCCCGGATAGAAGATGGTCATTTGATCATTGAAGCCCATCGTGAACCCTGGGAAGGGAAGGAATATACCTCCGCCCGTTTGGTGACCCGGGGAAAAGCGGAATGGCAATACGGAAGGATCGAAGTAAGGGCCCGCATACCTGAGGGTTTGGGTACCTGGCCGGCCATCTGGACCCTGGGAGCTACAAAACCTTTTGTTTGGCCAGACGATGGAGAAATCGATATCATGGAACATGTGGGGTTAAATCCTGGTTTTGTCCATGGCTCCATACACTGCAAGAAATACTACCATAGTATCGGAACCCAGAAGACCGATACCCTATTTGTACCCGATTTCTCCAAGGCTTTTCATGTGTACGCGGTGGAATGGACCCGTGATTCCATTTCCACTGAAATCGACGGGAATACCTATTTCCGTTTTGCCAATGAAAAAGCAGGATATGAGTCATGGCCATTTGATAATAAAATGTATCTGATCCTCAACCTGGCCGTGGGTGGTAATTGGGGAGGAATGAAAGGGGTGGATACAACCATCTGGCCCCGAAGAATGGAAGTGGACTATGTGCGGGTTTATGAATAGAAAAGTTGTTAAATTATTAATTATTGATTATTGATTATTAATCAGTTAGGAAATTATAACCGGCCAAAATATTACCTGCGTTTTCCTAAATAATTAATAATCAATAATAAATAATCCCACCCCCCTTCCGTGGTAAATACGCCCTGAAAACCCCTGCCCTTACTCCCCGACGAAAAGTGTAAATTTGCAGTCCTTACTGACCGTACCCATTAAATTCTTCACTGCCCATTACCAGCCGATATTGTTTGATCTAAAAAAGAGGAGAAGGTTATGTATACGTATGCATTACTTGAGCCGGGTTGTTATTACCTGGTACAGGAGAAGATCAATAGTCCCATCACCCTGATCAAGGCCTCGGTGGAAACCGACCATTGTCTGTTTGTGACCCGTTATGAAGAGCCGTTGGTGACGGAATGGAAACGAAAGAATGACCCCATTCACGATATTATTGAATGTCTGAGCGATGAAACCGCCAGTGAGTGGCAAAAATTCTATTATAACGAGGATGCCTATCATGAAGAGGATGATGAGTAGCCCTTGTATCATTTGTCACTAATCCATTTCCTGAATCTATTATTTTTACGCAAAAAGCACATGAGGATCCCTTTATTTGTCCTTACCCTGTCTTTATTCATGGTTGCCTGTACGGCACAACAAGGGAGCATGGGCAGGCTATCGGCCGATGAATTTGAAAAAGCCGTGACCATGGGTAAGCAGCAGGTATTGGATGTCAGAACGGCTGGGGAATTTGCCAATGGCCATATACCGGGTTCCATGCAAGCGGATTGGACCAACCGGTCGCAATTTGCCGACCGGGTGCAACACCTCGATAAATCAAGACCAGTTTATATCTATTGTGCCAGTGGCCCCCGGAGTACATCGGCTGCCATATGGTTAAGGGCTAACGGTTACCAGTCAGTCATTGAACTGGAAGGTGGATATATCAGTTGGAAAAGAGCCCGCAAACCCGTGGAGGCAACACAGGCCCAGCGACCCATGAGTTTGGAAGAATATAAAATGACCATACCGGCCACTGGTACAGTTTTGGTTGATTTTGGTGCGGAGTGGTGCCCTCCCTGTGTAAAAATGGAGCCGGTATTAAAGGAACTCATGGGTGAATTGGCCGGATCGGTACAATTGATCAAAGTGGATGTAGGTATTCATACTTCGATCCTGGAGCCACTTCAAATCAATAGTTATCCTACCTTTATTGTTTATAAAAATGGTCAGGAAACCTGGCGCCAGAGTGGTATAGTGGAAAAATCCACCCTGCTGGCCCAATTGAAATAAATCATGAATCAATTTCAACTTCGTGTAACCGCAATTTTATCCCTTTTCTTTTCCCTGTTTTTTACGTCGTCCCAGGCTCAACGAAATTTTCCAGAGGTCAGGATGCTGGACTCGGGTACAAAAACGAGTCTGCGTGGCCTTAGTGTAGTAAACGACAATATCATCTGGGCCAGTGGCAGCAATGGCATGGTGGCCCGGTCGAACAATGGGGGGAAAAACTGGAAATGGATGACGGTGACCGGATTTGAAAAAACAGAATTCAGGGATATCGAAGCCTTTGATGCCAGTACGGCTATCATCATGGGGATCGGCGATCCGGCCTATATCCTCAAAACCACCGACGGAGGCAATTCCTGGAAGATCGTATATGAGAATACCACCAAGGGCATGTTCCTGGATGCCCTGGACTTTAGCGACCCGAAGAATGGGGTCGTGATCGGTGACCCAGTGGACGGTCATTTCTTTATGGCAAAAACAACAGATGGTGGGGATAGCTGGCAAGCGTTGGATATCAGCAAACGCCCTTTGGCCGATAGTGGAGAAGCATTTTTTGCCGCCAGTGGCACCAATCTCGCGCGGTTGTATTTCCATGACCTGTACATGGTCAGTGGCGGAATGGAATCCAGGTTATTTATCAACGGCGAAGCCTTTGATCTTCCGATCCTGAAGGGGAAGGAAACAACTGGCGCCAATTCACTGACGGTTTGGGATGAATACACGCACAATACCGGGAAACATATTGTGGTGGTTGGTGGAGATTTCAATAACCCGGATAGCTCGAATATGAACTGCCTGATATCCCATAATAAAGGCCGATCCTGGCAAACACCCAATACTCCCCCGCATGGTTACCGGAGTTGTGTAGAATACCTGTCAAAGAGTAACCTGGTAACTTGTGGATTGACCGGCGTGGATTATTCCATTGATGGAGGAAAGAACTGGAAATGGATCAGCAAAACCGGATTCCATACCTGTCAGTTCGCCAAATTTGGCACTTCTGTTTTTCTCGTGGGGAATAATGGACGGATTGCGAAGTTGTATTGGGAGAGGTGAGGCGTGAGACGTGAGGCGTGAGGCGTGAGGCGTGAGATGTGAGACGTGAGTTTCGTGAGGCGTGAATGGTGAATAGTGAATAGTGAAACTTAAAAACTTTAACTTACAACCCAAAACTTTTTCTCACGTCTCACGTCTCACGTCTCACGTCTCACATCTCACGTCTCACGTCTCACGTCTCACGTCTCACGTCTCACGTCTCACGTCTCACGTCTCACGTCTCACGTCTCACGTCTCACAAATTGTCAACAATCTCCTTCACCGAAGGCCGCTTCTTATAATCTGCATCAAAATACCGATAGGTGATCGTGCCCTCTTTATTAATGATATAAATGGCCGGAACCGGAAGGAAAGCTCCATTATCGCCATTATTGCCCTCAATATCTATATCAAAACTCTTGTATCGCTTGATCGTTTTTTCATCAAGGGCAAAGGAGACATCATAGGCCTTCATGATTTTTTGCTTCTCGTCAGAGAGGATCGTAAAGGTGGCCCCGGTCTTTTCGCGAGTCTTACTGACAGATTCCGATTTTTCAGGTGTAATGGCAATCAATTGCGCGCCTTTCTCTGTGATCAACGAAAGCGAGTCCTGAAGACGGCGAAGGTGTTTATTGCAATAAGGACACCATTCTCCTCTATAGAATACCAGAACCACCGACCCTTTTTTTAGCTGGTCTTTTAACCGTACCTCTTTTCCATCCTGGTCCTTTCCCTTGAAATCAGGCGCCTTGGAATTGATGAATAGACCTTCAGGTTTTTCCTGCGCGTAAATCGTCAGGGAAAGAAATAAACCAAGAATACTAAGTAAGGCCTTATTCATGTGTTTGATTTGAAGGATAAAATTAAAAAATATCCCCCGCAAAAAAGCCCCGGGTACAAGATTAACAATACATTGATTATCCTTACATTTATCGAAATTTATAACCCATGGCCAGCAACCATTACGACCAATGGATCTTTAAGTCCATCCTGGGATTCACCCTTATCATTGCCTCCGTCTTCCTCACCTTTTATTCGATTGCTTACCTGAAAGATACTTCCCGCTGGGTTCTTTATGCCGTATTAGTCTCCGTTACCCTTGGCATAGGTGTCTCCTCCGTTTGCAGTGCTTTTGTGCATAAAATGAAACACGATATCCGCCATCGGCAGAAGGCGCATGATCATCAGAAAGAAAGCTGACCTTAATTCTGACTGAGGTTCCTAAAATCCACCGACACCAGCTTACTCACACCAGGCTCCTGCATGGTCACCCCATAGATCACATCTACGGTGCTCATGGTTGTCTTGTTGTGGGTAACAATGATAAATTGGGAGTTCTCGCTAAAGTTGCGGATCATATTGGTAAACTTACCCACGTTGGCATCATCAAGCGGTGCATCCACCTCGTCAAGGATACAGAAGGGGGCTGGTTTAATCAAATAGATCGCAAAGAGCAGGGCCGTTGCCGTAAGTGTGCGCTCTCCCCCACTCAATTGGGTGAGTGAAGTGGGACGTTTACCCTTGGGTTTGGCAATTACATCAATGCCGGTTTCGGCAAGGTTCTCGGGGTTCTCGAGTATAAGGTCACACTGGTCATCTTCGGTAAACAGGGTCTTAAAGACCTTATGGAAGTTCTCCCGTACTGCATGAAAGGTTTCCAGAAATTTCTGGTTGGCGGTCGCTTCCACTTCCTGGATCGTTTGCATCAGGCTCTCCTTGGCAGACACCAGGTCATTCTTTTGCTCCAGGATGAAATCATACCGCTTTTTCATTTCCTGAAAGGCCTCAATGGCGGTAGGGTTTACTTCACCCAGGTTCTCAAGCCGGCGTTTCATCTTGTCCACTTTTTCCTGGAGTTCCTCAACAGGTGTTTCACCGGTTCGGGCTTCGTCCAGTATATCTTCCAGGTTGATCCTGAATTCCACGCTCAAACGCTCTTTCATACCGGCCAACTGAAGTTTCACTTCATTCAGGCGGTCTTTGATCTCATTGAGCAGGTGTTCAACCTGTTCTTTCTCCTTGGTCTTATGTCTTAGTTCACTTTCTTTTTCGGAAAGTTGGTTCCGCCAGTTATAATAAGCTTGGTCGGCCTCATTGAGTTTTCTCTCTTCTTCGTCTTTTTGCCTGATCAGGGTCAGCAGCTCTTCATCCAATGCGGTCAGTCGCGCCTGTGATTCGGCGATCTCAGTCGTGGTGGCTTCCAGTTGGGCTCGGTTGCCTTCCACCTGTTGCAGGAGTTCGTTGAGCTGGTTGGTTTTGAATTCTCTTTCCTGTTTCAAGGCGGCGATCTTGCTCTGCTGTTTGGTCACCTGCAGGTTGAATTCATTATAACGGGCCAGGGTATCGTTGAACAAACCTTCTTCTTCTTTATATAATTCCTCTGCCCGGCTCAGGGATACCGCGCTTTCATTCAACTGTTCCACAAAACCGGCTAGTTCTACCCGTACCGATTCCAGTGATTGCTGGGATTGTTGCAATTGCTGGTTCAATTCACCCAGGCGTGCCTCGCTTTGTTGTTGCATGGCCTGCAGGTTCTCCAGTTTGTTTTGGAGGGAGAAAACGGTATTGGTAAGCTGTTGAATCTCTCTTTCTGTTTCCCGGATGGCATTCTCACGCAGGTCTTCATTAAAAGCGATCACTTCATTGTGTCGTTGCTGGATCGTTTCACGGAGGGCATTCACCACAATGGCCTGTGCATCGATCTGCTCGGCCAGTTTTTCGAGATTCTTGGCCCGTCCGATCTTCTTTCCTTCAAAGAGACCCACACTACCACCGGTCAGGGAATATTTCCCTTTTACATAGCGGCCCTCTTTTTCAATCACCACGAATCCGTTGGAATTATTTAGCGCTTCCTCATTATCCGCAATGAAGACATTACCCAGGAGGTGTTCCGCCAGTTTACGGTAACGGCCTTCCACTTCCACCACCTGAAGAGCCGGAATGGCATGTGAGAGTGTATGATCAGAAACAGTGGCTGCTTTATCTTCAAACTTATCCAGCAGGAAGAAATTAGCCTTCCCTTTTTTGTTGGCATCCAGCAGGTGAACGGCTTTCAAACCATCCTGCAGATTATTTACCACATAATAACTGAGGTAAGGTTCCAGTACATTCTCGAGGGCAGTACGGTATTCTTCCTTCACATACAGGATATCCGACAGAATGGGGGCTGTATAACCCAGTTCAGGGTTATTATGCAGGTACTTCACGCTTTCAGGATAGCCTTCCATGGTATCGATCAGGCTCTTCAGCAGGTCGTACTCATTTTTGCGTGAATCCAGTTTGCGGTTTTCTTCCGCGAGTTCGCTCCGCAGCCCTTCAAGGACTGACTGGGTTTGTAATATCTGTTCTTTAGTATAATCGTGGTGCTGCTGAAGTTGCTCCAGATCGGTCTTCTTGATTTGAAGCTCTTTCTCCTTCACCTGTACTTCCTCTGAGAGCTGGTGCCGCTGGTCCTCCCGTCTGGCCTTTTCCTCTTCAACCTGGGAGAGCGCGCGTTGAATATTCTGAATGGATGTTTCAGAAACCGCAGCCTTTTTCTCTGATTCAAATTGTTGCCGCTGGGTTTGCTGGTGAGCAGAACGGAGCAGGTCAAGATTATTCCGCTTTTCCCCGAGCTGACCACGTTGCTGGTCCACTTGCTCGGAAACCAGGGAAAATTCATTGTTCAGTGTTTCAAATCCTCCTTCTTCCTCATTCACCTGTAATTCGGTAAAAGAAATGCTTTCTTCAATGCCTTTGATCTGTCCATCGGCGCGTTGAAGAAAATCCTGTAACCCTTTTTCTTTTTCCTGGAGGTATTGCAGTTTCTGTGCCGCCAGGTTCTTGTCATTCTCCCGGGTCCGCACATTTTGTTGTAATTGGTTAAAGGCATGCTGCATGGACTGGAGCTCCTTCTCCTTTTCCACAAAACCCGACTTCTCTCCTTCCAGGGAGGCTTCCTCTGTTGCGATCACAGCTTCCAGTTGCAGGCGTTTATCCGTTTCTACCTGGTGTTGTTCATTCAGTTCTTTAAACGTGATATTGAAGCCTTCGAGAGCGGCCTTGGCCAGCTCAATGCTGACTTCCCGGTACTCTTTTTTAACCTCGAAATATTTCTCGGCTTTACGGGCCTGGCTTTCGAGGCTTTTCAACTGGTTGTTGATCTCGAACAGGAGGTCCTCAATACGGGCCAGATCCTGTTCGGTCGCATCCAGTTTAAGTTTTGCCTCTTTCTTTCTGGTTTTGTAAATGGATATCCCAGCAGCCTGCTCAAGCATACGGCGGCGGCTATTGTCCTTGTCTTTGATCAGGTCATCCACCATGCCCAATTCGATGATGGCATAGCTGTCGGTGGAGACACCGGTATCCATGAAAAGGTTTTGGATATCTTTTAACCGGCACTGCACATCATTCAACCGGTATTCACTCTCGCCACTTTTATAAAATTTCCGCGTGATCGTAACCGTATTAAATTCGGTGGGGAGCAGGTTCTTGGTATTCTCAAAAGTGAGGCTGACCTCTGCCAGACCACTGGCACTTCTGGATTTGGAGCCATTAAAGACAAGGCTCTCCAGGTTCTCTGATCGCAGGTGGCTGATCTTTTGTTCGCCGATCACCCACCGGATGCTATCCACAATATTGGATTTTCCACATCCATTTGGTCCCACGATTCCGGTGATACTCTCATCAAAATTGATCAGGGTCTTGTCCGCAAAACTCTTGAAACCCTTGATCTCTAAACTTTTTAAACGCACGTTTCCTCCTGTTTTATAGCGGCGAATATAGGTGATTGATGGTACATAAAAGGATTGGTAATAAACGATTTATTCACATCTGTTGGGATAAAATTTTAAGGACATTTGTCGATTTTGACAGGATTGGAAAAGAGCGGGTTGGCCGCAATGTGCTAATTTTGCTTACAACTGTTCATATTCCCTTGCGGAAAAATCCAGCGATCATGAGTAAAAACAAATCTAAGATCCAGGTCGGTTCAGAAATAGGCCGGTTACGACGTCTTCTTGTGCATAGTCCAGACAGCGGTTTGGGAAAAGTGGTCCCTTCCAAGGCTCAGGACTGGCTTTTTGAGGATATCGTACACCTGGAAACGATCCGCAGAAAGGAGTACGATTATTATACCAAACTTTTGCTCTATTTCCTTGACCCGGAAAAGATCAAAGGGCGGTTAACCGAGATCGATGCGCTGGACAACAGACGGGTATTTTATAAACCGGATAATGAAAATTTCTTTCGGTCCGACAAGGTAATCGAGATCCAATGGCTTTTAAGTGAAATTTTAGAAGATCGCGAGATTCGATTGAAACTCATAGCTTCTGTGTGTGCAGTAGAAGGCTGTTCTTATGAAACACAAACTGGTCTGACCGGACTCAGTCCTACCCAACTGGCCAAGGCCTTTATCAGTGGTACGCTGAACGAAAAGGAAATGATCTTTGCCCCCATCCCCAATTTTATCTTTACCCGGGATATCGGGATCGTCATCAACCAATTCATCTTACTCAACAAACCCGCCAAAAAAGCCAGGGTGCGTGAGGCCCTGTTGATGAAATACATCTTTTTTAATCACCCCCTGTTTAAGGATTACCATGACAAGGTGATCGAACTTCCGGACACCAGTTACCATTTTCTGATGCCCCGGGACGCCGACGATAAGAAAGTGACCCTGGAGGGAGGGGATGTGATGGTTGTAACCCCTGACCATTTATTGATCGGGGTCAGCGAACGGACCTCAATGGAAGCTGCCCACCAGGCCATCAACCTGTTGTTTGAAAAAGGCGTGGTCAAAAAGATCACGGTGGTACGTATTCCCCGCAAACGGGATTATATGCATATCGATACGGTCTTTACCCAGGTAAAAAGAAATGTATGGGTCATGCTCGGCATTTTCTCCAAAAAATCCATCCGGAAGGAGGATGCCGACCCGGTACAGAAAGTTCTGGATATGCCCCGGAAAGAAGAAAAGATCAAAATAATTCAGTTTCGGAAAAAGGACATTGCCAATCCGGTTCCATTTGAGAGCCTGGAGGAACTGCTGATCGATATCAGCAAGAATGACCTGAAGTGCAGCGACAAGGTGCGGTTCATCTATTCAGGTAATAATGAATTTCCTTTTGATGCACGGGAACAATGGACAGACTCCTGTAACCTTCTGGCCTTGAAAGAGGGGGTGGTTTTAGGATACGACAGGAATGATAAGACCGTGGAAGCCTTCCGCGAAAATGGATTTAATATCCGCGAAGCTGCGGAGTTGATCCAGGATTTTGAGTCTGGTGCCCTGAAACCCGATGACCTGGAAGACACCCTGATCCTGATGCCATCGGCTGAATTGTCAAGGGCCAGAGGTGGTTTCCACTGTATGAGTATGCCTATTTTACGCGATGAAATCTAAGCCATGCAAACAACATCCCACATATTGATGATCCGACCGGTGCGTTTTGGGTATAACCCCGAAACAGCCGTGAACAATGCGTTTCAACAAGCCCCCAACGAAGAAGCCGCGGTGATTCAGCAAAAAGCACTGGTGGAATTTGATGGCTTTGTGGACCTCCTCCGAAAAAATGGCGTGGACGTAACCGTGGTACAGGATACCGATACACCCCATACTCCCGATTCAATATTCCCCAATAACTGGGTGTCTTTTCATGCGGATGGATCGATCTATCTCTATCCCATGTTTGCCCTCAACCGGAGACAGGAGAGAAAACCAACCGTGCTGGAGGCGATCGGGAAAAAGTTTGAAGTAAAAACCAAACATGACCTGACTGGGTATGAGAATGAATCTGGTTTCCTCGAAGGAACGGGAAGCATGGTACTCGATCGCGAAAACAAGATCGCGTATGCCTGTCTTTCTGAAAGAACCCATCCCGAAGTCCTCCAATCGTTCTGCGAGATCAGTGGATACCGACCTGTCGCCTTTTATGCTTTAGACCAGGAGGGAAAACCCATTTACCATACCAATGTGATGATGTGTGTGGCAGATAAATACGTGGTGATCTGTTTGGATGCCCTACCCGATCCAACCGAAAAAGAACTGGTCCGTTCCGTGATCCTGGCCTCTGGAAAAGAGATCCTGGAAATTGACCTCAACCAAATGAACCATTTCGCCGGAAATATGCTACAGATAGCCAATCAGGATGGTGAAAAATTACTTGTCATGTCCTCCCAGGCTTTCCATTCCCTGCATCCGGCCCAGGTCGAAAAACTAAGTAGTTATAACCGGATCCTCCATGCCCCCCTCGACAGTATTGAGGCGAACGGAGGCGGCAGCGCCCGCTGTATGATGGCAGAAATTCACAATCCTACCCTACAGTAATTCTTTAAATTACAAATTTAATTTTTTATTCAATCGACTGGTTTTCAGTTGATTGGGAATAAAGAGATATTCTTCTCTTTTTATTGGATGAAATAAGTGCATACACTTATCGTTATTTGTTTGCATTTACTAGGTTAACTAAGTATTTTCACCTATTAAATATCCAATACCCCATGATGAGAATTGTACCCCTATTCCTCCTTTATTTACTTGTCAATTCCCATTTGGCACTGGCTCAATGCAGTGCAAGCGGAAATTTTGTAGGCTCTACCAGCCTGGTCACCGGCCAGGGTGACGGCACTCCGGCAAATCCATATCGTCCAGGTTCTGTGGTCAGAGTAACCGCCACGATCAGTGGTACATATAGCCGTTCCGGTTCAAACTGGTGGCATGGTATTCAGATCAACCTCGGAAGTAATTTCAGTTTTGCCACTCCTTTGAATTTCACGCGTACCGGTTTTCCTGGAAATGCCCGATGGATTTGGAGTAATGGCCATGCTGGATCCGGTCCTGGTACTGCTGGCCCCGGCATATATTATGACGACGACTCAAATGGTGATCCCTCCGATGGATATGGACGAAACACCGGTTCTCTTGCAGGAACCTTTTCCTTTAATATTGTAGTAGGCAATAACGCGACCACTTCCGCCACCATTTCTGCCAATATTTTACCGGATGGATTTTCCGGAAACTTTAGCAGTTCTACCTGTGACAGTGATGCGAGCCCCGCTGCCGCAAAAACTATCTTCAACAATGTTGCCCTTCCAGCCACATTGATTTCGTTCCGTGCACAGAAGACAAATGACAAGGATATTCAACTTATATGGCAAACAGCTACTGAACAGAATGTATCGCATTTTGAAATTCAGTATAGCGCTGATAGCCGCACCTGGTCAACCATCGATTCTAAACCAGCCGTTGGAAATTCAAATACTGTTCAAACCTATACCTATACCCATACCCAGGCGATAAGTGAGGACAACCTGTATCGTATCCGCGTTGTAGACCGGGACAACAGAGTGGAATACTCTCGTGTAGTATCCATTAAAAAAGATTTCAAAGCTACCTTTACCATGCAGAAACCCTACCCCAATCCAGTGACGGATAAGGTGAGTTTCCGGTTGATAGCACCCGAACAAGGCCAGGGAGAGATCGGGGTTTATAATACTGCTGGTAATCTGGTAACTAAAATGACTGTAGACGTGGAAAAGGGATTGAATGAGTTTTCGCTCAATGCCAGTTCCTGGCCTGCGGGAGTTTACCTGGTGCGGTTTAGCAACACCTCTACGGTGCTTTCGGAAAAATTCTTAAAAAACAATTAGTAGCCATACACGGATAACGCATCCCTGCCAGCGTACTGGCAGGGATTTTTTTTATATCCGTTTATTCAATTTTTCCCATTCAGCCTGTTTCAGGGGCCCCCACTCCCATTCGGCTCCATTGCATTGGGCCAGGATATCTTTCGCTTTCTTTTCCTGTCCGTCCTCTGCATAGATCATGGCCATTTGCAACAGTACATGCGGTTCAAAGGTCATTCCTTCTACCTGGCTCTTAAGCAGATCGACCGCTTCTTTGGTATTATTCTTTTTAAAATAACACCAGGCCAGCCAGGATGCTGTTTCGGGCGTCGCCCGGTTCTTTCGTTCAGTAAGCGCCATTTCAAGGGCAACATCAAGTGTCGATGAATCTTCCGCAAAACAATCGATCAGGTATTTGGCATACATGGGACGTTGAAATGAGTCATCCACCTTTTTAATAAACATGGAACGGAAAACCTGGGCTGAATCATGTTCCCCTTGCCAGTCTTTGATTTCCGCAAGCTCCAGATAGAGCTCGGGCATAGTATATTGCTGCTGCAGGTAACGGAGAATCGATTCTGCGGCTTTTGCATTTTTATCATGAGAAAATGCGACCCAGGCCAATCCACGAAGTGCATGGATATATTTTCCATCCTGGCGCAGTACTTCCTTATACCCTTTCACCGCTTTATTGGGATATCCATTGTGCAAATACATATCCGACAGATTTGACAAGCCCCACAGGTGAAGAGCTGTAAGTGCCCTTCCCTTTGCCCAGTCCACCGCTTTTTCCATCCATTCAATGGCTTCATCTCCATTCCCCCGATGATCTTCCCATCGTGACCGCCGGATAAAATAGTCAAAGGACTCCTTATCGGCGATCCGGTCCAAGGAGGCATTGGCTTCCTTGAATTGTCCCAATTCCATTTGGGTGTCAAAGGAAACCAGGTTCACCAGGTGTCCTGCCCCACCGGTCATTCGGGCCTGATCCAATAAATAGGAGGCCTGGTTAAACCGATGACAGGTAATCGCCTGCTGAGAAAGCAGGACAAGAAATTCTGGATCATCCTTTCCTAAAAAAGCAAAGACCCGATTGAGCAATGAATCCGCCCTTTGCAAATAGGCCATCTCCCCTGTTAGCTGAAATAGACGGTTCCAGCGGTTGGCCAATTGCATTTGATCGATGTAGTTTCCTGTATCCCGCTGAAGCCTGTTTGCCCAAAACTGAATATCGGTCTCCATTTCCGCAATAGCCTTCTTTACCGGCTCATCCTGTTGAATAAGGTGTAAATAATCCTGCTCCTGAACGAGTTTCTCATCTTGACGGCAGCCAATCAAAAGAATAACCGAAAGCAAACTGAAAATAATTGCATTTTTCATAACCTGTATAAAAAATACACCGCATCATGGATGCGGTGTATATGATTAAAATGGGATTAGAAAGGAGAAGCCAAATAGGGGAAGGTCCCACTAAAGGCCTTATCATTGGCCCCAACATTATCCGAGGTAAGTCCAGGATTGGATGCTCCTGTGGCACCGCCAAAGATGAGCAGTAATTCCACATCGATCACATCATCCGCCAGAGCTCTTCCGGTCAGTACATTGGTACCATCGAAAAAGGTGGTGGTGCCGCTCGTTTTTACATTAAGCACATCCGTAGCCAGCAAACCGGCAAAGGTGGCCTTATCCTGACCCAACGCATTTTGCATATACCCAAATCCGGTCAATACAGACTGAAATTGCGTATTGAAGGCGGCATTTTGTAAGGCAGGAGTAGTTGTATTGAACTCGTCTTTCCGGGCAGAATTGACAAATACGGTATTGACTGCCGGACGAGCCATTTGGTCCTTTTGAACATAGGTACCAGAGGTATCAAAGTTATCTTCGTTTTCGTCCTTATCACAACCTGCGAGCAATAGCGCTCCGAGGGAGAACAATAAAACTCCTTTATTCAAATATTTCATGATCTTATTATTTAATTGGTTATTTAGTTTTTGATTCGGCCCATACGTTCAGGGTAGCCGCTGAACCCAGCAGGTTCTTCGGAACTTCGACCACGATCGACATTACATTCGTACCGGCAAAAGCATCTACACCCGGGCTGCGAAAACCTGTTTGTGTACCAGCCAATATTTCCTGAAAGCGTACGAGGTCAAAGAAGAATGGATCATCACGGGGACCGGCAAAAACACGGATACCATTGTTAGTTCCCACATTCAATGTAGACGCGCCATAGGCAGTCACATCGGTTTCGGTCATTGTGCCATTGGTCATCACCATGCTATTGAGACCAGGAGCTGAAGGGGCAACGGGTCCATATACCCGAAGCTTATTGTTCTTGACAAGACACTGAATCACGAGATCTTCCACATTATCACCGGAGTTGTCGATGTTCATTTCATACATGACATTGGATGGAAAACTGGCCGAAGAAGTGGCAGTTGGAGAAAGCAGACCCTGGGTATTGATCACAAATACCATCTTGCTATTGTCAGCAGGGCTTTGAAAAGCATAGATGTCCGTAATATCAGTACCCAGACTTGCGCTGGATGGGCCGGTTACGGCGGGTGCGTCGATATGATCCGCGGCAAATAGAATACCGCCTGCTGCCAGCAACCCAAGGAAACCAGTCCATAGGAATTTCTTTTTCATAAATTGAGGGGTTTGATTTGTTCAGAAAATGTTCTGATAAATAGAATTACAAGTTGATATACGGAGTTGGAGAAAGAATGGATTTATACCATCCAAATAAATAGCGTCAACCACTCAACATATTTAATATAGGAGAATAGAGAACTGAATTTAGTTTTATCTCGTATTTACCAAAAAGACCGTATGGCAACTGCTTTAAGGACCATTTTATCAATACTTATTCTCACCATCTATTGCACCTCCTTTGCGCAGACAGGCGAGATCGTAGGATGGATCAGGGACAATGAATCCAAAGAAGCCCTGTCGGGTGCAAGCATTGCCTTAGCAGATGGTCGTAATGAACATACAGATGACCTCGGAAGATTCAGGATCAACACGGTTGCCACCGGAAAATACGAAATGGTGATTTCCTATATTGGTTACCGTACGACCATTGTTCCGGTAGAAGTGAGGGAAAAAGAGAAAACAGAAGTATTGATCGATCTGTTTCGCGCAAATCTTGATCTGCGGGAGATACGGGTCAATAGTCGTAAGCAAAGTGCATTGCAAACCATCAGTGCCGTGGATATCATGTTGCGTCCCGTTAATACTTCACAGGATGTATTACGTATCGTACCCGGGCTCTTTCTGGCACAACATGCCGGAGGAGGTAAAGCAGAACAGATATTCCTGCGTGGATTTGATATAGACCACGGTACGGATATACGACTCTCGGTAGATGGCATACCGGTGAATATGGTGTCTCATGCGCATGGACAGGGCTATGCCGATCTGCATTTCCTGATTCCCGAAACGATCGAAAAACTGCAATTTGATAAGGGGCCTTATCAATCTGATCAGGGTAATCAGGCCACTGCAGGGTTTGTAGCCTTCAAGACCAGGGATTTCATTCGGGAGAATTTATTGAAAGCGGAGGCCGGTCGTTTTGGACTGCAACGTTACTACGGACAACTCAAAGTCATTGATAAGGAGAGAGGCGAAACCAAACAACAATTCTACATCGCTTCGGAATATGCACGTAACAAGGGCTATTTTGAAAGCCCCCAGGATTTCCATCGTTTTAATGTTCTGGGAAAATATCATTTGCAGCAGGGGAATAAACGTCAATTAACAATTCTGGCCTCTGCATTTGACAGTAAATGGTTTGCCTCTGGACAGATTCCTGACCGGGCGGTACAATCAGGACTTATATCCCGGTTTGGAGCCATTGATGATACGGAGGGCGGAAATACGAGCCGTATCAATACCAGTTTACAATACCAGCATCGGTGGAATTCTGGCTGGATTTCCTCCGATCAGATTTATTATACACGATATCATTTCAATCTTTTCTCCAATTTCACTTTTTTCCTGAATGACCCGGTTGATGGCGATGGGATCAATCAACGGGAAAGTCGTGATCTTTTTGGATATAATGGTTCTCTTGTCCGTCAGGGCCAATTGGCGGGTAAGCCCAGTACCACCCGGATCGGATATGGCTTCAGAGCGGACAGGGTACATGATATTGAATTGACAAAATCCGTGCTCCGCCGTAAAACAGATCCCATTCAACGGGGTGATGTACGCGAGAACGATATTTTCATTTATGGAGAAAAGGATATCCGATTGGGAAACCGTGTACAGATAAAGGCCGGCCTTCGTTTTGACCAATTGCAATTTGCCTACCGTAATACCTTGACAAATGAAACGAACTATCGGAAACAGGCACGAGCTACCCTCAACCCGTCACTCCGTATCCAATATACGCCCAGCGCCGGATTACGGTTATACGGAAACGTTGGTACTGGTTTTCATTCAAATGATACCCGGGTGATCCTGGACAATCTGGCCAGGGAAATTTTACCCAAAGTATATGCGGTTGATGCCGGTGTGGAATTAAAACCAACCCGGGGATTATTGATACATGCCGCTTCCTGGTACCTGATGTCTGAACAGGAATTTGTATATGTAGGCGATGAGGGTATCATTGAACCCGGTGGAAGGACACAACGGATGGGGCTTGACCTGATGATCAGATACCAAATGAATAATTGGCTTTTTGCCGATATGGATCTTAACCTGACCCGTGCCCGTTCGCTGGGTGTGGCCAAGGAAGAGGCGTATGTGCCATTGGCTGCCGCATTCACCAGTTCAGGCGGACTCAGTGTTAAACCCGAAAAAGGGCCAACGGCTTCTTTGCGCTATCGGTGGATCACCTCCCGACCGGCAAATGAGTTCAATTCGGTACGCACCGAAGGTTATTTTCTGCTTGATGCGGTGCTCTCCTACCCCTGGAAGAAATTGGAATTTAATCTGTCGGCCGAGAACCTACTCGATGCAGATTGGCGCGAAGCCCAGTTTGATACAGAATCCAGGTTAAGAAATGAAACGACACCTGTTTCGGAGATTCATTACACCCCTGGTATGCCATTCTTCATAAAAGCAGGTATTAGCCTGCGTTTTTAATCAACCCCCGGAGGGGAACATCGAGCGGAAGCCTTCTTCAAGATCGCGGGGAGCATATTCTAATTCAGATTTCGCTTTCCGGATCTCAAAGCCGGTCTTGGGAGGACGACGACCAGGTTGAGTGAAGTTTTCAGCTGTTACACGTTCGATCAGGGAAGTGGTCAAGCCAAAATGAGTTGCCACCCTGGAAGCAAATTCAAATGGACTCATACCCTCTTCGCCGGATAAGTGATAAGTGCCCGTTGCTTTTTTTTGAATGATGAGGGCAATGCCCTTCGCCAGGTCCTCCACATAAGTGGGCGTACGCCATTGGTCATCCACTACCCGGATCGGTTGCCCGGATTCAAGACTGTTCTTTACCCAGGTAAATATATTCGATCGTTTTCCATGCAGGGGTTGCCCATATACCAGACAAGTACGTACGATGGCAAAGGGAATGGCGCTTGTTTCCGTGATGGCCTCGGCCTGGAGTTTGGTGAAACCATAAAAATTCACCGGATTGCATTCATCTGTCTCCACATACATTCCTTTTTCCCCATCAAAAACGAAATCCGTAGATACATAAATGAAGTGTGTAGAGATTGCTTCGGCATTTACTAACACCTGGGCAGTGCCTTTTACATTCACGGCTTCGGCCCGTTCGGGGTCCTTTTCACAATCATCCACCTGGGTCATGGCCGCAGCATGTACCACCACCTCAGGTCTTTCTTTTTCCATCACCTGATTAACCGTGGGTTCGTCGAGGATATCCATATCGTAATACACAAAGCAGTTTAGTGCCTCCACCGGATGGCGATTCTCGCCTTTTCCGGTGGCCACCACAAAATATCCCGCATGAAGCAGCTGTTTGACCAGGTATTGGCCCAATAAACCGTTCGCACCGGTGACCAGGATTTTCATACCGCAACTTTACACCATTTAGGGCTGAATAATCCAGAATCCAGTATTAATAATTCCCCACCTGATTGGGCAGTTGGCAGAATACATAACTACCAATCGTTATCAAAACAATCCCTTATTTTTGGTGGATTTTTTGAACGGAACCAATGATTTATTCAACGATTACGGCCTGAGAATGAACATTTTCAATTAAAAGGAACAGAGAATGGCAAAAAAAGTTTCTAAGATCGGGGTATTGACATCAGGCGGTGACGCCCCGGGAATGAATGCCGCGATCAGGGCGGTGGTACGGACAGGCCTTTATTATGGTTTAGAGGTATACGGCATCATGCGCGGATACCAGGGTTTGATCGAAGACGATATTGTGCAAATGGACTCCCGGTCCGTGGCCAATATCATTCAACGCGGAGGTACCATATTAAAGACCGCCCGTTGCAAGGAATTCTATGAACCGGCCGGGAGAAAAAAGGCCTATGAGATCCTGAAGAAAAAAGGGATCGACGGGCTGGTTATCATCGGCGGAGATGGTTCTTTCCGGGGTGCGGTAAAATTCAGTCAGGAATTTGATATCCCCTGTGTGGGATTGGCCGGCACCATTGACAAAGATATTTATGGCACCGATTTCACCATTGGGTTTGATACCGCGGTCAACACTGCGGTAGAAGCCATTGATAAAATCCGGGATACCATGGATGCGCACGACCGAATCTTTGTGATCGAAGTAATGGGACGTGACGCCGGATATATCGCCCTGCATTCGGGTATCGCCACAGGAGCGGAGAATATTCTTATCCCTGAACGCAAGACCGATATCGAGGATGTGATCAAATCACTCAAAGAGAAAGAAAGAAGGAAAAAACTGGTGAACCTGATCGTTGTGGCAGAAGGAGATGATTTTGGCGGTGCCGATGAGGTGCAGAAAGTAATATCCGGGCAATTGCCCAATGCCGAGATCAGGGTTTGTATCCTCGGTCATATTCAACGGGGAGGTTCACCCTCCTGCCTCGACAGGTTGATCGCCAGCCGCATGGGCTTCCATGCTGTGGAAAGCCTGATCGAAGGCCGTCACAATGTATTTGTAGGAATCCTTAACAATAAGATGCATTATATTCCGCTGGAGAGTGCCGTAAAGAACAAGGCCAAGATCAGCGATGAATGGATGCGGATCGTAAAAATTCTGGCGAGCTAATACCAACGAAAACTGGCTGTCACTATGGCTAAACATGCAGATAAGTATTTCCACAAGGAATTTGATAAGGAAGCAGGCAGACAGCACGCCTCCAAGCGAACCAAGATCGTAGCCACAGTCGGACCCGCCTGTGACAGTTACGAACAACTACTGGAACTGGTAAGGGCCGGAGTAAATGTCTTTCGCCTGAATTTCTCCCATGGCACCCATGAGGACAAGGCCCGGATCATAGGCTTTATCAAAGAGATCAATGTAAAGGAGCCTTATAATATCTCGATCCTGGCTGACCTGCAGGGACCCAAACTCCGCGTAGGCGAAATAGAAAATGGATCCTTACCTCTCGAAGAAGGAGATATCCTCACTTTTACCAATGAAAAATTGGTAGGTAACCGGGAAAAAATATTTGTTTCCTACCCGGATCTCCATAAGGATGTACAACCAGGAGAGAAGATCCTGATCGATGATGGAAAGATCGAAGTGGTGGTGCGTGAAATAACGCCTGACAAGATGGTCAGAGTAGAGGTAACCCTGGGGGGTATCCTCCTGCCTAAAAAAGGTGTAAACCTGCCCGATACAAATATCTCCCTCCCTTCTCTGACGGAAAAGGACCTTGCTGACCTGGAGTTCATAATTGCGCAACAGGTGGATTGGGTTGCTTTATCCTTTGTGCGGAAAACAGTCGATATCGTTGACCTGAAAAAGCGGTTAAAGAATGCGGGCTGTAAATCCAAAGTGATCGCCAAGATCGAAATGCCCGAAGCCCTTCGCAATCTGCGGGATATCATTTTGGAAAGTGATGGTGTCATGATCGCCCGGGGTGACCTCGGGGTTGAACTACCGGTGGAAGAAGTACCATTGATCCAGAAAGATATCATTAAAAAATGCATCCATCGGGCCAAACCCGTGATCGTGGCAACGCAAATGATGGAGAGCATGATGGAAAGAACAAAACCGAACCGGAGTGAGATAACGGATGTGGCCAATGCGGTGCTGGAAGGTGCCGATGCGGTTATGCTCAGTGGAGAGACCGCCACCGGGAAATATCCCAAACTGGTGGTGGAAACCATGACCAAGATCATTCTGGAAGTGGAACACAAAGCCTACGATTATAACCGGGAGGAAATGTTGAAACCCCTGCCCCACTCTCCTTCTTTCCTGAGTGACGCCATTTGTTACAATGCCTGTAAACTGGCCGATGATGTAAAAGCCAATGCACTGATCGGGATGACACAGAGCGGATATACAGCCTTTATGCTGAGCAGTTATCGCCCTCACTCCCCTGTCTATATTTTTACCAAAGAACGCTCACTGGTGAACCAACTCAGCCTGAGCTGGGGTGTACGCGCCTTTTTCTATGATGAAGAAGAAAGCCTCGATGAGATCATCTTTGATCAGATCGATATTTTAAAAGAAAGAGGATTTATCCGTAGTGGTGATGTGGTAGTGAGTACGGGAAGTACTCCGGTGGCCTTGCATTTGCCAACGAATATGTTGAAGATAACTACGGTGGCGTAGGGGGTGAGGAGAGATGACAGATGACGGAGGACAGACGACGGAGGACAGATGACAGATGACAGATGACGGATGACAGATGACGGATGACGGATGACGGATGTTGGATGTTGGATGTTGGATGTTGGATGATAGTAGTTTAAATAAATAATTTAAGATTAAATAGTAAGAGGGGCCTGAAGAAATTCAAGCCCCTCTTTATTTATCATTAACTTTAAATCTTAATCACTATCATCCAACATCCAACATCCAACATCCAACATCCAACATCCATCATCCATCATCCAACATCCAACATCCAACATCCAACATCCAACATCCAACATCCATCATCCATCATCCAACATCCGTCATCTGTCATCTGTCATCTGTCCTCCGTCCTCCGTCCTCCGTCCTCCGTCCTCCGTCATCTACCTCCCTACAAACTCCTAACCTTTACATTCCTAAACCACACTTTATTCCCATGATCCTGTAACCCGATCCGGCCTTTTTTATAGGTACCAAACTCTGGCATGTTGATGAATTTACTACCCGCCACGAGTTTCTTCCAGTTATCATCCCAAAGCGTTGTTTGCACCACTTTGGTACCGTTGAGGAATAACTCCAATGAACCTTTATTGGCGATGATCTCTACCTGGTTCCATTCACCGGCTGGTTTAACTGTTTCAGGGGAAGAACTGATCAGGTCATAAAGGTCACCTGCACGATGTTTGCCATTATTGGCATCACCATGACGGACATTGTCAAGCACCTGCATTTCAGGACCGGTGTACCAGGCATATTTATGTAAACTGGTATCCGGGCTTTCATGGATATAGAACATCACACCGCTGTTTCCGGCCGTGTCGATCTTCCAATCCAGTTTTAAATGAAAATTCTCGTACTCGGCATCGGTGACGATATCTCCACCGCCTTTGGTTTGCCATTCGATCATTTCCTTGGGATCCAAATGAAGGGTCCCGCTGTCAATAACCCAGGCCGAACCATCCGACACGGCATTGTACACATGCCAACCCGTTTTGGTACTTCCGTCAAAAAGCAGTTGCCAACCATCAGCCTTTTCCTGTTCGGAAAGGGTATTATCGGCAGAAGCGACAGGGGTAGGTGTTTCTTTTTCTTTTGTTGACGCTGTATCATTACAGGAGGTCAAGAGAAAGAATGAAGCAAAGGCAAGAATCGTCTTTTGCATATTATTTTCCTTTAAATGTCAGGATATATTTAACAATGGCTTTGGCATCCTCTTCGGGTAATTCAGGATGTGCGGCCATGGGTACTTCACCCCATACACCCTGACCACCTTCGATTACTTTTTTGGACAGCATCGCTACTGTCGCATCATTGTTCTCGTATTTATTGGCAATATCTTTATAAGAAGGCCCGATGAGTTTTTCATCGATCTTATGACAGGTATTACAATTCTGTGTGACCTCGATGGCCAATCCTTTGTCATAATCCGGATTGCTCTTGGGTTCTTCTTTCTTTACTTCGGTGGCAGCAGGTGTTTCAGCAGAAGTTGTTTTGGTTTCACCACTGTTACAAGCAGTCAGGGTGGCCATTGCGGCAAGTACGATCCATGTCTTTTTCATATACTAAAGGGGGTTTGTTTTTGGTGCCCAAAGGTATTACTCTATTCCTAAAACCGTACGGTTAAAGGCATCATTATTTCCTGTACTGGCAAAATCATCAAACGCTTTTTCGGTAACACGGATAATTCGGTCTTTTATGAAAGCGGCACCTTCCCTGGCACCATCTTCAGGATGTTTGATGCAACACTCCCATTCCATCACGGCCCAGCCTTTGTAATCATAGGCAGCGAGCTTACTGAAAATGGACTTGAAGTCAACCTGTCCATCCCCGAGTGAACGGAACCGGCCTGCCCGGTTGATCCAGGATTGAAAGCCGCCATATACACCTTGCTTTCCGGTGGGGTTGAATTCTGCGTCCTTCACATGAAAGGCGCGTATCCTTTGATGGTAGTGATCAATGTATTGAAGATAATCAAGACATTGCAGCACGAAATGCGAAGGGTCATACAACAAACAGGCTCTTGGATGCTGGTTGACCTCTTCCAGGAACATTTCATAACTCACGCCATCATGCAGGTCCTCTCCAGGATGGATCTCATAACACACATCGACCCCGCAACGATCAAATTCATTCAGGATCGGCATCCACCGGTTTGCCAGTTCTTTAAAACCAGTCTCCACCAACCCGGCGGGCCGTTGCGGCCAGGGGTAAACGGTATGCCAGAGCAAGGAACCGCTAAAGGTAGCATGGGCATTCAATCCCAGGTTTTGCGAGGCTTTTGCAGCCCATTTTAATTGTTGAACCGCCCATTCGGTACGGGCCTTTCCATTTCCGCGAACTTCTTCCGGCGCAAATCCATCAAACAAGGTATCATAAGCCGGATGAACGGCAATCAGTTGTCCTTGCAAGTGAGTAGACAATTCAGTGATCTCTAATCCACATTCATTGATCAACCCCTTTAATTCATCGGCATAGGTCTTACTCTCCGCAGCTTTCTGCAAATCGATACAGCGGGCATCCCAGGTTGGAATTTGTACGCCAACAAATCCAAGTTCCCGGGCCCATTTACAAATGGATCGCAGGTCATTGAATGGAGGTTTGTCTCCCAGGAATTGTGCAAGAAAAATACCAGGGCCTTTTATTGTTGTCATTTCTATAAGATTAGTTGTAAATTATTGATTATTATCTGATGGAAGAAGTAGCTGCATCTTAGAAAAAATCAATAAGGAATTATTAAACAACATGATCCACCCACTTCATTTCCGAGGCAGCCGAAGCCACCACATTATCAATAAACGCCATTCCGCGTATTCCTTCTTCTACTCTTGGATAGTCCAACATTTCAGGGGTTGGGTTTTCTCCACTCAGGCGGCAAGCCAGTGTTGCGGCAAAATTCTTATAGATATTGGCAAAGGCTTCGAGGTATCCTTCCGGATGGCCACCGGGGGTCCGGCAATTGGAAGTAGCAAAAGAACTCAACCGGTCTGTATAATTGCTACCGGCGCGTAACACCTGCATGGGCGCATCCAGCCATTTCACCCAAAGCGTATTAGGTTCCATCTGCGACCATTCCAATCCTCCTTTTTCTCCATAAACGCGTAGCCGCAGATTATTCTCCTCTCCTGCTGCGATTTGTGTCGCGATCAATACACCCGCTGCCCCATTCTCAAATTTCAATAACACATTTCCATCATCATCCAATACCCTGCCTTCGACCATGGTATTTAAATCGGCACAGATCCTTGTGATCTTTAATCCGGTTACATATTCTGCCAGATGAGCGCCATGGGTTCCAATGTCTCCCATCACCGCACTCTTTCCTCCCTTCTTGGGGTCCGTTCTCCAGGCTGCCTGTGCATTCCCTTCACGTTCACTCAACCGGCTCAACCAGCCCTGTGGGTATTCCACCCATATCTTCCTGATCTTGCCCAATGCACCACCCTGAACCATTGAACGGGCTTGTTTCACCATTGGATATCCGGAATAGGTATGGGTCAAACATAATAAAAGACCGGTTTCATCTACCTTTTTCTTCAGTTGTTTGGCTTCATCAAGGGAAAAAGTGATCGGCTTTTCGATCACCACATGAAAACCATGCTCAAGGGCCATCATCGCGGGTGCAAAATGGGCAAAATTGGGGGTAACAATGGTGACAAAATCCATCCGGTCACCTTCAGGCCGTTGGGCCTCTTTTTTGATCATATCCTCATAGGTCAAATAAATCCGGTCAGCGCTCAAAAACAAGGCCTCGCCTGATTTCTGGGCTATTTCCGGGTTAATGCTTAAAGCTCCGCAAACGATTTCGGTTTTGCCATCCATCCAGGCCGCGTGCCGGTGAATGGCCCCAATAAAGGCATCCTGTCCTCCACCGATCATTCCCATGCGTAATTTCCTATTCATAGCAGTGAATTGATATTTGATAATTTTTTTACAAACGAGCTAATTAAAGTGACTAAAAATAGTACATTTAGTTTTTACCAATTGGTAAATTTACCGACACGCTTGATCATGGAAAAAACCAATCGCAGGGACCTCTTGAAAAAGATCGCCGTGGGCTCCTTGGCCCTTACCGCAGGACAAACCATTCCTGCCCTGGGAAATGTAATCTCCCCTTCTGATAAATCATTGAAAGGAAATATCCATCATTCCGCTTGTCGCTGGTGCTATGACAGTATCCCCTTCGAAGAACTCTGTATTGCAGCAAAAAAGATTGGCCTGGTTGGAATCGACCTGGTGGGTCCTGCCGATTGGCCCACGCTAAAAAAATATGGTTTGATCTCCACAATGTGCAATGGGGCTGAGATCAATTTGGTGGATGGATGGAATGATACAAAATTTCATCCCCGATTGATCGAGAGTTATAAAAAACACATTGACCTGGTGGCCGATGCGGGTTATAAAAATCTCATCTGCTTTAGTGGAAGCCGTCGGGGCAAGGATGATGAAACGGGTTGGAAGAATTGTGTGGAAGGATTGAAACAGGTGATCGGCCAGGCAGAAAAAAGAGGCGTTACCCTGGTGATGGAATTACTCAATAGTAAAGTGGACCATAAGGACTATCAATGTGATAAGACTGCCTGGGGCGTGGAATTGTGCAAACGATTAGGATCCCCCAACTTCAAGCTACTATATGATATTTACCATATGCAGATAGATGAAGGGGATGTGATTCACACCATACGCGAATACCATCCCTATATTGCCCATTACCATACCGGAGGTGTCCCGGGACGAAATGAGATCGATGAATCACAGGAATTGTATTACCCTGCCATCATGAAAGCCATCCTGGCCACCGGATACCAGGGCTATGTGGCGCAGGAGTTCATTCCAACACCAGCGGATACAGCCGGAAAATTAAAATCGCTTAAGAAGGCTGTTCAAATTTGTGATATCTAATAAGTGCTGAAATAAACGAAACCCAACATTGCTTTTATGCCAAACAATCATTACGATGCCATTGTCGTCGGTTCAGGGATCAGTGGAGGCTGGGCCGCCAAGGAACTGACCGAAAAGGGGCTCAAGGTTTTACTCCTCGAAAGAGGACGTGACATCAAACATGTTAAAGACTACGCGGAAGCCAATAAACCGATCTGGGAATACCCCCACCGTGGCGACCGTACCCAACAAATGATCGAGGACTATCCCAACCTGAAAAGGGATTATCCACTGAATGAGCGTAACCTGCATTACTGGGCTTCTGATAAAGATTGTCCGTTTACAGAATCAAAACCTTATGCCTGGTTCAGAGGATACCATGTCGGAGGTCGCTCGCTGATGTGGGGCCGGCAAAGTTACCGCTGGTGTGAAGAGGATTTTGAAGCCAATGGACGGGAAGGTATTGGTGTTGACTGGCCCATTCGCTATAAGGATGTTGAATCATGGTACACCTATGTGGAGAAATTTGCCGGTATCCAGGGTTCCTATGAGAATCTTCCCCAACTACCCGACAGTCATTTTCTTCCGGCAATGGAACTGAATATTGTGGAGAAGGATGTGGCTGCGCGGATCAAAAAACATTATAATAATCTTCGGACACTCATCATTGGGCGTTCGGCGCATATTACCCAAAAGATACCCGGACGTGAACTTTGCCAGTACCGTGACATGTGTTGGAATGGTTGTCCTTTTGGTGGGTATTTCAGTACCCAATCTTCCACCTTGCCAGCTGCCGAAGCAACCGGTAACCTTACACTCCGCCCCTTCTCTCTTGTAAAAGAGATCATGTATGATAAGGATACAAAAAAAGCAAAGGGTGTAGTCGTTCTCGATACTACCGATAACAAGACCTACGAATTCACGAGTAAGATCGTTTTCCTTTGTGCCTCTTCTTTTAATTCCACCTGGGTATTGATGAACAGTGCCACCGATATATGGCCCGATGGGTTGGGAAGCAGCAGTGGCGAATTGGGGCATAACGTGATGGACCACCATTTCCGTTGCGGCGCAGGCGGACAGGTAGAAGGGTTTGATGACAAGTATTATTATGGACACCGTCCAACCGGGTTCTATATTCCCCGCTTCCGGAATTTTGGCGCTGATAAGCGTGATTACCTGCGTGGATTTGGTTACCAGGGTTCAGCCAGCCGTCAGGGTTGGGGACGCGAAGTAGCCGAACTCAATATAGGTGGAGAATTTAAAGATGCCCTGAGTGAACCTGGTGGATGGTCCATTGGAGCCAGTGCTTTTGGTGAGATTCTGCCTTACCATGATAACGTGATCAAACTTAATCGTAATACCACCGATAAATGGGGCCTGCCTGTTCTCGATATGAGTGTAGAGATCAAAGAGAACGAAAAGAAAATGAGAAAGGACATGCAGGAAGACCTGGCCGAAATGCTCAATATCGCCGGTGTAAAGAATGTGCGGACCTACGATAACGAGTATGTTCCGGGTATGGGAATTCATGAAATGGGTACTGCCCGTATGGGTCGTGACCCTAAATCATCTGTATTGAATGGCAATAACCAGGTATGGGATTGCCAGAATGTATTCGTTACGGACGGTGCTTGTATGACATCGGCCTCTTGTGTTAACCCTTCACTTACCTACATGGCATTGACTGCCCGTGCAGCTGATTTCGCCGTGAGTGAATTGAAGAAAGGAAACCTCTAACCCAAAATGCATTTGACATGAACAGAAGAGAACTTATAAAAATGATCGCCACTCTTACAGGTGGCGCTGTGATCGGCGGCGAATTCTTCCTGGCCGGTTGTAACAACCCCGATAAAGGAGTCATGCTCGCCTTTACTGCCGATGATACGGCTTTCTTGGATGAAGTGGCAGAAACCATTTTTCCCAAAACCCAATCAGCGGGTGCCAAGGAAGCCAAAGTGGGTGATTTTATGACGCGGTATG
Organism: Chitinophagales bacterium; assembly: GCA_017303415.1. Taxonomy (NCBI): domain Bacteria; kingdom Pseudomonadati; phylum Bacteroidota; class Chitinophagia; order Chitinophagales; species Chitinophagales bacterium. The sequence continues at coordinate 2,636,623 of JAFLBJ010000001.1, forward strand.
TAACCGACTGTTATACCCAGACCGAACAGGAAGCCTTTCATAAAGGCATGGATTTGATCAATGCGGCCTGCAAGAAACAGCACGGACATGACTTCATGAAAGCAACCCCCGAACAACGTACGGCTTTATTGATCACGATTGACAAGGAACGGGTAGAATATCAGAAGAACAAAAAGAAAGAAGACCCCGCCCATTATTTTCAATCATTCAAACAACTGACCATCCTTGGTTATTTCACTTCAAAGGAAGGACGCACCACCGCCACCCGGTATGAACCTGTACCCGGAAAGTACATCGGAGATTATGACTATAAAAAAGGCGATAAGATCATTACCAATTTTGATTAATATTTATTAACCCTCAACGAAACCGCTTACATATGAGTTACGATCGGAGAAAATTCTTACAAACCAGCGGGCAATTTGCCGCCGCACTGGCCCTTGGTCCTGTAGCCTGCAAACTGGCCCCCAAAGAGGCAAAGACCGGAGCTGGGGCCGGAACCGAAACACCCGTGGAGAAACCTCTCGGTGATTTTGGGATTCAATTATATACACTCCGTGAAGATTTTCCCAAAGACCCCAAAGGTGTGTTGAAACAACTGGCTGATATGGGGTACAAGCAGATCGAAAGCTTTGAAGGCGGAAAAGGTATGTTCTGGGGTATGACCAATACTGAATTCAAAACCTACCTGGATTCGCTGGGATTGACCATTGTATCCAGCCACTGTAATATCGATACCGATTTTGAAAAGAAAGCTGAGCAGGCTGCTGCCATTGGTATGAAATACCTGATCAGCCCCTGGGTGGGATTGATCGATAATAAAACACAGAAACCTCGTACACTTGACGATTTTAAAAAGATCGCGGCTGATTTTAATGCCAAAGGCGAGATCTGTAAAAAGAACGGAATCCGCTTTGCCTACCACAACCACGATTATTCCTTTAAACCCCTGGAAGGTCAATTACCCCAAAATGTGATGATGGATAATACAGACCCTTCCCTGGTGGATTATGAAATGGATATTTACTGGGTTGTAGCCGGCGGACAGGATCCGGAAGAATGGATGAAGAAATACAAAAACCGTTTCCGGCTTTGTCATGTAAAAGATCGTAGCAAAACCCCCGGTACCGATAATGGCAAGAATTCAATTGACCTCGGCACCGGAAGTATTGATTTTAAAAAGATCCTCAGGACGGCCAAAGAAAATGGCATGGAATATTATATCGTAGAGCAGGAATTCTATCCCAATGGCACTCCGTTGCAGGCAGTAAAGGTTTGTGCGGATTATATGAAAGGGATGAAAGTATAGCTGCTTAACCGCGAAGACGCAAATACACAAGGGGCGCTAAGTAATCTTAGTGCCCTTGTGTATTTGCGTCTTTGCGGTTATAATTAGCTACAATAACCCCTCCCTTAATTTCCTTACTTCCTCCACCTCAATGGCATTGTTCATATACGATTCTGGCGAACCGGCAAAGGAAGGATGTACAAATTCCATCAGGGAATTCTTCTTGCCGCGAAGCGATGAATGAAATTCCTTACACCCTGTTTTTTCTGCCAGCATTTTTATATTATCTGCCCTCACCCCACTGCCCGGCATAATGATAATACGATCATCTGCGGCTTTATTCAAGGCGGCGATCAATTCTGCCCCATCTGGTGCAGCCGGTTGTTGACCGGAAGTCAGAATACGTTCTACCCCGATCCCGATCAATTGTTCCATGGCCTCAAATGGATCAAGACAACGGTCAAAGGCCCGGTGAAAAGTGACACCCAGCGGATAGGCAAGTTCTGCCAGGATATGTGTTCGTTTGATATCAATGGCACCATCCTTATTTAACAAACCGATCACCACTCCATCGCAACCCAATTCTTTGCATAGCAATACGTCCGCTTTCATGATCTCAAATTCCTCGTCGGTATACAGAAAATCCCCTCCCCGTGGCCGAATGATCGGAAACAGCGCCACAGAGAATGAATCCCGGCATTTCCTGATCGTTCCCAGGGAGGGCGTAGTACCCCCTTCAGCCAGATTGGCACATAATTCAATACGGTCAGCACCTCCTTCAACAGCTGATTTGGTTGTAGTAAAATCGGAAGTAGCGATTTCTATTTTGTAAGTCATGATGTAAATTTTTCCCGCAGAGCACACGAAGAAAGCTGCGGACGCCACTGCTTCAAAATAATAGACGGCCAATGCGATCGCTTTATACTCTGCGTCCGTAGCGTGAACACTATCAAAAATAACTTTTCGATCGAACCAGTTCCTCTACACCTTCCCGGCGCAGCGCGTAACTAAACCCCGGGTGAATGGAAAAGGCGCCTGCCTCACCATTCTTACCCAATGCCAGAAAAGCAACTTGGATCTCCTTCACCTTATCTCCTTTAATCCGAACGATCCGTTCAATGATCTTTTTGCAGGCCTCTTCGGGTGACATCCCTTGCCGCATACATTCCACCACAGAATGGGAACCGGCGACCCGGATAACATCTTCGCCCTGACCAGTGGCGGTACAGGCCCCCACCTCATTGTCTACATACAAACCGGCACCAATGATGGGCGAATCACCCAAACGTCCACGCATTTTAAAACCAGCCCCGCTCGTGGTACAGCTACCACTCAGGTTTCCCCTGGCATCCATTGCTACCATGCCGATGGTATCATGGTTCCATTCGCCATTCTCCAGTTTGGCCGGAGCAAAGGGTCCATGCCCCTGTTTATTCTCTACATTTATTTGAGGTGGTTTGTATTCAGATCGCTTGAGCCAGTTCTCATAGGCCTTCTGTGCCTCCGGAGAAAGCTTGCCATCCTCAAGGGGAAAGCCTTCGGCTACCGCAAATTGTTGCGCCCCCGCCCCTACCAACATCACATGGGGAGTTTTTTCCATTACCCTTCTGGCCACGGAAATAGGATGTTTGATCCTTTCCAGAAAGGCCACACTCCCGCAATTGAAATGCTCATCCATGATACAGGCATCCAGTGTAACAAATCCATCACGATCGGGATTTGCACCAAGACCTACACAACAATTCTGGGAATCCTCGGTTACCATTACCCCCTGTTCAACCGCATCAAGTGCACGCCCCTGTTTACTCAATACCTCCCAGGCCGCTTTATTGGCTGCAAGCCCTGCATCCCAGGTTGAAATAACAACAGGACCGGTATATGTATTGGGTGATGCCTTTAGTTTAGTACTTAACGCCACTCCGAGACCACCTAAGAAGGTGCGATGGAGAAAATTTCGTCTGTCTTGCATGGGAAAGAATTATTTTTTTGGTTTCTCGCAGCGCACGCCAAGCATCAGTCGGCCGCTGCGGCCTTACTAAACTTAACGAACGTTGCGGGAAACTGTATTAGCGATTCATAAATTCATTCAACTTTTTTACAGCATTCCGATGAATGGCCCGCTGGAAAAACCCCGACCAGCCAAACAACACTCCCTTCCAACCCATTGCCTGACGGGTCCAACCATACAGGCTAAACGCATCTGAATGTTCAATGATCTTTCCCTCGCCAAACTTCATATAGGCTTTTATCCTGTTCACAACACGTCTCTTGGTCTTTGAAAAAGTATAGACCGCCGTCCACTCACAGGTGCCATACTCATCGGGCGAGTCGGGGTCCGAAAATTCTATGGAAAGATCTTTGCTGCTTTTGATCAGCATCTCCCACATGGCCCTTACCTGCTCGGCGTTTAAAAGCCCAAAAACAGGATCGCTAAATACCGCGTCGTCATGGTAACAGGCCTGCATAGCCCTGAAATCCTTTTCCTGAAAAGCCGTATAGAACCGGCTCATTAATAGTTCATTGTCATTCATGGGGAAAAATTACGGGTTTCGTCTGAATTATCACCAACCTTGTCCTGACATTCTTGTTATCTCTCTGACATTCCGGCTGAAAATAAGGTTTGGAAATAAATTTGATGTTTAAACATTGATTATATATCTTTACATTCTAAACAAGTAAAAAATGAGAATAGAGATCATATCCGGAAGCCCCCGTTTAGCGAGTGTAACCCGCCGGGTGGCCCTGCATCTGCTGAATGAGTTTAAGCAAAAAACCGAGCATGAAATCGGGTTGATTGATATGCGTGACTGGAACCACCTGCCCCAGGTTCAAAACGTTTTTACCTCCATTGAAAAGACGCCGGATGCGTTCAAACCGCTGGCTGAAAGGATTTTTCAGGCAGATGCATTTGTACTGGTTTCACCGGAATACAATGGCAGTTATTCACCAGCACTTAAGAATATGCTGGATCATTTCCCCAAGCAAGGCCGAAAAGCCTTTGGCGTGGTAACGGCATCTACGGGAGCCATGGGAGGCATGCGTGCATCACAACAATTACTGTTGTTGGTTCCGGCCTTCTTTGGCATTGCCTCTCCTTCTATGTTGATCACGCCTTTGGTGGATAAAAAGTTCAATGAAGAAGGGGAATTGCTGGATGATAATTTCCGGAAAAGTATCGATGGATTTTTGAATGAGTTTATCTGGCTGGCAGAGGCTGTTTCCAGTAAGAAATTAGTAACGGCGTAAAATCTGGTTTCGCGCAACATGAATTAAAATAATGAATGATGAATACACTACTTCACACCGCCGATTCGCGCGGTAAAGCCGACCACGGGTGGCTAAAGAGTTTTCATACGTTTAGCTTCTCTTCGTACTACAATGCAGAGCGTGTCCATTTTGGTGCTTTGCGGGTATTGAACGATGATACAGTAGCGCCAGGTATGGGTTTTGGCACCCATCCTCATGATAATATGGAAATCATTTCCATCCCACTTGCTGGTGACCTGGAACACCGGGACAGCATGGGAAACACAACCATTATCCGGGAAGGGGATGTACAGGTAATGAGTGCAGGTACGGGTATCCGGCACTCCGAAATGAATCATAACAAGGATAAGGAAGTACGTTTTCTCCAGATCTGGATCATTCCGGAAAAGAAAAATGTGGAACCCCGGTATGACCAACAGAATTTTAGCGGGGCCGATAAAACCAATCGATGGCTGACTGTAGTATCCCCGTTGGGTAAACCGGACGGAGGCGTACAGGTTCATCAGCAAACCTGGTTTAGTCTGTCAAAACTCGAAGCCGGTAAATCCCTGGAATATTCATTACACCGAAAAGGGAATGGCGTTTATCTTTTTATATTGGAAGGGACCGCTGAAGTAAATGGACAAGCATTGGCCCGACGGGATGGTCTGGCTATTACCAATACCGATCAGCTCTCTGTTTCCAGCGCCAGCGGTGCGGAGATCCTGCTGATGGAAATCCCGGTTTAATTCATTTTTTCACCCAGCGGGCGTCCTTAACTTAGCGACCCTTGCGGGAATCAAAACAAAACATCATGAAAAATAATAGATCCATCGAAGCCATCATTGCCCCTCCTCCACCCCATATGGTGGGCAATGGGTTCAGGGTGCATAATTTCTTTCCCAACAGCCGTTTTATTGATAAAAAACGGATGAGCCCCTTCTTTCTGCTGGACTATAATTCAAAAGTAGATTTTGCCGCTACGGACGAACCCCGGGGTGTAGGCGTTCATCCGCACCGGGGCTTTGAAACGGTGACCATTGCCTACCATGGGCGGATCGCGCATCATGACAGTGCGGGCAATAGCGGGGTAATTGGTGAGGGTGATGTACAATGGATGACCGCTGCATCCGGTTTACTCCATAAGGAATATCATGAGAAAACTTATAGTCAGACAGGTGGCCCTTTTCAAATGGTACAGCTTTGGGTGAACCTGCCGGCCAAAGACAAAAAGAGCCCGCCCAAATACCAGGAAGTGCTTCGTGAAAAAATGGGCAAACACCTTCTTGACGACAAGATCAGTGAGGTGGAAGTCATTGCAGGAAGTTATGGTGAGGTCAAAGGCCCGGCTTCAACCTTCACCCCAATGCACGTTTACAACCTGCGGTTAAAAAAAGGGGCCAAACTTCCCCTTTCCTTTCCAACAGAATACAATACCGGATTATTGGTAATTGAAGGGGCTGCCCAGGTGAATGGACAAGCCGCCGGCCCGGATCATTTTATTTTATTAAAAAATGATGGGGAATCCTTTGAAGTGGAAGCTACCGAAGACCTGGTGATGTTGGTCCTCTCCGGCCAACCCATTGATGAACCCATTGTAGCCTATGGCCCATTTTTGATGAATACATGGGATGAAGTAGAACAGGCCATAGAGGATGTTAATAAAGGTAAATTCGGCATATTGGAAGATTAATAATTATATTCGGGCACCAAATCACCGCGTGCTATGAGTATGGTTGATTCATTTGAAAAGATCCCGGTCCATATATTCCCCGATCTCAAGAAAGGCTCTCAATATGTGGCCAAACTGATCGCAGACCTGATCCGAAAGAAACAGGCAGAGGGAAAAAAATGCGTCCTTGGATTAGCTACCGGCTCCACTCCCAAAACCCTCTATGCCGAACTGGTACGGCTGCATAAAGAAGAAGGGTTGAGTTTCAAAAATGTTGTCAGTTTTAACCTGGATGAATATTATCCCATCGACAGGGATGCCATGCAGAGTTATTACAATTTCATGCATCGGTACCTCTTCAATCATGTGGATATAGATCCGGCGAATATTCATCTCCCAAATGGCGAGCTCCCCAAAGACGAGATCAAAAAACACTGTCTGGATTATGAACAAATGATCCAGGATGCCGGTGGTATCGATCTGCAGATTCTCGGTATCGGAAACAATGGACATATTGGCTTCAACGAACCAGGGTCAGGGCTTTATTCCAAGACCCGGATGGTGACACTCGATACATCCACCCGTCTGGCCAATGCCTATGAATTTGCCAATATCTCGGAAGTACCCCGGTTGGCCATCACGGTAGGTATCAGTACCATCCTGAAGGCCCGGCAGATCGTATTGATGGCCTGGGGGCCTGGTAAAGCACCTGTGATACAAAAGGCCTGCGAGGAAGATGATACCGAACAGGTGCCTGCTTCGCTGCTGCAAAACCATGATGATGTTCGGTTCGTGATCGATGAATCCGCATCCGGTGAGCTTACCCGGTTCAAATCGCCCTGGCTGACGGGAGAATGTGAATGGACACCGGCCATGATCAAGAAGGCGGTGATCAATATGGCCTTGAAACTAAAGAAACCCATTCTTTCCCTGACCAATAATGATTACAATGAGTACGGGCTGGGTGACCTGATCGTGGAGAAAGGGGATGCGTATGAAATAAATCTTCAGGTCTATTATATGCTCCGGGATTCCATTACTGGATGGCCTGGTGGTAAACCCAATGCTGTTATACCCTCACACCCGGAACGAAGCAATCCCTATCCAAAAAAAGTTGTGATCTTCTCCCCCCACCCGGATGATGACATCATCAGTATGGGAGGAACCTTCCAACGCTTACATGATCAGGGACATGAAGTTCATGTAGCTTATCAAACCTCTGGCAATATCGCCGTAACCGATGAATTTGTGACCCGGATGCTTGATTTTGCCGTAGGCTTTGAGGAACTCTCCGGTATTGATACCCAAAAATCAGCCGGGATACTCAACAATGCCCGAGACTTCATTCAATCCAAAAGAAAGAACCAGGTCGATACGCCGGAGGTTCGGTCCATTAAGGGACTGATTCGCCGCTGTGAAGCCAGAGCTACTTGTCGCTATGTTGGGCTAGGTGATCACCAGGTACATTTTCAGGATCTTCCTTTCTATGAAACAGGTACCATCGAAAAGAACCCGATGGGCGAAGAGGATATCCGGATCACCATTGAACTGCTGCGGCAGATAAAACCCCACCAGGTCTATTGTGCCGGTGATTTTGCCGATCCACATGGCACCCATATTGTTTGCTTTAATGTGGTATTGGAAGCCTTAAAAAGAATCAAAACTGGCGGCAAGGATCCCTGGATCAATGATTGCTGGCTTTGGTTGTACAAAGGAGCCTGGCAGGAATGGAACATTGAAGAAATTGAAATGGCCATTCCTATGAGCCCCGACCAGGTCATGAAAAAACGCTTTGGCATCTTCATACATCAATCGCAAAAAGATATGGTTCCCTTCCAGGGCAGCGATGACCGGGAGTTTTGGCAAAGGGCAGAAGAGCGAAACGCGGCAACGGCCAAACTCTATGCAGACCTGGGATTAACTCATTATGCGGCTATGGAGGCGTTTGTGAGGTGGCATTATTAGCGTTGGAGGACGGAGGACGGAGGAAGGATGACAGATGACGGATGTTGGATGTTGGATGTTGGGTGTTGGGTGTTAGATGACAGATGACGGATGACAGATGACGGATGTTGGATGTCGGATGTTGGATGATAGTGATTAAGATTTAAAGTTAATTATAAAAAGAGAGGGGCTTGAATTTCTTCAGGCCCCTCTTCCTATTTAATCTTAAATTATATATTTTAACCACTATCATCCAACATCCGTCATCTGTCATCCAACATCCAACATCCGTCATCTGTCATCCGTCATCCGTCATCTATCCTCCGTCCCCTAAATCAACGAATTCTCCAACGCATACCTTGTCAAATCAGCATTGGTCTTCATTCCCATTTTCTCCAATATACGCGATCGGTAGGTGCTGATGGTGGTGGCACTGAGGTTGAGTTGTTCAGCGATCTCGGAAACAGATTTTCCGGCAGCGATCATTTTAAAGACATCGAATTCCCGGTCGCTCAGAAATTCATGCATTTTTTTCTGTGAATCATATCCCAGCGCATTGGCCAGTTTTTCGGCGATAGAGGGCGTAATGAACTTCCGACCCAGGCGAATGGTTTGAAGTGCCCGGATCAGGTCATCATGCACGGTGTCTTTATTCAAATAACCCGAGGCCCCTGCTTTTAATACACGTAGTGCATATTGATCTTCTGAGTGCATGCTCATGATCAAAACAGGAAGATCTGGTTTTATTTGTTTGATTTGCTGAAGCGCTTCCAGGCCACTACGACCGGGCATAGTAATATCACAGATCACGACATCCCAATCTTTCTTGATGATGTACTCGATCAGCGTTTCCACATCGCCCGCTTCACCAAATTCGGCGGAGGGATATTCTTCAGAGATTAATTGCTTAATTCCCTTTCTGACGATGGCATGATCATCTGCGATAATAATTCGAATCATCCTTGTGTTTTGTGACTGGCATGAACCATACCGTGAACCGGTACTACAATGCGGATGCTGGTGCCCTTTCCCCTTGTGCTGGCAATTTCAAAACCTCCACCCAACATCTTTGCCCTTTCGCGCATGCCTAAGATACCCAATGTTTTTTTATTTTCAACAGTTGATGTCACAAAACCTTTTCCATTGTCCGATATAGTTAGTTCCATATTTCCTCTGTCATCGCGTAAAACTACGTTTACCTCAGAGGCCTGTGCATGCCGGGCGATATTGGTCAACGACTCCTGGTAGATACGGAAAAGCCCATTGGAAACCTTGGAGGGAAGTTTAATATCCTGCCAGTCGGAACGGAAATTGATCTGTATCCCTACCTTTTGCTGAAACTCCTGGCTATGCCATTCCAAAGCCGCCACCAGGCCCAGATCATCCAGCATGCTTGGCCGGAGTTCCGAAGATATCTTTCGAACGGTTTTGACCGTTGTATCGATCAGTTTTAAGAGATTCTGCAATTTTTCCCGTACAACTTCATCCTCTGCATTCAGGCGCTTATGCAACCAGGATACATCCATTTTCAATACGGTCAATTGTTGTCCCAATTCATCATGGATCTCCCGGGCTACATGCATCCGTTCTTCTTCACGTACATTCTGCAGGTGACCGGTTAGCTCCCTGAGTTGTTCAGACATCAACCGGTGTCGCTCCTCACTTTCCCGAAGTCTTTCTTCACTCACTTTTCGCTCGGTTACATCCGACATGGAACCCAGTATCTTGACCAATTGGCCTTCGCGATAATAGAAGAAGACCCGGTCGTTCACATATTTATACCCCCCATCGGCAAGCCTGAACTTGTATTCCCGCTCCCAATAGGACAGCTTCCGTTCGATCGCTGAATCAAAATCGCTGATGATCCCTTCCCGTTGGTCAGGATGTATCCGCTTCTCCCATTCCTTGAGATCAAGAGGGGGCAGTTCAGGATTATGCCCATAATACTGGTAGTGCTTAAGATTCCACCAGGTGGAATTGGTGATCATGTCCTGTTCCCACAAAGCATCGTTGGTAGCCACCGCAATCTGTTCATATCTCTCCTTGGCCAATAATATTTCCTGTTCGGCCTTCTTCCGCTCGGTGATATCCCGAACGAACCCGATGATATAGTTTCTGTCGCCGATCCGGATCAGACTGGTCTTGATCTCCACCGGGAATACAGATCCGTCTTTGCGACGGTGGATGGTCTCAAGCCTGACCGGCTGATTCGGTTTGAGAGATTTCCAGAAATTGGAAAGTTTATCCCAACTGGCAAAATCCGAATCCAACTCCGTAACACGCCGGTTATACAGTTCGGCAGCAGTATAGCCCAATTGCAGTGTAGCCACGGGATTGGAATCGACTATTCGTCCCTCTTCGGGTTCACAGAGATAAACGGCATCGGGTGCCTGTTCAATGATCGCTTTTAACCGGGCTTCACTCTCGGCCAGTTTCATGCTCGAATCCTTGATCTTCTCCTCTGCCTTGATCCGGTCCGTTATATCGGAGATCGTACCAATATACCCGGCCAGATCACCATTTTTATTGTTGAGAGGTACCACCTTCCCGGATATCCAGGCCAGTTCACCCCCCGGACGAACCACCCTGAATTCCTCAATGGATTCCGATTGTTTTCTGAACCAGTTATTGACCACTCTGTCCCGGTCGGCCGAATGCACCACCTTCTCCCAACCCAGGTTCATCAGGTCATCTGATGCCATCCCTGTTGTCTGAAGAAAAGATTCATTGACATAAATGGTTCGCCCTTCCACGTCACATTGAAAAATACCCACGGGGGCATTCACCGTTAGGGTACGAAAACGAAGTTCGCTATTGATGATTTCTTCCTCCGCCCTTTTGCGAATGGATATATCACGAATAAATCCGATCACGGTATTGAAAGAAGTCAGTTTGGCATTGATTTCGATATCCACCGTGCTCCCATTCTTTCGCACCAATTTTCTTTCAAATACCTGGCTGTGGTCGGTATGAAGATTTTGTGGAAAAGGTGAATGGGAAGCCGAATGTCCGTCGATCAATTGCCCGAAGGAGAAGTTCAGAAGAATATCTTCCGCATAACCGGTCAGGCCCACCATGCTTTTATTCACCTGAAGTATGCGTCCGTCCCGTTCGCAGATCACAATTCCATCCGATGCCTGTTCAATCAACGAACGATACCGCTCTTCGCTTCTTCGAATGGCCAGTTCGGAATTCTTTTTCTCGGTGATGTCACGGGCGATGGCCATGATATGCCCATCGGGTAAAATTTTGGAATGAAGTTCAGCGATAAAACCCGAACCATCCTTTCGCCTGATCCGTCGCTGGTCGGTGACGGAAGCACCACTACGGAGTTCTTCAAACCGCAAGGGCATTTGTTGCAGCTCTTCGGCAAAAAGAAAATCCGTTATGCGCAAGTTGGCTACTTCTTCTTTTAAATATCCCGTATAACGTAAAGCCGATTGATTGAACTCCAGCATTCGGCCACTCTGGTCATACACCACGATGGCATCGGATGCCTGTTCGATCAGGGTACGATATTTTAATTCACTTTGTCGAAGCGCCTCTGCAGCCAGTCGGCGATCGGAAATATCCCGGGTAATGATATTGGCCCCTGTGATCTTACCCGATTCATCATAAACCGGAGAATAATTTACCACCCGCCAATGTTGTTCCCCATTCATAACCACTTCCACTTCATATTCTATCCGTTCTCCGGCAAATACCCGGTCATAGTTCTTTTTAATCTCCATCGCACGTTCCTCCGGCAACACATCAATGATATAGGTACCTGAAGTGATATTAACGCCCCAGGACTTGAAAAGATTTTCATGGGCTGAGTCATTGATCAATCTGACCTTGTACGATTTGTCAATGACATAATAGTCATCCGCCATACTCGCCATGATCTGGTGCAGGTTCTCCCGATTGGAAACCAGCTCGGAAGTCCGGATGTCCACCAGTTCCTGTAATTCCATCGGTCGTTTGGTGACATAATAGGTGAGCAAACCGACAAAGATGGGCAGGAAAAAACCGAGCACCATCAAGGGAACCAACCCCGGGAAAAAAGATGATTCAATTGGAGCAACTGATAGTATCCACTCTCCTTCACTCACCTCCACCTTGGAGGTTACCGTTCCGGGTGCAGTGGCTCTCACAGGCAGGAAACATTCTTCCTTTCCCAGACTGTGATTCATTTTACAAAGTTGAAAATAAAATCCACTGGCGCCGGAAGAATCGATTCCGGCAGAGGCCAGTAATTTTTCAAAACTGATGACCGCCGCCGAAAAGCCCCAAAATTTCCCCCCATGGAAAATAGGGATGCGACCAACAACACCCACCCCACCCTGACGCAAATTCAGAGGGCCGGCGAAATACAAGCGCTTTTCAAGTTTGGCCCTTAAGGCCTCCTCTCTTCTCTCCGGGTCGGTCAATATATTATAGCCCAATACCGACTCATTTCCTTTTAATGGATAAACATAGGATATGACTCCATTGGGTACCAACTCCAGGGCGTCAATATGGGAATTTGTTTCGATCAATGAAGCCGCCACAGAATCAAAATTCTGTGGTTGACCATCCTTGTCTATAATAAAGGAAAGGGCCAGCGTAGCGGTAAACGTTTTTTCTAATACTTGTTCCAGTTGATTGGAAGCGAAGAAAAGGGCTTCTTCCGCCCGGTGACGGGCTTCTACTTTGAGTATCTGGTAACGAAGAAAAATGAGTGTGGAAGTCAGAAAAAGAACGAGCAAAAAGGCAATAACCCCGCTCCAGGCAGGTCTGTTAAAAAACCATCCGGTAATCTTCGGCGAAATGGCGGTATTCTTCATAGTGGTTTGGTCCATTGGACTGGGTACAAAGATTACCAAAAAAATGAATGCGATACTTCAAAGAAATTCAAAACCCATTATGGTTCATGAAATTGATCAGAACCGCTGAATTTTTCATATTCAATTTTTTGAGAATATTATACCGATGTACTTCAACAGTCTTGAGGGAGAGTCCCAGCTGAGAAGAGATTTCCTTGGAGGATAATCCGTTCTTAATGAATTTGACCACTTCCAGTTCGCGCTTGGAAAGCATGTTGATATCCGGTCCGTTGTCAGTTTCAAACTCCCGGTGGCTTAATACCTCTTTAATTTCCTCACAGATATAGGTTCGGCCATTGTAGACCTCCAGAATGGCATGTATGAATTCTTCCCGGGAAGAGTTCTTTGTTACATAGCCCTTTCCTCCCATTTTAAAGAGGCGTTTTGCATAAGCGGGCATCGAGTGCATGGATACACCGATGATCTTGGTCTCTGGCAGGTTGGCCAGGATCTTTTCTGCGGCATCAAAACCGGACATCGTGCCCATATTGATGTCCATTAAGATGATATCTGGTTTTACAACGAGGGCTTGGTCAACGGCCTCCTCCCCTGAAGAAGCAATGGCCACCACATCAAAATGCGGGTCCGAGGTCAGCATAAAGGACCACGCATCACGAACCAGTTTATGGTCGTCGGCTAAGAGGATGGAAATTTTTTCCATAGATTTCAGGTTTTACTCCTACAAAATTCCATCCTATTTCCTTAGCAAGATGTAGTGAGGGGGGGTAAATATTGTAGTAGTTTGGCTACAAGTATCTACTTAGTTCCTGCAAATCAGGCATCGGGTATAACCGGTTCAACCAGTTTTTTCAATTTCTCCAGTGATTCCTGCCAACCGAGATAACACATTTCGGCAGGTATCATTGCGGGAATCCCCTCCTGGGTTATATGAATCTCCGTACCACAACTTACTCCGGTAAACCGTACCGTGGTGATCATCTCACCCGGAAGATTGGGATCGTCAAATTTGTCACTGTACCGAAGTAATTCATTCATTTTGACCTCCAGGTATTCACCACCAAAGGAATGCCCATGTCCGGTGGAAAAGTTAACGAACGACATTTTGAAACTACCTCCTTGCTTGAATTCCATATGATGGACCTTACAGGTAAAGCCATATGGGGGTATCCAGGAGGCCATAGCGTCCGGATCGCTAAAGGCTTTGAATACTTTTTCCGGAGGTGCAGTAAATACGCGGTGAAGCGATACTGAATTTGTAGACATATCTCGTGGTTTTAATTTGAAAAAATCAGGCTGGCAGCTTACTCATATCGACATAAACGACACCCCATAAATGCCCATCGAGGTCATGAAAGCCCCTGTGCTGCATAAATCCATAATCTTCGAACGGATGGGGCTCTACACCACCGGCACTTATTGCGGCATCTACCATTTTATGCAGGTCATCCAGGGTTTCCAGGGATAATGTATTGATGACGCCTGCTGAGTTTTGTGAATCAATGATTTTTTTTGGTGTCAAAGTGGAAAACTTCTCATGGGTCAATAACATGACACTGATTTCTTCCGACAACACCATACATGCCGATGTATCATCAGAAAAGGTCGCGTTATTGGTGAACCCGATTCGTGTATAGAAATCCCTGGCCTTGCTCAGGTCTGTAACAGGTAGATTGATGAAAATTTTCTTTGCCATCGGAGTAAATTGATTGTATAGATAATTGCTGTTTACAGGTCAAAGATGGGAAGAAGGAACCAATTGCTTGACCTGTAAAAACGCCATCTTTGGGGGGCGATTATGACAAATAGCCTATCTTCGAGAATATAAAAGACTATGTATGCGTGTTAGTGTATTTGTTCCAGAATTTGGGGTGATCGAAGCGATCACACCACCCTACCGTTCCTTTCTGACAGCCAATGATTTTTTGGCCGCCAATGGGAAGAAACCCGTTTTTGAGGTGGAGTATGTGGGACTGAATCAATATGTCCCGGCCAATGATGGAGAATACATGGTAAAAACAAACAGGTTATTAAAAGAATTGGATGAAACAGATCTTTTGTTCATTCCGCCCACCTTTGGCGACACTACCAGGGGTTTGGAAGCCAACGCGGAAGCCATTCCACTGTTCAGGAACCTGTATGAGAAAGGGGCAAGTTTGGCCAGCCTTTGCATTGGCGCTTTTCTATTAGCTGAAACGGGGCTGTTAAATGGTAAGAAGTGCTCCACTCACTGGGCCTATATAAGTGAGTTCAGAGAACGATACCCCGATGTGGAAGTGGTCGATGGTGCTGTTATTACTGAGCATGATAATATTTTCAGCAGCGGAGGGGCCAATAGTTTATGGAACCTGGTTTTATACCTGATAGAGAAATATGCAGACCGGGAAACAGCCATCATGATCGCCAAATTCTTTGCCCTGGATATTGGTCGTGACAGCCAGACGCAGTTTGCCATTTTTAAAGGGCAACGCAATCATCCGGATACTGATATCCAAAAGGTACAGGAACATATCGAAACCAACTTTGAAGAAAAAATGACCATTGAGGATCTTGCCGCTGTCATTCATACCGGTCGTCGCACATTTGAAAGAAGATTTAAGCAAGCCACGAACAATACACCCATTGAATATATCCAGCGTGTAAGAATTGAAGCAGCCAAAAAATACTTTGAAGGCTCCCGAAAATCAGTCACCGAGGTCATGTTTGAAGTGGGCTATTCGGATACCAAGGCCTTTCGGGATATATTTAAAAAGATCACCGGACTAACACCAATCGAATACAGAAATAAGTTTGCCAAAGTGATATATGCGGTTTAGCCTTTTTAAACAAAAGCCCCCGCAAACTATTCATTTGCAGGGGCTTATTTTAGGTTAGTGACCCCGTCAGGATTCAAACCTGAAACCTTTTGATCCGTAGTCAAATGCTCTATTCAATTGAGCTACGGGGCCGTTTTGTGGGGTGCAAAAATAAGAGAAAGTCCATTAACTACCAAAGAAAGTCTCCCCCCTAACTTTGTTCCATGAAGATTCAACTCTGGGCCATTGGAAAAAACCATGAGGCCTATGTCAAGGCTGGTGTAGAGGACTTTACCAAACGCATTGGGAATTACTACCCCGTGGAATGGACCATTTTACCAGTACCTAAAAATGCAGGTATGATGAGCGAAATGGACCTGAAAAAGAAGGAAGCCGGGATGGTGCTCGACTGGCTGGATAAAGATGACTACCTCGTAGCCCTGGATGAACGCGGTAAACAAATGGGGTCCGAAGAACTGGCGGGTTTTATACAGGAATGTTCAAACAGGAGTACCCGAAAGCTGGTATTTCTGATCGGTGGAGCCTTTGGCCTGGATGAAACCATCCTGAAAAGGGCACAATACAAATGGAGCCTTTCAAAACTCACTTTCCCCCACCAGTTGGTACGTCTGTTGCTGGCAGAGCAACTCTATCGCGCATGCACGATCCAACGCGGTGAAAAATACCACCATAAATAAGATTTCCCCTACAGGACTTATCTTTGAAAGATGGAATTCAGCCTAACGATACTTATCATCGCCATCACTGCCGCCATCTCGATCTCCGCTTTTTCCCGGCCTCAGATCACCAATGACCTGATCTTCTACCCTGCTGCCATGAATGGTGGTAAACAATTACACCGTTTTATTACACATGGATTGATCCATGCTGACTTCATGCACCTGTTCTTTAACATGTTCACGCTTTATTTCTTTGGGCGGTTGATTGAATCGGTGTTTACGCTTTGGACAGGCTCCGGACTTGTCTTTTTACTCTTCTATTTTTCAGCTATCCTGGTGGCCTCCCTGCCAGATTATTTCAAGTACAAAGACCAATATCATTATCGTTCCCTGGGTGCATCAGGTGGGGTAAGCGCTGTATTGTTTTCCTTCATCTTATTGGCTCCCTGGGAAACATTGTATATATGGTTCATTCCCATGCCATCCATCGCGTTTGCCGTACTGTATGTGGGCTATTCGGTATATATGAATAAACGAGGAGGAGATAATATCAATCACGGAGCCCATCTTTGGGGTGCGTTGTATGGAGTGGTTTTTACCATCATCGTGAAACCTCAAATTCTTTCCTCTTTTTTCAAACAACTCACAAACCCACCCTTCTAATTCCGTGTTTCGAAACCGGCTTAAAAGCGGCTGTCTTTTCTGAATCCGACCACCCAGATTATTTTCTTTTCGGATTCAAGCACCCACACTTTTTCTTTCCCGGTCTTTGATAGTTTAAGATCGATGAGAAATCGCGCTACCTTTTTCTTTTTACCCCCCATACCCTCCGGGTAAAAATAATCCCCGGTCTTCCAGGTGCGCAATACCAGCGGAAAAGATATTTTTTTTCTCTCCACAAGAATATCGTGCTTCTCGCCCGTTTGGGCTGTAAAAAAAATAGAACACTCCTCATCACTTTTTCCTTTCAATTCCAATTTCCCCTGAGGAAAATTATAAATCCCGGTGCCTTCCACCAGGATGGTTTGCGCCTGTTCGCCAGCCAGGGGCGCTAAAACCAGCCATTGCCGGTGCTGGATCAACCGATGTGAGGAAGAGGCTACATACTTTCCGGGTTCCGCATCCAATAAATGCAGGAGATCGGGTAATTGCGCGGAATGAAATCCGAAATCCCGCACAATTTCCCACAACAACAACCTTCGGGGTTCTGACTTCTTTAGAAGTTGAACCGGGATATGTACCTCATTCCCCTTTAGATGGACCAGTCGTTTTAACTGTTTATCCAATGCCTTTTTGTAGAGCATTTCCGCCTCCCGCATATGATGGATCGTATCCAGTATGTTTTCCTCGGTGGCTGGGAACTTTTTTTGAATTGATGGTATCAACTCTTTCCTGAAATAATTTCGGGTAAATTCCAGTTCCTGATTTGATGAATCCTCCACAAAATTCAGACCTTCCCTGGTAGCCCATTCTTCAATCCCGGCCCTCCGGATCAAGAGCATTGGCCGTACATGCCGGCCCTTCTGTGGCAACATTCCCCTCAATCCCCTGATCCCCGTGCCCCGGAAAAAATGCATCAACACGGTTTCAATATTATCATCGGCATGATGCGCGGTAAGTAAGCGGTCATATCCATGCTCGGTTATCAATTGATCAAACCAGGCGTACCGGAGATGACGGGCCGTTTCTTCAATGGAGGTTCCGGCTTTCCGGGCCTCTGGGGCTGTATCAAAACGGGTAAGATGAAGGGGTATATTCTTTTTTGCAGCAAGCTCTTTCACAAAAGCTTCATCGCGTTCACTCTCCTCTCCACGTAACTGAAAATTGCAATGTGCCAAAGCCATAGTATATCCAAGGCGATGACAGAGCTCGGTCAATACCACGGAATCCACTCCACCGCTGATGGCGATCAATAGCCGATCAGTTGTTTTGAACAACTTCTCTTCCTCAATATGCTTTTTGAATTCTTCTACCATGTATTCGTTGTGCCCTTCGTGTCTTCTTTGTGTTCTTTGTGACCTTTACGTCAGTCTTGCGTAGGAGGTCACAAAGAAAACTAAGAAGACACAAAGAACACGAGGTTATTTAAAAAGTAAGTTCCTCCAAGGCACTTCGAAGCTCTCCATACGCATGATTGTCCCCAACCTTTTTCGCCTCTTCCATCCCCTTCTCATACACTTTTATGGCTTCTGCTTCTTCACCCTTTCGCTCCAGCAATTTCGCCAGGTGATAATAACTTCCCACATATCCGGGATCGCGGGACAATAATGCCTCAAATAATTCGCGGGCCTTATCCTCCTCTCCCGCCTTTATATATTCCAATGCCAGGGCATGTTGTATAAAGCTATCTGCCGGGTTCTGGTCTAAAAACTCCAACAATTTCCCGATCCTTTCCTTGTTCATAAAAAATTCCTGTGAATACTAACAGTTAATAGTTTATACCCTTATCTTTGCTTTAGTTGCATAAACAACTATCTACTTGAACGAAATACCTTTGCATGAAGATCCTCGTATGTATCAGTAAGACGCCGGACACTACGGCAAAAATAGCTTTCACCGACAACAACACGAAATTCGACACCAATGGGGTGCAATGGATCATTAATCCGTACGACGAATGGTATGCCCTGGTGCGTGCCATTGAGTTAAAGGAAGCTGATCCCGCTACTGCGATCCACCTGGTAACCGTTGGAGGTCCGGACGCTGAACCCATTATTCGTAAGGCCCTGGCCCTGGGTGGGGACGAAGCGATCCGGGTGAACGCAGAAAGTCATGACAGCTATTATATCGCCAGCCAGATTGCTGCCATTGCCCGCGAAGGCGGATATGACCTTGTGTTTACAGGTAAAGAAACGATTGACTACAATGGTTCTTCCATTGGCGGCATGGTAGCGGAGCTGTTGGATATGCCTTATGTTTCACTTGCTACCCATTTTACTTTGAATGGTGGTCAGGCTTCGCTCACACGTGAGATCGAAGGGGGTGAAGAAGTTTGTGAGGTTTCCCTGCCTCTGGTAGTAAGTTGCCAGAAAGGAATGGCGGAGCAGCGGATTCCCAATATGCGTGGTATCATGGCCGCCCGGACCAAACCCCTCAAGGTTGTGGAACCAGCTGCTGTAGACGCTTTTACTGAAGTGGTTGGTTTTGAGTTACCCCCTGCTAAAGCGGGTGTAAAACTTGTTCCCGCCGACCAACCGGAAGAATTGGTCCGGCTGCTGAAAGAAGAGGCCAAAGCCATTTGATCAACCTTATTTCATTCCCAAAAAAGAAATTATGTCAGTATTAGTTTTTATAGACCAATCCGAAGGTCATCTCAAAAAATCCTCCCTGGAAGCCATGAGCTATGGCGCTGCTTTAGCCGCCCAATCGGGTACCGAAGCCGAGGGGGTAGTACTTGGCCCCACGCAGGAAGATCTGTCTTCCCTGGGCAAATACGGCATCAAAAAGATTCACCATGTTAATAACCCATCCCTGAGTGGATTTGATGCCCAGGCTTATACCCGGGCCATAGCACAGGTGGCTGAGAAAACGGGGGCTAACATGATCGTGTTCTCCAACAACGTGGATGGTAAGGCGATTGCCCCCCGATTATCGGTAAGGATGAAAGCGGGTCTGGTTTCCGGGGCTACCGGATTACCGGAAACCGGAGGGGATTTTATTGTAAAAAAGACTGTTTTTTCCGGTAAGGGTTATGCCCGAATAGCGGTTAAGACCCCGGTAAAGATCATTGCCCTTAATCCGAATGCCTTTACGGTGACCGAGGCCGGTGGAACTGCAGAAGTGCTGGCCTTTGATGCCCAGATCGATACCCCGAAGATAAAAGTGACGGCTGTAAATAAGGTGAAAGGTGAAATACCCCTGACCGAAGCGGATATTGTCGTGAGTGGTGGCCGGGGATTGAAAGGACCCGAACATTGGGGCATTCTGGAAGACCTGGCTAAGGCCCTGGGTGCCGCGACTGCCTGTAGCCGCCCTGTATCTGACTCCAACTGGCGCCCCCATCATGAGCATGTGGGACAAACCGGTATTGCCATTGCCCCCAACCTTTACATAGCCATTGGCATTTCAGGCGCCATTCAGCACCTGGCCGGGGTCAACCGAAGCAAGGTAATTGTGGTTATTAATAAAGACCCTGAAGCTCCTTTTTTCAAGGCAGCGGACTATGGAATCGTCGGGGATGCCTTTGAGGTGGTTCCCCGGATCACCGAGGCTGTGCGCCGGTTAAAAGGGTAAGCATAACACATTCACATACACATGAGAAATACCCGGAGCGGTCGAAATGACCGCTCTTTTTTTTTGGTAAAAAACCTTAGTTTCGTGGCACGTTATGAAGAAGATCGAATTGGAAATAGTGGCGCTCTCGCATAGCATCACCCAAACACATTCATATGCCGTGGTTCTCGGTGAGGTCAATGGCCTCCGCCGTCTTCCCATTGTGATCGGCGGGTTTGAGGCCCAGGCCATCGCTGTAGCCCTGGAAAAGATGCAGCCCAGCCGTCCCCTGACCCATGACCTGATGAAGAATTTCATGAACGCCTTTGCCGTGGAATTGCATGAGATCATCATTAATGACCTGCAGGAAGGGATCTTCTTCTCCAAACTGGTATGTTCCTCTGATAATGACACGGTTGAAATAGATTCCCGTACCTCCGACGCACTGGCCCTGGCCGTTCGTTTCGGTTGCCCGATCTACACCTACGAGAATATCCTGGAGAGTGCCGGTATTCAGATGGAAGAAACCACCGGCAAAAAGAAAAAGACAAAGGAAACAGTGATCGAAGACGAACCCTCTCAGGCCAATGATGACCTGAAGACCATGTCGCTCGAAGAATTGAATGAATTGCTCAACGATGTGCTCGAGCATGAGGACTATATCCGGGCCATTGCCATTCGCGATGAGATCAATAGCCGAAAAAGGAATAAGTGATCGTTTTCCCCAATGCAAAAATTAACCTGGGTCTTCACGTGGTGAAAAAAAGACCCGACGGGTACCACGACCTGGAAACCATTTTTTTCCCGATCCCTCTTTGTGATGCACTGGAAGTTATTACCCGGAAAGAACAAGATTCCTCCGGTATAGCATTTCATTTATCCGGGCCTGTTAACCCCGGCCCCGATGCCGATAATATTTGTGTTAAAGCCTGGCATCTTTTAAAGAATGACCACCCGGGCCTGCCATCCGCATCCATCTATTTACATAAAGCGATACCTACGGGAGCAGGATTAGGGGGTGGAAGTGCGGATGGCGCTTTTATGCTGTCCCTCCTTAATCAAAAATATCAGTTAGGCCTGACCGAAGAGCAATTGTTATCCTATGCCCTTCAGTTGGGAAGTGATTGCCCCTTTTTTATTCGCAACAAACCCTGTTATGCAACCGGGCGCGGGGAGATCATGGAACCGGTTTCCCTTTCACTTAAAGGATATCAACTGGTTTTGGTCAATCCCGGGATTGAGGTATCAACAGCACGAGCCTTTTCAACACTTCAACCCTCCCCTTCCCCCAAAGACCTCCGAACGATCATCCAACAACCCATCACCACCTGGCGGAAAGAATTGGGTAATGATTTTGAACGCTCTGTTTTTGAAGCTCATCCCCTCATTGGCGAATTAAAGGATCAACTTTATGAACAAGGGGCGATCTATGCCTCGATGAGTGGAAGCGGATCTACGGTGTTTGGACTATTTGAAAATCATGGGTTTGATATTGGCGGGGTTTCCGATGCCTTTTTTACAAAAGTTATTGAATTGTAATCGAGGATTTACCGCCAAAAAAAAATTGTATCTTTACGTTAATGTCACTCAGGAACGCCATACCATTCTTTCTTGATAAGAACCTTGATCTGCTGAACCACTAAGTGGTCCTTCCACCGGGCGTTGAGCCCATGTATCTGCATTTTCTTTTTCATCATCGTTTAATCGTACTACCATGATCCAGGTTTCGGATAACAGTAAATATTATTTGTCTCTTGAAGAAAAATATGGTGCCCACAATTATCATCCCCTGCCCGTGGTGTTGGAAAAAGGTTCCGGGGTTCATCTATGGGATGTAGATGGGAAAAAATATTATGATTTTTTAAGTGGCTATTCAGCCGTAAACCAGGGGCATTGTCATCCGGAGATCCTGAATGCACTGACGCTTCAAGCCCAGCGTCTGACATTGACCAGTCGTGCTTTTCACAGTAACCTGCTGGGTGAATATGCACGCTTTATTACCGATTTTTTCGGCTACGATAAAGTACTGCCAATGAATACAGGAGTTGAAGCCGTGGAAACGGCGATCAAACTTTGCCGTAAATGGGCCTATGAAGTAAAAGGAGTACCGGAAGGCAAAGCAAAGATCATCACCTGTCACGGCAATTTTCACGGTCGTACAACAACGGTGATCTCCTTTAGCAGCGATCCTTCTTCCAATAAGAATTTCGGGCCATACACGCCCGGGTTCATAGGCATACCCTATAATGACCTTGACGCACTGGCCACGGCCCTGAAGGATGATCAGGTGGCGGGTTTTCTGGTAGAGCCCATACAGGGAGAAGCCGGCGTGGTGGTGCCGGATGAAGGATATCTGGCCAATGCAAAAACTTTGTGCAAGCAGGCCGGCGTATTGTTTCTGGCGGATGAGATACAAACAGGTTTATGCCGTACCGGAAAAATGCTGGCTTGTGATCATGAAGAGGTACGTCCGGATATACTCATCTTGGGAAAGGCCTTGAGCGGAGGCATGCTCCCCGTAAGCGCGGTATTGGCAGACGACTCAATTATGCTCACCATTAAACCCGGTGAACATGGTTCTACTTACGGAGGAAACCCATTGGCTTGCGCGGTGGCCATTAAAGCACTACAGGTACTGAAAGACGAGAAGCTGGCAGAAAACGCGGAGAAGATGGGAGAACTTTTTCGAAAGGAAGTGGCCAAACTTCAATCGCGCCATATCTCTTTAATCCGTGGAAAAGGATTATTGAACGCGATCGTAATACAACACGGGGATAAGGATGCCGCCTGGGAACTTTGTCTGGAATTAAAAGAAAACGGATTGCTCGCCAAACCTACACATGGCGATAAAATCCGGTTTGCACCTCCCCTGGTTATTACCCATGACCAAATAATCGAGAGTGTGGAGATTATCGGGCAGAGCCTTGAGCGGCTTGATTAAATAGCGAAAGGCAATTAGCTTTTAACTATTAGTTTCTCCGGGAAGTTTCATTTGTGGAAATAACCCCGCTACCAACATCGCTAAGGAGGAAAAGGCCATCAGGTATAAGCCTATTTCCCTGTCTGGACATATTCCTCCGGAGCAGGCCGGGATCAGCAGAAAATTACGCAGGGCCCAACCGGTATTCAGACCTATCACCAGCAAATTCCATCGCTTGGCCCAGATCCGGGGGATGAAGTTGAGCAATAAAAAGAAGGCAGCATTTAAGAAATGAAAATAGCCGGGCTTCCCAAAATTGGTCCCTGTGGTATCGACTCCTGTCAATTGAATATTCCTGAAAGGAATGGTGATCCATGGAAGAAAACAACTAATGACGAGCAGAACTGCAGCCAGGGCACCGGCCCACTTGAGAAAACGCATGTGAGATATTTTGGGGCAAAGTTAGGGGATGGAGTTTGGATGTTGGTGGTGGGATGTTTGATGTTGGATGATGCCAACTAAACTAAATGCTATAGGCTAACAGCTAAAAGCGAACAACCTTCCCTCCCTATCCCAACTCCTTCACATATTCTTCCTTCAACCGCTCGTACAGAGAACGTTTATCAATAAAATAAGAGACCAGGGAGGCGATCATGGCGGCAAGCATCAGGTGGAAGATTACACTATGTCTATCAGTCATTTCCAGCACCAATATGGCCGACGTAAACGGACTGCGGGTGACACCGGTAAGAAAGGCCACCATGCCTGCAAGTATTAGCAGGTTCGATTCTGTATCGGGTAAATGAAACAAACCGCTGATCACGGAACCTATACTCGCCCCTGCACTTAATGATGGGGCAAAAACCCCACCGGCAGCCCCGGTGGTAAAGGAGAGGATCGGTCCGGCTATCCGCAGAAACGGAGAATAAGCAGGTAAATGCTTTTGATCTGAAAATAATGTTTCGGTCATCAGGTCCTTACCTGACCCCATAATTCCGGGATGAAAAAAATAAGCGATACCAACTAATATAAAGGCGCAGGCAAGTACATAGAACACATGATGATGTTTGAACCGGAATCCTGATTTCCATTTCAGTAATTTGATGATAACCCGGGCCATCAGGCTACCTCCTACCCCGCTCACCAGGGCAACCAGGATCACCAGGAGGAATACATAGGCCGAAAGATCTCCCACATTTGGATAACCCAGATAGAGGTAAGGCCCCAACAAACCCTGCGCTGTAAGACCGGCTATGATCACAGCGGTAAACAAGGCGGTCTTAAAATAATTGATGTGCGTCTTGGCCAATTCCTCCACGGCAAATACGATTCCACCCAATGGGGTATTAAAGGCTGCCGCCAAACCTGCCGCCGATCCGGTCAGGATCATATTCTTCTTGGAGATCTTTGGCCACCAGCTGGGTAACCATTTATTGACCAAACGAAAAATGGATCCGGCTATTTGTATGGTGGGTCCTTCTCGTCCAATAGCCCCGCCACCAAAAACCATTACGAGACTGGACGCTATTTTAATTAAGATGACGCGTAAGCTGAGAAGTTTATTGACCTTATTCAGGTTTGCCGGTGAGATGATATCCACCGACGCCATTACCTGGGGAATTCCACTTCCTCTGGCAAAGGGGGCAAACCTTTTTACAAGCCACCAGGCCAGAAAAAAACATACAGGCGTTATAAGAAAGAATGACCAGCTATAGGACGTATAAATTGCATGTGCTCCCTGCTCTGCCCAGGTAAAGAGTTTTGTATAGGCCACAGCGATCAACCCGGTGAATAATGAGGCTATCCAGAATGGAAGGGCAAGCATCAGGTTTTGCTTCAGGTCCTCATTTCGGATCCGGTCGAATAGGCGCTTGAGGGAATCTTTTACTGAGTAGTAAATTTTTTTCATTGTGCTTTAGAGAAAGAGACATCCGAGGATGGCTAAAGAAATGATGGGACAAAGGTAGGGAAACCAAGTGGGCGATACTACCTTTTCCTGCGATGTAAATAAAAATAAACAGGCACACCAATAAACGTTAGGAATAATCCATATACGGACTGAATGAATGGCGTCTTTCCCTGTAAATAATTATGTATATCGGTGTAGAGGGTCAGAAAAAAATAAAAAGCGGCAAACAGGATAAATATGGCTGGGAGAATGGGATAACCCCACACTTTATAGGGTCGCTCTGTATCCTTCATTTTTTTGCGCAGGATAAATAATCCAATTGCGCTAAATCCATAAAACAACCAGGTTATAAATACAAACAGGTCGGTCAGCATGTCAAAGGAGCCGGTGATAACAAACATGCTCGTCCAGATCAATTGCAGGATCAACGCGTTTCCGGGTGTTTGAAACCGGGGGTGGACTTTCCCAATGTGTTTAAAAAAATTTCCTTCCTCGGCCATCGCAAATTGAATACGAGCGCAGGGGAAGAGGTTTCCATTTACGGCACCAAAGGTCGAGATCATGACCAAAATGGCGATCAACCCGCCACCCGTTAACCCAACTGTGGTCCGTATCGCATCGGCTGCCACCAACGATGATTTACTCATCCTGTCGAGTGGTAAGGCATAGAGGTAGGCCAGATTGGTGATTACATACAAGACCATGCATATACCGATTCCCAGAAAGAGGCCACGGGGAATATTTCGGCGCGGATCCTTGATCTCCCCGGCCATGAACCCAAGATTGTTCCATCCATCAAAAGAAGCCAGGGCCCCACTCATCGCTGCGATGATGCCCATCACCAGGGTCCATCCGGATTTTTGCATGACCGGATCTGTTCGCGTCCAATTACCAATATCTCCATTTCCGGAGGCAAAGATCAATACACATAGCAGGATCAAAGAACCGATCTTCAGGAAGGTGGAACCCACCTGTACCCAGCTACCAGCTTTTACACTTATATAATTGATCAGGGTAAGCAAGACAAGTATACCGATAGCGAGGACCTTTACCCCTGCATTCTCCAATGGAAATAAATTACCTAACCCGGGAAGATGCAAGACAAAGCTCTTTTCAACCTCCGGCGAAAAACGGGGAAGACCGATAAAATATTCCGAGTATTGGGCGAAAACAAAAGCAATGGCCGCAATGGCGGCTGTATTGATCACGATGAACGCTGCCCATCCATAGATAAAGGCAAAGAAATCACCGTACATTTTTTTAAAGAAAACATATTGCCCGCCCGTCTCCGGAAGAATGGTTCCAATCTCGGCATTGATCATTCCTCCAATAAAAGAAACCAGTCCGGCGATCAACCATACGGCGATCAACCACACCGGTGACCCCACTTGTTGTGCCATAACCGCCGGCTTCATGAAAATACCACTGCCTATGACTGCACCAACAACAATAGAAAAAGAAGCGTATAATCCGAGACGACGGGGAAGCATGTCGTAAAATAGATAAAAAAACCGCTTCTATTGAAGCGGTTC
Source organism: Chitinophagales bacterium (assembly GCA_017303415.1). Classification (NCBI taxonomy): domain Bacteria; kingdom Pseudomonadati; phylum Bacteroidota; class Chitinophagia; order Chitinophagales; species Chitinophagales bacterium. The sequence goes on from JAFLBJ010000001.1 coordinate 2,663,626, forward strand.
AAAAACTTTGTTTTCAAAAAGTGGCGTCAACCCGAATATTCACCGGGGGTGAACATACGCTTTGCCCAGGATTATGTTTTTCTCAAAGCGATTAACAGGCAAGGGAAGGAATTGGACTTCGGTTGCTTGTGGGTGCTAATGTAGAAAAACAGACCTGGATTTGCAAGATGAACAGGATTATTGATTATTAATTATTGACTATTAACCAATTAACTGAGATCTTCGATAAATAATCCATAACCAATAATCCCATTCTACTTGTCAAATTAGTACCCCATTCCACCCATATCCGGAGCACCACCATGAACATGGGGTTCTTCCTTCTTGGGTTTGTCGGCGATCACACATTCGGTGGTCAGCAGCATTCCGGCAATGGAAGCGGCATTTTCCAGGGCGATGCGGGTCACCTTCGTGGGATCGATAACACCTGCTTTGTACAGGTTCTCGTATTGTTCGGTGCGGGCATTGAAACCAAAATCAGCTTTACCTTCTTTTACTTTTTGCACGATGATGGAACCTTCAATACCGGCATTGGCTACGATCTGACGAAGGGGTTCTTCGAGGGAACGTTTAACGATGGCGATACCTGTTGTTTCATCCTCATTGGCACCTTTTAATTTTTCCAGGGATTCGATAGCGCGAATGAATGCGATACCACCACCGGGAACAATTCCTTCTTCAACAGCGGCACGAGTGGCATGGAGGGCATCATCTACACGATCTTTCTTCTCTTTCATTTCCACTTCGGTAGCGGCTCCCACATTCAGTACGGCTACACCACCACTCAGTTTGGCCAGGCGCTCCTGAAGTTTCTCTTTATCGTAATCGGAAGTGGTGACTTCGATTTGGGCTTTGATCTGATTAACGCGGGCAGCGATATCATCTTTCTTGCCTTTTCCACCTACGATTGTCGTATTGTCTTTATCAATTGTAACCGAAGAAGCCTGACCAAGATAGGTAAGGTCTGCATTCTCCAGTTTGTATCCTTGCTCTTCGCTGATCACAGTACCTTTTGTTAATACAGCGATATCCTGGAGCATTTCCTTACGGCGATCACCAAAGCCGGGGGCTTTAACGGCCGCTACTTTAAGCGTGCCACGCAGTTTGTTTACAACCAGGGTGGCGAGTGCTTCCCCTTCAAGGTCTTCGGAGATGATCAGGAGCGGGCGACCACCTTGGGCCACTTTCTCCAGAATATGCAGGATATCCTTCATGTTGCTGATCTTTTTGTCATAGATCAGGATAAAGGGGTTATCCAGTTCAGCGTTCATCTTCTCGCTGTTGGTCACGAAATAGGGAGATACATATCCGCGGTCAAACTGCATACCTTCTACCACTTCTACAGTGGTTTCAGTACCACGAGCTTCTTCCACAGTGATCACTCCTTCTTTTCCAACCTTCTTCATGGCTTCGGCGATCAGTTTCCCGATCTCGTTGTCATTGTTGGCAGAAATAGAGGCTACCTGCTGAATCTTGCTGTTGTCACTTCCAACAGTTTGAGATTGGCTTTGCAGGTTCTCTACTACTTTGGATACTGCTTTGTCAATACCACGCTTCAGGTCCATCGGATTGGCACCTGCGGCTACGTTCTTTAATCCTTCTGTAATGATTGACTGGGCCAAAACAGTAGCGGTAGTGGTTCCGTCGCCGGCTACATCAGCCGTTTTAGAAGCTACTTCTTTCACCATTTGTGCACCCATATTCTCGATCGGGTCTTCCAGTTCGATTTCTTTGGCTACGGTAACACCATCTTTTGTTACACCGGGTGCACCAAATTTCTTTTCGATCACCACATTCCGGCCTTTGGGGCCCAGAGTCACTTTCACCGCATTGGCGAGAGCATCCACACCTTTCTTCATCCGGTTGCGGGCCTCAATATCAAAGAATAATTGCTTTGCCATTTTTCTATGTTTTATTTTGTTGGTTCTTGAATTGTTGGTATTTCATTTGAAGCGAATACTAGCCAGTGGCTAATGGCTATTCGCTATTAGCTTTTAGCATTTCGTATTCAGCCTTTAGACGATGGCCATGATATCGCTCTCACGCATGATCAGGTAATCGTCCCCATCGATCTGGATCTCGGTACCAGCATACTTGCCATAGAGGACAGTGTCTCCGGCTTTAACACTCATGGGTTCATCTTTTTTACCAGGACCAGCGGCTACTACGAGGCCACGTTGTGGTTTTTCTTTTGCAGTATCAGGGATAATGATTCCGCCTGCGGTTTTCTCTTCAGCAGGTGCTGCTTTTACAATTACCCGGTCGTGTAGGGGGGTAACACTAAGCTTCTTAGCCATACGATTATGATTTTTTAAATGTTGTGAGATTACTGTCCAATTTCCCCTTTTGCAGGGGCAGCAAAGCTAAACGATTATCATGCCATTTGAACAGGACCGGAAATTTTTTCAGTTTTGGGGGTCCGGATCACCTGGAAACCGGGTAATCCAGGGCTTTTTTTCAGTCAGGCTGTCAAGTTTTCACCTAAATCCTTTGGTAACAATTCCTTAGCCTAAAACCTGTCCCTGTCGGCCTGAATCACTTATCTTCGCAGGCCAAATAGCTCTTAATTCATGATCAGCAGACGTAATATCCGGGTGAAAGTGATGCAGACCCTTTACACCCAGGCCAGCTCGGAAGGTACCCCCGTACCGGCCTCCTACCAGAAAGTCCTGCAATCCCATTTTGAACTTACCCGCAGCCTCCTACTCTACCTCACCTATTTTCTTGGACAGATCGCCCGTTTTTCGGAAAAAAACGCGCATCAACGTGCCTCCAAGCATTTACCAACGGCCGAAGACCTGAAAGTAAATATCAAGATCGCCGGGAATAAGATCCTTTGGAAGATATGGGAGGATGAAAGCTATAAAAAAGCCGTTTCAGCGATAAAACCAGGCCAGTTTTTGGATGAAGAACTCGTAAAAAAGGCCTATCAAAAGCTGTGTGAATCCCCCGAATACAGGCAATATATTAGCGAGGAATCGCGGGAAAACAAACATGAGAAAGAGATCCTTGAATTCATGCTCGAGAACCTGATGCTGAATGACGATGATTTTATCAATCATATTGAGGAACTGTTTAGCAACTGGAGCGATGATGGGGAAATGATCGTCCTTTTGCTTGACGGATTCCTGAAAAAAACCTCGCATATCAATTTTACCCAGATGCTGGGTGACGATAAGGCTGAATTTGCCCGGATCTTGCTGCAAACTGTGGTTGAAAAGTCGGAACACCTGGAAAGCCTGATCGTACCGAAATTAAAAAACTGGGACCCCGAAAGGATTGCCCAACTGGATATGATCCTCCTGAAAATGGGTGTAGCTGAATTCCTCTATTTTGAAACCATTCCCCCCAAGGTTACCATTAATGAATACATAGACCTGGCCAAAGATTACAGCACCGCCCAAAGCGGACAGTTTGTCAATGGCATACTGGATAATATACATAAGGAACTGGTTCAGGAGGGAAAGATGGTGAAGGTGGATTTTAGGAAGTAGCTTGGGAGATGACGGAGGACGGAGGACAGATGACGGAGGACGGATGACAGAGGACAGATGTTGGATGTTGGATGTTGGATGTTGGATGTAGGATGATAGTGATTAATATTTAAAGTTAATTATAAAAGAAGAGGGGCTTGATGAAATTCAGGCTCCTCTTCCTATTTCAACTTGAATTATATATTTAAACCACTATCATCCAACATCCAACATCCAACATCCAACATCTGTCCTCTGTCATCTGTCATCTGTCCTCCGTCCTCTGTCCTCCGTCCTCTGTCCTCCGTCATCTGTCATCCGTCATCTGTCATCCGTCCTCCGTCCTCCGTCATCTATCATCCGTCCTCTTTCCTCCCCCCAACGCCCATTTCTCCAATATTCCCTACATTTGTCCCTCGCAAAAATTCCTGTATCATGAAAAGAATATTCTTACTTCTGGCGGTTGGATTGAGCCTGGGTGCCTGCAAGATGGGAACGGCAAAAGACGAACCCAAAGTGGAACATGGTGCTGACCTGGAAAAAAGACTGGCTGCCCTGAAGGACACAACTAACCTAACCACCATTGAATGGCTGGATTCAACCTACATTGAGGTAGGTAAAGTAGTCAAAGGGCAAGAAGTAGATGTAGTATATCGTTTCCGGAACACTGGTGACAAACCCCTGATCATTGCCCAGGTAACTGCCGGATGTGGTTGCACCATTCCCGAAACACCCAAGGAACCCTATGCCCCGGGTGCAGAAGGCGAGATCAAGGCCCGGTTCAACAGTGCCAACCAGACCCTTGGTGGTCATCGCAAATCGGTATATGTAACAGCGAATACCAAACCCAACAGCTATAATATTTTAGAGTTCAATGTAGATGTGACCGAACGATAATTTTCACAACCAATCATTACAAACAATCATGCAATTCTTTCTTTTACAACAAGCACAACCTTCAGGCCCTCTGGGTAGTTTTGGTGGATTCTTTTTCATGGGAGCAATCCTGATCGTTTTCTGGCTGTTCTTTATACGTCCGCAGGCCAAAAAACAAAAACAACAAAAGAAATTCATTGAGGAAGTTCAAAAAGGCGATAAGGTTGTTACCATCGCCGGTATTCATGGCAAGGTGAATAAAGTGAATGAAGACAGTACCCTTCAGCTCGAAGTAAGCCCCGGCAGCTATATCGTGATCGAAAAATCTTCGGTGAGTATGGAGATGACCCAACAGGTCAATAAGGTCACCACACCCAAGGCTTGATCCCTTTATGATTCGGGTTGGCTTAACTGGCGGTATAGGTAGTGGGAAATCCACCATCGCCCGGATATTTGAAGTACTCGGTATTCCGGTTTATTATGCCGACCCGGAAGCACAACAACTTATGCACAACGATCCGGACCTGAAAGCGGCGATCATTCGTCATTTCGGTCCGAATTCTTATTCAGGTGATACACTCCACCGCGCCTATCTTTCCCAACTCATTTTTTCACAACCGGAAAAAAGGGAATTACTCAATGGCCTGGTACACCCGGCTGTGAAAAAGCATGCGGAGGAATGGATGCGTCGACAATCCACGCCCTATGCCATTCACGAAGCCGCCCTCATTTTTGAAGCCGGGGTCACAGATCGGCTCGACCTGGTGATTGGTGTATATGCTCCTGAATCCCTTCGGCTGTTGCGGGCAACCCGGCGGGATAATTCCAGCATCGAAGAGATCAAAAAAAGAATGAAGGGTCAGATCGAAGAGGAGATCAAAATGAAACTATGTGACCATGTGATCGTCAATGACGAACAGCAGGCGGTCATACCCCAGGTATTGGCCCTTCACCAGCTATTGCTGGAAAAATCCGGAACCCATGGTTGATCAACCTACTATTTTTGATCATAGCCTCGCTATTTTATTTGGCATTTATATACCTCTTGTTTCCGGATTCAGGAGTGCACGTCAATTCAAACACCTCCACCTCGGAAAAGCGGAACGGTCCCGGTTCTATCTGGTCAATAGCGCATTTCTTGGAGGGATGGGACTGATCGTGCTGGGTAATTGGTTACTCCATGGACGTTCTCTCCCTGATATAGGACTGACCCGGATGCCACAATTGAATTTCCATACCCTGCTCTACACCGGTTTATTCCTTGTCTTATATATTGGCGACCTGCTGAGCAATACCAGCTCTGAAAAAAGAAAGGCAGATACCCTGGAACACTGGAACCAGCATACTCCATTTTTGCCAAGATATGGTTCGGAATTACCCGTCTATACCCTCATGTGCCTTGCTGCGGGTATTGGAGAAGAAATCGTGTTCAGGGGTTTTATGATCCAATATGGTTTGTCGCTTTTTTCTAATTTCCTACCTGCGCCGGAAACCTGGGCGGTTGTACTACCTGCATTGATCTTCGCCATAGCCCATTATTATCAGGGGTTCAAGGCTGTGGTTAAAATCGCCGTTCTTTCTGTACTATTTGGATGGATATACCTGTACTCCCAGTCGCTCTGGATCGTCATGGCCCTTCATTTTGGCGTTGACTGGTTGGGTGGTTATTTGAGTACGAGAATGGAGCGGGAGGAATAATTTATAAATACATAAACTATTTCAGTTTCGCCAGCGCCGCTTTCACACGCTCCATTGCTTTTTCGATCTTTTCCATGCTATTGGCAAAGGATATCCGAATACAATCGGGTTCACCAAAGGCACGTCCGGTAACGGTTGATACATGGGCCTTATTCAGGAGATACATACAAAGGTCATCGGCATTGTGGATGGTTTCTTCCCCATCGCTTTTTCCAAAATACTTATTGACAACGGGAAATACATAGAAAGCGCCATCGGGTTCCACACAGGAAATGCCCGGCATTTCGTTGAGAAGCCCGAGTATACGTTCCCGGCGACGGGCGAATTCTTCGGTCATTTCGCGGCTGGGACGCAGGTCAGTGGTCAAAGCAGTAATAGCGGCACGTTGGGTCACCGCGTTTGCACCACTGGTGATCTGCCCCTGGAATTTTTCACAGGCTTTGGCCACCTCCGCACTCGCTGCAATATACCCCAGCCGATAACCGGTCATGGCAAAACCCTTGCTTAAACCATTGATGATAATAACCCGGTCCTTAATATCGTCAAAGCTGGCAATGCTTTCATGTTTGCCCACAAAATTGATGTATTCATAGATCTCATCTGAAATGATGGATACCTGTGGGTATTTTCGGAGAACCTCTACCAGTCCTTCCAGTTCCTGCCGGGAATAAACCGAACCGCTGGGGTTACAAGGCGAGGAAAACAGAAATACACGGGTATTATCTGTGATCACCTCTTCGAATTCCTGGGGTGTGATCTTAAACCCATTCTCTGTTGAGGTACGCACGATCACAGGTACACCGCCCGCGATCTTCACCAGTTCTGAATAGGAAACCCAGAAAGGGGCCGGAATCACCACCTCATCCCCTTCATCCACCAGCACCATGATGGCATTGGCCAGGCTTTGCTTGGCTCCGGTAGATACCACAACATTTTCAGGTTTATAATCCAGGTTATTGTCTCTTTTTAATTTTTGGCAAACGGCTTCCCGCAGGTCGGGGTAACCTGCCACAGGAGGATAGTGGCTCCAGTTATCATCGATGGCCTTTTTGGCGGCCTCTTTAATGTGCATGGGGGTATCAAAATCGGGTTCACCCAGACTCAGATCGATCACATCGGCACCTTTGGCACGCAGTTCACGCCCCAGTTTGGCCATTTTAAGGGTTTCGGGCTCTGCAAATCGGGTCAGGAGGGAGGAAAGCTGGAGGGTAGCTGCTGCTGTTGCCATTTTTTATCAGTTTTTCTTCAATGCCCGCAAAATTACTCAATAATATCACTAACAGCTGTTTAAAAATGATCCCCGCGGAGAATTTTGATCCGGTTCACCCCCGAAAACCCTTTGTGGCGAAACACCTGCCATTTATTCTTTTTTTGCTTGAAAAGGCTATCTTTGCCGTCCTTAAAAATACCCTTGGATAGCCAATTTTGGCGGTTTCCGGGAAGTAAACAGAAAATACAGATTGTATGCAACTGAAAGGTTTGGTTAGTTTTTTCACGGTTCTTCTGATCGCGATCTGCGCCTGGCAGCTCTCCTTCACTTGGTTTGTGCGCAGCCATGAGAATAAAATGCAGTCCCGTGCCGAGAAGCAGGTAAGCGCCAGTTTGGCCACCCCTGTTGCCAAGTATCCCGGCGATCTCGCCAGTCAGAAGGTTTACAAAGAAGACACCTTCGATGTAGCCGTGAAAGAAAGACTTAGCGCATTGCTTGACAGCACCAAGGAAACGAAAGTAACCTGGTGGGGGACATCCTATAAAAAAGCCCGGGAATCTGAACTCAACCTGGGTCTTGACCTGCAAGGCGGGATGAACGTAACCATGGAAGTGGAACTGGTGGGCTTATTGAAATCCATGGCCAACAATTCCAAGGACCCCAACTTCCTGAAATCCCTGGAGAATGCGAATGCACGCAAAGCCAACAGCAATGCGGATTTCATTACCCTCTTTTCGGAAGAATACAAAAAGCTTGCGCCGAATGGTCGCCTGGCTTCCCTTTTTGCTTCCAATAATCAGGGAAAGATCAAGGTGGATGATGGGAATGATAAAGTGATCGCCGAGATCAGAAGCGAAGCGAAAGAAGCGATCAATCGTACCTATCGAATCCTGAGCAGCCGTATTGACCAATTTGGTGTGGCCCAACCTAATATCAACCTGGAAGAGGCAAAAGGAATTATTACCGTTGAGCTTCCCGGTATTGATGATGAAGAGCGGGTACGTAAATACCTGCAAGCTTCGGCCAACCTCCAATTCTGGGAAGTATACAAGCCCGAAGAATTAAATAACTCATTGATCGCGGCACAAACCGCTTATGATAATTTTATTAAAGGGATCAAGTCAGATGACACCACCGGAAAAATAGATACTGCTGCTGGTAAACAACAAACACTGGCCGAGCAATTGGGCGGTGGGGCTACCACCACGACTGCTACTGCACAAGAAGGAGCTAAAACCCTTTTTGATATGACCGGAACTGGCGGTGGATGGATCGGTGGACCCAACGAAAGCGGGGCCTTCGGTTCTGTTGCCATTAATGATACCGGCCGTTTCCGTGATGTGTTGGAAAATCCTGTTTTCCGGAACAAACTCCCCGGCGATGCCAAATTTGTTTATGGGCTTGCTCCGCGGTTAGACAATGGTAAAACCAGCGATCGCCTCCCCATCTATGCACTCAAGACCTATGGTCGTGAAGTAGCTCCATTGGAAGGAGATGTGGTGACCGATGCGCGTCCCGATTTCAACCCCACCACCAATCAACCCATCGTATCGATGTCGATGAACAATATTGGTGCACGTGATTGGGCGAAACTGACCAAGAAAAGTCATGAAGGACAAATTCCCATCGCCATCGTATTGGATGATATCGTTTATTCAGCTCCGGTTGCGAACGAAGAGATCACCGGTGGAAATTCACAGATCACCGGACGCTTCAATGTTGAAGAAGCTACCGACCTGGCGAATATCCTGAAAGCCGGTAAACTCCCCGCCCCTGCCAAGATCGTTCAAGAGCAGGTAGTTGGACCTACCCTTGGCGAAGATGCCATCCTGGGTGGACGCAACGCCTTCCTTATCTCCTTTGCTGTGATCTTCCTGCTGATGCTGGTGTATTATAACACTGCCGGTTGGATCGCCAATATCGCGCTTATCCTGAACCTGCTGTTTACCATTGGTGTGCTGGCCGCCCTAGGCGCCACATTGACCGCACCGGGTATCGCTGGTCTGGTATTGACCATTGGTATGGCAGTGGATACCAACGTAATCATCTATGAACGGATCAAGGAGGAACTGACAAAGGGCAAGGCCTATTTGCCAGCCATTTCCGATGGTTACCGGCGTTCATTGCCTCCGGTACTGGATGCCCACGTGACCACCTTGCTTACAGCGATCATCCTGTTCTATTTTGGATTAGGTCCGGTAAAAGGTTTTGCCACTACACAGATCCTGGGTATCATTCTTTCCCTGTTCTGCGGTATCCTGGTGAGCCGTTGGGTATCTGATATGTTTACGAACCGGAAACGCCACCTCGAATATTTCACCGGTGTTTCCCGTCGGGTATTCAAACATGCAGCAATTAAATTCATTGAATACAGAAAGGTTGCTTATGGCATCTCTGTTGTTGTGCTATTACTCGGAGTTGGTGCCGTTGTGAATGGTTTCGATCAGGGTGTGGAGTTCAGCGGTGGACGTAGCTATCAGGTCCGGTTTGACCAGTCCATCACCTCTAAGATCGAAGACATGCGGAAGGACCTCGAAGTTTCTTTTGGGGAAAATCCCGTGATCAAAACCCTGGGTGGAAACAATCAGGTGGATATCACAACCTCCTACCTTATTAAAGATACCCGTCCGGGTGTAGATTCCATGGTGTCGCGCAAACTTTACGAAGGTTTGAAGAAATACCTGCCACAGGATTTGACATTTGAGAAGTTCAATACGACCAAGCAATACAAACTCGGTTCCAAGACCGTGTTACCCACCATTTCGGATGACCTGAAATCTGGGGCCATGTGGGCGACTTTCTGGTCGCTTCTGGTGATTGCCCTGTATATCTTTATCCGTTTCCGCGACTGGAGATACTCATTGGGTACGATCGTGGCCTTGCTGCATGACGTGCTTGTCATCCTGGCCGTATTCTCCTTCCTGAAGGGCGTTGTTCCTTTCCCGCTGGAGATCGATCAGCACTTTATCGCGGCGGTACTGACCGTTATCGGTTTCTCGATGAACGATACGGTGATCGTATTTGACCGGATCCGGGAAGACAGCCGGTTAATGCCCAATGCCCCAAGGGCACAGGTCATCAACCGTGCCATCAATGAAACCCTGAGCCGGACTGTAATGACCTCGCTGACCGTTTTCCTGGTAATCCTCATCCTCTTCCTCGTAGGAGGTGAAGTAACCCGCGGATTTGCGTTTGCCATGTTGATCGGTATCGTAACGGGTACTTATTCTTCCATCTTCGTGGCGGCTCCGATCCTGGTTGACCTGGGCGGAAATAAGCCTTTGGGTGGCAAGGAGAGTGTCAAGGTTAAATAATAAAATACTACAGAGACACAGAGGCCGCAGAGAGAAATAAAATTCTCTGCGGCCTCTGTGTCTCTGTAGTATAAATAATTGCTTTAATCAAACAGCAAAGCTCGTCCCGCACCCGCAGGTACTGCTCGCATTCGGGTTACTAAAGGTAAACCCGCGGTTCCCCAATCCATCCTGCCAATCGATCTCCATACCATAGAGGTAAATTTCATGGGCTTTCTTCATCACACAGGGAATGCCTTCGATGGAAAAGGCGTGATCGTCTGCTTCAGGTTTGTCAAAACCCAGCACATAGGTCATACCCGAACAACCACCTCCCTTCACTCCCACCCGAAGGCGTTGGGAAGCATCAAAATCGGGGGCCTGCATCAGTTTTTTCAGCTCCACCAGGGCTCCTGGGGTAAAGCTGACCGGATTTAATGTACTTGTTTCCATATAATAAATACAAAGTTATAGCCTGCGGGTTTATTTTTGTTGTTAAAATCTAACCCATGGATATGAATGTCCTTAGCCTCATGATCTCGATCATCGCCCTGGTCGTGTCTGCTTTTACCTTTGTTTTATGGACCAAAGAAAGGAATAAACCGGCAAAAACCCCTCCGGTGGCGGAAGAATCCACCCGCCCGCTTCAGCTCCAGGCCTATGAGCGAATGGTGTTGCTGACCGAGCGTATAGCCCTTCCCAACCTGGTCAGCCGGGCCAACCAGTCGGGACTTGGTTCCGCCAAGGAGATGCAGATTCTCCTGCTCGAAAGTATCAAACAGGAGTTTGAATACAATGCCTCCCAGCAGATCTATGTCAGCCCCGTGGCCTGGGAAGCCGTAAAGAACCTGAAAGAACAGAACATGCTGATCATAAACCAGGTGGGAGCGGTGATGCCCGAGGGTGCTACCGGGCTTGACCTGAACAAAGCGTTGTTGGATTTCTCGATGCAACAGCAAAAAGCGCCCCTGCACACAATCGTCCTGGAGGCCATCAATTACGAAGCCCGAAAACTGGTGAAGTAAAGCAGGTCACCAACCAACCAAAATCATTTTCCGTTACGGCACAACGGTATACTTTCGACCCACTAATCCTGGTTTTATGGAAGAAAATAAACGGTTCACTGATTCCGGAATAGAGATCAAACCCCTGTATACGGCCCCCGATGGCGCTATCCCTGTTACCTCTGAATTACCTGGCTCCTTCCCTTATACCAGAGGCGTTCAGGCAGACATGTACAGGGGAAAACTCTGGACAATGCGCCAATACGCGGGGTTCTCCACCGCCGAAGAAAGCAATAAACGTTACCATTACCTGCTTTCCCAAGGGGTGATGGGACTGAGCGTAGCCTTTGACCTGCCTACACAGATCGGATATGACAGCGATCATGCACTCGCAGATGGAGAAGTGGGAAAGGTGGGTGTAGCGATCGATAGCATCGATGATATGCAGGCCCTCTTCAAAGGCATCAAGCTGGAAGAAGTTTCAACCTCCATGACCATCAATGCCACCGGTTTTATTCTGCTGAGCTTGTATGTAGCCCTCGCGAAACAACAAGGAGCTGATCTCAAAAAGATCGCCGGAACCATCCAGAATGATATCCTGAAAGAATATGCCGCACGGGGTACCTATATATATCCGCCGAAACCTTCCATGCGCATCATCACGGATATCTTCGAATGGTGCAGCCGGGAGGTTCCCAAATGGAATACGATTTCCATTTCCGGTTACCATATCCGGGAGGCCGGTAGTACCGCTGTACAAGAGATCGCTTTTACCCTGGCCAACGGTAAAGCCTATGTAAAAGCCGCCCTGGAAAAAGGGCTTGATATCAATGTATTTGGTAAAAGGCTCTCCTTCTTCTTCAATGCCCATAATAACCTGTTTGAAGAAGTGGCCAAATTCAGGGCCGCTAGACGTATGTGGGCCCAAATGATGAAGGATCTGGGTGCCACCGACCAAAAGGCCATGATGCTCCGCTTCCATACGCAAACTGGTGGCAGCACACTCACGGCCCAACAACCTTTGAATAATATTTCCCGTGTTACTATTCAAACATTGGCTGCCGTAATGGGTGGAACACAAAGCCTCCACACCAACGGTTATGATGAGGCCCTGAGCCTTCCCACCGAAGAAGCAGCACGTATTGCCTTGCGTACGCAACAGATCGTTGCCTATGAAAGTGGTGTGGTTGATACGGTAGATCCATTGGCTGGAAGTTTTTATGTGGAATCACTGACCCGCGAGATCGAAGAAGCTGCCTGGAAACTGATGGAAAAGATCGATGCGATGGGTGGCAGTGTGTCCGCCATTGAACAGGGCTTTATCCAGGAAGAGATCGCGAAAAGCGCTTACGCCTATCAACGGCAGATCGAAGAGAATGAAAAGATCATTGTCGGTGTAAATAAATTTGAAAGTGGTGAGGCTGAACATATCCCCATTCTTAAGATCGATGACAATATCCAAAAACAACAGGTAGCCAAACTCACCGAATTTAAAAATAACCGCGACCGCGCCCGGGTTGATCAATGTCTGCAAGACCTGAACGATAAGGCCGTTAGCGGAGAAAACCTGTTGCCTGTAGTGATCGAGGCTGTAGAGAACAAATGTACATTGGGCGAAGTGGCAGATGAACTGAGGGGTGTTTTTGGGGAATACCGATAGAGGGTGAATTTACCGCCAAGGCCGAAATTCTCTATCTTAGCCCATGCGCTTCACAATTCTCTTTTTCCTTTTTCTCCCGCTCTTTAGCCTGGGTCAGGTAAAAGAACTTCAGTCACCGGACAGGACGATCCGCGTTTCCATTTCCATTTCAGATTCGATCGCCTATAAAGTGGAGGTAGATGGCCATCAGGTATTGAACTATTCTGCCATGGACATGATCGTATCGGGAATGCCACTGGGAAAAAAAGCAAAACTTAAGAAAACACAATACCGCGAAGGCCGGGATACTATCCTCTCCCCAGTTCCTGAAAAAAGAACCCGTATTCCGGACCGGTACAATGAACTCTCCCTTATTTTTTCCAATGGGTTTTCGTTACAATTCAGGGCCTATGATGATGGCGTGGCCTATCGCTTTCAATTACAAAAGAAGGACAGTGTCTATATCCAGTCCGAACGAGCTACCTATCAATTCCCGGAAAATCATCTTGTATATTACCCGAGGGTCGTAAAACGGGATAACTTGGATATTTTTCACACCAGCTTTGAGGAGCCTTATCAGATCAAAGCGATGGATAGTGTTCCCGCAGAGGACCTGGCCTTTAGTCCGGTACTGGTGAAACCGGCCACAGGCCCTAAACTCCTGCTCACTGAATCCGATCTCGAGGATTATCCGGGTATGTTCATTTCCCGGGGGGAAGGCCTTTCATTAAAAGGCGTATTTGCCCCTTTCCCGTTGGAAGAAAAAATGACGGAGGGAGAATTTCCCCAGTACGTGGTCACCAAACGCGCGGATTATATTGCCTATACCAATGGCTCCAGGTCCTTTCCCTGGCGGGTGATGGTGATTGCTCGTCATGATAAAGAACTACCCGGAAATGATCTCGTATATCGCCTGGCACCTCCTTCCCGGATCGGGGATGCATCCTGGGTCAAACCCGGCAAGGGTACGGATGAATGGATCATCGGTATCAATCTATTTAATGTGCCTTTTAAAGCAGGGATCAATACTGCCACCTATAAATTTTATATTGATTTTGCCAAGCGTTTTGGGTTTGAACGCATCATGATGGATGCAGGCTGGAGTGATTATAAGGACCTCTTCAAGATCCATCCGGATATTAATATGGAAGAGATCAGCCGTTATGCCCGCGAGAAAGGGATCAAACTCAGTATGTGGACATTGGCCCTGACCCTGGAAAAACAACTGGAACCCGCCCTGGAGCAATTCAACCGCTGGGGGGTGGATTTTATCATGACCGATTTTATGGACCGGGATGACCAATCCATGGTTGGATTTTATCACAATATAGCCAAGGCTTGTGCCCGGCATAAGATCATGGTCATGTTTCATGGTGCTTTCAAACCGGCAGGGTTTAACCGGACCTACCCGCATGCGGTAACACGCGAAGGGGTATTGGGTTCGGAATACAATATCTGGAGCGAGAAAGCCACACCGGATCACAATCTGCTTCTCCCCTTTATCAGGATGGTATCAGGACCTATGGACTATGAACCCGGTATCCTGGACAATGCGACCAAAGAAACCTTTCGGCCCATTGGGAATAAGGTAATGGCCCCGGGAACTCGTGCCCACCAACTCGCTATGTTCGTGGTATATGAAAGTCCCATTCAGATCTTTTCCGGTAATCCTTCGGCCGGTCTTTTAGAGCCTGCCTTTATGGAGCTACTGGGAAGTATCCCTACAACCTGGGACGAAACGATTATACTGGACGCAATATTGGGAGAGTACATCATCACCGCCAGACGAAAAGGCAATGATTGGTTTATCGCCGGAATGACCAATTGGACAGCCCGGGACCTGACCCTGGATCTGGGTTTCCTCGATTTCAGAGAATATGATATAACCGTCTGCCTGGACGGGGTGAATGCAGACCGGTATGCTTCAGACCACATCCTCAAGCAGTACCGCGATTACAGGCCCGAAAAATTAACTTTACATCTCGCCCCGGGTGGGGGATTTGTTTTTCGAATAAGAAAGCCATAGACCCAACTACACAATAATTTTTATGAAAAAAGTATTTCTCTTCGGATTACTCCTTATAGGTTTTTCTGGCCTGCAGGCCCAACTACCTTCCTTTATAAACGACAGTCTGGATGCCTATGTCGGGCGCGGGCTTAAAGAATGGGACCTGCCAGGATTGGCCCTGGTGATCGTTAAGGATGGCCAGGTGGTCATGATGAAGGGATATGGAGAGCGGGACATCAACACCCATGAACCGGTGAATGAGCATACCCAGTTCATGATTGCCAGCAATACAAAACTTTTCACCGGTATAGCCCTCGCCAATCTCGCCTTTGAAAAAAAACTATCCCTGAATGATAAGATCACTAAATATTACCCCTGGTACCGGCTGTACGATAGTCTTTCTTCTGCTTCAGTGACCATCCGGGATATGCTTTCTCATCGGTTGGGTACCAAAACTTTTCAGGGTGACTTTACTTTTTGGAACAGCACCTTAAGCCGGGAGGAGGTCATGCGGCGGATGCGCTTGCTGCAACCGATCGGTCTGTTTCGCCAGGACTATGGTTATTGCAATAGTTGTTTCCTTACGGCCGGTGAGGTTATTCCTAAAGTAACGGGTACCCCTTGGGAAACCTACATCACAGAAAAACTTATCAATCCCCTCGGCATGACCCGTACCACGGCCATTTCAAGGGGCATGGAGACCCGGGAAAATGTTTCCCGGCCCTATACCACCAGCTATACCGGAACCCTGCAACGCGTTCCTTACGACCAATGGGATAACCTGGGGCCTGCAGCCAGTATTGTAAGTACGGTAAATGACTTGTCCCATTGGCTCCAATTCCAACTCGATAGCGGGAAATACCAGGGAAAACAAGTACTCCCCTTTCAGGTGCTCCTTTCCACCCGGGATGTAAATATCAGTACGGGTAGTCGTCGCTCTTCTGCCTTCCCCATTCATTTCCGGGGTTATGGACTGGGGATTTTTGCAGCCGATTATAATGGCCGGCAAATTTACTGGCATACCGGCGGTGCAGCGGGAATGGTAAGTAATGTTTGTTTTGTGCCCGAAGAAAATCTGGGAATTGCCATCCTGACGAATAATGACAACCAGTCCTTCTTTGAAGCCCTCCGGTACCAGATACTGGATGCTTATCTTAATGTACCGTATGTAAACAGAAGCCATCAATTCCTGACGGGCGCTAAAGCGGAAGCCAAAGCACAATTGGACCAGATTGCTCAATGGAGGGCCCGGATCATGGGTAAACAACCCGAACTTCCCTTGGAAGAATATGCAGGGCATTATACGCACCCCCTGTATGGCGATCTGCAAATAAAAGCCGAAGGGGAAGGTTTAGCAGCCGTTTTCAAAAGTCACAAGGACCTTGTAGCAGGCATGCGGTACATGGATAACGGAGAGTGGTTTATGCAATACAAGAATATCGAATACGGCATTTTTGCCATTTCGTTCCATATCGAAAACAAGAAAGTAAAATCGGTGGAAATGCGGGCCAATGAATTCGTAGAATTCGATGCCTATGTCTTTGAGAAGGTCAAATAAAACTAAAAGCTAATAGCTATTGGCTATTAGCTTTTAGTTAATGCAGGAACTCCCTGGTCTTACATCCACTTGGCCAGGTAATCATTGAATTCGTGCCGAAGGCCATTCATCACGCGCTCAAAATCCTCGTACTTTTCTTTTAGCACTTTTTTCTCCACCACAAGCAGGTCATTCACATGACCGGTGTGGTGCAGCACATCGTGGTTGACCTCATCGGCAAAATGGTTCATTTCGTGCTTTAGTTCATCGATATTGTTCCGCTGCACGATAAACTGGTTCTGGAAATGTTCGATACCCTGGCGGGCCTCGAAGCTGGTGTTTTTGGTTGCGACCTCCGTCAACCTGGATTGGAGGTTGCGGATTTCTTCCTTATAGAATTCAAGGCTTTTTTGCCAGACTTTATGATCGCTGCTGATACGGGTGATACTGGAGTAACTCATACCGGGTAATTTTACTTAAAAGTATTATCCCAATATGGCTTTACCGATGAGCGTAGTCACAGAATTGACTGATTGTTGTAACCAATCACATGATATACACACATGACAAATATCCTTGTCTATGACTTGGATACTTCCCTGGCCCAACCATCTTTCAAGGTCACGGTGCGGTTAAAGATGAGTTTATCCGATGTGGCATCCTTGTCAAGGCAGTAGTATCCTTTCCGTAGGAATTGAAAGCGATCCTGGAGATTGGCCGTGCGAAGCGAAGGTTCTGCATAGCCCTTGACTACTTTCAATGAATCGGGATTGAGATACTCTTTAAAATCTCCTTCTTCATCGGTAGGGTCCTCCACGCGGAACAGGCGGTCATACTCCCGCACTTCCACTTCCACCGCATCGGGTGCATTCACCCAATGCAAGGTGCCTTTAACTTTTATCCCACTGGTATCGGATCCGCTACGGCTGTCCGGCAAATAGGTACAATGCAGTTCCTGAATGGTTCCGTCGGCCGCCTTGATCACCTCTTCGCAGCGGATGATATAAGCCCCTTTAAGTCGAACCATCTGGCCCGGCGCCAATCGAAAATATTTCTTGGGTGGATTCTCCATGAAATCTTCCCGTTCGATCAATATCTCGCGGCTAAACCCAATGGCCCTGTCACCGGTGGAGGGATCCTCCGGATTGTTTTCTATTTGAAGAGTCTCGGTACCCGCCCCTTCCGGCCAATTGATGATCACCACTTTTACAGGATCAAATACCACCATTCGCCGAAGGGCGATTTTATTCAGGTGTTCCCGCACACAAAACTCCAGCACACCTACATCCACCAGGTTATCTCTTTTGGCAATACCGATACGGTCACAAAAATCGCGTATGCTGTCGGGGGTATACCCTCTCCGGCGCAACCCGCTGATGGTGGGCATACGGGGGTCGTCCCAACCACTCACATATTTCTCGTTTACTAATTGCAGCAATTTTCGTTTACTCGTTACCGTATAGTTCGTATTCCGGCGCGCAAATTCATATTGATGCGATGGATAGATCTCCAGTTTTTCGATCAGCCAGTCATACAATTCCCGGTGCGGCACAAACTCCATCGTACAAATGGAATGTGTCACCTCTTCAATGCTATCACTTTGCCCGTGGGCAAAATCGTACATCGGATAGATACACCATTTATCCCCTGTCCGGTGATGATGGGCATGTTTGATCCGGTACAATACAGGGTCACGCATCAGCATATTGATATGCCCCATATCGATCTTTGCACGAAGGGTCCGGCTTCCATCGGGAAATTCTCCATTCTTCATCCGGGTAAAAAGGTCCAGGTTCTCCTCCACTGACCGGTCACGCCAGGGGCTGTTCTTACCCGGCTCGGTCGGGGTTCCTTTCATAGAAGCCATTTCCTCACTGGTGCTGTCATCCACATAGGCCAGGCCTTTTTTAATCAGGACAAGGGCATATTCGTAGAGGGAATCAAAATAATCGCTGGCATACCGCTCATGCTCCCAGGTAAAACCCAGCCAGCGAACATCTTCCTTGATGCTATCCACATATTCAGTCTCTTCCGTAGTGGGATTGGTGTCGTCAAACCGGAGGTTGGTATAACCGGGAAAGGTCTTGGTGAGCCCAAAATTGAGACAGATGCTACTGGCATGGCCGATATGCAAATAGCCGTTGGGCTCAGGGGGAAAACGGGTGACGATCCGGGTATATTTCCCGCTTTTCAGGTCATTCTCAATGATTTCTTCGATGAAATTCAGGCTCCGTTCATCATTTTTGACTTCTTCGCTCATAGGTCTACAAATATATGAAAAAGAGGGCCTCCTGTTTCAAATACCGCCTTCCGGGTATTGCCAGACCCGGGACAGGGAGTAGATTTGACCCAAAATCACCGATCATGAAACTCAAGCTCCTGTTCCTGCTCGCCATTCCCTTTATCATGTCCTCCTCTTTTGTTAAAGCCAAAAAAGGAAAACTGACCATCACCTATACAACCGTAGGTACAAATGAAGGCTATTCCTATGTTTCCAAAATGAATGTTTATATCGATGGCACCCTGGTATCCACCGGACCTGAGAAAGACCAGCAGCAGAAGAACAGCTTCTCCATCACCGTACCGCAGGGTTCACATGAAATCAAATGCCTGCTCCTCGCCCTCTATGAAGGCAAATGGGAAGAACGCACCGTAGATAATAACTACAGTTTTGATTGGACATATGAAGGCACCCTTGAATTCAAGAAGAAAAACACACTCGACCTGGAGTTTAATATTACCGAGAATAAGGTGGTGGTGAAGTAACCGATTGGGGAGTTTGAAAATTCGCGCGGCTCCCTATCTTTACTCTATGATCACCTACAATCCCAAAGACTGGTTCACTTTCATATTCCGCCTCCACAGGTCCGACACGATCCGGAAGCTGTTTCCTATGATCCTGGCCATGGCGGCCTACAGTTGGCTGGTGGCCTATCTCGAACTCGAATATTGGGATCTTTCTAAAGATAGTTATGTCCGCAACCTGACCCTGTTACACAACCTCCTGGGCTTTGTCCTCTCCATGCTCCTTGTCTTCCGCACCAACACGGCCTATGACCGCTGGTGGGAAGGTCGTAAACTCTGGGGCAGCCTCGTGAACAATAGCCGAAACCTGGCCATTAAGATCAAAAGTTTCCTGCCGGAGGACAAGAACACCCTGCAGTATTTTCACAAGACCCTCTCTCTTTATGCCTCCACGCTGGCCCACCACCTGCATGCGGAGAAGACAAGACTGGCCCTGGATGAAAAGGATCATCCTGAATTGGAGACGATTGATGTATCCAAACATGTACCCAACCAGGTGGCCCTGCTAATGATGCAACGGGTTACGCGTCTTTATAAGGAGCAAAAGATCACAGGTGATCAGCTTATCGTGCTGAATGAAGAGCTGCGTTCTTTTACAGATATCTGTGGGGCCTGTGAGCGTATACGAAATACCCCTATCCCCTACTCGTATAGCGTGTTCCTGAAAAAATTCATCTTCTTCTATATCATGTCCCTGCCCTTTGGCTTTGTCTTCAGCCTGGGGTATTATGTTATTCCCGTGGTAACATTTATATTCTATGTTCTTTCCAGCCTTGAATTGATCGCCGAAGAAATCGAAGATCCTTTTGGAAAAGATGCCAATGACCTGCCAACCGAAAAAATTGCGGCAAATATCAAGGTACACACCGGCGAAATCCTGGCCTCCTAGCCTTTTTTCTTCGTGATCTTCGTGTACCCTTTGTGTCCTTCGTGTCCTCCTACGCCAGACTTGCGTAGGAGGACACGAAGGACACGAAGGACACAAAGGGAGCACAAAGGACACGAAGATCACGATGGGAATTTTGTAACTTGGCAAAAAAAAGCATGAAATCCCTTTCAGCCCTCCTGCTTTGTCTGTTTCTTGCTGCCTGTTCCGGAAATTCTGTAAAAGAAAAAACAAAGGAAGCCATCAATAAAACCGGTGAAACGGTTGGCAAAGGGGCTTCCGAATTTTTTGATGGGGTGGCCGATGGTGTTTCAGACCGGTTCAAATGTAAAGTGGAACTGACTCCGGCTATTTTGGGAAGGGGCCTGGAGATTGGAAAAGTACGGATTAATGGAAGCGATTCCGGCTCAGCTCATATATTGAGTGTTTATATGGTTTTCAATAATGATGTGGACCAGCCAGTAATGATCAAGGCATTTGACGAGGAAAATAAAGAATACGGCCGCATCAATGGAAGAATAACCGGTAAAAAAGGAGATGCCCGGTTTGTGGATTTTGTCTTTGATAAATCGGCTTCGATTGAAACGAATAGCCTGTTCAAATTTGAATAACCTTCTCGCAATAAAACCAACTGAATAAAATAATATGGCCCGGTCCAGAAAAGCCGCCATCGGCTTCATATTCGTCACCCTGCTGATCGATGTTACAGGTTTTGGGATCATCATTCCGGTGATACCAAAACTGATCTCCGAAATGCTCCATATTCCCGTCAATGAGGCGAGTGCGTATGGAGGCTGGCTGACGGCTGCTTATGCGGTGATGCAATTTATTTTTGCCCCCGCATTGGGAAACCTGAGCGACAAATATGGCCGCAGACCAGTTCTGTTATTTTCCCTTTTTGGATTTGGTGTGGATTACCTGGTGACTGCCCTGGCCCCCAGTTTTGGCTGGCTTTTTCTCGGCCGCATACTAGCCGGTATCACCGGTGCCAGTTTCTCTACAGCCTCAGCCTATATTGCCGATGTGAGTACAGCTGAAACAAGGGCCAAGAATTTTGGAATGATAGGAGCGGCATTTGGCCTGGGCTTTATCATTGGCCCACTTCTGGGAGGACTGCTTGGCGAATTGGGAACAAGAGTGCCCTTTTATGCCGCCGCCGGCCTGGCCCTGTTGAACTGGCTATATGGATATTTTGTCCTGCCAGAATCACTGCCTCCGGATAAAAGAAGGGCTTTTAACTGGAAGACAATCATTCCTGGTGTGTCACTTGTCAAACTCAAAAAATACCCTTCCATCATCGGCCTGTTCTTTTCCTTTTTCTTTATCAGCCTCGCTGCCCATGCAGTGCAAAGTAACTGGAGTTTCTATACGATCTATGTTTTCAATTGGAGTGAAGGGATGGTAGGGATCTCGCTCACCGTAGTGGGGGTGCTAATCGGTCTGGTACAAGGGTTACTGATCCGCGTTATCAATCCCAAATTAGGAAATGAAAAAAGCGTTTATATCGGATTGGTCCTTTACTCGGTTGGGATGCTGCTCTTTGGCATGGCGTCTGAAGGATGGATGATGTTTGTCTTTCTTATCCCCTATTGCCTGGGAGGTATTGCAGGCCCGGCCATTCAGGCCATCATGGCCAAACATGTTCCATCCAATGAGCAGGGTGAGTTACAAGGGTCGCTGACAAGTACCATGAGTCTGACAAGTATTTTCGGTCCGGTATTAATGACCGGTCTCTTTACGTCGTTTACACAGGCCAAAGGATTCTGGCATATTCCAGGCATGCCCTTTTTTGCCGGCGCACTTTTCATGTTTACCAGTGCCGTACTCGCCTGGTGGGTGTTACGAAAAGAAAGTCAGCCGGTAGTACAAGTGTAGAGAAGGAAATAATTATTGCTTGGCTGGTTTCCAGGTATCATTCAATAGCGGAGTCGAAGATTCGAGAATACAGGAAACGATCCGTTGGAAAGTATCCTGCTCTTC
This sequence comes from Chitinophagales bacterium, assembly GCA_017303415.1. Lineage (NCBI taxonomy): Bacteria > Pseudomonadati > Bacteroidota > Chitinophagia > Chitinophagales > Chitinophagales bacterium. Next base: position 2,686,035 of record JAFLBJ010000001.1, read on the forward strand.
CGGACCCAGGTTAACGATCTTCTCTTTATTATCCTTCATGGTGAATTTCAGGCTAATGACCTTCTTTGTAGCCAGGTTCTTTAATGTAGCGGGTTGATTGGCCTGGTTCTTAAAAATGATGTGAAAATATCCCTGGCAATTTTCAGCCCCTCCATTTCGAAAGATGTTCTTTTGTTTACCTCCTTCAAAAATGGCTTGAACGCGGGCATATTCATCAAAGCAAAGACCACTGCCTTCAAGTACAAAAAAGAAATCCAATTCCTTTTTGTCTACTTCTCCCGACATCATGAAGCGGTCACTTCCCCCACCCATTTTCTTAAACCCGGTGGAAAGTCGGGTTTCCTGATTGAGGGGATCCTTTACATCCTTGAGCTCACATTCCTGGGCTTGCATAAGACCCGACAATGACAAAAAGAAGAGCAGGTAAAACGATCTTTTCATGGAATAAAAATAATCATTCCGGCGGGAGAAACATGTTAAAATTCAGGGTTATCGCTTTAGAAATTTGCCTTTCAATAATTTATCCATCACCTCGTCCTTCAGATTGCGGCTGATGGGGATATAATGCTCCCCGATCCGAATATCATTTCCTTCGATGCTATCGATTCGGGAGGCAGAAACTATATACGATTTGTGCACCCGGATAAACCGGTCGGCCGGGAGATAATCCTCCACTGACCGAAAGGTCAGGTAGGTGATATATTTCTTTGACACCGTATGCAGCGTAACATAATTCTGTAACGCCTCCGCGTACAGGAGGTCATCAAACAGGATACGTACCAGCTTATTATCTGACTTGATAAAAAAATGGTCCTGCCCGGGTATATTCACCGCCTTATTACTTTGTTTAAGTTCAAAAAGTTCACGTGCCCTCCACACGGCTTTTACAAAACGCTCGGACCCGATGGGTTTAACGAGGTAATCCACCACTTCCAATTCAAACCCCTCCACGGCATATTCAGAATAAGCGGTGGTCAGAATGGTAAGAGGTGGGTCTTTTAGTGTCCGTAGCAGATCAAGTCCCGACAGTTTGGGCATCTGGATATCTAAAAATAGTAAGTCGATCTGGCCACTGTGAAGAAGTTCCATGGCCTTGAGCGGGTTATCGAATTCACCTGCCAGCTCCAGAAAATCATGTTCCGACACATACTCGCGCAGGCCTTTTCGAGCCAGGGGCTCGTCATCAATGATCAGACAACGGAGAACCGTTGATGATTTGGCTGGTTCAGTTTGCGGACTCATGTGCGGTCAATTTTGATTGAACAGGAAGGCTCAAATTCATTTTGAATACCCCTTCCGTTTGGCTGATATCCAAAACATGCTGACCGGGGTACAGCAACTCCAATCGGCGTTTTACATTTTGCAGCCCGATTCCCGAATAGGGTTCTTTGCCGGCAGCCTTAATCTCATATGAATTGGTTACCGAGAAATTCAAGTGGCCATTTTGCCGGTCGGCATGAATATGAATAAAATTGGGAGCATGCCCATGATGCGAAATATGCTTGAACGCATTCTCTACAAAAGGGATCAGGATAAGCGGTTCAATGGAAAAACCAGACAGGCCCTCCCCTTGTTTAAAATCCACCTCATACCCTTCCTCTTTGCGTAATTTTTGAAGGTCCACATAATCCTTTAAAAATCCCATTTCCTTTTCGATCGGGATACGATCACCATCTGTTTCATACAGTTGGTACCGCAGCATGGTGGAGAATTTATGCAAGGCCTCCCTGGCTTCTTTATTTTCCTTATCAATAAGAAAATAAACCGAGTTAATAGAGTTGAACAAAAAATGCGGGTTGATCTGTGATTTGAGAAAGTTCAATTCTGCCACAGCATTCTCCTTGGCCAGATCAGCCAGCCGTTTTTGCTGACGAATATAATCAATCACCAATTTGACCGTGGCGCCGGCCGTGACCAGAAAGATATGGGGCAAAAGGTTATCATAGATCCGGTCACGCCAATGAAGACGAAGGTCAAATAGACCGGGGTTATTCAGCAATTGCCCGATGACCTTCATTTTCACATAACTACTAACAAGTATCATTCCCAGATAGACCAGAGAGAAAAGAATATACCGCTTCCGGTAAAGCAGCCTGGGGATCAGTAGGTAATTGGTGAGATAGACCAATAAGGCCAGGTCTGCGACTTTTAGCAGCGTGATCTGTGAGGCTAATTCGGGACTGGGATAGTCATCTACCCGCAGGTAGTACCAGACAAGATATACCAGAACCCAGATAAGGATGTGGTGCAGTCGATATTTGGTAAAGGCAATGGGCATTTTCAATCCTAAACTAAATGTACTGATTTGGAGGGGCAAAACCTTTACACCAGCAGCACAAAATCAGTGACGAAATGCAAAAAAGGAAGAATGGTCACCTAATTTCTGGACCCAAAAAGCAGGCTGCCTATCCGGACAAGGGTGGAACCTTCTTCGATAGCAATCGGATAATCAGCGGACATTCCCATTGACAAAATGGACCATCCCCTTTCCTTCCCATATTTTTCAAATAACACTTGCAAGGTTTTGAATTCACCCCGTACTAACTCAGTATTATCAGAGAAACTGGCCATCCCCATCAATCCCCGTATCCGCACATGGTTCAATCCTGATAAAACAGGATCTATCAGCAAGATGGCGAGCTCGGTTTCATCCAATCCAAACTTGGTTTCTTCCTGCGCAATATGAATCTGGAGCAGGCAATCGATCACGCGCTCATTTTTTGCCGCCTGCTTGTCGATCTCCTTTAATAATTTGAAACTATCCACCCCGTGAATCAGATGGACAAAAGGGGCAATGTATTTTACCTTATTACTTTGTAAATGCCCGATAAAATGCCAACGAATATCAGTAGGCAGTTGTGCAGCCTTGTCTACAAGTTCCTGGACATAATTCTCTCCAAAATCCCGTTGCCCAAGATCGTAAAGGGCCTGGATATCCTCGATGGGTTTGGTTTTGGAAACAGCCACCAGCGTGGCATTTTTACCAAGTCTTCTGACTAAATCGGTGTAACTCACTTGATCGATCATACCACGAAAATAGTGAATAGGTTTTACCGCAGGGGCACAAAGGCGCCAATGGACGCAAGGAATAAATGCTAAAAGTTAATAGCCATTAGCTATTAGCTATTTCAATATGCTTCTGCTGATAACAATCCGCTGTACCTCGCTGGTGCCTTCATAGATCTGGGTGATCTTAGCATCCCGCATCAGGCGTTCAACATGGTATTCTTTTACGAATCCGTACCCCCCGTGGATTTGAACGGCTTCGACAGCGGTCCACATGGCGGTTTCGGAAGAAAACACTTTGGCCATGGAGGAGCTAACTGTGTAGTCCATCTGATTGTCCTTTTCCCACGCGGCTTTCAGACAAAGCATCCTGGAAGCTTCGATACGTGTAGCCATATCGGCGAGTTTGAAGGCAATGGCCTGATGGTTCATGATCTCCGTACCAAAGGCCTTACGTTCCTTGGAATATTTGAGCGCGAGTTCATACGCTCCGCTGGCAATACCCAGGGCCTGTGAGGCAATACCGATACGTCCACCTGCCAGGGTTTTCATCGCGAATTTGAATCCAAACCCATCCTCCCCGATCCGGTTCTCCTTGGGGACTTTTACATCCGTAAACATGATGGTATGGGTATCGGAACCCCGGATGCCAAGCTTATTCTCTTTGGCAGCAACGGTCACACCGGGCCAATTTTTTTCCACAATGAATGTATTGATGCCTTTGGAACCTTTTGCGGCATCTGTTTGGGCCATTACGAGGTAGACGGAAGCGCTGCTTCCGTTTGTGATCCAGTTTTTGGTCCCGTTCAACAGGTAATGGTCACCTTTGTCCTCAGCTGTGGTACGTTGGGAGGTAGCATCGCTTCCAGCTTCCGGTTCACTCAACAGAAAAGCACCGATATACAGATCTCCATCCTTTTTTCCCTGAGCAAGCGGAGTCAGGTATTTCTGTTTTTGCTCTTCTGAACCAAATTCCTGCAGGCCATAACAAACCAGGCTATTATTCACACTCATACATACACTCACACTGGCATCGATCTTACTGATCTCTTCCATGGCAAGTACATAACTGATGGTATCCATGCCAGCGCCACCATACTCGGGTTTAACCATCATACCCATAAAACCAAGTTCGGCCAGTTTCATGATCTGTTCACGGGGAAACTGTTGTTTTTCGTCACGTTCGATCACTCCAGGCAGGCATTCATTGCGGGCAAAATCACGCGCTGCCTGCTGGATCATGAGATGTTCTTCGTTCAGTTGAAAATGCATGGAAAATGTAATTTTTATACCGTTTTCAGGCGGCACAAATATACTGTTTTAGCTCACTTTTGCGAACAATTGTTAGTATAAAATCCCTTACTGGGACACCTTTCCTGAAATTTTGATCTGCGGGTGTTTGCCTGGGGCAGTCACCCCATTGAGGACCTCAAAAGCCAGTTCAACATTTTCCAGCCTTTTCAGGGTTTTTACCTGAAGGGTGTTCTCCTCCCCTGGCTTTAGGGTAACCAGGTCGCTGCTATTGTGGAAAGTGTACCCACTCTTGTTCTGCAAGGTATAATCGACGGAAGACTGGTTGCTGAATACGATCTCGAGTACATCGGAACGGCCTATGTATTTGGCAGATTTGATGGACAGAGAGGCATTGATGAGCGGAACCAGTTGCTCCTCGCGCCCGATCAGGAGATTATTATAAAAAACGACCGTCCTTCGGTTCATCAACCCTTCTTTGATCCCTTCCTCGGTCCTGGTAGTGGCAAAAACAAGGGTGATGGGTCGGTGCCCGCCTTTGGGTACTTTAAAATCCCAGTCGATCAAACCATGAATATCCGAAGTACCCATGATGGTGAGGTTATTGTCCAACGCGATCTGGAGAGCCTCATCGGAATAGGTCTGATCATTCACTACTTCAATTCCATCCAGCAGTTTTTCCTTGATCAATACCCGGTGCATATCTGTCAGGGTAGCTATTCCATCCCGGCGCTGACTCACCCAGTTGGGGTGGTTCCAGAATACAAAAGCCCCTTGTTTTTTTGCTTCGCGAAAAACGGCAATCGAATCATCGATCAGCAGTTTATTGGCATCGGTAATAAATACGGCATTACTGTGCCCGGGAGGCATCCGCCGGGTGATCTCCGATCCGCGGATAATGAGCAGGTCATGGCTTTTTGCTTCTTTTAAAGCGATCTCATAGGACCTGTTACGGTCCGGATGCGGCAGATCAGATTTATGCGGCTGGTATTCCAGATGTTCGGTCAGGGAAATCGCATCCAATCCATCCATCAGGGCTTCCATCACACGGATATCGGGCCATACACTTCCATCGGAAAAAACAGTATGCTGGTGAAGGTCACATTTCAGGGTTTTATATTCAGGTACATCCGGAAATTTGATCACACGACCCAGGGCATGGGAATGGGGTTGCTGAGCCGAAGTGATTAATACAATGAAGAACGGAATCAAAAGTAGAAGCCTTCTCATGTGGTGGGGTTTTGCTGCAAGATATTAAATGTAGCCAGTTCATATATTATTAAAAAATTAATCCTTGGATGCCATTTTCCTATATTTATCCTCTGACCAATTTATAACCTGATATGGCGCTACGCTCCAATACGATTCGGATCGCTGTTGTACTTTCCTCGGTACTCATCGGCACCATACTTGTTATCCAGGTTTTTTGGTTAAAAAAGGTATACGAATTAGAACAGCGTGTTTTCAATTCAAAGGTCATGCGGGTGATTGAAGGATATTACGAGAGTTCCGGAGACACTATTTTTTCATCCACAGACCACCTGAGCAAATTGGTCAACCATCCGGAGCCTTTTGTATATATCGCCCGACTGGGTCAGTTTCCCGACACCAACCAGATCATGCATATCCTTCGGGAGCAATTCACCCAAAACGAGATCTTTACTATCTGTGGTGTATCCCTGCAAATGGAAGGCGAAAAGGAGGTCAGATTCAGGGAGGTCATCCCTTCGGCCAATGCGGCAAGGCAAACAATCGATACCTGGCCAAAGAATGAAACGCCATACGGCCATTTGGGATTATACTTTCCCAATCGCAATAAGTATGTCTTGCTGCAAATAAACTTTTGGGTCATCTCCATCATTGCCTTACTTGCCTTTATCATTTTATTTAGCGTAGGAGTATATCTCATTTTCCGGCAGCGTTTTTTGCATGAACTCCAGAAAGATTTTATTCACCAGCTAACCCATGAATTCAAAACCCCTGTATCGGTACTTACCCTGGCTTCAGACGTTCTTCAGAAACCGGAGATCGCAAACCAGCCTCAGAAACTGGCCACCTATGCAGATATTGTCGGGCAACAGACCAGATATCTGGGTAACCAGTTGGAAAGGCTTGTTCTCTTAGCTTTTACCGATTCAAAAGGGATCGAACTCAAAAAAGAAAGGATCCTGGTTGAACCCCTGATCCAGCGTGCAGTTGACAGCCTGCATCCGCTGATCGAACAGAAAAAGGCCAGGATCATTTGGGAATTAAAAGGGACACAGCCAGAGATAAAGGCAGACCCCGATTACCTGTTTACCGTAATCGTCAATCTGGTAGACAATGCCCTTAAATATGCCAAAGACCCGGAAATAAAGATCAATACCCGGTCGGATGAACGTTGGTTCTATCTGATGGTGGAGGATAATGGGATCGGAATGGAAAAGACACAATGGAAAAGGATTTTTCGTAAATTTTACAGGATCAATACCGGTGATGCCCATGAAGCAGAGGGAATGGGTATTGGCCTGAGTTTTGTAAAGATGATCGTAGACGCGCATAAAGGACAAATTCAGATACTGAGCGAACCCGGAAAGGGTAGTCTTTTTACCATCACCCTACCACTTGATTAAAAACTATTGAGACCATGCGAAAAACGCGGGTATTATTGGCCGAGGACGATACCCAACTGGCCTTTGTGATCAAAGACAACCTGGAAGAAGCCGGGTATGAGGTGGTTTCCTGCTCTAATGGAGAGGAGGCCCTGGACCAGTTTGCGCGTACCAATCCCGACCTTTGCCTGCTGGATGTGAATATGCCCCAGCGGGATGGATTTTCGCTGGCTAAAAAAATCCGCCAGAAAAGTGATGTGATACCGATCCTGTTCATCAGCGCGCGATCCCTGGAGGATGATAAACTAAAGGGATTTCAAACCGGTGCAGATGATTTTATCACCAAACCCTTCCATATCCGTGAATTATTGATGCGGATGCAGGTATTCATCCGTCGAAACAAAATGCTGCGCCCCGAGACCCCATTGGAATTCAGGCTTGGTGACCTGCGCTATGTGCCTTCTGAGCTACGGCTTATCGGAGATAAAGATCAGAAAATACTCACCCAACGCGAAGCGGAATTACTGACCTTTTTTTGCCTGAACCCCAATAAAGTGCTGAAAAGGGAAGATGTGCTGACAAGCGTATGGGGAAAAAGTGACTTCTTCCTTGGACGGAGCATGGATGTTTTTGTCACCAAGCTTCGGAAATACCTTTCCTCCGAAAAGAACATCACCATCGAAACGATACACGGCATTGGGTATCGTTTTGTAACAAGATGAACTACCACTGCATTAATTCACTACTGTTGAATACCCATTCCGGTGTATAAATTTTACCTTTGTCGGACACAGGAATCCATGGACTTTCCATCGTTGAAAGCGGGTTTTTGACTATATGAATGTCCTGCGCCGGCATATAACTTTGGGCAAGTAAGATCTTTTTTTCTCCCCTGGCATTGACTGCAACATCCATTACCAGCATGGCATGGCCAGGAAACCCACCCCGAATAAAGACATCCCCCGGCATGATTTCCAGAACAGATGTTCTCTGTTTCATTTGCTTTGCCAGCGAAGCTGTACCACACATACCAAATACCCTGTCCAGATAGTGTTGCCAATTTCTTCGATCTGCGCCTTCCTTCCATTTATATTCTCCGCCTTCGTTATCAAAAAAAACAATGGAATCATATAAATGATGTTCAAATAAAAATTCGGCCCTTAACCGCATCACGGCATCAGCGCATTGTTGAAGGTCTTTTTTACCAACGGACCAGTTTAGTACCGCATAGTGCAGGTCCTGCTCAGGTTTTGGAGTTCCGTTATATAAATAGACCGTATTATCCTTTCGAAATGCCTGCCCCCTTAGCCATTGGCCAAAACTTTGCGAAGGCAGGGTTACCCGATGGAACCCTTCCGGCAATGGGATGGAATCGACATGTGTAAAAGCTGGCTTAATGGGCAACGGATCATTATTACAAGAAATGATGAGATAGGTGAAGAAAAACCCAAGACGAAACATGGTTTACATTTTCCTTTCAGATCCTTGAGGATGGCTTTTCCATATAAGGGAATTCCATTATTGAACCATTTAACAATTTTTTCAGGAATACCACTACCTTCTTTTTCCGTAATCTTGTGTATTGAAAGACAGTGATGAGCAAGCCAAAGAAAACCGGGCGCAGGAAAATGTTGGAGAAGAACCGCGTCAGGTTGATCTCCGGAGGAAGGCCCTATTTCGATACACTGAACAGGTTGATTTCCCAGGCGCAACATACCCTCTATTTTCAGTTTTATATTTTTTTGGATGATGACACCGGCAACGAAGTGGTGCATGCACTGTGTGCAGCGGCTCAACGAGGGGTGGCCGTTTATTTGCAATTGGATGGATATGCGTCACAGAGCATGCACCGTAAAACAGTGCAACACCTGCGGGAGCAGGGAGTAAAAATTAAATGGTTTGAACCACTATGGAGAAGTCGCCGGTTTTATTTTGGCCGTCGGCTGCATCACAAAGTGGCAGTGGCCGATGGCTCCTACGCGCTGGTGGGTGGACTAAATATTTGTGACCGGTATAATGACCTGCCCAATGACCCGGCCTGGTTGGATATGGCCATTTATACAGAAGGAGAAGCCGCCCATTCGCTCGAAACAGGCTGTATTGAATTATGGGGCAACAGAAAAGAAACCACCTCAACCCCCGAACATATCTGGTATTCCTTTGCCGAAAAAATTCCGCCGAATGAACGGGTACCAGCCCGTGTCATCCGAAATGATTGGGTAAAACGCCGCAAAGAGATCTGGGGCGCTTACCTCTATCAATTCAACCATGTGGAAAGGGATTTGACCATCATGTGCAGTTATTTTTTACCGGGACGTATCTTCAGACGCAAACTGGCACAAGCGAGTAAGCGAGGTGTGCGGATCAGGGTAATCCTTGCCGGGGTATCGGATGTGAGGATAGCCAAACATGCCGAACGATACCTCTACCGTTGGCTCCTTGGGAATAAAATAGAGGTTTATGAATACCAACGTACCGTGCTCCATGCCAAGGTAGCTGTAGCCGATGGTAAATGGGTAACCGTGGGCTCTTACAATGTAAATAACATCAGTGCTTATGCCAGTTTGGAAGTAAACATTGAAGTGGAACATGAAACCTTTGCGGAAGAAACCAATAAGGTACTCGACGAGATCATTTTGAAGGATTGTCAACGGATCACCCTGGAAAACTATGAGGCCCACACGAGCTGGTTGAAAAGGCTATGGCAACGCACCTGTTACCGGTTTATCAATAACGTCTTGAATTTGTTTACGTTTTATTTCAGGCAGGAATGAGGGGCGTGAGGCGTGAGGCGTGAGGCGTGAAGCGTGAAGCGTGAGGCGTGAGACGTGAGGCGTGAGGTGTGAGGCGTGAGACGTGAGACGTGAGACGAGAGAAGAGTCATGGGAAATAAGTTCTATGTTTTAATTTTCACTATTCACCACTCACGTCTCACGTCTCACGCCTCACACCTCACGCCTCACGTCTCACGCCTCACGCCCCACGCCTCACGGTTGCTTCCCCCCCATCCTCCTCCACAACGATTTCACGGTTTCGCGATTCCATCGGGCAAAGCGGCCGCGTTGTACCACAAACTCATTGGCTGAAGGGTGTTGGAGATAGTAATAAAAAACAAAGGGCGCCTGAGGATCTGACCAACCCGCCATTTGTCCAAACCGCAGATCATTAAAGACCAGTGAATCCGATCTGTTTTCAATGGTGTAATAGCCTTTGGAAAAACGGATCAGCCTTTGAAGGTCCTCCTGATCGCTGACCTGCTTTAATAAATGCGCCTGCCTTGGGAAATATTGCAGACTAAGTGTATCTGATTTGTCCAGTACAGACCGATACCCCACCTGGTAACCTGAATCATAATCTGCCACTACGTACCACAGCATATTGTTCAGGGCCGTTGGAGTGGTGAAGTAATTATTGGGGAGGCCTTTTTGTTTTACCAACATGGACCTTACCTCCCGATCGATCTGCATTTTATTGATCCCGCATAGCACCAGATAGAGTGTGCTCAATCCCATTCCAAAGATCACCCATTTCTTTCTTCGATAATCTTTCCGGGGCAACCACAAGAGCATGATCAGTGCCAAACCCGGCCAAATGGAATAGAGAGGATCAGCCACAAAGATCCAGTTGTATGCCACACGATGGTGATGAAAGGGTTCAAACCACCCTACCCCATATACATTCATGCCATCAATCAACAGATGAATCAGGGCCTGGACCAGAAAAAACAGTGTCCATTTTCCCCAGGTAATGTCATGTGGCCGACGCCATCGCTCGGCCAGGAGACCCAGCACGGGGCTGACCAATAAGGCAAACAGGATTGAATGTGTAAAGCCCCGGTGCGCCAGCAGGTTTTCGCTTGTTCCCATCCAAAAAGAAGTAATGAAATCAATATCAGGCACACTTTGGGCAATTGCTCCAAGCAACATGGCCCGCTTACCGATCTGTTTACCGGCAAATAATTCGCCCATGCAGGCGCCAATGGCAATATGGGTCAGCGAATCCAAATCTTATACTTTGTGGCTCATTTCTTTCCTGTCGCCTGCTCCAGCATACCTGAAATCCCATTTATCAGATCGGCATCCGGGCCGGCCGCAGCAATTTTATTACGTATCTCAGCCTTTTGTTCAGGGGTAAGCATGGCAAATATATCCCATAAGAGTGAGGTAAGCTTGCGATAACCATTTTCAAGGAAGCCGATACATTCCTTGTCCAGATTTCGTCGAACCCGCTTCGAAGGTTTGTCCTGCACCATGTTGATCAAATAATCCCGGAAAACCAATTTCATTTTCTCCAACCCTGGCGCTAATTTCCCCATAGTGGAATCCTTCATGGCATTGATTTTTACCATTTGCGGACTGGGCTGGGAAGGCGGAGAAGGGGCTTTAAACTTTTCTATGGTATCTGAAATGATGAGTCCGGTTGTGGCGTAAAAACGGCGATTTGAAATGGCACTATCATTCATAGCTAATTCTACCCTGCCCCAGTTTCCCAAGGAATACTTGTACTCATATCCCATGTTCAGAAACACCGGTATCTCTGTTCCATACCAACCTCCCCCTTCGGGTCTTAACTGGTACAAGGAGTCTTTCGTATGCCAGTAGTTAAAGCTACCTGCGAGGTAGATTTTTTGACTATCCGGAAAGTTGGGGGGCGCGAGTGTACGAACCTTTACCGACCCAACTTGTGAAAAACAAACGAGTGGAAGGGCTGCTATTATTAGCATCCAGCTCAGACCAATAACCTTTTTCATAATGAGGAGATTTGCGTAAAGCTAAAAAGAGCATTCAGGTTACAAACTGACGCCGGTCAATCAGGTGGGAATTTCAGGGGTAAAACGATAATTTCGCAGGGACCGGCTTTATTTTTTAATAGTATAAACCCATCTGAATTGAAGAAAAGACCAGATTATATTTCCTGGGATGAATATTTTATGGGCGTTGCGCTTTTATCGGCCCGGCGCAGCAAAGACCCCAGCACACAGGTGGGTGCCTGTATTGTCAACAACCAGAATAAGATAGTGGGGGCAGGTTATAATGGACTTCCCATAGGCTGTGATGATGATGAATTCCCGTGGCAAAAAGAAGGCGGTTTTCTGGAAACCAAATACCCTTATGTCTGTCACGCCGAACTCAATGCGATCCTGAACAATATCGGTATCGACCTGCATGGATGCCGGATCTATACGGCACTCTTTCCCTGCAATGAATGTTCAAAGGCCATCATTCAGGCTGGTATAAAAGAAGTGATCTATCTCTCCGATAAATACAATGGGAATGATGTATTCAAAGCCTCTCGTCTGATGCTGGAAAAGGCAGGCGTACAATTTCGAAAGGTAGTGGCAAGGATCGAAAAGCTGGAGTTGTCATTTCGGGAAGAGGATGTTTAAGGAAATTGAGAAATGGGGAATTTCCAACAGGCACATCGCCTATCTTTGACGAACAACCCGAATCCATGGATCTTGAATTCAATAAAAACGAAGACCGCTTTCGGCAATCCCTTTCTGACCTGCGTCAGAAACTGGGTAAGATCCGTGAGGGCGGCGGGAAAAAAGCCCAGGAAAAACAGCGGGAGAAAAATAAACTGACCCCTCGGGAAAGGATCGATTATTTGATTGATAAGGATTCTGTCTTTGTCGAGATCGGGGCCTTTGCGGGATATGATATGTACCAGGAGCAAGGGGGCTGTGCTGCCGGAGGTACGGTAGCGGGGATCGGTTATGTAAGTGGCCGACAATGTGTGATACTTGCCAATGACCAGACCGTTAAAGCGGGTGCCTGGTTCCCGATCACTGGGAAAAAGAACCTGCGGATGCAGGAGATCGCTATGGAGAATCACCTGCCCGTGATCTACCTGGTGGATAGTGCAGGTGTGTTTCTGCCTTTACAGGATGAGATATTCCCCGACAAAGAACATTTTGGCCGGATCTTTCGCAACAACGCCCGTATGAGTGGCATGGGTATTACCCAGATCGCTGCCGTAATGGGGCCCTGTGTAGCCGGAGGTGCTTACCTCCCGATCATGAGTGATGAAACCCTGATGGTGGAAGGCAATGGATCCATCTATCTGGCCGGACCTTATCTGGTAAAGGCTGCCATTGGTGAAGAAGTGGATAATGAGACCCTGGGTGGGGCTACCACACATACTGAAATTAGCGGCATCGCGGATTATAAATTCAAAACCGAACAGGAATGCCTCGATCATGTAAAGCGCATGATGGGTATGTTAGGTTCGTCCCCTAAAGCAGGCTTTGACCGGACCACCCCGGCTCCGCCAAAAAAGAATCCCGAAGAAATCTATGGCCTGTTCCCTACGGAAGGAAAACCTTACGATGTGGTGGATATCATTGAACGATTGGTGGATGATTCTGCATTCGAACAATTCAAGGAAGACTATGGCAAAACCATTGTATGCGGCTATGCACGTATTGATGGTTGGGCGGTAGGTATCGTCGCCAATCAACGGAAGATCGTTAAAAGCAGGAAAGGTGAAATGCAGATGGGCGGTGTTATCTACAATGACAGTGCCGATAAGGCAGCAAGGTTCATTCTCAATTGCAATCAAAAAAAGATACCCCTTGTCTTTCTCCAGGATGTAACGGGTTTTATGGTGGGTAGCCGCAGTGAACATGCCGGCATCATAAAGGATGGCGCCAAGATGGTGAATGCCGTGGCCAATTCCGTTGTTCCGAAAATCACCATCATCACCGGACATTCCTATGGGGCGGGTAACTATGCCATGTGTGGAAAGGCCTACGATCCGCGATTTATCTATGCCTGGCCTTCGGCCAAGATCGCTGTCATGAGTGGGGAATCAGCCGCTAAAACTTTATTACAGATCGAAGTCGCTGCCAAAAAAGCAAAAGGTGAAACAATCAGTCCGGAAGATGAAAAAAAACTGCTGGACATGATCAAACAACGGTACGAAAAACAAAGTTCACCCTATTATGCCGCCGCCCGGTTATGGGTTGACGACCTGATCGATCCCGCAGAAACCCGAAAATATATCTCCGAGGGGCTTCGGGCAGCCGATCACAACCCGGTCATCCCCGACCTGAAAACAGGGGTGTTTCAGGTCTAGTTTTTCGACATAAAATGTTGATTTTCTGGGTAAATATTGTTTTTTTTGGATTACTTTTTTTTACCTAATTTCACTCCCTAATTAACTAACTGTTCTATTATGAGAAAATCTACCCTGCTTGGATTTTTATCTTCTTCTCTTTTATTGACCACCTTACTTACATCCTGTGTTGATGATTCGCACCTTACGGCCGAACCACCAATACCTGATCAGTCTTTTGTTGAAGAGTTTGATACAGCCAATTCAGCCTATGCGCGTGGATGGCGCTATATCAACAAGAGTGTGGCATTGGGTCGTCGCAATTGGCAGAATCCCAACGCAGATAATTACATTCCCTTTCAACCTTATTCCACCTACGCTGCCGGTAACGGATATCTTTGGGCCGATTACCAATCTACCTCTTCGGCATCCGGTGTGATCAGTAACTGGGCCGTATCTCCCCAGGTATGGATGAAAAATGGTGATAAGATCATTTTCTATACAAGGACCGAATTGTACAGCTTCAACGGTGACTCTACCGACTTTGTAAACCGTATGCAGGTACGTATCAACCCCACAGGTTCACTGAACTGCGGAGAAGGTACAGATCCGGGAGATTTCACCACCACACTGGTTGATATCAATCCCTTCTACTATGAGTTTCTGTTAAATGACTACAACATCGCCAATCCCAATGACCCTGACCGGATCAAAGCGCGTAACGCCTACCCTCACCGGTGGACTCGTTACGAAGCCACCGTATTTGGTTTGAGCAAACCTGTTCAAGGCCGCTTTGCCTTCCGCTACTTTGTAGAGGGCGCAGGCAGCAACGGATTTGGTTCCTCAGTCGGTATTGATAGCGTAGCCTATATCAGCAAATAATTCATCCCATCACTTATTACAAAAGCGATCATGAAAAATAAATTCACCCTTGTCTTTTCCCTCAGCATAGTATTCGCCCTCACCTTTTTACTTTACTCCTGTAAAGAGGAGAAAATAAAAGAAGGCCTCGAACTCGCCACCGATGATTTCTCCTACTCTGAGTCCTTTGACTCGATTGGGAAAGTGATCAGCAATGGCTGGAGAGCTATTAACCGGAGTGCTCCTGCCGGTGATGAGAACTGGCAGCAGGGTTCCTATATCGCCGATAATATCAAAGGCGGACCCTTCTTCTCGAATATCGAGGCACACTCTTCTACCGCCAGTGCAAGTGAATATGCACTTTGCCCCTATACAGTAGGAGATGGCCTTTCGTTTATCAATTGCTGGCTCATTTCCCCAGCCCTGAATATGCGTAATGGTGACCGCTTCTCTTTCTGGACCAAAACATCCAGCCCGGTAAGCTTCCCCGACCGTATGCAGGTGTGGATGAATATGACCAACGATGGATTGAATGTAGGTAGCGGCCCCGGCAATACCGGAGATTTTACCAAAATGCTGGTGGATATCAACCCCACACAAACGGCTTCCGGGTACCCCACTACATGGACCAAATATGAGTTTACCATCTCTGGTTTACCGGCTAACACCTATAAGAAATTGCGTATCGGTTTCCGTTATTATGTGGAAGAAGGCGGCCCCAGTGGCAACAATTCCAATGAGATCGGTATTGACGACTTTGAATTTGTAAGCGTTCAATAAATTAATTCCTTCACCGGATAAAAGAATCCAGCCATTAAACAGGCTGGATTTTTTATTTTTACCCCGCATGAAAATTAATCACCTGTTATACCTGGTATTTGCCGGGCTGATTGTCACCGGATGTAAAGACTCGGATTCAACACCCCAACCCATCCAGGTGGCTGCGGCCGATATCCCTAAGCGATGGGAAATAGTACACAACGCGATTGACAGTATCCGTGAAGGTGACCTGGTGCTGCGTTGCGGGAATGATATGACCAGTTATATGCTCAAGGACTTTAGCCAGACCGACAAGGTCTTCTCCCATTCCGGGTTGGCCTTTAAATGGAATGACAGCCTCTATGTTTTTCACAATATGGCGGGCGACCTTAACCCCGATGAAGTGATGCGGAAAGACCGAATCGATTCCTTTCTGACCCCCGTTTCCAATATGGGGTTTGGGATCTACCGGTATGACCTCGACAGTCAGGAATTAGCGGCCTTAAAACAAAAGGTAATTCAGCATTATGAAAATAAGCTTCCCTTTGATATGAGTTTTGACCTTTCCACCGATGATAAAATGTACTGTGTGGAGATGATCGCCAAATCAGTGGAGGAAGCATCCCGGGGCAGAATTCAGTTTACCCGGAGTATTGTCAATGCTGACCTCAAAAGAAAGTACCTGAAAATGGCTCTTCAAAAAAAGGTATTACCCTCCCGGGAAAGTGCTAACCAACGCGAATACCTGGCGATCGATAATCTCTATATGACCCCGCATTGCCGGCCTGTTACCAAAACCATTTTTGAAACCAATAACGGTCCTGTCCGTATACCCTCCGGGGATAAGGAATAAATATGAGCCATTCTTCCATTACCATTTACACCGATGGCTCCTCCCGGGGCAATCCTGGAAGAGGTGGCTATGGGGCTATCCTGATGAGTGGCTCGCTCAAAAAGGAGATCTCCCAAGGCTACCGCCATACCACCAATAACCGGATGGAGTTGATGGCCGTAATCGCCGGCCTGAAAGCCTTAAAAAAACACGGGCTGAACGTGACCATATACTCAGATAGTCAGTATGTGGTCAATGCTGTGGAAAAAGGCTGGCTTACCAAATGGTTACGCACCAATTTCAAAGGGGGCAAAAAGAATGCTGATCTATGGAAGGAATATCATGAACTGGCCCAAAAACATCATGTTCGATTCAAGTGGGTAAAAGGCCACGCAGAAAATCCATTTAACAACCGATGTGATGAATTGGCTACTGGCGCCGCTGATGGCGGGGATTTGCTGGAGGATGAGGGGTATGAAGGCTGAGTGTTCAGATGACTGATGACAGTTGACGGAATTTCGCTGTGCGAGACCTCAGTCATCTGTCATCTGTCATCGGTCATCCATTATCCGACAACCACCTTCCACTTCCTCACCACCATTGCATTATAAACAAGCGCAATAGCAGGCAGGAAGATCGCGGTAGCGATCAGTGAATTTTTATAAAAAGGCAAACCGGCATTGATACAGGTTAACCAGCCGGAAAAATCATTGGTGTAAGGAGCTTCTTTTACACCGGCCCAAACGATCGTATTGGAAATAAGGAAATAAACGGTGGGGGCTACCAGTGCATTGGTAAACAGGTTTCCCAGTTTGTTGCCTTTGATCGTCCATCCAATGATGGCAGTAAGCAACAACAGGAGATAGTTGACCCATTGGCCTTTATAAAAACCGGCATAATCAAACAATCCCTGCCGGTGCAACACTTCGATCACGGCATCACTCGCCAGGAGCGCCACCAAAGGAAGCAGGAAGGAATAATCCTTTCGAAATACGATCATTCCGGAAAAAACAGCAATGGCCAGTATTGGAGAGAAGCCCGACATTTCGAGGTTCGGACCAAAAAAGTATTTGCAGGTGACGGTTATCGCTACCAGGAACAGGGTGAACAAAACCAGTCTAATATTGAATCGCATAACCAATGTTTAATGAGGCAAAATTAATAGAAATCGATCAAATGCCGGGGCAACTTATTCACCCTTTGTGGAATGAGGCAATCCGGCCTTAAACAATCGGGAGCCGGTGGCACTCAGAAGCGTATAAGCCATTCCGGGTTCTACATAAACCGCTTCCCCCTTTTGTACCGTTAATTCACGTTCCTGACAGGTAAATTGGGTACTACCTGACAGATTGAACCAAATCTCCGGCCCCTGAGAGATAAAGGTCTGCTCCTCTCCCCCAGCATTCAATCGCACCTCCGATAATTGAAAATCCGGTGCCGGGGTTTCAAATACCTTCTCCGCCCCATTGATCCAGGCTCCGGGTAATTTCTTTGGTTCCAGCGGTTCACATTTTACATGTTTCATCAATTCTTTTACATCAATGTGTTTGCTGGTCAATCCACCCCTCAATACATTATCCGAATTAGCCATTAGTTCCATACACTGGCCAAAAAGATAGGCATGGGGAATCCCAGCGTCCTGAAAAATGGCCTCTCCTGGCTCCAATTTGACAATATTGAAAAAATAAACGGAAAAGATCCCCCGGTCACATTGCCCGTTCCGGTTAAAGGTAATGGCGGCCCGCGCAGCCCAGTAGTCTTCTTCCTCCCGGTGTAATACACCCTTTTCGTACAGGGGAACAATCCGGTCAAGCAGGGGTTGCAGGAGGGTGTTTACCTCGTCCTGGGGCATACCCATGACCTTTTTATATAGTCCCAGATAACCCTCCCTCAGGAACCAATCGTGCAGACCGGCAAATTCAGGAACGGCCCGGAGAATAGCCAGCAATTCATGTTCGGGTTTAAAACCATGCAGTAACCAAAACTCACTCAGGGCATAGGCCAGCTCGGGTTTATGGTTCTCGTCCCTATAGTTTCTTTTGGGGGAATCAAGAGGTATCTTTTCGCTGTTTTCCCGGGCGAATTCAAGCTCTGCAGCGGCTTTGGTGGGATGAACCTGGATGGATAACATATCATGCACATCCAGCACCTTAAAAAGAAAAGGTAGCTGTACCCGGTCGGCCAATGACCGATTACCATTCTCCGTGATCAACTCCGATGGTGATTTGGGATGGCTTCCCATCCAGTACTCGGCATAAGGTTTTTTGGCGGCATTTACCTGCCCAAGTAATGCGGGAATGAAATCCGTCCCGCCCCAATCATAGTGTTGAACCACGCCTTTGATCGCATAAACACCCTGTTTTACCTGCATCGTCCAGTCTAATTTGCCATAAAGATAATATATGGCAGCACACAATGAATTAGGCAAAAAAGGCGAGGAACTGGCCGCGGTTTACCTGGTTTCGCGGGGGTATGAGATCCTGCACCGGAATTGGGTCTATGGGAAAAGAGAAATAGACATCATTGCCCGAAAAGGAAGGTTCCTCCATTTTATAGAGGTAAAGGCAAAAAGGTGGTCACCGGAAGGCTATCCGGAGGATAATGTAACCCGCACCAAATTCAGGAACCTGTTAAAGGCAGCGGATGAATACCTGGCGATCCATCCTGGCAACCGGTATATCCAGTATGATATCCTGGCCATTACATTTCACAAGGAAAAGGAGCCGGAGTTCTTTATGCTTGAGGATGTGTTTCTTTGAACTTATCCATCAGTTTTTCCACCATGGTATAGGTGGCAGGGCAGTATTCAATATTTTGTTTGTGCACATGCATATAATCCACCATTTTCTTTTTGGGTAAATGGGGAAAGCCGGCGCAATCGGCTGGCCGGATGGCATAGATGCTGCATTTATTGTCCTTGAGGTTAAGGAACTGACAGGGGTTGAGCCGGTTCATCCAGTCCCCATTGCTGCGGTCCTTCTTCAGCCACTTCTTCTTAAACGCGTTCACCGACATGCCCAGGTGTTTGGAAATCCGTTTCATGTCCTTGCCTGTATAGGTAGGGGTCATGGACTTACAGCAATTGGCACAGGTAAGGCAATCCACTTCCTTCCAAACCTCTTTTTCAGCCGCGGCGGTCCATTTGTCCAGTTCACGGGGTGTGTTCTTTTCCAGGCGGGTAAGGAAACGTTTATAGGCTGTCTTTCTGTGTCTGACTTTCTGTTTAAAGGACCGAAGGTTTACCGACATAAAGGGGGTTGCTTGTTAAAACGCCGAAGATAACAGAAAAAACTTTTTATAAGCTCATTCCTGTCTATTTTTGCCCGGTTCAAACCCTTAATTATGAAAAAGATTTTAGGTCTTTTAGCTATTGTAGTCCTCCTTGTTGCTTGTAACAGTAAAGAACCCGCGCCGAAAACCTTGTGTGATAAACCCTGTGTTTCCGATACATTGAATTTCACTTTACAGGGAAATGAATTTGAGCCTTATGTAAAATTAATACCCGGCAATTGCTTGGTTGATACCGTGGTTTGGAGCAGCAAGGTTATTCCTTCCAAACGCAAGATCCATCTCTCCACGATTCTTGGAATGATCCCTGCCATTGACAAATCGACTGTCAAATGTTATATCAAGGATACAAGCTATG
This sequence comes from Chitinophagales bacterium, assembly GCA_017303415.1. NCBI lineage: Bacteria > Pseudomonadati > Bacteroidota > Chitinophagia > Chitinophagales > Chitinophagales bacterium. Next base: position 2,706,037 of record JAFLBJ010000001.1, read on the forward strand.
CCTTTCTGTTATTCAATGACTGTCTTACCCGTCGGGGCTTTTGGCTAAAACTTTCGCTTGGTCAAACCGAAGCAATAGAGAAATCACTCTCTGCATTCAATACAGCCGACCCACGCTACTCCATTGAGGAAGGCCTGATCTGCTATAAGGCCAACAATACCTTTTTTGTACAGGAGATCATGACCGGAAAAAAAGCGTCGGTTGACCTGCCCTCCCCTACGCTTGAGTTTGAAACCATGTATGATGTGGTTGATTCCGTCAATGTATCCCGCGGTCGCCTCTTCCTGAACCTGAAAGATGGTAGCAAGACAAAGGCTTTTGAGAAGAGTATTGAGTTGAAGTAGCAGGGAGTACCTAAAAGCTCTTAGCTTTTAGTTATTAGCCGTTAGCCAACTTCAATCAGCAATTTTCGCCTATGTGGCCTTCCTACAAATCCGGATTCAAAGCCTACCTCCAATTGGAGAAATCACTGGCAGACCATTCGGTGGCGGCCTATTTGCATGACCTGGATAAACTGACCCAATATCTGGAAACACTCCCGGCCCGACCGGGACCTGCCGATATTACGCTGAAGACCTTACAGGGTTTTGTAAAATGGATCGCAGAACTGGGTATGACCGCCCGTTCACAGGCCCGTATCATTTCCGGAATAAAGGCCTTTTATAAGTATTGCTTACTGGAGAACATCGTCACCAAAGACCCCAGCACCCTGCTTGAAGCACCCAAGCTAAAGAGAAGTTTGCCCGATACCCTCAGCTTTGAAGAGATCGAACAGATTATTCTCGCTATTGACCTCAGCAAACCCGGTGGTACGCGAAACAAAGCCTTACTGGAAATACTTTACAGTTGTGGTTTACGGGTAAGTGAAGTGGTCAATCTCCGCATCTCCCAATTATATTTTGATGTGGGTTTTATCCGCGTTACAGGTAAAGGTGACAAGGAAAGACTGGTTCCCGTGGGCAGTACGGCCATCAAACATGTCAAGATCTATTTGAAGGAAGTAAGGGCACAACAGGTTGTCAAACCCGGATGTGAGGATATTGTCTTTCTCAATAAAAATGGCACTGGTTTGAGCCGGGTCATGGTCTTCTATATCATCCGCGATGCCGCCGCTCAGGCAGGAATCAAAAAAACCATTTCCCCACACACGTTCCGTCATTCCTTTGCCACACACCTCGTAGAGAATGGGGCCGATCTGCGCGCAGTACAGGAAATGCTTGGTCATGAAAGCATCACCACCACCGAAATATATACCCACGTAGACCGGGCATTTTTAAGAAAGACATTGGAGAAGTTTCATCCGGGGTTTCGGTAGTGTCGTGAGGCGTGAGACGTGAGGCGTGAGTTTCGTGAGGCGTGAGGCGTGAATGGTGAATAGTGAATAGTGAATAGTGAATAGTGAATAGTGAATAGTGAATAGTGAATAGTGAAACTTAAACCCTATAACTTACAACCCCAAATATATTTTCTCCATTCACTATTCACTATTCACGCCTCACGTCTCACGTCTCACGAAACTCACGTCTCACGTCTCACGTCTCCCGAAACTCACGTCTCAATTCAAAAATTACTATCTTAGTAACGTGACCTTCCTCACCTCCTCCCATACCACCACCGAGTCCGATGCGGAATTGGTTTTACAATTCAAGCGGGAGGGTGATTTGAAAATCCTGGGTAAATTATACGAACGCTACCTCGATCTGGTTTATGGGGTGTGTTTGAAATATTTAAAAGATCCCGAAGCAGCTAAAGATGCGGTGATGCAATTATTTGAGGAGCTCCCGGCCAAGGTCAAAAAACATGAGGTAGCCAATTTCAGGGGTTGGTTGTATCAGGTCGCCCGAAACCAGTGTCTTATGGCCCTACGAAGCCCCAAAAACCTGAAAATCATTGACCTGGACCCTTCTCTTATGCAAAATTCCGAAAACGGGCATCTGAATAGTGTAATGGAAAAGGAAGCCGACCTGATGAAAATGGAAGATTGCCTGGAAACCCTGCCACCCGACCAGCAGCAAATGATCCGTCTTTTTTACCTCGAAGGAAAATGCTATAAAGAGATCGTTGGCCTGACCGGAATCGAATGGAACAGGGTCCGCAGTCATATTCAGAATGGAAGAAGGAATTTGAAGAGTTGTATGGAGAGCCAAAGCTTTTAGCTATTAGCGGTTAGCTATTGGCTTTGAAGAGAATGAAATAAGGAATAAGAAATATAAAATAAAGAATAAAAAAGTTTAAAGATAAAAGGCTAAAAGCTAACAACTAAAAGCTAATAGCTAACAGCTTCTGGCCAGAAGCGTCTTCAAAGGAGTGAAATACACACAGAACGATATCGAAAAATACTGGAAAGGCCAGCTAAGCCCGGAGGAAATGAATGCCCTGGAAAAAGCGGCTTTGGATGATCCCTTCCTGGCCGATGCCATGGACGGTTACCAGCATGCTGTATCGCCTGCGATGGAGTTAGGGGAATTGCGTAAACAACTTGCTGATAGAGTCAGCGGCACTCCTTCCCTTCCGCAAATACACCCGGCCAAAACCTATTGGTGGAAGGTGGCTGCATCGATCGTAGTAGTGGGCGGACTGGGTTATTTAGCCTATCAATTTATACCTGGCCAAAAAAATGAAGCCGTAGCGGTGGAAGAGAAAATCACTGTCAATCCCTCCCCTGCACAAATACCGGATACTGCAGTAGATGCAATCGTTGAATCAAAGCAAAAAACGGTCATCAACAAAAAAGAAACAGAGGACCTCGGAAATATTGCCACCCCGCTGAATTCTGATACCGCCAAGGATAAATCCCTTTTAGAGTACAAGGAACTGGAAATGAAGGATGAATCCATAGCCTCTGCAGCGGGAGAAACCCGATCGGCACCCGCAAAAACAGATACACTGGTTTCAACCCTCTCCAAACCCCGTTTACAGGATATCGGAAAACAGGGAAATACCTCCTTACCGCCTGCTTCAAAGAAAGATGAAGGATTTATAGGCTACGAGAATACCAGTAAAGGAAAAGTCTCAGATAGCAAAGGCAAGAAAACACGTCCTATCATCTATAGAGCGCGTGTGGTGGACAACAATAACAACGCAATCGCCTACGCCAATGTATTCAACCTGGAGAATGAAGCAACCTCCCTGGCTGACAAAGATGGGTACTTCACCATTCCCGCTACGGAGGATTCATTGGTCTTACTCAATGTAAGCTCCCAGGGTTTTACATCGCGTGAGTTCCGGCTCAATCGATTTAACCGCAAGGCGGAGGAACTTGTTCTCTACGAAACACCCGACAACTCCGAACCCGCTGAAGTAACCGTTTCCGCCGAACTGGAAGAACCCGTTTTATTGGAAAATGATAAAAAGGTCAGCATGCCAGTTCCCCAAACAGGCTGGTCACTCTACAATCAGCAAATTGCCAATAATCTCACCCGTGACCGGGAATCCTTATCCCGGGGAGAAGTAATTCTGGCCTTTACCATCAGTAAATCAGGCAAACCGACCAATATCCGGGTGGTACGCTCGCTGCAAACCCCTAATGACCAGGAGGCTATACGTCTCCTGCGGCAAGGTCCCGACTGGTCAGGAAACAGCCGCTCCGGGGAAGTACGGATAATATTCCGGTTCAGATAAAGAAGGGTATCTTTGGCTCCTTAAAAAAAATCCTTGTCATGCTTAAAAAATTATGCCTTGCCTTAGGCCTGCTGGTCAGTGTTTACGCTGTTGACGCACAGAACCTGAACACCCCCCAACCCAGCCCCACGCAAACCATCAAACAAAATTTCGGACTCTCTACCATTGAGATCAATTATTCTCGCCCCAGCAAAAAAGGCAGAGAGGTATTTGGAAACCTGGTGCCCTACGATATGGTATGGCGTACAGGCGCAAATGCCGCCACCACCCTCACCTTTGGTGATGAAGTAAAGATCGGTGATACCAAAGTGCCTGCCGGTAAATATGGATTGCTGACCATCCCCGGTAAAGACAATTGGACAGTGATCATTTCCAAACAAACCGATGTTACAAGTCCCGCTGCCTACAAACAGGATATGGATGTTGTACGGGTAACGGTAAAACCGGAAATGCTTCCTTTCTCCATTGAAACGTTTACGATCAATGTGGATGAGGTGAAAAGCAATAGCTGCTTAGTAGGTATCCTTTGGGACAATGTCTATGTTGGCCTGCCTGTATCTACCGATATCGATTCCAAGATCATGGCCCAGATCAAAAGTGCCATGGAGAATGATAACAGACCTTATTTTGCTGCCGCCATGTACTACATGGAAAGCGGAAAGGATCTGAACAAAGCGCTGGAATGGCTTACCAAAGCAGCTGATCAAAATCCAGGTGCATTTTGGGTATTGTATCAAAAAGCCAGCTGTCTCGCTAAACTCGGTCGCAAATCTGAAGCCGTTGAAACAGCGAAGAAATCAATGGACCTGGCGTCAAAAGCACAAAACGGGGATTATGTAAAACTGAATGAAGATCTGATCAAATCTCTAAAATAAGATTAATAGAAATTACACTTTAACCGCGGGTCAGGCCCGCGGTTTTTTTATGCACGTTGAGGAGAGATGCGCTGTCCCAACCAACTGAAGAGAATGACCCCAAAAGCACCGATCGGGTTCAACCACAGAAACCCGAGTTTGATATACTCCAATTTGATCATGGTAAAAATAATGAGAATGATCAGCTCTGCTCCAATGGCTGACCAGAAAACAATGCTTCCATTTCGTATTCTTTTCATAAACAAGGCCACCAGAAATACCCCCAGAATGACCCCATAGAAAAGCGAGCCCAACACATTCACTGCTTCGATAAGGCTATTTCCCAGGTCATAGGTGAACATGGCAACGATTATGCTGAATACACCCCAACCGAGGGTGTACCATCTTGACAAACGATATTCATTTTCGCCACTGGTCTTGTCTTTCCATATCCGCTTATGTACATCCACCATGGAACAGGAAGCCAGCGAGTTAAGGGCGGCGGCAATACTACCCCAACTGGCCAGAAAAATGATGGCGATCAGAAGGCCAACCAGTCCGGCTGGCAGATGATCCACCACAAAGCGGATAAAAACATAGTTGGTGTCCTTGGTGTCCGCACCAGGCACCGCCTTCTCCATCACGCCCCGGTACTCCTTCCTTAACCGGTCCATATTCTGCTGCGTAATATGCAGGCTATCGCGAAGCCCGGGTTGCTTCTGTACCTCAATCTGCAAAGCGGGTAACCGCTCCATGAGAAAATTATATCTGCCTTCAATTTGTCGTAAAGAATCTCCATATTGGGTTTGCTCCGCTTGCTTGGCAAGAGCATCATTAAAAAAGACCGGGGCTTTATTGTATTGATAAAAAGTAAAGACCAACGCTCCCACCAGCAGGATCAAAAATTGCATGGGAACCTTTACAATCCCGTTCATCAACAACCCCATCCGGCTTTGCCGGAGAGAACTTGCCGTAAGATATCGACCTACCTGACTTTGATCCGTACCAAAATAAGAGAGGGCCAGAAAGAAACCCCCAATGATACCGCTGAATAAATTGTAATTATCACTCCAGTCAAACCCATTCCCTTTTTCAAACCCTGTGGTGATCACATTTAATTTACCAGCGCTCCCACTCACTTCCAGCGCTTCCTTGAATCCGATACCCTCTGGTAAAAGATGTACGGCCATATAGGCAGCCAGAAATATTCCGGTAAAGATGATGATCAGTTGCAACCGTTGGGTATAGGCCACTGCCTTGGCGCCTCCACTGACGGTATAGATGATCAATAATCCGCCCATCAACAGGTTGGTGATATATATATTCCAACCCAGCAAAGAAGATAGGATCAAAGAAGGGGCAATGACACTAATACCGGTTGACAGCCCGCGCTGCAATAAAAATAAAAAGCTGGTCAGGGTCCTGGTCTTTCCATCAAACCGGCCTTCGAGGTATTCATAGGCAGTGTACACTTTCAGCCGTCGAAAGACCGGAACAAAGAAAAGGGCAATCACCACCATGGCAATGGGCAGCCCAAAATAATATTGGAGAAAACGCATCCCGTCTGAATAGGTTTGACCAGGAGCGGATAAGAAAGTTATGGCACTGGCCTGGGTACCCATTATGCTTAATAACACCAAACCCCAGGGTAAGCTTCTGTTGGCCAGCAAATACCCGTCCAGGTCATGCGTACTTCTTCCTTTCCATAATCCATAACCGATAATGATCAGCAGCGTAACGATGAGTATGATCCAATCGAGCTGGCTCATGAGAAGTAGCGGGTAAAATAGGTGAGCAATAATATCTCTGCCACCAGTAAAGCCAGTACCAGAATGTACCAGCCTTTCCAGCTTTTAAATAAAGGGGCCTTATCGTCTTCTGCTTCTTGCATGGCTATCTTCTGCGCAACATGGCGGAGGCCGCCAGTCCAATACCCAGGCCGAGCAATAACCCGACATGTAATCGTTTAATTAAAAAACCCAATCCCAACCCGATCAGGATCGTGATCACCAGGGCCATATCTGTACGTGTTCTGCTCGGTGCTTTTTTTTCCATAGAAATAATGATGTTCCTGTATTTTACTAAAAGCTAATAGCTATTAGCCTTTGACTTTTGGTTAAACGTTTTTTATCCAGACTAAAAAGGTTTGATCTGGTTCTGCCCGATCAGGTTGGCCAACAACCGATATGCCCCTGGATTTCCTGCAGGTAACTGGCGAAAGAAAACCAATCCGGTGTACACAAATTTCCCCTTCCCATAGTCTGTTACGATCAGGCTTCCTTCATCCGACTTTTCACCCGGGTCATTCATGGTCAGAAGTGGCTGATATTTTTTATCCCAATTCAGGGCATCATATACACTTCGTTCCTGCACCCAGCCTTTAAAATCTTCAGCGGTAATGGTATTTGGAAAATGAAATACAGAGTGTTCAGGTTTTAAAAACGATACCGGAGCAGCTTCATTGGTTACCCTGTTTCGCGAAATCGAGAAGGGATAGGGACCGATCTTGGAAGCAATGCTGGAAATAAAATTATTGGTATTGTATTGAATGATCAGGTTGCCCCCATTCTCCACATACTTCATCAGTTTATCATAAAAGCCACCCATCCATTCATTCGTATTGTAGGCCCGGATCCCTGTCAGGATCGCATCAAAGCGGTCGAGGTTATTGCGGGCCAGTTCCTTTTCGGTCAACATTGTCACCTCGTATCCCATTTGTTCCAACGCCTCAGGCACTTTGTCCCCGGCACCCGGAATGTAGCCGATCTGTTTCCCGGCAGTCTTCAGGTCTACCTTCACATAACGGTTAATAGCCTCGGTAAAATAGGTCTGGGTGGGGATATGATCGTACCGGATAGTGGTTTGTCCCAAGGCAGGTTGCCCCGCCTTATCATAAAAATAGGCTGACCGGTATTGAAAATTCGCATCAGCATAGGCATGCCTGCTTGAATCCACCGGACTGGCTATATCAAAGAGTGAACTCCAATTGCGTATTACCCCCTTTTGTGTAAAAGGCCCGGCATCAATGGCATTGCCATTTTCATCATAAAGAAGGAATTGTCCATTGGTCTTATTCGACTTGAATTGCAAGGCTCTTTTCCAATCGGCCCCGTTTTTTAACACATATAATTCCTGTTCGGGTTTGACCGAAAAAGGAGGAATGACAACCATGGGTTGATACAATTCACCCCGTACCGGATCGGTAAACCGATAACGCACCGGTAAGGAATAATTGATCGCCAATCCTTCAATCGTGAGATCAAATCGGACCTCGTAGGCCGGACTCGCATCCGGCTGGCCGATCTTTTGCTGATCCGCCACTGTATAGGTTCCCTCCTCCATCGGCTTCTCTAACCAATAGGGCTGTGTCACCGGTTTGGTAAGGGGCACATAAAAGGTTTTCGAGAATGACTGGTTCAGGTTTTTGCCCAGGTTGGCAGCCAAAGTGGTATCAAACTCATCCACAGAAATTCCACGCCATTGAATAGCGGCGCCCAATCGGTTATTGACCGCTATATTGATCTTTACCGAATCAGTTTGAACAGCAAACGCGTCGGTGGTATAAGCATCCATCCATAACCCGCTACACTGGGCAATGAGGTTTTTGACCTCTTTCAATTTTTGGCCGGTCCATACCGAAGCTGGTAATTTCTCAATGGCTTTGTATAATTCAACCAATCCTTTTACCGATTTCTCCGGATGAAGCAGGTCGAATTGTGACAATACCCCTGCGATCATTTTTTCAATACCGGCCCCACCTTTGACGCGGCTCCAACCCGTATTCACACCATCCGTCAACTCGTTGGCTGGCGCTTCACCTTTGGTGGTTTGAAAGAACTCAAATGATTGTCCGCGTGAAGCAGGTACACCAAATCCCTGGCTCTTGTGCTGGCTTCTGCTTTCTGCTGCGATCTCCCCATAGCTTTTTCCCAGCAAGGGGTTATACGCGCCCACATCGATGCGAAACTGATCATCACGAATGGTATTGTTGCCTCCAAAATTGAAGGTATTCCACAACACTCTTTTTACCTGCCAGGTACTTACATATTTTAATTGTTCGGGAAAGCGACGCGGATCAGCCGCTGCCGCAAATGCCTCATTGGCCAGGATGGCCGAGGCCGTATGATGTCCATGCCCCCCTTCACCGGTCACCGGAAAACGGGTAACCACAACATCCGGTTGAAATTTTCGGATCACCCATACTACATCCGACAATATTTTTTCCTTGGTCCATTTATCAAAGGTCTCTTCGGGATTCTTGGAAAAACCGAAATCAAAGGCGCGGGTAAAGAACTGCTCTCCTCCATCCACACGACGGGCCGAAAGCAATTCCTGGGTACGAATCAATCCCAGATCAATTCCTTGTTCATCACCGATCAGGTTTTGCCCGCCATCCCCACGCGTGAGGGAAAGATAACCCGTGCGGTACAATTTTTCTTTGGATAAAAAAGTAATCAGTCTTGTGTTCTCATCATCCGGATGAGCCGCTACATACAACACCGATCCCAGTACATTCAATTTCCGAATGGCCAGATACATATCCGCCGAAGACATGGTCGCCGGCGATTGAGCACGGATAAGAACGGGCCAAATAATTAGCAGACACAAGGAAAAACAGGCAATGGATCGTTTCATTAAAATGTTTCTTTACAAAAGAAAAAATGTATATAGAAAGACTTCAAGCTAAAAGCGAATAGCTAATAGCTTCTCCTTCTACTGTCCCACCAGGAAAACCGCATTACACATCAACAATTTCCCATTTTCCCAAAAATTCCGGAACATGATATTATCGGCAAAGTAAACAATGTTTCCTCCACCTACCTCCTGAACTCCGAAAACCATCCCATCCTTTAACTTTTCTTTCAGGTTATTACCAATAAAACCAGCCACTGCAGCTTCTTTCTTGATCACGCCTACATTCCATCCGCCTTCGATGAATTCATACATATTATCATCCTGTTTCAGGGTAAAATAGGTTGTGGGATATCCAAAGGCCAAAGGATGGGTATTATCTACCTCTACCTTAAAAATTGATCCGGGGATATAGGAACTGAGATAATTGGATTCCCTTTCCTCATACACCTGCAAGGCATCATAGGTGCCGGGTTTGGGGTCATCTCCTTTCTTATTCTTGATCCCCCAATCCATTCGGGCGATCTGTCCAACCGTACGGTCAAGCGCAATCAATCGACCTCCTTTACTGATCCAATTCTTTAGATCCTCCGCAGCAGACTTATCATTCAGGAACGAATAATTGCCGGCAGGCAGGATGATCACCTGATAATCTTCTTTTTTTATGCGTCTAAAATCATTGGCATTGATCAACGTCACCGGATATCCCAGGTCCCGCTCAAAGAAATGCCAGAGCTCTCCTGCATCCGAACTGGAAGTACCTTCTCCGGTGATCAGGGCTACTTTAGGTGCATGAAGGAAACGAACTTTATCACTTCCAAAATCAAAACCCTTGTCAACAAAACCTGTGTTGACCGTAGATACCTTCACCTGGTTATCGTTGGCGTATTTGCTTACCCAGGCAGGCACATTATGCCAATTCGCTTCATTTCCTTTACGGATCACGATCAGCGAACCTCTGTCAAATGACTGGCCACCGATCTCAAAAGGACGTTCTGCCACACGCACATTCACCCCGGCCTGCATCAACTGGCCCAGTGTACGTGCACTGGCTACACCCTGCCAGGGAATTACGTACCCATAGGCGGGGTTCAATTCATTATTGATCTTCGCCGGACGTGCACCTCCGCCAGCGATCTTAGTCTTACTGGCAAAAGCTGTAACGCCATACACATAGGGCATGGCCCAGGCTGTGATATCATAGGTAGCCGAATCCACCAGTTTACTTCGTGGTTCAAATAAAACCTTGAGTAAGGTGGAATGTGGTTGCTGACTTTGAAGCAATATATCCCCGGCTTCCGGGGTAAAAGCCTGGTCTTTTCCTGTGGCATAATTGAATCCGGTTACTGCGGTCTTCCCGGCTGAGGCATATTCATATTGAATGCCATTCCTGTCCATCAAGCGAAGCAAAGAAGAAATCCGTTGCTGGTCGGCTTCTTTATTCTTGATCACATATGTTTTATACTCCCCCGTTCCGGTGGAGACTGCTTCATTAAAAAATTTTCTAAATTCCCTGACCAGTTTACCGGCATTCAGCGAGGAAGCCTCGATCGTACTCAGCGAAGTGGTAAAGTGGTGCCGGGCCCGGTCAAGAAGGGTGAGCGTATCTCCTTCACTGGTAATGATCCCTGCTCCGCCCCGAGGGCCTCCACCCTGCTCATAGGTCATGCCGATGGCACCATTATAGATTGGATAGGTATCTCCATAGGAAGGGTAAAAAAGATCAAATACTTCTTTGGTAAAAAACAACCATCCTTCCTTGTCAAAATATTTGGCATGATTTCTCCCCAGTGTCACCTGAAATTCGCGCTGCCAGGAGGTGATCACTTCATGATAGGGTTGCGCTGCCGGCGCAAAATAATAAGGTTCATTTATCCCTTGCTCATGATAATCCACATGCACCTGGGGCAGCCATTGGTGGTAAACTTTTATCCGTTGTTGTGACTCCACCTGTGTTTGCCAGGCCCAGTCACGGTTAAGGTCAAAATTATAGTGATTGGTACGACCACCGGGCCAGGGTTCATTGTGTTCACGTGCTTCGGGCAATACATTGATCTTATCCCCTCTTACGGAGTTGAACCAATTCACATACCGGTCGCGGCCATCGGGGTTGATACAGGGATCAATAATCACCAAGGTATTCTTAAGCCATTCTTTGGTTTTGGTTTCTGTGGGGTCCACCAAAGCATAGATCGTCATCATAGCAGCCTCTGAGGAAGAGGTCTCATTGCCATGCACATTGTAACTCAGCCAAACGATCACCGGGGCATTTTCCTCCATGGGCGCCATCCGGTCAAGCGCGGTATTGGCCAACCGAAGGTTATTTTTACGGATATTCTCCAGGTTTTGTATGTTCTCCGGAGAAGAGATAAAGGCCAGCATCAGCGGGCGGCCTTCATTGGTTTCTCCATATGACTGCAGCTTTACCCGATCTGGCGCTGCAGCCGCAACGGATTGAAAATAACTGACCACCTTCCAATGCGGGGTATATTTTTCACCGATGGAATACCCAAGAAAGTCTTTGGGCGACTTTAGTTGAGAAAAAACGGAAAAGGAAAGGGATAGCAGCAGCAGTGCAGCCAGGATTTTTCGCATGAGTTGTTTTTTAGTACGGCAATTTAAGAAATAGGGTAAGATTTACCATATCCATTTCTTTATGTAATTTCCTTGAAATTATCCCTCCTGCATGCGAAAGTTATTATTTTATCTCCCTATATGGATAGCCCTGGGCTTATTGGTACAATCCTGCGATTCAACCCAGCGCCTCACCCCTGCTTCATCACAGCCTGTGATCCAAAAAAAGGTCCTTGTGCGCAAGGGAGCCGTGGTCTCCGCCCATGTGCTGGCCAGTCAGGTAGGTGTGGAGATCATGAAGAAAGGTGGGAATGCCTTTGATGCGGCCATTGCTACTCAACTGGCCCTGGCGGTGGTATATCCCAATGCGGGCAATTTAGGTGGGGGTGGTTTCATGGTGGCGCGAACGGCAGCAGGGAAATTAATCGCCTTGGATTACCGCGAAAAAGCCCCATCCGCCGGACATAAGGATATGTATCTGGATGAGGCAGGCAACCCACGTACCGACTGGAGCCAGGATGGTCACCTGAGTGCCGGAGTACCCGGAACCGTCGCCGGGTTATTTGCAGCCCACCAGTTCGCTAAGCTTCCCATGAAGACTCTCATTCAACCAGCGATCGAATTGGCAGCGAATGGATTTCTGATCTCTGAAAGAGAGGCCCGTTCTCTCAATGGTCTACAGGAAGAATTCAAACAGTTCAATACCATACCCCCTGCTTTTATCAATGAAAAAGGCTGGAAAGCACAGGATCCGCTGATACAGAAAGATCTGGCAAATACCCTGAAGCGTATCCGTGACCATGGAAAAAAAGGATTCTATGAAGGAGAGACAGCCCGCCTGATTGTGGAAGAAATGAAAAGAGGAAAGGGCCTGATCAGTTATGAAGATCTCAAAAATTACGAGGCCAAATTTCGCGAGGCACATGTGTTTATGTACAAAGAATACCAGGTGGTGGGCATGCCCATGCCAAGCAGTGGCGGATTATTGGTACATCAAATGATGAAAATGGTGGAGAGCAAGCCACTGGGTGAATATGGTTTTCTCTCCCCGGAAGCCGTACAATTGATGACCGAGGTGGAAAGAAGAGCCTATGCCGACCGGGCCGCCTATATGGGCGATGCCGATTATTATCCGGTACCGGTAGCCGAACTTTCTTCGGAGGATTATTTAAAAAAACGCATGAACGATTTTGTACCCAATAAAGCCGGGAACAGTCAGCTTATACAGCCAGGAACCATAGTCGGTAAAGAAAGTGAGGAGACCACTCACTTAAGTGTGATTGATGAAGAAGGCAATGCTGTTTCAGTCACCACCACCTTGAATAATTCGTATGGCAGCCGCACAGTAGTAGGCGGAGCAGGTTTTCTTTTGAATGATGAAATGGATGATTTCAGCATCAAACCGGGTGTCCCCAATATGTATGGGGCCATTGGAGGAGAAGCGAATGCCATTGCCCCTGGCAAGAGGATGTTGAGCTCAATGACGCCCACCTTGGTTATCAAGGAAAACAAACCATTTCTTGTGGTAGGTACTCCCGGTGGTACCACCATACCTACTTCGGTATTTCAAACCCTGGTGAATATCCTCGATTTCAACCTTTCTACGGAGGATGCCCTGTATAAACCCAAATTTCATCACCAATGGTTACCCGATGAGATCCAGGTGGAAAGAACATTCCCCCTTCCTCTTCGTAAGCAATTGGAAGACATGGGGTATAAAGTAAAAGAACGGGGAACCATCGGACGTACCGAGATCATTCGTGTATGGGATGATGGCTCTATTGAAGCGGTGGCCGATAAGCGAGGGGATGATGCAGCGGTAGGATATTGAGAAAATATATGGTACTTTTGCCCGCCTCCTATAAAAGCCGCCCCTAATACCACTTCATGAAAAAATTCGCTTTGCTCCTTATTTGTGGGTCATTTTTTGTCCTGCAAGGAAATTCACAAGTTAAAACACACCTCTACGCGGGACCTCAACTCAGTTCAGCCAGTTATAAGGTTGGAGATGAAAAACAGAAGACCAGTTTCAAGCCAGGATTTCAGGCAGGTGTTGGATTAAAAGTACCTTTTGACAATCAACTCTATTTTGCCCCCACCCTATTTTATAGTCTCAAAGGGTACAAAGTAACCCTGGACAATGCTGCTTTTCCCCCTGATACTATTGCTATCAATAACAATGTTACAGTTCATGCCATGGAGGTTGGTTTTCTCCTTCACCTGGAACTGTCAAAATCCACAAATCATCTATTTCTCCGGGCAGGGCCCTCACTGGATTTTGCCTTGATCGGTCGTGAAAAGTTTGATAAGAAAAATGGAGGAGGAACTGTGAACCGACCTATGAAATTTGGGTTTGGTGATTATGGGCGTTACCTGGCATCGGGAATAGTCCAATTTGGGTTCGAAACTCCCACATATTACATCATGGCACAATACCATGGCACTTTAGGTTCGATCAGTAATGCAGATGACGGGCCAAAGATCAAACACCGGGTGGTGGGGCTTTCAGCCGGGTTTTATTTGAACTAAATCCTTTTTACCACAGAGACACAGAGGCACAGAAAAATATTTCTCTTTGTCTCTGTGGTTGATTCATGTTTCTATGAGTAAGAATGCATCCATATCCTGAATCCCCAAACTCTTCTCCGAAACAAAGCCTTCCCCATATTGTACACCGATCTTCTTTCCCATCATACGCGCACGCCCAATGACAGAATCAAAGAATGTGGGTGTGGAGATATAGGTCTGAGGTCCGTCTGATTCATTATCGGGGTTGTAAAATTGGGTCGTATAGGCCTTGATGGATTCCATTCTTTTTTCAAAGACATCGGTAATGTCCACCACAAAATCGGGTTCAATATAGCGGTCCTGTATATAATGAAAAACATACTTGGGTCTCCAGGCCTCCTGAGGTTCTCCGCCATCACCCACTGTTTCGATTTTTCGAAGGCCGGCTAAAAAGCAGGCATCCGCGATCAACCTGCCTGCGCGACCATGATCGGGATGACGATCTTCCAGTGCATTGGCCATCACGATCTCGGGTTGGTATTTTCGGATCATCCGTATCAATTTCCGCTGATGCTCTTCATCATTGCTGAAAAAGCCATCCGCCATCTTCAGGTTCTCCCGGGCTGAAATACCCAATATACGCGCCGCTTCCGCAGCCTCCTGGTATCGGGTCTCCACGGTTCCCCGGGAGCCGAGTTCTCCTTGCGTAAGGTCAACGATTCCTGCCTTCTTCCCACGCGCGATCTCCTTCAACATCCATCCGGAGCAACCCAGTTCAACATCATCGGGATGCACCCCAATGGCTAATATGTCCAATTTCATACGTAGAATTTGTGGCAAATTTAGGGACTTCCCCTTTGTATATTGGAGGGCTAATTTTTCACCGCCTGTCTGTACGGCGTATTATACCAGGTGGCATCAATCTCCCGGACAATGCTTTCGATCTGCCAATCCACTTTATCCTTCAGGTCCCAACCCTGCTTCAGGCTACTCCCAAAGAAGAAGGCAACGGTTTGATACAGTCGGGCTGTTACGCCACCCCTGAATTCCTTGACGATCTCGTAGCAGTTATTCCCGGTTTGGCGATTGATCAGTTTCATCAGGATCTTTCCTTGGTAAACGGATAAATTCGAAAGCGGATCGGCAAACTGATCCTTTAACTCTTTTTCGCGCGACTTGATGTATTTCTTTCTTTCTTTTTTGGAACTTATTCCCTCCAATTTCGCATTGATATCATTCATCAACACGCCGGCAGTCCTGGCATATGGGTAGGTTACATAAACGGCATTGCGTAAGCGGGTCCATTCGCGAATGAACTTTTCCAGTTCCTTGTCAGACATTTTGGACACCCATACCATTTCATTTTCCGTATAACTCATCCATTCATTATAGGGCCCCCATAGATAAATGGCAGAGGTAAGAATGGTATCATTAGGTCCCCAACGGGAAGGGTCAATGGGTGGTGGTGGGCCAAATACAGAGTCCTGCTCAAATTGAGCAGCGCCAGGCAGGGCGATCAAAAAGACAAGTCCGGCCAATAGGGATCGGTATAATTGTGACCTTTTCACTACCTCTAAAATACATTAAAGAGACAACGGAATAAAGCCTTTCGCTGTATGTATTGGTTAAATCTTCTTAACCCTTTTTTGCCCTGATCCGGTTTATCCCACTGATAATGAAGCCAATGACCATCAGGACGGTACCCAGCCACAGTACATTGATAAAGGGAAACCGATAGGCCTTTAAGGTCACATATTGCATGGCCGAATTGGACTCCTTCAGACCAATATCCGCATGTCCCCCTTCATTTTTTTCCAGGCGTAGAATGAGGTTCTCCATCACTACAGTGTCGGGGTTAGACAATCGTCCGGCACTGGCTTCCACCAAAATCGGCCGGGAAGTATAAGAATCTCCCTGCTGTGGTTGCACTTTTAACGTGGCGATATAGGCCTTATCCCCTTTCTGAAAGCCCGGAAGTGGAATAGTATCTATGGTCTGAATGCTATCCAATACAATGAACCCACGGGAATAATAAGCTGTATCCTTTAGGTTCATATGCCTTGTTTCGAATACCGATGTATCGGCATTCTTTTCCGGATCAGGCAGGGAGGTTATGTAAGTAAAAATATCATGGTCCCAAAAATGCTTGGAATCCGGGTTGGCCAGCAAGCCCTCATTGCCGTTGTGGTTGATGAACGCATTGGGCCGAAGGCTGAATCCACCTTGACCAGAGCTGTCTTTAAATTCTAGATTGTAATACCAGAGCGCTTTTTGGGGATGTTTCACTTCCGATTGGTAGGTCACATCATATTTACCCATCCGGGTTGGAACACCCCTTACCAGGGTCAGGTTCTCTCCCGGTTTTTCTTTACTCTCCTCTCCCAGCGGCACAAAAATGCCACTTGTATTGTAGGATAACACCTGCTTCTTGGATGAAGAAATAAGAATGCCCACCAGCATCAGACCAAATCCCAGGTGGGTGATGGAAGCTCCGGCATTTTTCCATTTCCCTTTCACACCGATCCAGATATATGCCGCATTAGCCACCACGGTGTATATACTGCTCACCAATGCAAACCAAATAGCAGCCAGAAAACCGGCACCATGTTCATAATAGTCCACTTTCCCAAAAGCCAGGATCAACCCTGACAGAACAAGGGAAAGAATGGTAGGCCATAATATCCTGGGTAAAAAATAAGAACGTGGTGTTTTCTTATACTTTAAATATTGGGTAATGGCGGTAAGTAAGCCAAGGATGATGGCCACAAAAATGATCACCCGGTTATAGGCAAAGAGGATATCATCGCCCATGGTAAATCCACTGCTCATGAATTTGGCGAACAGTTTGTTTACCACCGGAATGCTGGTGGTGACAATGATGTACCCGGCACTGATCACCAGCACCAGTGATCCGATAAACATCCAGAACTCCCGGGAGGAACTTTCTTCTTCCTGGGTAATGGTAGGCACCTTTTTTAAACCGATATAGAGAAAATAAAAGGCCGCTAAGAATGATAGCAGTGTCAACAAGGGGACAAAATAACTGGCCACTAATGTTACGAACAAAACCATCGCTGCCAACCATCTTTTGTTGCCATCCGATACAAGAAATACGGGAAGCCAGAGCGAACCCAAAAGGAAAAGGTAGAGTTGGGTATTCATTCCCAGATCTGCAAAAGAGTGTACCGAGGTATCGCCTAATATCCCACTCCGGGTAAGGAAGGTAGAATAGATGATCAGAAAATAAGTGATGATAAAAAACAAATGCGTGGTGCGTAAGGATCGCCCGGTATGTTTATAAATAAGCAGGGTATGGATTCCTGCCACCAGGGTCATCCAGGGAACCAGGGAGGCATTTTCTACCGGGTCCCAGGCCCAATACCCTCCGAAATTCAATGACTCATAGGCCCAGGCGCCTCCCATCATGATGCCTAAACCAAGCACTCCTCCGGCGATCAACGACCAGGGCAGGGCTGGTTTTACCCAATCACCATATGCACGTGTAAAGAGCCCGGCCAAACTATAGGCAAATGGAACGATCAATAAAGCAAAACCAAGAAAGAGCACCGGAGGGTGGATCACCATCCAGTAATTCTGTAACAACGGAGAGAGGTCATTCCCATCGGTGAGGCGTGATATATAATTTTCGTTTGCAAAAAGAGGAAGTTCCGGCATCTGGTTTCGAAAGAGCGCAAAAGGTGAACTCCCGATTTTCAGGTCGAAAAAGTAGAGGCCAAGCATCATGGCGGCCAAAGCCCATTGTGCCAGGGAAACCGTCATCATCACCGGTGCCTCCCATTTACCGGCAGTACGGATGAGGATCAAACCCAACACCGCATGCCAGAAGGTCCATAATAAAAAACTGCCTTCGGATGCACTCCAGATGGCGCTAAAGATGTATTTGAATTCAAGACTGTTACTCGAATTCTTATACACATAAAAATATTCGTAGCGATGAGAGTAGAACAGAAAAAAGAGAAGACCAAAGATGGCAAAAACCGCAATAGCATCCAGAATAAAACCCCAACGAGCCAATCGCAACCACCCCTTTTTATCTGCATCGGTGGCATGGGTGGCTTTAAAATAGGCAAAGGAGGCCAGCAGGGAACAAACAAATGACAGCACGATCAGAAACTGCCCCAGGTTTCCGGGGATCAGGTGTTCACCAGTATAATCCATTTAGTTTGATTGCAGTTTTTTATTGACACTTTCCTGAACACGGGCGGGGTCATCAGTATACTTGGAAGGACATTTCATCAGGATCTCCTGGCAGGCAAAATGATCATTTTCCATTTTCCCTTTTAAGACCAGCCGTTCACTGTGCTCCAGATTTTCGGGTTTGGCATTGTTGTACACCACTTTTACCGACTGACCCAGGGAATCGATGGCCATGAAACTCAGGTAATTTGGGTTATTGATGGCATCATACTCCACAGGTTGCGCTTTATCCAACTTAGCGATCAGGTGAACGTATTTTCCTTGCTTTTCCCGGGCGGAAGCAACGGTTTCATAGGTGCTCAGCGTGGGCAACAGACTGATCAACACGGCAATGGCTCCTACAATGAGTACCAGGATGATTATATGGGTCTTCTTCATACGTGTGTGTTAACAGGCAAAATTAGGTAAAAGTTCTGTTGTGCCCCAAATTGCTCAGGGCTTCGTAACTTGCACCGTAGCACAGTAAAACACCATGACAGACCTCTCTCAATTCGACCCCAACAAAGTGGGGAACCCTAAGAATAACATATTCGGTCTCCCCTTCACGGAAGAAGATGCCCAACTGATCATTTTACCCGTTCCCTGGGAAGTGACCGTAAGCTATGGTGCAGGAACTTCCCGAGCCCCTGATCATGTCTTATCCGCCAGTTTGCAAGTGGATCTGTTTGATTGGGATGGACCTGAAATTTGGAAAAAAGGGTTCCACATGCTCGAAACTGACCGGAAGTTGTTGATGAAAAGTGACTACCTGCGCAAAGAAGCCGAACTCTACATTGATTATATCTCTGAAGGGGAAGACGTGAACAATAACCAATTCATGTGCAAAACCCTGAAGGAAGTAAATGAAGGAAGCCTTTTTTTAAATGATTGGGTCTATAACCGTACCAAGTCGCTGATGGCCGCCGGCAAACAGGTAGGCTTGCTGGGAGGTGACCATAGTATTTGCCTGGGCTACCTTCGGGCCCTTGCGGAAACACATTCCGAATTCGCTATCCTGCAGATAGATGCCCATTGTGACCTACGTGAATCCTATATGGGATTTAAATATTCACATGCAAGCATCATTTACAATATTCTCAAGGAAATCCCACAGGTAGAACGTGTAGTGCAGGTTGGTATCCGTGACTATAGTGAGGCGGAATGGCACTATATTTTTAATAGCAATTACCGTGTGGTCACCTATTTTGACCGTGAACTGAAAGACAGGATCTATGACGGACAAAGCTGGCGTGAGATCGCTGAAGAGATCGTAGAAAAATTGCCACAGAAAGTCTACATCAGTTTTGATGTGGATGGTCTTGATCCTAAACTATGCCCCAATACCGGAACCCCGGTTCCCGGAGGTATGGAAGCAGAACAGGTATTTTATCTGTTTAAAAAGATCGTACAAAGTGGCCGGACCATCATCGGCTTCGACCTGAATGAAACAGGCGTTGGCGAAAATAATTGGGATGCAAATGTGAGCGCCAGGTTGTTGTTTAAATTATGTAATATTTTGGCGTCGGCGAAGGCGTGAGTTTCGTGAGTTTCGTGAGACGTGAGACGTGAATAGTGAATAGTGAATAGTGAAACTTAAAATCTTTAAATTACAACCCAAAACTTTTTCATGACTAACGACTAACGAATCACAACTCACAACTCACAACTCACGTCTCACGTCTCACGTCTCACGACTCACGACTCACGACTCACGTCTCACGAAACTCACGCCCCACAAAACCCACGACCTAATGTCTCCCCGCACCAACTACACACTCTATCTTCGCAATGAGAAAAAGAATTTGTACCAGCGTATGGGGTTGCTTCTTTCCCTGATCAATTTTTTTGGGTTGCTGATCGCTTTATTTCCCAAGGCGCAGGAAAAAGGGTTTCAGATGGTCATTATTGCCACCATCCCGGTGTATGCGTTGTACTGGTTTTATCGCGCGAAATTCTACAAGAAAGCAAGGGCCTGGGAACGGGTGGAATACCTGATCGCCCTGCTTTGGCTGGCTTCCCCCTATCCCTGGATGACCGCTGTATTTATTGTTCTTCAATTTCTTTATCAATTATCCGTGGGCGATCCTGCCGTTCGGGTAGCACAACACGGTATTACCTATGGTAATCGTTTTGCCCGCCGCTTTGCCTGGAAGGAACTTTCGAATGTGGTATTAAAAGATGGTTTGCTCACCCTTGACTTCAAAAACAACCGGTTATTCCAACAATATATCAGTGAGGAAAGTGGAGTAATCGAACAGGATTTTAATGGGTTTTGCCAGGAGCAACTGGCAACCAATGCCTGATTTTACCGACATTTGCCGGATGAAACCGATCACCCCCTTTGTGCTTTATTCTGACGGGCAGGGTAATATCTTCGAAGATACCAGTCTCTATGCCATCGGCCGAAGTGGATGGGATGCCTATCCAGTGGATAGTGGCGACTGGATTCCGCTGCCCGATGGCGGCACCCTGTATGAACTTCCTGAACGCAAGGCGATCGGTGTAGATGTGGTTTCAGGTGAAATGCGACTATGTGATAAGGGATGGGCCGTTGCCGCCTTTATTCCACCGGCACATACCGGCCTGTATCTCGCTGCCTTTGAATCCGCCAAGGATGCCCCCGTACTGCCATTGTTCTGTTATACCGCCGCCGGATGGTGGGATGGACAGTTTTATGTAACCGCCCTTCGCATAGAACAGGATATACGCCAGGAATGTGCCGGCTATGATGACGAAAAGATCGAAGCCGGGGCCATGCACCTGTTAAAAGCATATCCACATAACCGGCTTGTCAAACACCTGATGGAGAACTGTTGCCAGACCTATACCTGTCCGGCCGCCCGAAATTTTGCCATGGGCCGATGGGAATGCCCTGTCCCCTCTTCCCCAGCCTGTAATGCCAACTGCATCGGTTGTATTTCCTTTCAACCGGAAGAAGAATCGATAGGTTCCACGCAGGACCGGCTCCACTTCAAACCCATGCCGGAAGAGATCATCGAATTTACGGTCCCTCACCTGGAAACAGCCCCCTTCCCTATTGTAAGTTTTGGTCAGGGATGCGAAGGCGAACCCCTGTTGATGTGGGAAACCATTCGCGAAGCGATCATTGGTATGCGAAAACACACCAAGAAAGGGAGCATCAATATCAATACCAATGGCTCTAAACCTGACGCCGTCAAAGCACTTTGCGAAGCGGGTCTGGATAGTATTCGGGTGAGCACAAATTCAGCCAGAAAATCGATTTACGAGAAATACTACCTGCCCAACAATTACAGCTTCGAGGATATAGTGGAAAGCCTGAAAGTAATGCGGGAATATGGTGGTTGGTCTTCCATCAATTATTTTGTTTTTCCAGGCATGACCGATTCAGTTGAAGAATATGAAGCCCTGCGAAAACTGATCCGGGAAACCGGACTCTCCATGATCCAATGGAGAAATTTTAATATTGACCCCGACTGGTACCTGGGAAAGATCGGTGTTACTGAAACAGGTGAATGCCTGGGTGTCAAACAAATGATGACCCTGATCCGCGAAGAATTCCCCGATCTAAAATTCGGATATTTTAATCCCCCCATGGAGCGGATTAAGGGGGATTTTGCGTTGGATTTTGCGGGGGGAGTATTGTGAGACGTGAGGCGTGAGACGTGAGTGGTCTCACATCTCACGCCTCACGCCTCACGTCTCACGTCTATCTAAACTCACAAACTCACACCCCAATGCCCCCTCTAAAAGAAAATAAATCTCTCTACGGTGCGCTGCTGGCGATTCTTGCCACCATCATCTGGTCGGGGAATTTTGTGATCGCAAGAGGGGTAATCAAGGATATTCCTCCTGTAACACTTTCCTTTTATCGATGGTTAACGGCAACAGTCATCCTTCTTCCTTTTGCCTACAAATATTTTTTTAAAGAATGGAGGTTGGTCTGGAAATATCCCATTCTGTTTTTTTTAGCCGCCGCTTTTGGCATCAGTCTATTCAACACCTTTGTCTATGTGGCCGGTCACCATACCAGTGCCGTAAATATGGCGCTGATCGGAACCACTTCTTCACCGGTGATGTCAGTTGTGCTGGCACGTATATTTTTAAAAGAAAAGGTCACCACCCTGCGTGTCACCGGTATGCTTGTCTGTATTCTGGGTATCCTGCTCCTGTTGAGTAAAGGACATCTCGAAAATATCCTGACCCTATCATTTACCGAAGGGGATTACTGGATGCTTGCCGCCGCCTTTTGTTTTGCGGTGTATAATATCTGCGCCCGTAAAAGACCTCCGGAAATGAACCCTGTCAATTTTCTGTTCACCGTTTTCGCCATTGGTACTTTGATCTTGCTACCAGCCTATATCATGGAATATAAAAGCCAGGGTGGAATCGTCGTTAACTGGGCCAATACCGGGGCCATCCTCTATCTCGGACTGGGAGCTTCGGTCATCTGTTTCCTCCTTTGGAATATCGCCATCCATCATCTGGGTGCCGGACGCACCTCGCTATTTGGTAATCTTATTCCTGTCTTTAGCACACTCGAAGCAGTTTGGCTGCTGGGGGAAAAGGTACAATGGCTTCATGTGATCAGTTTTGCCCTGGTGGTACTCGGATTGATCATCGCCAACACCTCCCGAAAGCATTTTCCCTCCCGATCAGCCAAACTTTAACACTATTTAACGCTTTCCTTATGCAAGTCGCACCAGATTTGCATCGTTATAGTATGCAAAAGCTATTAGCTGTTAGCTATTAGCCAATAGCCGGAAAAAATAAATACCTTTACATGAATCAAGAGACCCTCTATATGTCCGTTGAGTTTGAAAAGCAGAAAAACCTACGGGCTTCCCTGATCACGGGAGGCATCGCCGGGGCAATCATCCTGATCTTCTTCTGGATCAAAATGGAGATTCCGGTGATTTTTCCGCCACTCCCTGAAACAGCGGTAGAGGTTGAACTCAATCTCCCCCCCGATCTGGAAGGACTACCCGATGGCTCCGGTGTTGGTGGCGGTGGTGGAGGCAACCCGGTTCAGGCTGCCGGACCTGCCGGTGAATATGCCAACCAGCCTCTCGAACCCTCTCCCCCTACAGATGATGCAAAAGATATAGAAACAGATGAAACCGAAAATACACCGGCTATCCTGAAACCCGTAACGACTAAACCTACGGCAACAAAGACAAACACCAGTGTTAAGACCATCGAGAAAAAAGATACAGAGAAGCCTGCTGTAGCACCTGCCCCTCCCAAGCCTAAAGTACTCATGGGTCAAACCCGCGGTGGTACTGCAACGGGTGGAGGTGGAACCTCTACTACCTATGAACCTGGTGGTGGAACAGGAACAGGCTCTGGCACCGGAAACGGAAGTGGTTCTGGTACGGGTACCGGAACGGGAACTGGCTCAGGCAAAGGTTCCGGTGTGGGTAGTGGCATTGGGCCCAAAGTAACCCGTGGTGACCGGATCATCGTAAAGACCTATTCATTCTCGGGTGACCTCCCTAAGGCCACCATCTATGCAGATATACGCGTATCCCCCGATGGGATTGGTACCTTCCTTCAATTTTCCAGAGGCTCTACCAGCACCAGTTCGGACTACCGGAACGCGATCAATCAATACCTGCGCAATATCCGGTTTGATAAATCGGATCATGAATCAACCGTAACGGTTTTATTCAATTTCAAAGTTTCCTGATCCATTCCCGCATCCTACTTTTGTGGTGGAATGAATTATCAGGACACCATCGCCTATCTTTTCACCCGCTTGCCCATGTTCAGCCGGATAGGGCCTGCCGCGTTCAAAAAAGACCTTACAAATACCCTTGAATTATGCGCCTTTCTGGATGACCCGCAAAAGAAATTCAAGACTATACACATAGCTGGTACCAATGGCAAAGGATCGGTTAGTCATATGCTCGCCGCCATCCTTCAAACCGCGGGGTACAAAACAGGACTTTATACCTCTCCCCATCTGGAAGATTTTCGGGAACGGATACGCATCAATGGGGAAATGATCAGCGAACAGGAAGTGATCGATTTCACCCAAAAGATCAATCCCCGGATTGAATCCATCGAACCCAGCTTCTTTGAGATCACGGTCGCTATGGCCTTTGATCATTTTGCCCGCCACCAGGTGGATATCGCTGTCATTGAAGTGGGTTTGGGTGGAAGACTGGATAGTACCAACGTGATCAACCCCGAAATATCCGTCATTACCCAGATCGGGTACGATCACATGAACATGCTGGGGGATACGCTGGAACAGATAGCTACCGAAAAAGCCGGGATCATTAAGCCAGGCATCCCGGTTGTGATCGGTGAAAAACAATCAGAACTCCTGCCCCTTTTCCAAAAAATAGCAGAGGAACGAAGTGCCCCACTCTTTCTGGCCCCGGAATATTTCCAGGTGGCAGACTATGCATGGATAGGGCACGAACTAATGATTGAAATTGAAAATCCCCACGAAACAGACCACCTGAAATATCACCTGGACCTGACCGGGATCTATCAATTAAAAAATATTCTTCCCGTACTCGAAACCTGTCGTTTGCTACGGGAAAAAGGCTGGAATACAGATCATCTGCAAATTGCAAAGGCACTTCGTCAGGTCAAATCCCTTACCGGTTTACAAGGCCGATGGGATATCATCCACCAGCATCCCACCATCATTCTTGAAGTGGCGCATAACGAAGATGGCATACGCCAAATGTTGCAGCAGCTTGAAACCATAAATTACCAACACCTGCACATTGTTTTTGGAACAGTAAAAGACAAGGACCCTGAAAATATCATTCAACTACTACCCCTTCAGGCCCGGTATTATTTTTCTCAGGCCCATATTCCCCGCGCCCTCGATGCTAACGAATTAAAGAACATGGCCCAAAAAAGAGGATTAACCGGAAAAGCCTTTTCAGATGTAAACGAAGCCCTTAAAACCGCCCGCGAAAATGCCCATAAAGATGATCTGATTGTGGTTTGCGGGAGTATTTTTCTGGTGGCGGAAGTGAGGGGCGTGAGGCGTGAGGCGTGAGGCGTGAGACGTGAATAGTGAATAGTGAATAGTGAATAGTGAATAGTGAATAGTGAATAGTGAATAGTGAATAGTGAAACTTAAACCCTATAATTTACAACCCCAAATATATTTCCACCATTCACTATTCACTATTCACTATTCACGCCTCACGTCTCACGAAACTCACGTCTCACGTCTCACGCCTCACGAAACTCACGCCTCACATCTCACGCCTCACGCCTCACTCCCCTCCCCGCATCTTCTCCAACGCATACCACAAAGTTGTTACATGCATCGACTGAATGATCTCATTACGTTTGATCATGCCGATCACTTCATCAATGGAGTATAATTCAACCTGAATTTCCTCATTGGGATCCAGGTTCTGGGTGCCCGTCAATTTCCCTCCGGTTGCCAGGAACATATGCATGAGGTTATTATTGGTAGAGGGATTGGCGGAGGTACGCCCCAAATAAGTGTATTCGGAAAATGAGTACCCCGTTTCTTCCATCAATTCGCGGGCAATGGCCGATTCCAATGAGGGGTCTGTATCATCCACACATCCCCCCGGAAGTTCGATACAGGTTTCGCCCAGTGCATGCCGGTACTGCCTGACCATGACGATCTGATTGTCTTCGGTAACTGCAACTGCATTGACCCAGGCTGGAAACTCATACACATAATAGGGGGAAACAATTTTCCCGGCAGGTGTTTGACAGGTTTCCTTTCTTACTTTAAACCATAGGTCATTGAAGAGATATTCGGAGGAAAGGGTGGTCCATTTCATAACAACAAAGATAGACCAGGATTAAAGGATTTTTAGATTCAAGGGATAAAACATCAATCAAACCCAAAACCTAATCATCCAAAATCTATAAATACTTTAATCCTGATTGGTACTATTTCCAGCCCATCCGCTCCCGCAAACTTGTTATATGTGCCACATGGTGTTTGCCATGCCAGGCGTACATACCCAACAAGAACCAGAGACGCATGGTCTTTTTGCTTTCGGGGTGGTAGACGGTCCGGTTATTCCATTCGTCATCAGCGATGGACTTCAGTGTTTCATGCCAACGGATATGCAGGGCATGAAGCAGCGTGATGGAAATATTGACGGGAAGCTTTTTTACATCATACAATTCAGCCCAGGCCTTTTCATCATAAGGTCGGATAGCCGGATTATTTTCTTCGGTTAACCCGATCCGAAACCGGCAATAGGCGTTCATATGGCTATCGGCCACATGGTGTACAACCTGGTTGAGGGTCCAACCACCCTCCCGATAGGGGGTGTGAAGTTGTTCTTCGTTCAGGTTCAGGATCGAGTTTTCGAGCAGCAGCGGAAGAAATTTGATATCCGCCAGCCATTCGATTTTTTGCTCGATGGAAAATGGTTGGGGTTCGTATTTCCCAATGGGATAACGCAGATCAATAGTGTCCATGTAAATTAATTAAGGATTTCGATCAGTTGTACATCAAAGATGAGGGTAGCCCCACCGGGAATATCCCGTCCGGCTCCCCGGTCGCCATAAGCAAGATCCGAAGGGATCCACAGACGCCAGGTACTCCCTTCTTTCATTTGAGGTATGGCGATCTGCCATCCCTTGATCAGGTTGCGCAAAGGGGCAGAGAAGGGCTGTCCTCTTTCAAAGGAACTATCAAATACTTTTCCATTTAATAAGGCACCCCGGTAATGGGCCTTTACTGTACTGGAGATGGCTGGCTGACGCCCCTGCCCTTCTTCCAGTACTTCATACTGTATGCCACCTTCCAGTTCTTTTACTTCAGGTCGCTTTTTGTTTTCTTCCAGAAAGGCCACTCCGGCTGCTTTCTCTTCGTCGAGTTTGCCCGACATAAATTGTTTCAGTTTGTCCTGTATGCTCATGTTAAGTATTGTCAGTTTTCACGGAGTGAATGACCCGTAAGATGTATAAATACATCTTCCAGGTTTGCTTTTTTAACCTCCTTGGGGCGTTCAAACCCGGATGCTACCAGTTCATCAATCAGTTTATCCGGCGATTCCATGGCAACGATCCGTCCAGAATCAATGATCGCTACCCTGTCACAGAGATATTCAGCCTCATCCATGTAATGAGTGGTAATGATCACCGTGGTTCCGCGCTCGCGTATCTTCCTGACCAATTCCCATAAATTGCGACGGGCCTGAGGGTCCAAACCGGTTGTTGGCTCATCCAGAAATATGATCCGTGGATCATTGATCAGCGTCGTGGCCACAGAGAATCGTTGCTTTTGTCCACCACTTAATTCTTTGTATTTGGCTTTTGCTTTCTCCAGCAGATTGACCATTTCCAGCAATCCGGTCGGGTCTACCTGTTTGTTGTACAACCCATTAAAAAGTTGGATCAATTCGGTGAGGTTGAGGTTTGGGTAATAGCCACTTGTTTGAAGCTGAACCCCGATAATTTTCTTGATCTCTTCCGGGGAACGATCCAGGTCAAATCCATCAACGGTCACCTCTCCGCTGGTTTTCTCACGAAGGGTTTCTATGATCTCCAAGGTGGTCGATTTTCCGGCCCCATTGGGTCCCAATAAACCAAAAATTTCCCCCTCACGCACCTCAAAACTGATGCCTTTGACAGCCTGAAAATTTCCATAATTCTTTACCAGGTCCTTTACCGAAATGATCGTCTTCATGTTATGGTGTTAAACAGGTTTCCAATTCTTCCATCATGGTCCGACTGCCCACAAAAAACGGTGAGCGCTGGTGGAGCCGTTGAGGTACCACCTCCAGTATCCTTTGTTTGCCATCCGTGGCCTTGCCTCCGGCAACTTCCACGATAAAAGCAAAGGGATTGCACTCATATAAAAGTCTCAATTTACCCTCCGGTTTATCCGAGGTCCCCGGGTACATAAATATACCACCTTTGATCAGGTTCCGGTGCACATCCGATACCATACTTCCAATATATCGCTGGGTGTAAGGCCCCCCGGTCGCCTTGGTCTTGGCCTGACAGACCTGAATATAGTCCTGTACCCCTTTTTCATACCGGAAAAAATGGCCATGATTCACCGAGTAGATCAATCCCGCTTCAGGACATTTTATATCCGGATGGCTTAAACAAAATTCCCCGATGGAAGGATCCAGCGTAAACCCGTTCACCCCACGACGGGTGGCATACACCAACATGGTCGATGAACCGTAAACAATATACCCGGCAGCCACCTGTTTGATACCCGGTTGCAGGAAATCCTCTCGCGTCACCGGAGTCCCCAACGGACTTATCCGCTTGTAAACACTAAAAATTGTTCCGATGGATACATTCACATCGATGTTCCCACTGCCATCCAACGGGTCAAAAAGACATACATACTTTGAATCCTTACTCACCTCATCTTCAAAAGCTACAAAATCATCGATCTCCTCACTGGCAATACCCGCGCAACTGATACCATGATGCAAAACCCCGGTAAACTGGTTATTCGCAAATACATCCAATTTCTTTACATCCTCCCCTTGCACGTTCACTGAACCATGGTCACCCAGAATATCCACCAACCCGGCTTTATTTACCTCTACATTTACCCGCTTTGCGGCCAGCCCAATATCGCGCAACAAACTGCTCAACTCACCGGTGGCCTGGGGAAAATTGCGCAACTGCTGGATCGTGAATTCATCCAGGGTCAGCACCTTTCTGTTAACTTGCATGCGTTGGGATTTTGAGTTTTCGTTAGATGGAGCAAATGTAAGCTACAAGCGAATAGCGAGCAGCTTTTCACCGCCAGCTTTTTTCCGAAAACAATTAGTCCTGAATAATCAATTATCCTAAATACCTTTGCCCCGCAATTAAAATGTACATTATACATGAAGGTTTTCAAATTCGGTGGTGCCTCCGTAAATAGTGTTGAAAGGATTCAAAAGATACCCCAAATTATACGCGAAAATAACCAGGGGCCACTGGTTGTGATCATTTCCGCCATGGGGAAAACAACCAATGCACTCGAAAAAGTGGCGGAGGCTTTTTTTGCAGGAAAAACCGATGAAGCCCTCTCGCTTTTTGAGATCATCAAACAACAACATCTCCAAACCGCAAAATACCTGTTGGTCACCCATTACTTAGATTGTGAAACCAGGCTGCGTAGTTTTTTTACCGAAGTGGAATGGTTGCTGCATGATAAGCCCGTGCGGGATTATGACTATTATTATGACCAGATCGTATGCAGTGGCGAATTGATGTCAACCGCCATCATTAGTGCTTATCTCAACGAAACCGGTCTGGGAAATACCTGGCTGGATGTACGGGATATCCTGAAGACGGATGATCATTTCCGCGATGCGATCATACATTGGGAGGAAACGGCGAAGCATGTGCAGGAAATCGTAAGACCCGAATTAGCCCGGAAGGGTATGGTCCTGACCCAGGGATTTATCGGCTCTACCGATGAAAACGAGAGTACCACCCTTGGCCGGGAAGGTTCGGATTACAGCGGTGCCGTATTTGCCAATTTACTCGATGCGGAAAGTCTTACCATTTGGAAGGATGTACCCGGGGTAATGAATGCCGACCCCAAAAAATATCCGGAGGCCGCTGTCATTTCGGAGCTGAACTATACAGAGGTCATTGAAATGGCCTATTATGGGGCTCAGGTTATCCATCCCAAGACGATACAGCCCTTACAGAACAAGGAAATACCACTCTATGCCCGCTGTTTCCTTGATCCGGCCCTGCCTGGGACCGTTATTCGGAAACAGGTTCTTAAAACATTGCCTCCGGTGATCGTGCTCAAGGAAGACCAGGTGTTGATCGAAATGAAGGCGCGTGATTTTTCCTTTGTGGAAGGAAAACCCCTTCGCCAGCTCTATCAGTATTTTGAAGAGTTGAATGTAAAACCTAACCTGACACAGAATGGTGCCATCACCTTTTTGTGTGTATTGGATAACCGTGTTGACAAAATAGAAAAACTCTCCCTGGCAGCCTCCACCATATTTGATGTGCAGGTGATGAAAGGCCTTCAGTTGGTGACCATACGACATTATCACCGGGAAATCTTCGAAAAGATCATAGGAGAAAGAAAAGTGTTGCTGAGGCAGCAAACGCCGGAGACGATACAGGTTTTGGTAACGACAAATAGTTAAAAAAGAGAAAGTTATTTTTTTTATTTCTTATTCCTTATTTCCTCCCCCATCCTATTCAAAACCTCCTCCAATATTTTGCTAACCTCTTCCCCCCTGTTCATCACCAGCAAATGACCTCCTTTTTCAATCCGATGGGTAGGTTGGGTGTATTTAACAGGCAATAGCTCATCGCGGGTACCATGAATATGCACCCGATCGGGGAAAGGCTCCTCCATTTTCCACCCAAGGATCGCTTCGAGTGACCAATAGATGAATTTGGGGTCGACATCACGTATCATCGCCTTGAGCATTTTTTTATCTTCCGGTGTTTCGGTGGTAAAAAAACGTTTCATCACCGCCATGGATTTGAACAGGGAAATGGGAATGAGTTTTTGCAATTTTAAAGCCGCGGCCTTACGATAATATCCGGGCAAATGCGAACTGCATGGGATGGAGGAGATCAGAACCAGCAAGGCCGGAGGGTGTTTCTGTGCGATCTCAGAGGCGATCATCCCACCCATGGATAAACCGACCAGGATGTAAGGAATTTGAGGATTTAGGCCTTTATGTACCCTCTCAGCATAAGCGGCAAGGCTCTCTCCCTCCAGGGGTTTAAGCCAATCGACATAGACAGGTTCATAGCCAGCAGGCAGGGTGATGTTTTTAAACACCCGCCGGTCGGCGCCAAGACCTGGAATGAAATAGACTTTCACGATGATTACTCAGTGCGAAGGA
Organism: Chitinophagales bacterium; assembly: GCA_017303415.1. NCBI lineage: Bacteria > Pseudomonadati > Bacteroidota > Chitinophagia > Chitinophagales > Chitinophagales bacterium. Next base: position 2,737,214 of record JAFLBJ010000001.1, read on the forward strand.
TCTCGATGTTTTGCTTCATCAATTTGGCCACGGCTTTGTTGTGCAATACTGCCGGTTTCCATTTGACCATGGTTTCTTCCAGCAGGGTGATGAGTTGATCATCAAAATCGGGGTCAATACCCCGCAGCACTTTAAAATTGACCGGCATGCCATCAGAATCGATGATAAATTCAACCTGGACAAAAGCGCGGTTTACATTTTCCGGGAGTTGGTCACCCATCTTCTTCCCTACTAATTCCAGCATGTCGAGCATGACCTGTCCCCCACCGGGATAAACGGGCCATTGGTGCACCACATCGGCCATTTCGGTCACTTTACGAACACGATGAGGGAGGGCTATTCGTTCAGCTTTGGGGGCCGGTGCCACTTTCTCTTTTACATTGGCCACAAAATACCGGCCTTTTTCATCCGACATCACCACCGGTAATTGCCTGGTCTCTTCAAAATAAGAGAAAGCATCCTGCAGTTGGAGTGCAAAATCGCGCAGGCCTTCATCATTCTTGGTAAGCTTAGCCAGATAATCCACGCTACGCTTCACATTATAGCGGATTGGGAAGATGTGCACCGGTATAAAATCCTGACCTGCATTTTGCGCATGTGCCGCCAGAATGTACACTTCTTCGATCATTGGATCAGTAAGTGGGATACATCCTACGGTCACACAACTTCCATGAATATAGATATCGCCACCCGGACGATAGGTATCACTGAGAATTCGGTCTGAGATATTGGGGTAATTGATCCCAAGCGAAAGATGATACTCGCTTGTGGGATTGAATTCATTGATATAATAAAACCCTTCCGGGACCTGGTAATCCCCTTCGAAGCGTTTGGGGCCCAGCGTTCCAGCGAGGGCACAAACCTTGTACTTCTTGAAAAGTTTAAACTTATCCTTCAGGTCATTCTTAACCCATATCTCCAATTCACTGTCGTATTTGAAGGAACGGATATAGATATATTTCGCGGGCCATTCCAGCTTTTTTTCGGCAAATTGTTTTTGGAGTGTATCCTCTTTTCGTTTGAGCGCATCTCCGGGCCGGGGAAGCGTGCGTTGAATATCAATGAATGAAGATGGCGAGGCAAAGGAAGCACCATATCCTCCATTTTGGGCCATTAGTCCGGAAGCCAGCAGGGTCAGACAAAGGAAAAGGGTCAGGTTTCTCATTATAAATATTCAGTGGTAGTAACGTCTTTATTGTTGTTGATGGTGCCCACCAGGGCCTAAAAATACGATAAATTAAAAAACCCCTTGATTCCAAGGGGTTTAAATATTTCTAAAGATTGCCTCTTTCTTCCTGTTCTCTTTCGATCGCCTCAAAAAGGGCCTTGAAATTCCCTTTTCCAAAGCTTTTGGCCCCCTTTCGCTGTATGATCTCAAAAAACAGGGTTGGCCGGTCTTCTACAGGTTTACTAAATAACTGAAGCAGATACCCCTCCTCGTCTCTATCAACAAGTATACCCAATTCCTTTAATGGCTCCAGATCCTCATCTATTTTTCCCACACGGTCCAGAAGATCGTCATAGTACGTAGTGGGAACCCGAAGGAACTCTACTCCCCGGTTACGAAGTTCAGTAACGGTTTTCACAATATCATGCGTGGCCAGTGCCACGTGCTGACAACCTTCTCCATTATAGAATTCAAGATATTCCTCAACCTGGCTTTTCTTTTTTCCTTCTGCCGGCTCATTGATGGGGAATTTGACAAACCCATTTCCATTGCTCATCACCTTGCTCATGAGCGCGGAGTATTCGGTTGAGATATCCTTATCATCAAAGGACAGGATATTCCGGAAACCCATTACCTGTTCATAAAAATCCACCCATTTATTCATCTGGTTCCAACCCACGTTGCCCACACAATGGTCCACATACAGCAACCCGGTATCCGCAGGTTGAAAATAAGGGTTACTCCAGGCCCGGTAACCCGGCATGAATGTGCCCTGATAATTTTTTCTTTCAATAAAAAGATGGATCGTATCCCCATAGGTGTGAATCCCACTCATCACCACTTCCCCTTGTTCATCCTTCATCCGTACAGGTTCCATAAAACTCCTGGCACCACGGCGCGTGGTTTCCTCCCACGCACATGTGGCATCCGGGACACGCAACGCCAGGTTTCTTACCCCGTCCCCGTGTTGATAAATATGATCCGCGATCGGATTATCCGTCCTTAACGGGGTGGTTAATACAAAGGTGAGTTTGTGCTGGCGAACAGCATAGCTCACATGGTCTTTTACCCCGGTTTCGGGACCCGAATAGGCCAGGGCCTGAAAACCAAAAGCGCTCATGTAATAATGGGCTGCCTGCTTGGCATTCCCTACATAAAATTCTACATAATCCGTCCCCTCAAGTGGGAGGAAGTCATTGGAAATATCTTTTTGTATGGAAGAGGTTGTCGTTTGTGACATGGACAATCGTTTTTTTCGTGAACAATAAAAATTGGAGGTAAAATAGCAGAATACAGAAACGATCAGGCACCCATGGCCAGGGTTTCCATCAGCAGGGAGTAGTTCCCACGGCGGTCATTGAACATTTTATGCGAATAGTCGGGGCGCATAATGCGAAGGTAGGGAAAGTTGGGGAGGATGGAGGATGGAGGTTGGATGTTGGATGACAGATGACGGATGACAGATGACGGAGGGCGGAGGTTTGCTGTGCGAGACCTCTGGTCTCGCACTTCCAGAAGGCCGCCTCTGGCGGCTTTCCTGACTAATATAAAAAAGAAGAGGTTTATGTTCGAGTCGCCAGAGGCGACAAGACAATCGTGCGAGACCAGGGGGTCTCGCACAGCAAACCCCTGTCATCCGTCATCTGTCATCTGTCATCCAACATCCAACATCCAACCTCCAACATCTGTCCTCCGTCCCCCAACTCCCCTATCTTTGCCGCATGAAAATCGGAATTCTCGGTGGTGGTCAACTTGGAAGAATGTTGTTGCAGGCAGCAGCCAATTATCCCGTTGAAACTTACGTGCTTGAAAATGACCCCCACTGCCCTTCCGCGCATCTCTGTCACCATTTTACCTGCGGAAGCATCCGCGATTTTGATACGGTCTATGCCTTTGGCAAAAACCTGGATGCCATCACCATTGAGATCGAAAATGTAAATATCGAAGCGCTGGAAAAATTGGAAGCAGAAGGAAAAAAAGTATTCCCAAAACCCTCTGTACTTCGCACAATCAAAAACAAGATCCTGCAAAAAGAATATTACAAAGAACACGATATCCCAAGCCCTGCTTTTGTGGTAACCCAAACCCGGGATGACGTATCCGCACATATAAACCTGCTCCCCGCCGTACATAAATTGGGTGAAGGGGGGTATGATGGCCGGGGCGTACAGCTACTTCATACCGAAGCTGACCTTGAAAAGGCCTTTGATGCTCCAGGGGTATTGGAAAAAATGGTGCGGATCGACAAGGAGATCGCCATCATCGTGGCCATCAATGATCAAAAAGAAACGGCGCTTTACCCACCGGTGGAAATGCATTTTGACCAGGACTTAAATCTGCTCGATTACCAACTTAGCCCGGCCGAACTCGGTCAGCAGGTACTTTGGAAAGCAGAAGCCATCGCGCTTTCGGTGGCCCGGCATTTTCAATCACCCGGGTTGTTTGCCGTGGAACTATTTTTAGACCGTGATGGAAATGTTTTTGTCAATGAAACAGCCCCGCGTGTGCATAACAGCGGCCATCATACCATTGAAGCCCATTATTGTTCGCAGTTTGATATGCTTTGGCGGATCATGTTAGGTTACCCGTTGGGAAATACCGATCCGATCCTCCCCTCCGTTATGGTCAATGTGATCGGAGAAGAAGGGTATTCCGGGCCTGTAAAATACGAGGGACTGAAAGAGGTTTTGGAGATCCCAAATGCCTTTGTCCACCTGTATGGAAAAAAGGAGACCAAGCCTGGCCGGAAGATGGGTCATATTACCGTAATAAGCCGGGATAAACAAGACCTGCTCCACCAGGCCAATAAGATCAAAAGGATCTTGAAAGTGATCGCCTGATCCCCCTTTATCCTGCTCCTGCACCGTTGATGGATTGGCCTTGATTTTTAGTTGCCTGTTCGAAGGTTTTTTGGGGAAAAGGAATCTAATTCCGTACCCGATTTTACCTGTAATTTTACCACCCAACCAATTGAATAATAACGTGAGAACAAAGACTGTCCTTTTTTCAGCATTTATCTTCCCTCTGGCGATCCTGGTACTAACGACCGGCTGTAAGAATAAAGAAGAGAATAAAGCACCAGCACCCGCCGCACAAGCCCGGAATATGACCATACGGGTGGACGCTTATATCGTAAAATCAGAATCCTTTGCCGAGAATATTGAAGTCCCGGGCACGATCGTAGCCAGTGAAGCTACAGAGATCCATCCCGAGGTTTCCGGACGTATCACCCAGCTCAACATTTCGGAAGGTCGTTATGTAAGCCGGGGTACCCTGCTGGTTAAACTCTATGACGCCGATCTGCAAGCGCAACTCCGCAAACTGGAGGTTCAGTTGCAGATCGCCAAAACAAATGAGGAGCGCTCCGCACAGTTGCTCAAGATTCAGGGTATCAGCAAATCGGATTATGACGCCAGTCTGTTGAATGTAAACAATATCCAGGCTGATATGGATATCATCCGGACAAGCATCTCCAAGACGGAAATCCGGGCTCCTTTTAATGGTAAATTGGGATTAAAGAATATCAGTCCCGGTGCCTATGTTACCCCTGCCACGATCATTGCCGTCATCAATCAGACCGATCAATTAAAACTCGATTTCACTGTTCCTGAAAAATACAGTGGGAAAATAAAGACTGGTCAGATAGTGAATTTCACCTTTGAAGGCTCCAATAAGGAAGGGAGCGCCAAAGTGGTTGCCACTGAATCTTCCGTAACGGAGAATACCCGAAGCCTCACTGTGCGATCGATCATTCAAAACAAGGACAACCTTTTACTACCCGGGGTATTTGCCAAGGTCAAACTTCAATTTGAACCAGATCCCAATTCACTTCTGATCCCCTCACAGGCAGTGGTGCCGCAGGCCCGGGGAAAGAAGGTAATCCTTTACCAGGGTGGGAAAGCCACATTTGTGGATGTTACAACCGGAGTGAGAGATTCAGCCAGGGTACAAATACTTTCCGGACTTAAGCCGGGAGATACCGTTGTTACAACCGGATTATTGAGTATACGGCCCGATGCTACGATAGCCGTTAATAAGATCATTAATTAATCGCCTCCGAAAAGCGAAGTATGAATATATCTGAACTGAGTTTACGCCGACCGATCCTGGCGATCGTAATGAACATCATCATTGTGGTGTTTGGGATCATAGGATTCAAATTTCTTGGGGTACGTGACTATCCGGCCATTGACCCTCCCAATATCAGCGTACGGACCTCCTATGCAGGAGCGAATGCTGATATAATCGAAACCCAGATCACAGAACCGCTGGAGAAAGCCGTGAATGGTATCGCCGGGATCAAGAACATTACCTCCAGCAGCAGCAATGGCACCAGCAATATCAATGTGGAGTTTGATCTGGAAATAGACCTGGAAGCCGCCGCCAATGATGTACGGGATAAGGTATCGCAAGCCATTCGCTCCCTCCCACCCGATCTTGAAGCGCCACCCGTGGTGTCAAAAGCCGATGCCAGTTCAGATGCCATCCTTTCCATGACCGTTCAGAGCAATACCCGCAACCAGTTGCAAATGACGGAATACGCCAACAATGTACTGGTAGAACGTTTGCAAACCATTCCCGGTGTATCAGGAATCCAGATCTGGGGTGAGAAAAGGTATGCCATGCGGATATGGATCGATCCCGCTAAACTTACTTCCTATGGGCTCACCCCGGGAGATGTACAATCTGCCTTGCTCCGGGAGAATGTGGAACTTCCATCGGGGAAAATTTCAGGAAATACCACCGAACTCACGGTCCGCACCTTTGGCCGTTTAAATACGGAGGAAGAATTCGAGAATGTCATTATTCAGAACATTGGTGGGGCCGATATACGGATCAAGGATATTGGCAATGTGATTCTTGGGCCGGAAAATGAAGAAACTGTGTTGAAAGAAAGCGGCATCCCCATGATCGCCCTGGCCATTGTTCCCCAACCCGGTTCGAACTACGTTTCCATTTCCGATGAATTTTACAAACGACTGGAACAGATCAAAAAGGATGTTCCCGAAGATGTTAAGATCAATATCGCGCTTGATCAGACCAAGTTCATCAAGCGCTCAATTGCAGAGGTAGAAGAAACGCTTATCGTTGCCATCGTATTGGTGATCCTGATCATTTATCTCTTCTTCCGGGATTGGATCATTGCCATCCGCCCCCTGATCGATATTCCTGTTTCGCTGATTGGCGCCTTCTTTATCATGTACCTAATGGGATATACGATCAACGTCCTTTCACTGCTGGCCATCGTTCTCGCAACAGGTCTGGTGGTCGACGACGGAATCGTTGTCACGGAAAATATTTATAAGAAGATGGAGAAAGGTATGGGGAAATGGCAGGCGGCCCTGGAGGGATCCAAAGAGATCTACTTTGCGGTCATCGCTACCTCCATTACGCTTGCGGTCGTATTTCTGCCGATCATATTCCTTCAGGGGTTTGTAGGAAGCCTGTTCCGTGAATTTGGTATCGTGGTAGCCGGTGCGGTATTGATCTCGGCCTTTGTGTCCCTTACCCTGACACCTGTACTGAACGTAAAACTGACCCGAAAAAATATTCACCAGCATTCCTGGTTTTACCGGAAGAGTGAACCCTTCTTCAGAGGCATGGAAAATGGATACGAACGGTTACTAAAAGGGTTTATGCGGATCCGCGGCGCGGCCATCGTTATCATTTTAGCCTGTGGCGCTACCATTTTTCTGATTGGAGGACAATTACAATCAGAGCTTGCACCCATGGAAGACCGCAGTCAGTTCAGGCTTCAGATGACCGCGCCGGAGGGAACTTCCTTTGACGCGATGGACAAATTTGTCGACCGTGTATCGGGTTTTATGCTTGACTCTGTACCCGAAAGGGAAGTAGTTTTAAGTGTTACTTCTCCAGGGTTTTCCGGATCAGGAAACGCCAATACCGGATTTGTCCGGGTTACATTAATTGATCCAAGTCTGCGCTCCAGATCACAAGGCGATATCGTCAATATGGTCAACCGTAACTTACCAAGGTTCAACGAAGGCCGTTCTTTTGCCATTCAGGAACAAACGATTTCCGTGAACCGCCGTGGCGGGCAACCCGTGGCCTTTGTGATCCAGAATAACAATTTCCAGAAACTCACCTCCATACTTCCCAAATTCATTGAAGAGGCCAATAAGAGCGATGTATTGCAACAGGTGGATGTGGACCTAAAGTTCAATAAACCCGAACTCCGTGTACAAATTGACCGTATCAAAGCAGCTGAACTTGGGGTTAGTGTCAACGCGATTTCAGAAACCTTGCAGTTGGCGTATTCCAACAGACGTCTTGGTTATTTTACAAAAGATGGTAAACAATACCAGGTAATGGGACAGGTGACCCGTGCTGACCGGGATGATCCCAATGACCTGAAAAGTTTGTTTGTAAGGAATAGCCGGGGCGAGATGATCAGTCTCGATAATCTGGTAAATGTGGCAGAGTCCAATACCCCTCCAACCATCTATCACTTTAACCGGTATAAGTCTGCTACGGTTTCCGCCGGGCTTCAACCGGGGAAAACGATTGGTGACGGGATCGAAGAGATGCAAAATATCGCCGATAAATTATTGGATGAAACATTTGCAACCTCCCTGTCAGGTTCCTCGCGCGATTTTGCCGAAAGTTCCAGCAATACCAGTTTTGCCTTTTTACTTGCGCTCGGTCTGATCTTCCTGATCCTGGCCGCGCAGTTTGAAAGTTTCATTGACCCATTGATCATCATGGTCACCGTACCTCTGGCCATCGCCGGAGCCGTTTTATCGTTGTGGATTTTTGGACATACCCTCAATATCTTCTCACAGATCGGGATGATCATGCTGATTGGTCTGGTGACCAAGAATGGTATCCTGATCGTTGAATTCGCCAATCAGAACCGGCTTAAAGGAATGGGTCGTACCGAAGCGGCTGTATATGCCGCTACGCAACGTTTGCGTCCCATCCTGATGACGAGCCTCGCTATGTCATTAGGCGCCTTGCCACTTGCCTTATCGTTAGGAGCTGCCGCTACAAGTCGTATCCCATTGGGTGTCGTTATTGTTGGTGGTATCCTGTTCTCTCTGATATTGACCCTCTTTGTGATACCGGCCATGTATTCTTTCCTGTCAACGAATAAGAAGGTCAGTGAGATTGAAAAGATCACGGCACAACAACATCAACAAACAACCCCTAATCCCGATCCGGAACCTGCCCATGTTTAAAAAGAATGGACTCACCATGAAAAAGTTTTTTGGAACCATATCCCTTTCCCTGTTCTCCCTGATTGCGCTTCATGCGCAACAAACGCTGCTATCCCTTGAAGACGCCATTGCACAGGCCCTGGAAAACAATTATGATATCCGCCTCTCCCGCAATGATTCTGCCGTAGCAGCCCTTGATTATTCCTTTCGCAATGCAGCCTTCCTTCCCCGGCTTAATGCCAATGCGGGCCAGGCCTGGAATAACAATGACCAGAAACAGGAATTTGCCGATGGAACAAAGCGGGAAAGAAATGGGGTGAAATCCAATACGCTTACCGCTTCCCTCTCCCTGAACTGGACCCTTTTTGATGGGATGAAGATGTTTGTGATCCGGGATAAGGCCGAAGAGTTTGTCAAATTAGGAGAGCTGGCGATCAAGAACCAGGTTGTTAATACCGTAGCAATGGTGATCACCAATTACTACAGCATTGTCAGGCAACAACAGCAACTAAAGGCCATCCAGGAGCAGATGTCGCTCAACGAAGAACGGGTGAAACTGGCCCAATATAAACTCGATATTGGCGTGGGCGCAAAACCCGATGTACTCCAAAGCAAAGTGGACCTGAATGCACAGCGATCTGCTATCCTGACCCAGGAGACATTGATCACCCAACTTAAACAGCAACTCAATCAACTTACCGGTTCTACCCGGACTGACTATGCTGTCTCCGATTCCATACCAGTGGATTTTGGGATCGTACTGGGTGATATCCAGCAAAATCTGGAACAATCCAATCCCCTTCTTCAGATCAATAAGAAGAATATTGATATTGCCCAATTGACCCTTAAGGAAAGAAAGGCCGACCGCTTTCCCATTCTTGGTTTTAACAGCAACTACAACTTCAACCGGACCGACAACAAGGCCGTGGTCAACCCGTTTCAACCACTCTTCAGCAGAAACAGGGGATTAAACTATGGACTTACTGCCACCATCCCCATTCTAAATAATTACAACACCAAACGCTTGATCAAGCAGGCCGAACTGGACATCGACTATCAGAAACTGGTGTATGAGAATCAACGCTCACTCATTAACCTGAGTGTGATCAATGCCTGGAAGGAATATGAACAACAGAAAAAAGCATTAGACCTGGAGGAAGCCAATATCTTACTCGCCAAAGAGAATGTGGACATTGTATTTCAAACCTACAAATTAGGCGCAGCCACCTTTATTCAATTACGCGAAGCGCAAAAGAGCCTGGAAGATGCCTATAACCGCCTGATCGCTGCCAGGTATAATACAAAAGTGGCCGAAACCGAATTATTAAGGCTGAAGGGGGATCTGGTGCGATAGGGTTACAGATAAAAGCCCCTAAATTTGCCCCTACTAACCGTCAAACATATATGCCCCAATCCTCTACGCCACCCCTTGTCGGCATCATTATGGGATCCGACTCCGACCTTTCCGTCATGCAGGCTGCATCCGATATCCTGAAGGAGTTTAAGATCGCTCATGAGGTAACCGTTGTTTCGGCACACCGCACCCCTTTACGTATGGTGGAGTACGCCCAAAAAGCCAGGGAAAGAGGCCTGAAGGTGATCATTGCCGGAGCCGGGGGTGCTGCACACCTGCCCGGTATGGTAGCCGCTATCACACCCTTGCCTGTGATCGGGGTTCCCATCAAATCTTCCAACTCAATTGACGGCTGGGACTCTGTACTCTCAATTCTTCAAATGCCCAATGGTGTCCCGGTGGCTACCGTAGCACTCAACGCCGCAAAAAACGCAGGCATCCTGGCCGCTGAGATCATTGGCGCTTTTGAGCCTGTAGTGTCCGCAGCAGTTACTTCCTATAAAGAAAAACTGAATAACGAAGTGATCGAGAAAGTGGAGAAACTGAAAAAAGATGGTTGGGAGAATAAATTTGATTAAACCGCTTTCTTTTCCGCCTTTTCCTGACTTGCATACTCATCGATCACAGCCGGCAAACTTCGAATTGTGGATTCCTCCAGGGAAATAACAGAAGATGCTGAGTACAGCCCAAATCCTGAACAGGACCATTGATAATCGATCAAGGTTATTTTCACAACGCCATCCACAGAGAGTTCGACATAATTCCCAAAAATGATTAACCGGAAATGGAATGATCTGTCATGCGGAACCACAATGGTGTTGGATTGAATATTTTCAAAAACAAAATTCTTCTTTTGATCATTCGCATTGTAACCCCAGGCACGGAATTGAACCAACCCATTGATTATATCAAAGGAAATGTAGTAGCCATTCGCTTCTTTATCCGTACAAACGGTGAGTCCAAATTTTCCCATACCCTCCACATTTAACCGGCCTTCCCATATGAAATTAGCAGAAGGCCTTGACCACCAAAAAATCTCATACCCGCTTCTGGCACCACAGGTCCATTTACCATCCTCATAAATCAATTGATTGGTTGGGTTTTCAAAAAGAGGACTGGGATGACCAAGCCCATCAAGTGCAACTGGTTTAGCCGCCATCTCATTCCAACGGTAATAGGATTTCAAAACAAGTCTCCCCTTTTCATCCGTCGCCAACTCCTTTGGTGGCGGAAATACCCGAAGGGAATTAACCTGACCATGGGTGTAAAAGAAATTGTATATCAGCAGATGATCTTCATCCTTCAAAATACGGGCGGCATAATTCCCCTGCGGCATGAGCACATCGGCGTGAAAACTATGATACTCTCCCATAAAAGAATCCGCAAACCAATACCTTATCTTCACATCCTCCCGAATTGAACCGATCAGATAATACCTGCCATTTAATTCAAACCCACATGGACATTCCACATCATCATAAGCCATTGGATGCATTAACGGAGGAAGAGCCAGATATCGTTCCCCAGACCACTTGAACAAACCAACACAACCACGCCGTGAAACAGGCCCTTTACCCACACGCGCACAAAGAAGTAAAAAAGATTCGTTGTCAACCTCCATATAAAAAGGATCCCTGAAACTCAACCAGTTTCTGGGATTGTTTGATAATGACTCATAAAATTCCCCTTCCTCAGATCCAAGTGGAAACCCCGGGTGTTCCACCTTTGTCCAACGCAACAGATCATCTGATTCAGCAATCCCAATCCGTGTCGCTACCCCTTTATCCTGGCGTCGAAGTCCTGTATAAAACATTCTATACTTCTCTCCCAACTTACAAACATGCATGGTCCATAACATATCATCATCCCATTCACCGGGATCTCCTACAAATAAGGCATTATTCACGCGCTTCCAACTTATCCCATCTGTTGATACAGCATGAGCGATATAATCATGATTCGGTATGATCAAATGAAATAAATGATAAACACCATTCTCAATAATCATTGTCACATCGCCTATTTCCCAATCACTATACCCTGAACCTGAGTACATAAAACATTTATTAAATTTTTGTGAATATGAATTATTTAAATATACAAAGGTATTTCTCAATCAAAATGGCTAACTTCAATTATTCGAAACTGTGAATAGGACATGAAGGGACTATACATACAATTATTTAGTCCACATGGACTGATACGCGTCAAACATCCTGAGATCGGAAGAGATCAGGACACTGGAGGGCAGGTTAAATATGTCCTTGAATTATTAAACGCACTTTCCACACATCCCCAGGTAAGGAAGGTTGATTTATTTACCCGTCGCATTATCGATAAAAAAGTAAGCGCCGATTATTCCCGGGAAGTTGAAGAAGTGAATGAAAAAGCGCGGATCATCCGGGTTAGCTGTGGTGGAAACAGGTACCGAAAGAAAGAAACCTTGTGGGATTTTCTTTCCGAATTCATTCAACATACAATTCAATTTACTGAAAGGGAAAATGAACATCCGGATATTTCGCATGGGCACTATGCTGACGGAAATTTCATTGCTCTTGCCATAAGCCAACATTGGAAAATACCGTTGATATCCACCGGACATTCATTGGGTCGGAACAAACTGAATATTCTCCTTCGACAGGGCATGCATGCAGAGAAGATCGAGCAGCAATTTCAAATGCAAAAAAGGATCGAGGTCGAGGAAATGGTGATAAAGGAGGCTGATCTTATCATAACCAGCACCCAGCATGAAATCGACACCCATTATACGCTTTACAAAAACAAGTCTTTAGGGAAATTCACGGTAATCCCTCCAGGCACTGACCGGGAATTGTTTTATCCATATTATCGCCAAAGCCTGTCTCACTTTACAATGGATCTGGAACAGGAACAAGCCTTACACCGGATCTCTTCAGAAATAAAACGATTTTTATTCAATTACGAAAAGCCACTGATTGTTTCCATCGGCAGGCCCGACAAGAGAAAAAACTTCGAAACGATCATTCAAGCCTACGGAGAAGACAAAGAGCTGCAGTCAATGGCCAATCTCGCCATCTTTGCCGGTGTCCGAAAAGAGATCAGCCAGATGCCGGATGATGAACGCGAAACACTCACCAATCTGCTTTTGCTGCTAGATAAATACGATCTGTATGGCAAACTCGCTATCCCAAAAAAGAATGATCCCCAGAAAGAAGTGCCGGAGATCTACCGGATAGCTGCCCATAGCAAAGGCGTTTTTGTCAATGGAACTCCTGGTGAAAATTTCGGGCTGACCATTGTTGAATCTGCCTCCTGTGGATTACCTGTCATTGCATCCCCCACAGGCGGCCCCCGGGAAATTATTGAATCCTGCCAGAATGGTATTCTCACCGATGTGGAAGATCCTGTCGCCATTGCACAAGCCATAAAGTCCATTATCAGTGATCAGGCAAAATGGCAATTATTTTCTGATAATGGGGTCTTAGGGGTAAATGATCTTTATTCCTGGGATGTTCATGCAGAAAAATATGTACAGCAAGCCCTTGCCCTCCTGCAACCAAAAAATAATAATATTCAACTCGACCCTAAAGAAAAAAAATGGTTTCTGGTTACCGACCTGGATGGCACCATCGCAGAAGGAGAAGATATCTATGGACTGAGGGAACTAACACATTGGATCAACGCCCATAAAATGGACTTTGCCTTTGGCATTGCCAGCGGAAGAAATTTTGAACTGACTAAAAAGGCGATCCTTGAATATGACCTGCCTGTACCCGATGCGCTGATCTGCTCCGCCGGATCGGAAATTTATTATGGCCATGATTTTGTCGCGGATAAAGATTGGGAAAAAAACATAGCCTCGCAATGGGACCGGGAAACCTTGGAAAAAGCGCTGCAAAAGATCCCGGGTATTCGCCTGCAGGAGCAGGAAGCACAGTGGCCCTTTAAATTGAGTTATTATACAGAACCTCGGTTTTCACTGGAATACTTGGCTATGATTGAAAAAGCCCTCGAGGAACGAAAACTTAGCTTCAAAGTATTATTAACCGAAAACCGCTATCTCGATTTTCTTCCTATGCGCGCTGGCAAAGGAAGTGCGGTTCAATTCGTAGCAGAAAAGTGGGGACTGAATCCGTCACAGGTTATTTCTGCCGGAAACAGCGGAAATGATATCGATATGCTCGTAGGAAAGACAAGGGGAATCGTAGTTGGTAATTATAGCCCCGAACTGGAAAGCCTTCGTGGCATGGAAGATATCTATTTTGCCAGGGAGAGATTATCCAAAGGCGTACTGGAGGGAATCAGATTCTACCTGGAAAAGAAGCCTGTTCTGGAGGTATGATTTAACAGCCAGGAAAAAAGAGTCCAAGCACTTACCTTTCTGTAAGAATGGTGAATTCCTGCTCGATGGTTTGCGTATGATCCAATAAGGCCTGAAGAAACCCCCTCCCCCATTTGGCATAGTAAGGAATAAAATTGTCGACGCGTTCCTGCAATCCTTCTCCGGGAAATAACCGGTCCTTGATAAAAGATAATTGTCTTTGCTGATCTGCAAATTTTCGTTTCTCTGCACGTAACATTTTCTTTTCAAGCTCCTTCAGCTTTTTAACCGCCTGTACCTTGATCGCTTCAGTGTGGTTAGCCAGTGTTGGATCAACAGCGCCCGCCTGTGATTTGATCCGGTCAAAGATGGCTTCCGTATCAGTCAAGGTACCATTTAATCGGACAACATTAATTGATGCCCGGGTTACGTAGCGATCCATCAATTCACGAAGGGGTTGAAAAAAATCAACCAGATCAAATCCGGTCTTGTTTATCTTTTCGACCCAAGATTTTTCCACCACCAAAAATGAATTGCGCAAGACCAGCATCGGATAAGGCACTTTATAATGCGTAAACAATTCCTTTAGCTGAAGCCAATAAGCCAATTCTCCTCCGCCACCTATAAAGGCAATATTCGGCAGAATGGTTTCCTGGTATAACCCTCGAAGAATGACATTGGGACTAAACCGCTCCGGGTATTGATCCAGTTCTTTGAGCAGGGCCTCTTTTGTAAACCTGATCTCTGTATCCACCACCTGAAAACCATCCGAACTTGTCTCGATCCGGTTGCGGATACCATCGACCATGTAGAACAGGTTTATAGCCCGTGGACTGGCCTGTACCTTATACTCCTTTCCCAACCTGGCAGAGCTTTGCTCCACGATCTGTGAAGGGGTTTGCGCCAACAGATCTTCCTGAAATACTGGGATCATTTTCTTCTTAAGTGCAGGCGCATCGGCGATCAAAACCACCAGGCCCCATTCCCCAAACAATTGATGAAGGAAATGAAATGTACCCTGCTGTATGGAAATATCCTGCTTAAAACACTGCTTCAGGATATCGACTATTTCAGCACCATAGGGTTGAACCCCTTCCTGCCCGGCAATCTGATCGATCAATTTCAACAAACCCTTGTCCACCTTCATGCGACCTACCGCACCGGTTTGCGTTGTATCCCAATTCAACTTCTCCCCGTTTAGAAATAGGTGCCCGAGTTCATCCAGGTCGGCATCCTCGGATCCCATATAATAAACCGGGATAAACTTCTTATCAGGGAATTGTTCGGAAAGATGCCTGGCCAATTGAATCGCATGCAGGATCTTATAGATCACATAGAGTGGCCCGGTGAAAAGATTGGGCTGGTGAGCCGTGGTTATCGTAAATGAATTGGCAGAACGCAGGTCCTCCAGGTTCCTGATCAACTTTTCAGAAATACTTAACCCTTTATACTGCTCCTGTAAATGGGAATACAGGGTTTCCCGGTCTGTGTGGAAAGATTGACGGGACCTGATGGCCGCTTCAAATCCTGCCCGTGAAACAGCATGTGCATAAAAGGGGCGAAGCGGTTCAGCCTGGTCAATATGATCCAGTACGATCCTGGAGAACTGCTTTGTTTCGCGGTAAGGGATTCGCTGTGACAAAAATTCCATGCGGTGAAATTATCAATTCCTGCGTTATAGATTTGTTACTTTAGTTCGTAAGCCACCACAGAATTTTTCCAAAAAGTTGGCACATAAACGATCCTTTTTTCGGGATCATACCCGATATCAGCAGAGTTGATCTTTCCCTGACGTCCATCTATTAACAGCTCTTTTTTCCCGGTCAGGTCTACAAAGTAGATCACGCCTGCCCAACAGGAAACGATGAACCCACCTTCTTTGACGGGTTCTATACCATCTGTAAATCCTTCCAGGCCATCAGCAATGAGTTTGGCTTCATCGCCTTCCACCTTATAAAGTCCGCCATCATTCAACAGGTAAACCTGTCCCTTGTGGCACAAAACCCCATTGGGACCTTTAAGGCCATCGAGCAAAACAGAAGGGGCTCCGTTTTTAACACGGTATAGTTTTCCTCCTTTTGAATCCGTCACATACACCACACCCTGCTCATCAATACTGATATCATTCAATCCCATGGCGGAGCCAATTGTAATACGTGAAACTTCAATTCCAATGGAAGGATCCACAATGACGATTTGATCAAGATCAGCTACATAAAGCATGCCTTCGAACATAGCCATGCCTTTGGGAGCATTCAACCCACCGATCCATTCTGCGGCAATGATACGGCCATCGAGCCCCATCATTCCCAAAGATCCTGCTCCATCTTTAGCCCAGGGGTCAGTGCCATCAATATTGCTTACATACAGCACCTGTTTTGTTTTATCAAAAAATACAGACTCAGGAACTTTAAAACGGGCTTCAGATTCCCATTTTTTGGTAAGGCTGTGCTGTGCCTGGATAGTAAAGGAAAATCCCAATATCAGAAGAAGGGATCCAATCATTTTATTTTTCATGACAAGTGGTTTGAATAAAGTTAATCATTTGCCTCCGAATCGCTCTACCTGAAACGCATCCAGGGGGATAGAGGTTGTTTTCTCGTTCAGTATTTCACTGACCAGTTTACCGGTGCCGGCACCAAGGCTAAGTCCCAGCATTGCATGCCCGGTGGCCACAACCAGGTTTTCCCATTTTTTTACCCGCCCAATATAAGGCAGCCCATCGGCCGAACAGGGCCGGTAGCCATACCAGATATTTTCCGGCTTTGGAAGAGGAATAACAAAGTCAGGGTAATATCGTTTGACGGCTTTCAAAATTCCTTCCACGCGGTTCATTCGTGGTGGCGTGGAATGGGAAGTGATCTCCATCGTACCACCAAAACGGATCTTATTCCCATCCATGGGTGTAATCGCCGCCCGCCCTTCAACCAATATGGAGGGGTAGTTTACCTTATAGGGTGAATCCTCCAGTGTCAGGGAATATCCCCGGCCAGGCATCAGAGGCAATCGCAGGTCAAGCCGTTTAGCGACCTCACGACTCCAGGAGCCGGTGGCCAGTACCACCGCATCGGTGGAGAAAGCGCTATTATTTGTCAAAACGGTTTGGATCTTCCCACCCTTTTTCTCAAATCCGGTCACCTCCTGATGGGGTTCCAGTTGTACCCCTTCTGCCAAAAGCATCTTACGCAAATTCAGCATCAGGGTATTTGGATGGCAGTGGGCATCACAGGCAAAAAAGATCGAACCCAATACGTTCAGGCGAACCCCTGGCTCAAGGGCTTCCGTCTCTTCTTTTGATAAGAATCTTGTATCGGTCAACCCAAGCGCATGGGCTTTTTCCACCACATGCCGGGCATGTTCTGCAACGGCTGCGGTTTGAAACAATTCAATCAACCCTTTGTGTTCATAGGCAAAAAACAATCCTTCCCGGTTCCAGGTTTCATATTCTTTCTGGCTGAGCAGGGAAATTTCACATAATGGAGCGGCCGCCCGGTCCACATGTTCCCTGGTTGCAGAGCGCATGAATTTCATCCCCCAATCGATCAGGTTTCTGTCCAAACGGGGTTGCACATAAAAAGGGCTGGTTGCATTCCACATCCATTTCAACCCTTGTTTGACAATACCCGGTGTGGCCAATGGTATAAAATGACTGGGACAGATATACCCACAATTTCCATAGGAACAATTGTCCTCAAAATCCCCTTTCTCCAAGACAGTAACTTCCCATCCTGACCTCTTCAAATACAAGGCGGAACTAAGGCCGATAATGCCCCCGCCGATGACGATACATTTCATTTCCTTATTTATTAAACCTGAAATCCATAGGCATATACATCATCCCCCGGATCAATGGTAATGCTGTTGGCTCCATAGATGCGCGCCCAACCTTCAATGGAAGGTCTTATTGCAGGTTGTCCATCAATCCTTGTTTCCTCCTCAATCCGCCCGATGAACTGACTACCGATAATGCTCTCATGAATAAAGAGATCACCCTTCTTCAATTTCCCTTTGGCATACCATTGCGCCATTCGGGCGCTGGTTCCGGTACCACAGGGGGAACGATCGATTGCCTTATCACCATAAAACACAGCATTCCTTGCCGTGGCTTTAGGGTCAATGACCTTTCCGGTCCAGAGTATATGCGAACAACCCTGGATCGTTGGGTTCAACGGGTGAACAAATGTATAGCGGGCATTGATATCCTTACGTAATTCCCTGGCCCAATAGATCAGCTTATCGGCGGGAAAATGCTCCAACCCGGGAAAGTGCTCCTGAACATCCACGATCGCGTAAAAATTTCCGCCATAGGCTACGTCCACTTTTAATTCCCCCAATTCGGGACAGGTAGCTATCAGATTTTCAGCCGCCAGGTAAGAGGCGATATTGGTCAGGCGTACAGACTTGCATTTATCCCCTTCCATAACATAACGCACTTCGACCAGTCCGGCCGGGGTTTCCAATCGGATCAGACCAGGCACCTTAGGATGTACCAGCCCCTTTTCCACTGCGATGGTGATCGTACCAATGGTACCATGTCCGCACATGGGAAGACAACCACTTGTTTCAATAAAAAGAACAGCCAGATCATTGGCCGGGTCATGCGGCGGGTAAAGAATACTCCCACTCATCATATCATGGCCACGGGGTTCAAACATCAACCCTTTCCGGATCCAGTCAAACTCCCGAAGGAAATGTTGTCGTTTTTCCGACATGTTATTTCCTTCCAGTACTGGCCCTCCGGACTGTACCAACCGAACTGGATTGCCACAGGTATGGGCATCAATACATTGAAAAACACCCCCTTTCCCGCCAAAGGGCGCCCCGGGAAGATTATAATTGATCAGGCTCATGTTAAGGATAAAGATATTGAGCGGTTTTGTATTTTTAATCAATAATTGCTGCTATTATGGAAACCTATGGTCGCATTCTGCTCATTGCCATGCCTGCCTTTCTGTTCCTGGTATTATTTGAAAAATGGTATGGCTGGCGCAAAGGTTATGATACGGTCCGGAACATGGATATGATTTCCAGCCTGAGCTCGGGCATCACCAATGTCACCAAGGATGTACTTGGCCTGAGTATCGGCATTTTGAGTTATGGCTGGATGGTCGATCACCTGGCTATCTTCACCATCAAAGCCAGCTGGCTTACCTATGTGGTCGCTTTTATCGTCATCGATTTTCAGGGCTATTGGGTCCATCGCTGGAGTCACCATATCAATCTGTTTTGGAACCGGCATATCATTCACCACAGCAGTGAAGAGTTCAACCTGGCCTGTGCCCTTCGGCAAAGTATCGCCTCCATTTTTGAATACTTTACTTTCCTTTTGCTTCCTGCAGCCCTGGTGGGTGTTCCACTTGAAGTGATCGCCATATTGGCGCCCCTGCATCTCTTTGCACAGTTTTGGTATCATACCCGCCACATTAACCGGATGGGTTTTCTGGAAAAAATAATTGTAACCCCTTCTCATCACCGGGTACACCATGCCATCAACCCGGAGTACCTTGATAAGAACCTTGGCCAGATATTTATTTTCTGGGATAAACTGTTTGGCACTTTTCAGGAAGAGTTGCCGGATAAACCACCGGTATATGGCATCACGAGGCCTGCTGCCACCTGGAACCCGATCCGTATCAATTTTCAGCATTTCTGGTTATTGGTAAAAGATGCGTGGAGAACCAATAATGTTTGGGATAAAATCCGGATTTGGTTTATGCCTACCGGTTGGAGGCCAGCAGATGTGGCCGAAAAATACCCGGTACCCAAGATCGAAGATGTGTATCATTTCGAAAAATATGACCCCAGGGCATCGAGAGGCCTGCATATCTGGAGCTGGGTTCAAATTGTTATGACCCTTTTATTTATCAGTTACCTGTTTGGAAATATTGCGAACATTGGTACGCCTGATATCTTTATCTACGGGGGATTTATTTTTTTAATGGTCTATGCCTATACCGAATTGATGGACCGAAACCCCTATGCCCTGATATTTGAAACACTAAAAAATACAGTGGGAATGGTCATCCTGTTACAGGAGGGAGATTGGTTCAAAGCAAGTACAATTATTCCAGGGATAGCGTATTTCCTGCTGGCCTATTTTGTGGTGGCCACTTTTGTTACCAGTTACTTTGTGTGGAAGCACAAAAGAGAGGATTCTTTATCAGCAGCATAACCTTACTATTAAATTAGAATTTTTTAACCACAGAGGCACAAAGTTTTTTCAATTATTCTTTGTGCCTCTGTGTCTCTGTGGTTTTATTTGAATTCCATAAATGATTATCAGATAACCCCGTTATTCCATTCTTCGTTCACCATCCGCCAAATACCCAGTGGATTACTATTCTTAAGTTCATCAGGAAGTAAGTGGTCTGGCCAGTTTTGAAAGGACTGCGGTCTGGCAAACCGTTTGATCCCATCTGCCCCTACTGCTGTATATCGGCTGTCTGTTGTGGCGGGATATGGCCCTCCATGTTGCATGGCCCAGCATACCTCCACGCCGGTAGGGACTCCATTCAATATGATCCTGCCACAAATGAGTTGGATGGCATTTACCACCTTTTCATGAGCAAGAATATCTTCCTCGGTAGCCATCAGGGTACTCGTTAATTGTCCTTCGAGGTGCGTGGCCACAGATAGCATTTCCTGACTGTCTTTGCATCGGACCACGAGGGAATAAGGGCCAAATACTTCCTGATGAAGCAAGGGGTTCTCTAAAAAAATCTTGCCTTCCACCGTAGCGATCGTTGGCAGGCCTTCTCCCTCCTTTACAGTGGTTTCGGATTCGGCAACCAGGTGAACGCCTTCCTGCAAAAGGGCATTTCCTTTTTTCTCTTTGTAGGCACCGACAATTCCGGGGTGCAGCATAGGTGCAGGCGCAATTTGCTGAATCTTTTTACCCAGGTCATGTATAAAACGTTGAAGTCCCTCGCTCTCGATACCAATGATCAGCCCGGGGTTGGTACAAAACTGACCAGCTCCCTGTGTGATGGAAGCGGCGTATTGTTCAGCAATGGCAAATGCATCCTTCTGTAGTTTATTTGGCAATAAGAATACCGGGTTCACACTTCCCATTTCCGCAAAGACGGGGATCGGTTCCTTCCGTTGCTGGCCCCAATCGAATAATTGCTTTCCTCCGGTAAATGAGCCGGTAAATCCAACTGCCTTAGTCAGCGGGTGTGTCACCAGCGCCTTTCCCACTTCAAAGGAAGCGCCGTGTAGGTGGGAAAACAAGCCTTGAGGTAATCCCATCTTTTTAATAGCGGAATGAATCGCTCCGGCAACCATTTCAGAGGTTTCAGGATGGGCTGGATGGGCTTTTACAATTACCGGGCAACCTGCGGCAAAAGCAGCCGCGGTATCACCCCCTGCGGTAGAATAGGCAAAGGGGAAATTGGAGGAACCAAAGACCACAACAGGCCCCAATGGTACCAGCATCTTCCGAATATCCGGACGGGGTGGATTACGCTCCGGGAGTGGCGTATCAATCCGTATTTCCAGCCAATCCCCTTTTTCGCAGGCATTGGCATAACTGTTTAATTGAAAAATGGTCCTGGCCCTTTCTGAACGCAGGCGGGCTTCAGGTAAATGCGTTTCGCGCATAGCGGTTTGGATCAACCGGTCACCACAGGCTTCGATCGCGTTAGCGATGGTACGCATGAATTCTGCTCTTTTAGCCAGGCTTTGTTGCCGATAAAACAAGAATGCCTCCCAGGCCATTTGTAAGGCATGGTCTATTTCATTGTTTGTTGCGTCCTTATATTTCATGCCGACTATATTTCGAGGTAAGGCTTCTCGCAGGGTTCGCAAAGAAGCGCTGCGAACGCTGCGGGAAACTTTAATATCACAACCTATTCGTCAGGGCTTCCTGTATCACAGCTTCTACCCTTTTTCTTTCGTCACCAACAAGCATCAGTCGGGGTGCACGCACATACTCACTTCCGATGCCGGTATGAGAGGCGGCCAGTTTAATATATTGAACCAATTTGGGGTGAATATCTAATTCAAGCAGGGGCATGAACCACCGATAAAGCTTCCGGGCCTCTTCCAATTTCCCTTGTTTGACGAGGTGATAGAGGTCCACCGTTTCCTTTGGAAAGGCTCCCACCAAACCAGCCACCCAACCATGTGCACCCAGGGCAAGCTCCTCCACTGCCAAAGTATCCACCCCACAAAGTATTTTATACCGATCCCCAAAGCGGTTGATCAATCTCGTTACATTCGTTACATCCCGGGTACTTTCCTTTATCGCGTTGATCTGGGGAAGCTCCGCCAATTCAGCAAACATATCCAGGGTAACCTCGATCTTGTAATCTACCGGGTTATTGTAGATCATGACGGGCAGGGAAGAAACCGAAGCTACAGTTTTGAAATAGGTCACCGTTTCGCGGTCATCACTCTTATAGCGCATCGGTGGCAGAAGCATAAATCCATCCACACCCCATTGAAGGCCCAATTCCGCCTGGCGTACTGCTTCGCGTGTGGAACTCTCCACTATGTTTAAAATGACCGGGAGACGGCCGCCAAGCTTATCCTGTGCCCTTTTCACCAATATTTCCTTTTCCGGCGTGGTCAGGGTACTGGCTTCACCCAGGGATCCACCAAGGATTATGCCATGGACACCTGCCTGTTCCTGTGCTTTCAGGCTTTTATCATACAGTTCGAGGTCAAGTTCATCGGTTGAAGTAAAAGGCGTGATGAGCGCCGGGAAAACCCCTTCCCATTCAAATTGCATAATGTAGTTTTTGGGAGGGGAAATTAGTCTTTTTATTGAATACACGGATTGCACAAATCACACAGATCCGTCAAATATGAATAATCTGTGTAATTCGTGCAATCCGCGTAATCCATTCCTTACCTGCGTGCCGAATTCCTCCGGCTATAAAACTTCGCATTGATCTTTCCGATCTCGAGGTCACGTTCGCGTTCGAGGCGGTTAATTTCATTGACCTTTTTATAGCGGCTGGCAAAAAGCCGGTTACCGGCAGAACGGATCTTTCGGGAGAACTTGCGGTACACTTTTGCAATGTCACGGTCGCGTTCCCGGGAAGAATAATGATAAGATTTCCCGATGTACTGTGAACTCCGGGTTGCTACCGGGCCATTTTGACGGCCGTAAGGATTCGGGCGGGGAGGCTGGGCCATAACCACAGTGGTGATACCGGCAAAAAACAGAAGAGTAAGTAATCGCTTCATACGTTTTTGATTTTACGGTTAACTTATACCGGAATAGACGCAATCTAAAGCCCAATAATTATTAATGCCCTGTTAAGCTATGGTTTGAGATTGTTAAGATTTTTACCAATAATTTTGCCCGGGTTATAATTGTTAAAAAAAATAAAACCATGCGCATTCGGAAAAGCTATTTTCTTTATTTACTTCTGGCCTGTCTGCCCCTTCAATCACTCGCTTGGGGCCAGTTGGGGCACCGGGTGGTAGGACAGATCGCTGACTCTTACCTCACCGCCAAAGCCCGCAAAAACATCAAAGCCATACTCGGTTATGAATCCCTTGCCATGGGAAGTACCTGGGCGGATTTTATAAAATCGGACCCGGCCTATAAAAACCTGGATAACTGGCACTATATTAACCTGAAGGACGGAATGAGTGAATCAGAAGTAAAAGCGTACCTGGAAAAAGATACCCTCACCGATGCCTATACCAAATTGAATTTCCTGATCGCCGAACTGAAGAAAAAAGACCTGGCACCGGATGTAAAAAAAATGTACCTCCGCTTATTGATCCATATCACCGGCGATATCCACCAACCCATGCATGTAAGCCGGGCCGAAGACCTGGGTGGTAACAGGATCTACGTCATGTGGTTCAATGAAAATACCAACCTCCACCGGTTGTGGGATGATCAATTGCTGGCATTTCAACAGTTGAGCTACACCGAATTTGCCCATGCAATAAATCATGCCACCAAAACCGACCGCAAAGTCTGGCAGGAACAACCCATGACCGAATGGTTTTGGGAATCCTACTCCACCAGCCAAAAGCTATATAAGGAGATCACCCAACCAGACCAAAAGCTGGGCTTCCGATACAATTTTGATCATGTAGAGGAATTGAACCAATGTTTGCTGAAAGCAGGCGTGAGGTTGGCCGGATTACTCAATGATATATTTGGATAAACAGGTCCTGTATAAACCAAACATCCCACCTGAAAAGGCGGGATGTCATAAACGTAAAGGACGATTGGTTTACTGCGGTTGCAGTGGTTTTTCACAGGATGCGGTTTTGTCGGTCTTTCATAGGAGGTTTAAAAATCAGAACCATTAACCTTGCTTTGCTGATACAAAGATGGTTTAGGTAAGGCTCCTAACAAATAGTAAATGATGGGATTGTGGTGTAAAAATGAATCTCCCTTTTTTGTAGTAGAAAATTGACTTTTTTAGAATGGGACACTTAGAAAGGAATCAGACCAATTCCCCTTCCAGGTCATAATCATAGGCTTTTACGATCCTTACCTGGACAAAATCTCCGGGGCGGAGACGTTGGGTTGTATTGATGACCACTTCGTTGTCCACTTCTACGCTGTCAAATTCGGTACGGCCAAGGTATCGTCCGGCCTCTTTCTTATCGACCATAACTTTAAATACCTTACCTATCTTATCCTGGTTCAATTCATAAGAGATCTCCTGTTGTACCTCCATGATCTCCCGGGCCCTTTCTTCTTTTTCCGCAGCTGGAATATCATCCACCTCGGAATAGGCCGAGGTACCCTCTTCATGGCTATAAGTGAATATACCTACGCGGTCAAATCGCTGGCGTTGTAAAAATGACTTCAGTTCTTCCACATCATCCCTTGTCTCCCCCGGAAAACCGGTGATCAGGGTGGTGCGTAAACAAATGCCCGGCACCCTTTCCCGTACGGCAAGGATCAACTCCTCCATTTCTTCGCGGGTAATATTTCGCTTCATGGCCTTCAACATGTTATTGGCTGCATGTTGCAAAGGCATATCGAGATAATTACAAATATTCTCCCTTTCGCGCATGACGTCCAGTACATCCAGTGGGAACTTATGTGGGTAGGCATAATGCAGCCTGATCCATTCCAATCCCTTAATGTCACTCAGGCGTTTCATCAATTCACCCAACATGCGCTGCTTATAGATATCCAACCCATAATAGGTAAGCTCCTGAGCGATGAGCATGATCTCCTTCACCCCTTTCTTTACCAGTGCCGTTGCTTCCGCCACGAGTTCTTCCATGGTTTTACTGACATGCCCACCACGCATCAGGGGAATGGCACAAAATGAACAGGTACGGTTACAGCCTTCGCTGATCTTGAGATAAGCATAATGCTGGGGCGTGGCCAATAATCGTTCACCAAGTAACTCAGATTTATAATCCGCTTCAAATTGTTTCAGGATCAGGGGAAGTTCCATGGTGCCAAACCAGGCATCCACTTCAGGGATCTCTTTTTCCAGATCATCGCGATAACGGTGACTCAAACATCCGGTTACATAGACCTTATCCAGTTTTCCTTTTTGCTTCAGGGCCACCTGGTCTAAAATAGTATTGATGGATTCTTCCTTGGCCTTTTCTATAAACCCACAGGTGTTTACTATGACAATATTGTGGTCTTTCTTCCCGCTCTCGTGTACCACATCGATCTCATTGGCCTGCAATTGCCCACTCAGCACCTCACTATCGACCATATTCTTACTACAGCCAAGTGTGATGATGTTCACTTTATCCTTATGTAATTTCTTTGCTCTCATGTAACACGAATTTCACGAATTAATTTCGTGTTTTAAATAAGGAATCCACAAACTCATGTTTATTAAACACCAGTAAGTCCTCCATCTTTTCTCCAACCCCGATAAATTTTACTGGTATATGAAACTGATTGGCGATGGCGAGTACCACACCTCCTTTGGCTGTACCATCGAGTTTGGTGATCGCCAGGGCAGTTACATCCGTCGCTGCTGTAAAATGTTTGGCCTGTTCCAAAGCATTCTGTCCGGTACTTCCATCGAGCACCAGCAGCACTTCATGGGGAGCATCGGGTATTACCTTTTGAATGACCCGCTTGATCTTACTCAGCTCGTCCATCAGATGGGCTTTGTTGTGTAAGCGTCCTGCGGTATCGATCAGAACCACATCACTGTTTCGGGAAACGGCACTTTGGACCGTATCGAAAGCCACGGCGGCAGGGTCGCTGCCCATGTCCTGTTTTACGATCGGTACACCCGCCCGTTCACTCCAGATGGTCAATTGATCCACCGCCGCTGCGCGAAAGGTATCGGCAGCGCCAAGCAACACCGATTTTCCGGCTGATTTAAAATTATGGGCGAGTTTGCCAATGGTGGTGGTTTTCCCCACCCCATTTACGCCTACCACCAAAATGATATAGGGTTTGGCTGGCAGTTCGGAATCGAAGGCATAACTATTTGCCGCGGGTGCATCTACCAGAATATGCTCAATCTCTTCCTGGAGCATCTTGTTCAGCTCCGAGGTATTCATGTATTTGTCCCGCGCAACCCTTTTTTCAATTCGTTCAATGATCTTAACGGTGGTATCAATGCCTACATCGGCACTTACCAGGGCTTCTTCCAGGTTGTCGAGTACCTCGGCATCCACGGTTGTTTTTCCTGCAACGGCTTTGGTGATACGGCTCAGGAAATTCTCCTTCGTCTTTTGCAGACCCTGGTCGAGGCTTTCCTTTTCCTTTTTCCCAAAAAGTTTATTGAAGAAACCCATAAGGATTGAATTGGGATTGATTATTTAAACAACAAAAGCCATTCGCGGTTACGAATAGCTTCTGTATAATTTGCAATGGCGCGAAATTATTTTTGAGCCAGATAATCCTTGATCTTATCCTTGTGAACGATGGCTTCCTTGAAGGTATAGGCACCGGTCTTAGGACTACGAACAGACTTGATCACTTTGGTCCAGTTCTTTGCTTCAGCGGCCGCACGGGCATCTTTACTTTTGATCGCTGTTTTTGCTGCTTTTGCCATATCTTAATGAGTTAAGGTCTCTTACTTAATTTCTTTGTGAACGGTCACTTTCTTGAGGATGGGATTGAATTTTTTCAACTCCAGACGCTCAGGGTTGTTCTTTTTGTTTTTCACCGTAATGTACCGGCTAGTACCGGGCTGACCGCTGGTCTTGTGCTCGGTGCATTCCAGAATTACCTGTACACGGTTTCCTTTCTTTGCCATGATTATTTACGTTTGATACGATTAAATGTGTTGTCCCTTAGACCTCAATTCTTTAACCACACTGAGAAGTCCGCGTTTGTTGATGGTTCTGATACCATCCGCAGATACTTTCAAAGTGATCCATTTATCCTCCTCAGCCAGGAAGAACCGCTTTGTCTGCAAATTCGGCAGAAAACGACGCTTGGTCTTGATGTTCGAGTGCGACACCTTGTTACCGGTCATCGGAACCTTACCTGTGATCTGACATACTCTTGCCATGACGATTCAAATTTTTGGGACGGCAAAGGTAGGGAAAGTACTGGAAATAAAGAAAAAAAGTCTGGGATTGTGGGAGAAATAGGTTGAAAGGGTAATCGTGAGGCGTGAAACGTGAGACGTGAGTGGTGAGTGGTGAGTGGTGAGGCGTGAGACGTGAGCAGGGTCCAATCTCACGTTTCACGTTTCACGTCTCACCACTCACGCCTCACGCCTCCCGCCCCACCTCTCCCCCATCCCGCCTTTTGCCAATTCCCTCATTTCAAATAACTTCGCTTCTCAATTCAAACTCAATCTACATCTTATGGCATACGATATCGTTGTAATTGGCAGTGGACCAGGTGGTTACGTGGCAGCGATCCGGGCATCCCAACTGGGGTTAAAGACCGCGATCATCGAAAAGGAAAGTCTGGGTGGAATTTGTCTTAACTGGGGCTGTATCCCCACCAAGGCCTTGTTGAAATCGGCCCAGGTGATGGAATATATCCAACATGCCAAAGATTTTGGGATCGAGGCAACGGGAACCCACCAATTTGATGCGGTGATAAAGCGGAGCCGTGGGGTGGCCGATAAAATGAGCAAAGGGGTTCAATTCCTCATGAAAAAGAATAAGATCGATGTGGTAATGGGCTATGGCAAATTAAAAGCCAAAGGCCAGGTTGAGGTAACGGCAGCAGACGGCAGCAAAACCGTGGTGGAAGGCCGTAATATCATCATTGCCACGGGTGGTCGCAGCCGCGAACTCCCTGCCCTCAAACAGGATGGCAAAAAGATCTTTGGTTACCGCGAAGCCATGTCCCTACCTACCCAACCAAAGAGCATGATCATCGTGGGCAGTGGCGCCATTGGAGTTGAATTTGGCTACTTCTATAATACCATCGGTACGAAAGTGACCATTGTTGAATTCATGCCCCGGATCGTTCCGGTAGAAGATGAGGATATTTCAAAAGAACTGGAAAAAAGCCTTAAGAAAAAAGGTATTGAGATCATGACCAGCAGCGAAGTGACCAAGGTGGATACAGCAGGCGCCGGTGTAAAAGCCACCGTGAAAACCGCCAGTGGCGAAGTCACACTCGAAGCAGATGTATTGCTGAGTGCTGTTGGTGTGGCCGCCAATATCGAAAATATCGGTTTGGAAACCCTGGGAGTAAAAACAGATAAGGGCCGGATCATGGTTGATAAATTTTATCAAACCAATATACCTGGTATCTATGCCATCGGAGACTGTGTTCCCGGGCAGGCACTGGCCCACGTAGCCTCTAAAGAAGGGATCATCTGTATCGAGAATATCGCCTTTGGCGAAAAGAAATATGCCCACAAACCCGAAGCACTCGATTATGGCAATGTACCGGGCTGTACCTATTGCGTTCCCGAGATCGCATCCGTAGGTTTTACCGAAAAACAAGCCAAGGAAGCCGGTTATGAAATCAAAGTGGGGAAATTCCCGTTAAGCGCCAGTGGCAAAGCCTCGGCTGCCGGTCATCCGGAAGGATTTGTAAAAGTGATCTTTGATGCCAAATATGGAGAGTGGCTGGGTACGCACATGATCGGTTACAATGTTACCGAGATCATTGCGCAAACTGTAACTGCCCGTAAACTGGAAACAACCTATCACGAAGTATTGAATAGCATTCACCCCCACCCCACCATTAGCGAAAGCGTGAAGGATGCAATTGAGGTGGCGTATGGAGAGGCCATTCATCTTTGACCAGGATTTAAAGATTGGAAGATTGCCAGGATTCATTGATGAATTGATTAAATAACTGAAGGATTGAGGGGTAAAATTTAATTTACCTCTCAATCCTTCAGTCATTTAATCCTGTAATCCTCTAATCTTTAAATCCTGGTCAAATCCTGGGCAATCCTTTAATCCTTAAATCAAGGTCAAAGCTTAATGAACTTCTCCCGCATTTTCTCTCCCTCCTTTTCTCCATCGATAAAGTAAACGCCAGGAGCAAGACGGCTGATATCAACCGTATGTATGGCGTGAGAGATTGTTGTGCGGAGGATAATCCGTCCGGAGAGGTCGGTCACACGCAATTCCTTTCCGATCCACCGAACATCATATTGAAAATTCATCGTCACCGTACTATTGGCTGGATTGGGATATAGCTTGATATGAAGCCATCTGGGCGTATTATCGGGGAGACTGCCTTCCTCCAGGATCGGGTCAGCCAACCCGCGTGAATTAAGGAATGAATGACGTGGCCCGCCTTCCTCAAATAGGGTTCGCATCCGCTGCTTCTGTCCGTAAGTGAACATATTTACACAGGCATCACTGGTAAAATCCATATAGTTCATGTACATATCCCCACCGTTCGATGCGTTGTTACAGGTTACTCTGACACCAGAGGGACAGCCGGGCGTATAGCTTCGTTGCGGAGGGGTATCCCCTACCAGGTCATCCCCGCAATCTGAGTCGCCCCAGATATGCCGTAGATTAAGCCAGTGACCCACTTCATGTACGGTGGTACGGCCTTTATTGTATTGCGAGAAATATCCAACAGGGCCAAAGGCCTTGTAATTGATCACGATGCCATCACGTTCCAGCGGGGTGCCGGGGAAACTAGCATAACCCAAAAGGTCATCCATATTACAAACCCAGATATTCAGGTATTGAGAGGCATCCCAGGCATCGGAGCCTAACTCGTCATCAAATTTTACCTTATCATCCATCTTCCACTTGGTAAGGGGAGAATATTTGCGCACCACACCTGATGTGGCCCTGCCTTTAGGGTCACTGGTTGCCAACTTGAATTCGATACGAATATCCGCAGACAGGTCAGCAAACCCACCAGGGATATTGGTGGTATCCGCATTCAGGCGTCGGAAATCACGGTTTAGTATTTCGATCTGGTCCCTGATCCGGGAATCAGGAATATTCTCGTCGGGATAGTGATAGATCACATGCACCACAACAGGTATGACCAATACAGGTTGATCCGCGGCGGATCCGGGCAGGTCATTGACCTCCACAGTACGATGGGTCAGTCGGTGCGTGAATTGTTCGATCTCGGAGATTCGTTGGGCAAAAGTGGGGTCTGTTTCAAGCATGCGTTGCACATACTCATGGCTCGAGCAATTTCGTTGAGCATGAATCAATTGTACAAGCAGAAAGGACAACACAAAGCCAGCCAGCTTTTTCATCATTGTTTCAAAAGGTAAAGAATGAAAAAAACGGCTCCACAGGGGGATTACGTGGTTTCTGCGGGAATTGGAATTAGCAGGGTATGATCAAAATGGTTATTGGGAAGATTTTTCCCGGATACGGAGGGCGAATTAGAAGTAAAAAGTTGATACCTAATCCACCATAAACATAGCCTCAATTTTCGGATTTTGCAAGCCGGCCACGAAAAAAGCAGGGAGATTGAAAAATTTAGCGAGGAATTAACCCCTTGGATTTTAAACATAAGTCTATCTTTGTCAGAATATTAGACCCATGCGCATAGCCATATCCTTACTCGCCGGATGGAGCCTGGTGGCATCGTGTAATGACCCGGGCAATGGGGGTGGAAATACCCCTGATCCTCAAAAACCGGATATTACCCGGCCCATGTCCTATTCGATTATTAAAGAATATCCCCACGACACCGCCTTTTTTACACAAGGCCTGGTATTTCATAAAGGAGACTTTTATGAAGGAACAGGCGAACGAGGGCATTCACGCCTCATGAAGGTAGAACTGGAAACAGGGAAAGTATTGAAACGGATCGATCTGGAACCCGAATATTTTGGCGAAGGCATTGCTACCTGGGGTGATTCCCTGTTTCAACTGACCTGGGAAGAACATAAAGTATTTGTTTACGATATCAACACTTTTAAAAAGATCGCTGAATTCCCCATCAATACCGAAGGTTGGGGCATCACCACCGATGGCAAAGAAATGATCGTGAGTGATGGAAGCAGCAATCTTTATTTCTACGACCCTAAGACCTTCCGCTTACTCCGCACGCAAGGTGTATATCAAAACGGAGAACTGGCCTATAACCTGAATGAACTCGAATTCATCAATGGGTATGTATATGCCAATCAATGGACCATGCCCTATATATTACGAATCGATCCTTCGAACGGACAGGTAATGGGCAAAGCGGATGTATCGGATATCTGGCAGCGGGTAAAACAGATCGACCCCCAGGTGGATGTACCCAATGGAATCGCCTACGATACGGTGACAAAGAAAATATTCATCACCGGGAAGAGATGGCCCAAGTTATTTGAGGTGCAGTTTGGAAACTAATAGCTAAAAGCTATCAGCTATTCGCCTTTTGTTTAAAAATGTAGGTGATCGAGCTGCATTTCTCCCGGTGGAAAAATGCTTTGATATTGGAAACAAAAGCGATAAGAAAGGCCGATAGCCAGGTTGTTTTCCCACTCTTGTATTTACTACTCAACAGACTCACGTAAAACGCATCAAAATACATAGGCCGCATTTCCTGCAATAAGAACCCACGTTCTTCTAATAAATGCTTCATGCTGGACGGTGAAAAATGATGAAGGTGCCGGGGCACATCATAAGCCGCCCAATCCTTCCCATATTTTCTTGCATCATGACTGGTATGATTGGGAACGGCAATGATCAAACGCCCTTCCGGTTTGAGCAGTTCATTAAACCGTTTTACATATCCCTCCAGGTCATGCACATGTTCCAGCACATGCCAGAGGGTGATCGCGTCATAGGTTCCAGGTGTCAATTGATATAGAGTATCCAATCCTTCGAGCTTTAACCCATTTGTGTCAAACGCAACAGCCCGCGCTTCCGCATCGGGTTCCAGGCCTGTAACCACCCATCCATTACTCTTCATTTCAGCAATAAAAAAACCGGTTCCTGCGCCAATGTCGAGGATAGCCCCCTTTTTCAATCCGGTGTATTTCTCTACCCAGCGGCGTTTCGAGCCAATGGTGTAACCCCTGACGATCTTGTACATCCGGTTGATCAACCCTTTTGAACTGTTGGTATGTGAAATGTAGGACTCCGCCTTGTAATAAGCGCCGATACGGTCGGGCCCGGGTACATCCTGCGTAAACCGATGCCCACATTCCGTACAACCCAGGATCAAAAAATCTTCCTGGCTAACGGTATGGTCGTGAACAGAAAAAACCGGTTGAAATCCATGGCCGCCGCAAACCGGGCAGGCCGTATAATGAACCTGTGCATCCATGGCCGCAAGGTAAAAGAAAATGAATAAAGATCAGGGGGTTGTCTCTATGGTTTGTTCATTGCCAAAAGCAGGCGCATTCAATCCATTTTTGGAGAAATGGTACCCTAAAAAAAGAAGGGATAGCCCCAATAATACCCAGGCAAGGATCATCGGCCAGTTGCGAGGCGTAGTTTCCTCTTCGAGCCAGGCCGTCATTTCCTCGCTGGTCTTCTCCTGGTCCCCGACAAGCATTGTATGGGAAGCATGAGCATGGATGACTTTCTCCGCTGGAACCGGACTCAAACCAAGTGGATTGATCTCCTCGGATTGAAAGGAAAGTACACCGGCCAGGTCTTTTTTAAACGCCCCTACCCCTTTCCAAATGGACTTGCGCGATTGACTCAATTCGTGTTTAAATCGATTGGCAAAACTATTCAGTGATTCAATCGCTTCACTATCCCCAATCCCTAAGGAAGAAGATAACCATTCAAATACCTGACCCGGAGATTGTTTCTCCTCTGGATCCAGCGAAAAATGATAGGTTGGCGGTAAAAACTGTTTCCCGGCTATATCGTAGGTCGCAGATTGCTGATTCACCCGCAACGTTCCCAAACCCGGTAAGGGCAGCGAACCAGTAGTGATGAGGTATTTATATAAAGTGGAGTCCAGGTTCATTTGGCAGGCAAATTAGGGATTTCTCCACTTTTCAATTAAAACCTTTTTTAAAAGATAGTTACATGGCTTTTTGCGTAAAGGAGAATATGATTCCAGCCTGGAAATTGAATCCGTATACAGGATATTGGTTCCAGCGCTGATATTCATTATTGAATAGATTATTGAATTGAGCCCAGAAGTTCAGGCTTTTTGAAAAACGAAACTCCAGACCCGAACTCAGGTCAAAGGCTCCCTTCAATTTATCGGCAGGTCCGGGTTGCGTCTGGTATTGGGGTCCGCTCCAGGCAAACAGATCGGTCTTTAACCAAAGGTCCTTTAACACCTGCAATCGCATGGCTGCCTTTACTTCCAACGGCAATAATCCCCAGGCCTTTTCATTTACTGTGAGTTTGGAATACTGGTTCAAGGTCATTCCAGCCAAAAGCGAAAACCGCTCCTGAACAGAGTAACCCACTTCTGCACCGAAATGCAATACATTCATGCTGGGTTCATACACTGTGTAAAATGATTTCCCATCAACCTTATCATTCACAAACAGGGGTTGATTCTTGATCCGGTTGAAACCAACTTTAGCACTATAGGAAAAATGATCACCCACCGAACCTTTGAATCCGGCATAGCGTTCATCAATTGCCGAGTTCAACAACTGATCAGGCACATACAACCAGGGGTTCTGCGAAGCCAGGTATTGATAAGAGGTCTTACGCAGGTATCCGATCCAACCAGCCTGGAAGGTAAACCGTTGGTCTTCGGTACCCACTTCGGCAGTGATATTCGGAAACATTCTAAAACTCTTGTTATCCCAGGATGGACGTATACCCGCCTGGATATTGATATTGGGTGTTTTGAACAGAACCGCCGGTGAAATATAATACAAGGTGTTGTTGATCGCGTCCTTGCCATTGGGTTTCAACCGGGTCAGATCAAAGGTGATACCGAGGTTGACGGCAAATACCTTTCCGATGGTCTTTTGCAAAGGAAGATTGAGAAAGGTATTGCTCTCTGTGGTTTTATGGTTGTCGGTAAAGATGTCGATCCGCAGATCCGGATTATAGGATATCCCGTATTCGGTCTTGTGGATGTTATGAAAACCGATCGCTCCGGATATGGTCTGGAAGCGGTTGCGTATGGAATCTTTATCAAATGTCAGGGTAGAAGGAAGGTATCCGTATTTATTATACCGCTCCTGTTCCATGCCTAATTTTGCATTCCATTCTATACTCTTTGCTGTCTGAAAGAAACCACTCAGGATTGCACGGGTATTGGAGAAATCCTGAAAATCCCGTTTTCCTTCTGCCGCCAGGTGTTTGGCATAGATATTCAAACCAGCGGTCTTGCCATCACCAAAGGAGAAACCTGCTTCCACCAACGGTGATTTAAGACTCCCGAATCCAGCCTTAATATAGCTGCTGTTATCCCATCGTCCGCCCGAATCGATATCCATGGCAAGGGGTTGCAAGGTCCCGGGTTGGTAGGCAAACAACAGATTCTGGTTGGGGATATTATAATTCAAAACCGGCCGGGTCGTGTCATTGGGGGCCGGAGATGGATTAAAATTGATCTTCGCTGATTCTTTCAGCACTGGCTTGAATTCAGATAGGATATCAACCGATTTCTTTTTGGTGGTATCCTGCGCCGATGCGGGAATAGCCATGGCCATTCCTGAAAAAATTACGATCGTGTAGAGGAGGGAGCCCTTCGTCATAGGTATTTCTTGAATGCGTTTTTACTTAAATTATCCGTTCACTTTGCTTTCCAATTGTTCTTCTTCCATCACTTTGGTCAATTTGGTCTGAGCCTCGGTTTTGAGGTCAGGGTTCAGGCTATTGTCCACAATGCTTTGGAAGGTCGCTTTGGCATTGAAATAATCCTTCTGTTTAAAAAATACATCGCCCAGTAATATATAGGCTTTGGTGACCCAATAATCATAGGAACCAGATTTATTGATCACTTCAAAAGCGGCCTTCTCCGCGTCACCCAGTCTGTTCAGGGCCAGCCAGCTGTTTGCGATCTCATATCGGGCCTCGGCAGCCAGAGCAGCTTTGTTGAGGGATACAACGGACTTATAATTTGCAATAGCGAGATCATATTGCCGGTTTACCTGATAGGATTTGGCAATAGCCATATTCGCCAGGGTCTTGTCATCTGTGCTACTCCCCTTTTCATTCACCAGTTCCTTGGCATTATCCAACGCTTCGGTCCATTTCTCCAATTGGTATTGGCTGCGGAGTAAGCCACGCATGGCTTCCAATTTATTCTCCTGATTGCTGGCCAGTTCCTTCAATTGTTTGAAGTAGGTCTCCGATTGCGCATAGTTCTTTAACTCAAAGAAAGAGATACGCGATAATTGCAGCACGCTGGCTTCTGCATATTGATTGGGAGCGCGCTCTGCTACGTAATCAAAACGGCTGATCGCTTCGGGCCATTTCTTCCGGTCGGCATATATGCCGGCGCTGTAAAAATTGGCCTCAAGGGCATGGGCGCCTGTCGGGAACCGTTGCAGATAGGTACCAAAGGAATTTAACGCAGCATCCTTATTGCCATTGGCATATTGTATCTCTGCCGCAGCCCAGGTCAGGGAATCTTCTGTGCTAACACTCAGTGGTCGTCCTGCCTGACGCATAAACCCGGCAAATTCATCCGGCTGTCCCTGCTCCACATAGATGGCGCGGATATTCCCGATCGCATCTTCCGCTTCCTGTGTATTGGGATAGGTGGACACCAGCTTTTTATAGCGGGTCAGCGCCTCATTGTTATTATTGACATTATAAAAGGCATTTCCCGATTTCAGGTAGGCCTGTGGTTTGAATCGTTCATCATTTCCACTGATCAATTTGTCGAGATAAGGAATGGCTTCGCTAAAACGTTCATCGGATAAGTAAGCATTAGCGATCTCAAGGTTTGCATCGTTTACCAACCCTGAACGCGGGAATTTCCGGGTAAGGTTATTCATCAGCTTCACCTTTTCCGATGTGTTTTTCACACCGGCCAGCATTGCCAGTTGAAAGGTTGCATAATCCTCCGCGGGCCAGGAATACTTGATCACATTATCATACATGGGTTTGGCCTTGTTGTAATTCCTTTCCATATAATAGCAATCTGCTGTCCGCAGATAGGCATCCTGGGTCAAAGGATCTGAATTCAACGCGGGATTTTTGGACAAGGATTCAAAGAAGGTAAGTGCCACCGGATAATTCTCCTTTCTCAGGTAGCAATATCCCAGGTTATACCGAACTGTATTAGCATTGGCCTCTCCATTGGTCGGGGCTCCGGCATCTTTATACCCATTATAAAACCGAATGGCATTATCCAGGTCATTGTTGCGATAAGCGATCTCCCCTTTCCAGAATTGTACATAGGGCAATACCCGTTCATTGTTGGGTGCCTTGAGTGCTTTGTCCAGCAGTGTATTGGCTTCGGCCAACTGTCCGTCATTGATCAATTCAGTGGCACGACCAAAAAGTATCTGGGGATAGAATCTTTTTGCATTGGGAGTTGGGTTCGACATACCTTCCAATAACACGAGGGCATCGCGATAATTATTGGTGTTGGCCAATACCCCTACCAGCAATTCTCTGGCCTCGGGGGTATAAGTCGATTGAGGGTAATCAGCAAGAAAGGATTGAAGGCTTTTTAATGCCTCATCCTGATATCCCAATTCATAGGAAAGCTTGGCATATTGGTAGCGGGAGATTTCTTTTTGCGAGGCATTGCTGCTATTGGAGGCACAAAACAGGAACGCACTCCGGGCATTTGCCTTTTCCCCTGTTTTGAGATAGGAATCACCCAACAGATACATGGCATGCTGGCTGAGTGAATCTTCCTTTCCGCCCAGTTGCTTGAACCCTTCAATGGCTTTCTTGTAGTTTTTCCCCTGATAATAGGAATAAGAAAGTTCATAGAGGTTCTCCCGCGTCACTTTGCTGGTTCCGGCCACATAGGACTCTAAATAAGGCAGGGCCTTGGCATATTCCTTTTTCTCGAAATAGGCATGCCCTAACAATTGTTTCAGTTCAAGGTCATAATACTGGGAATTGCCTGACTTGATCTTGTTTTCAGCATAGGCCAGGGCTTCATCCTTTTTACCCTGGATGTAATAGATCTGGGCGATATAATAGGGAACTACCTGTGCATATTGTTTCTCATTTTCCACGATCCGGAAGCTTTGTAATGCTTCGTTGTAGTTTCTGTCGCGAAAAGCAAGAAATCCATAATAGTAATTCGCATCGATATAGTTTGGATCATCCTTTAATACCCGCACGGTATTGAATAAAGGCTTGGCCTGATTGAATCGCTGCAGCGTGAAGTAAGAATACCCCTGGTGAAATTTCATATCCGCGATCTCGCGGTTGCTCAGGTTGGCTATTCCGGCCTGCTCATACAGTTGTACCGCCGTTGCAAATTCCTGCTTGCGGTAATGGTACTCTGCTAAATGAAATCCTAACTGCTGGATCCGGGGATTGTTCTTCTCCAGGTCGATGTAATCGCGGGCCATATCTACGGCCCTGTCCTCATTTTGTTTGAGGGCACATACCGTGAAATAGTATTTCACCTCCTGCGACATGATCGCTTCATTGGCCCGGACGGATTCGGTCAATCCCGATTCCAATTCCTTTAACAACGGATATGCCAGGCTGTATTGTTCTTTCTGAAAGAGGTCCTTGGCCAACTTGAATTTTTCTTGCGGATCAGCATTTACTGCTGTCTGTTGTCCATGCACCAAAAGGCCAGTAAATATGGCCGTAAATAAGAGGCTGATTTGCTTCATGCTGGATGTCCTTTTACCGTTGAAAGATAAACGTCGTAAATATTCAAAATATTTCTTCCGTATCCAAAGTTCGTTCCAAACAGGTGTGGAAAAGTGATTTAAGACCAATGATTTAACATAGTTTTGGGTAAAGGTGGTAAATTGCGGGGTATAATTATGAAAAAACTATTTTCCACCAAGTACACCGACCTTTCTTTTAACAGCATGATGTTTCTTTTGCGGGCGGGATTTGGCACTTTACTCTTTTTACAACATGGGCTTCCAAAGCTGATGGATTTTGCGGAAAGAAAGGATCGTTTCTTTGATCCTTTTGGGGTTGGCCCCACGGCGAGTCTGATCCTGGTAATCTTTGCCGAGGTATTTTGTTCCTTATTTCTGGTACTGGGGCTGTTTACGCGACTATCTGCCTTTATACTGGTCGTTCTTTTCCTGGTCATTGTATTTATGGCACACCGCAACAGCCCGCTTTCCAAGATGGAAGACGCCTTGCTATTTCTCTTTGTTTTCGCCGGAATATTGCTTTGCGGACCGGGAAAATGGAGTATTGACAACCTAATTGGCAAATAATGTTCACATCCAGTACGAATATCCGTGTTCGGTATGCCGAAACCGATCAGATGGGGGTAGTTTACCACAGCAATTATTTTCCGTATTTTGAATCCGCCCGGGCGGAAGCGATCCGGGAACTGGGATTCACTTATGCGGATATGGAAAAGGAAGGGGTCATCATGCCGATCATCGATGTTCACGCACGATTTATCCGACCGGCCCTGTACGATGACCTCCTCACTATCCGTACCACCTTAAAGGAATTACCGGTTCACCATAAGATCGAGTTTCACCACGAGGTATTCAACGAAAAGGAGGAATTGCTGACCACCGCCACGATCATTCTTTATTTCATGGATAAAAAAGAAATGAGGAAAACGACCATGCCGGAGGCCCTGCGAAAAACCCTCGAACCTTATTTTCAATGAGCCAGGAACCTTTGTTACCTTCTTCATTTGACCCCGATCCTTCTCCAGACAATGGGCCAGAGGAACAGGCTTTGCCCTTTCCTCCAAGACCTGTATTGGATGACCAATCGACCAATGTGTGGGTGAAATCCCTGAGTTCGCTCGCGCTTTACCTCGTTGTGGGTTATGTCATTTTTCAGGATTGGAAACTTTTATTGATCATCACCGGCATCGTGATCTTTCATGAACTGGGGCATTTCCTGGCCATGAAGGTGTTTAACTACAAAGAACTCGGAATATTCTTTATCCCTTTACTGGGCGCCTATGCCTCCGGAACCAAACATGAAGTGTCGCAAAGACAGGCCATTATCATCCTGCTGGCTGGTCCGCTTCCGGGTATACTTCTCGGGATCGTGATGTTTTTGTTTCAAGATCATTTCCATCATCCCCTGCTTCCAATGACGGCTACCTTGCTCCTGTTCCTGAACCTGCTCAATCTGCTGCCGATCTACCCGTTGGATGGTGGGCAGATCCTTCACCGACTTTTTTTAGATGAAAAAAATATCATCGGCCGCACCTTCATGATCCTTTCGGCCTTGTTCATGATCTGGTTCGACTGGAGTTATATTTATCCCAGCTCCCTGCTGGCCTTTGTGTTGCTATTGTACTTTCCAATCAATATCCTGCTTCGGTTGAAAGCGGATATTGATAATGATAAACTGATAAAAAAGATCGAAGCCGATGGTGTTGACCTCAATGTGGATTATGAGGAAATATCAGATGAAGGTTACTGGAAAATGCGCAATGTCTTTATCAAACATCACCCTGACCTGAAGGATATTCCTCCAGCCCCACCATACCAGTATGCCAACCGGGAAGATAAGGTGATCACCACCATGCAGGGTATGTTGCAGCGGCTCATCATCATGGACCTGAGTATAGTGGAAAAAATCGCTATTATTCTGCTCTGGATCGGATGCTTTGCTGCACCCATTCTGATGCATCTGAAGGTCAATCTTTTTCAGACCTTATAATTACTTCAGGTTATCTAAAACCTTATACATTTTCTTTACCAGCAAAGAAGAGGGGCCGTTATAATTGTTGACCAGAAAGGAGAATATATATTCTTTACCATTACTGGCTTTATGGTATCCGGTAAACCCCTTTACATCGCCAATGGTCCCGCTCTTCATGGTCATTTCGTTGTACAACGGGAAGGATTCTTTATAGGAATAAAACCAGGGTTGGTTTTTAGCATACCGCAAAATTTCCACTTGAGCATGGGTGGTGACCCGGTTGGCCGGGGAAAGACCCGAACCATCATAAAGATTCAACTCTTCCGCCGATATCCCCTTTCCTGTCCAGAAATCCTGCAATACTTTTAACCGGGCATCCGGATCCATATTCTCATGATTTTTAACCGGAAGGGTTTGCAGGAGCGCCTCTCCATAGAGGTTCACACTCTTTTTTAAATACCAATACACAATGGAATCCAGCGGTGGAGATTGGTGTAACCCGCCATCCAAAGCCGATGGAATCGTTCCTTCGCCAAAATAAACCTCCCTACCGGTGCGGATCACCGAATCAATATTAAGTCCTGCAGCCTTGAGATATCGGAAAAACTCCGTACCCAATGTATGTGCAGGGTCCGGACTTGCCCCGGATATAACAAATGAATCCTTTCCCGGGGGAATGGTACCCCGTATGGTGGCTTGCGTGGCGTAAGGCGGACAAAAGATATAGGCATTATCACCCGTACCCGGTTGCCCGCCGGTAACCAGACTATTGAACCGAACCTGGTCCTGCTTGGGATAAGTGCCCTGTACCATAACTGGAGCGTCGGTCATCTGGCTTTTCAGGTAAAGATCGTATTGATTCTCGCGCCAGTTTACAAAGGACCAACCCGCACCATAATAATTACCCATATCATCCCATACATAGCCGCCTGGAATGGACATAATATCTCCATAGTCCCTATCCAATATCCGGATACCGGTAATCCTTTTATCACCTAACTGGGATTTTACCAACCCGGCCCATTTTTTTAATAAAAGCGAATCCACTGTGCTTGCATACCGCCAGCTTCCCAGGGTAGGATCACCATTTCCCCCTATGGTCAGTTCCACTGTTTTTCCTCTTTCCCCTTCGGTCACCCATAACTCGGTCGTATACCTGAAATCCTTTCCCAACAAGGCATAGGCTGTAGCCGCGACAATCACCTTCTGGGTGGAGGCCGGTGCCAGACCGATCCGGCTGTTCTTATCAAAAACCACATGGCCCGTTTGTGCATCGATCACATAAAGTGAGGCGATGCCATGTTTCATCTGGGAATCCTTCTCAAAAACCGAAAAGGCCTGTTTTAATTTTTGGCCGGTTGATTGGGACTGTACATAAAACTGACAACCGATCAAACTCAATAAGAACAAAACTTTTTTCATACCCGCGGGGTTATTACTTTGCATTCAAATTACTGTTTTTATCCTTAATCGTTTTTAATTAATGGCTCACGCATCCATCATCACCATTGGCGACGAACTGTTGATCGGTCAGACCATCGATACCAACAGTGCCTGGATGGCCCAGCAACTCAATAAGGAAGGCATCTGGGTTCGATACCGGATCGCTGTGGGTGATGTATGGGACGATATATGGAGCGCCATTGACCAGGAACTGCAACGATCGTCGATCGTACTTATCACAGGTGGACTGGGTCCAACTGCCGATGATATCACCAAACCTCTGTTGGCCTCCTATTTTCAAGGCAAGATGGTTGTGAACGAAGAAGTGTTGCAACATGTAACGCAAATCTTTACCCGGCTTAAGAGGCCTTTATTGGAACGTAACCTGAAGCAGGCAGAGGTGCCGGATACTTGTACGGTTTTGCACAATGCCCGGGGAACAGCACCGGGCATGTGGTTTGAAAAAGGAGGAAATGTGGTCGTCTCCCTTCCAGGAGTGCCTCATGAAATGAAAGGACTGATGACCGAAGAGGTCATCCCCCGGCTGATCCGGCAATTTAAACTTCCGGCCATCCTGCACCGCACGGCCTTTACCGCCGGACAAGGTGAGTCTTTCATTGCAGAACGACTGAATGATTTAGAAAGCGCACTCCCACCCCATATCAAATTGGCCTATTTGCCCAATTATGGCATGGTGAGGTTGCGCTTAACAGCCAGGGGTGAAAACAAAGATGAACTGGCCGTTGAAATTGAAGATTGGTTTGCCCAACTCAGAGAAAAAGTAAAAGACATCCTGGTGAGTGACGAAGACAAAGGGTTGGAAGAAGTGCTGGGCGAATTACTAATGGAAAAAGGCAAAACCATGTCCACGGCCGAAAGTTGTACCGGTGGCTATATCGCCCACCTGATCACCAGCATCCCGGGTTCTTCTGCTTATTTCCAGGGCAGTGTGGTCAGTTATGCGAATTCAGTAAAAGAAGGGTTGTTAAATGTTTCCTCAGAAACCCTCACCACTCTGGGTGCAGTCAGTGAAGAAACAGTAAAACAAATGGTTGCCGGGGTGCTGCAAAAAACAAATAGCGACTATGCTTTGGCCACCTCCGGCATTATGGGACCAACCGGAGGGACTGCTGAAAAACCGGTAGGAACCGTTTGGATCGCTGCTGGTGACCGGGAAAACGTCATTACCAGTCAGTTGAAGCTTCGCTTTGACCGGAAAAAAAATATCGAGATTACTGCACAGATGGCGATGGATTTATTACGGCGATTTATACTAGGAAACAAT
Source organism: Chitinophagales bacterium (assembly GCA_017303415.1). NCBI lineage: Bacteria > Pseudomonadati > Bacteroidota > Chitinophagia > Chitinophagales > Chitinophagales bacterium. The sequence continues at coordinate 2,779,925 of JAFLBJ010000001.1, forward strand.
TGAGTAAGTAAGTAATAGAAAAATCAAGTCTACCATCAGGCTAACACTTGTAAGGATTTGCAGGAAATTCCTAACTTTGCCCTGCCTTTTGCTAAAAGCTAAAAGCTTGCAGCTAATCGCCTTACCTTTGGATCATAACTATAAATTAAACTGAATAGCATGTCCCTCGTCGATCTCGTCATGCCCAAGCTTGGAGAAAGTATCATGGAAGCGACCATTCTAAAGTGGCATAAGCAACCGGGTGATAAGATTGCCATGGATGAAACCGTCCTGGAGATCGCCACCGATAAAGTGGATAGCGAGGTACCAAGCACGGCCGAAGGTGTCATCGAGGAGATCCTTTTCAATGTAAATGATGTAGTGCCCATCGGCACCGTGATCGCAAGGATTAAAACAAGTGCCGCTGAAGGTGCTGCCACCCCAGCTCCCATTGTCAATAGCCAAACACCCAGCCCTGTACCGGCTGCAACACCTGCACCAACTGTTACCCAGACCGTTCAGGTGGAATCAGCACCTGCGCTGACCAGCAGCAATGGACAGCGGTTTTACTCCCCCTTGGTCCTGAACATAGCCGCCAGCGAAGGTGTGAGCATGGCCGAGTTGGAACGGATGCCAGGAACGGGAAATGAAGGAAGAGTAACAAAGAAGGATATCCTGCAATATGTAAGTGACAAACGGGCAGGGAAAGTTATATCTGCTCCGGCTAAACAGGCTGCCTCAACCGAACTGACCGTCCCCATTTCCCGTATTGATTCCAGCTCCAGTGCCGTAGTGAATACAACTTATAGCGGCAATGTAGAGATCATTGAAATGGACCGGATGCGTAAGCTGATCGCCGATCACATGGTGAAAAGCAAACAAACCAGCCCCCATGTTACCAGCTTTACCGAAGCAGATGTTACGAATATCGTGATGTGGCGTAACCGGGTTAAAAAAGAATTTGAAAAAAGAGAAAACACCAAGATCACTTTTACCCCGTTATTCATCGAAGCGATCGTAAAATGTATCAAAAAATTTCCGCTGATCAACTCGTCAGTGGATGGTGACCGAATCATCATTAAGAAGGATATCAATATCGGCATGGCCACTGCCCTGCAAAACGGCAACCTTATTGTTCCGGTGATCAAAGGTGCCGATCAACTCAATCTCGTTGGTCTGACCAAAAAAGTGAACCAGTTGGCAGACAATGCCCGCAATGGTAAACTCAGTCCGGATGATACCATGGGTGGAACTTTTACACTTACCAATGTGGGAACCTTTGGCAGCCTGATGGGTACACCGATCATCAATCAACCACAGGTGGCTGTCCTGGCAGTAGGTGCAATTAAGAAAAGACCCGTAGTAGTAGAAACACCTCAGGGTGACAGCATCGCTATCCGCCACATGATGTATCTCAGCATGAGTTACGACCACCGCATTGTAGACGGAAGCCTGGGTGCTACATTCCTGACAGCCGTAGCCAAGGAATTGGAGAGCTTTAATGAGGAAAGGGAGTTTTAGCGGTAGATGTTGGATGTCGGATGTTGGATGTTGGATGTTTGATGTTATTTGATAAGAGTATAAACACTCCGGATCCAACATCCAACATCTAACATCCAACATCCAACAACACCTACTCGCTCTTCGCCCCGAATTTACGCCCAACAAAAATTTTCTTTTTCCCTTTCACTTTTACCTCATACAAATTATCATACTCTTTATCTCCAAGGTCTCCAGCGACCTTCGTTGCTCCACAAAGCATATTCACAATATCATCCACGGTATTGGAATGTCCCACTACCAGCAGGTTCTTCTTATGTGATAGAAGTTTGGAGATAAAAATGGAATCTGGTCTCGGTCCATACAGTTCGATAGCTACACCAAAATGATCGGCTGTGGGTGTGGCTGTTGAAACTGTTCTGACAGTTTGTGTGGAATAGACGATGGATATTTTTTTATCCTTTAAGACATTCATCAGGTCTTCTGCCCTTTGCTGTCCCGGGACAGAAAGCGGCACATCCGAATTCATGTTGGGACCAGCCGGAGCCTTCTCTGCATGCCGTACAACGTATATACTGTGCGAGCAGGAACTCAGGAACAGGAGAATAAATGGAAGCAAACGCATTTCCTAATCCACTTTTACTGACTGAAAAAACTTGTCCTTTATGGTATTCGAGGGGTTCAGGGCTGAGTAGGTAAAGCTATACACTTTGGAACCAACAAAAACAGAGTATACATACATCTTTTCCATTTCACCTGTTCCTTCACTTTTGTAGTTGAGGTCAAACAGATAGGTAGTAAATTTTTGAAGTTTACCGCGGGTGGAGGAGACCATTTCAGATCCTTCCATCTGGCCCATAAAACCGGTCTTGAATTGCTCTTCAAAAGCATCCGTATCAGCCATGGATTGGATCATAGCGGAATCCAGTCCGAAATTCACAAAATCAATAATGGTCACGGTATAGCTGGAAGAATCATCGGCAACCAATGTATAAACCTCCACTTGCTCCATGTCGATCTTCATTAATGAATCAGGAACCTGAAAGCTTACGCGCTCATCAAAAGTGAGCTTGACCCAAGGTGACTGGGAATAAGACAGAATGGACATGGCGAGGAAGGCCAGTGAAAAGAGGATTTTTCTCATGTTCGTTTTTAAATTTAATAGTGCAAAGAAAATAGGTGAAACCCGGAATTTATAGCCCGTTCGTATAATTATTTTTCGTTAACCTGCTCAAGCCCCCAATCCTTGCCTTTTTCCAGATAGGGTACACCCTCGGTGATCCACCGGGTAGGTCTATCGCCTTTAAGTATCCAGTCGAAGAATTGTTGCATACGAATCTGGTAATCCAGCCTGTCCTTCCTCACGGTCAACCCATGCCCTTCCCCATTGTAATTCAACATCCACACCTGTTTACCAAGGCGTCTCAGGGCCGTAAACATCTCAATTCCCTGGTACCAGGGTACTGCTCCATCGGCATCATTGTGCATGATCACCACCGGTGTTTTTACCCTGTCCATATAGAAAAGCGGCGAATTCTCGAGATAGAGTTGTTTTTTCTCCCAAAGGGTTGCACCGATCCGGCTTTGGGTTTTTTCATACTGGAATTGCCGGTTAAGACCTGATTCCCAGCGTATACCACCATAGGCACTCGTCATATTCACCACTGGAGCGCCCGACCAGGCAGCCTTAAATAAATTGGTCCGCGTAATAAGGTAGGCTACCTGATACCCACCCCAGCTATGTCCCTGAATCGCCATGCGGGTACTGTCCACATACCCTTTTCTTACCACCGCCCTTGCGCCACTCACCACATAATCATAAGCCCCTTGTCCGGGATACCCGATCTTGTATTTGATATCCGGAACGAAAATGACATAGCCACGACTGGTGTAAAAAGGTATATTGATGGCACTTCGGATGGGAGCCGGTGCATAGTAAGTATGAAGGGTATTGCTCATCTCCTCATAGAAGTAACAGATCATCGGGTACTTCTTTTTGGGATCAAAATTCTCAGGTTTATAGACGATCCCGGTCGCCTGTTTTCCGTTATAGGCTTTCCACGAAATCAGTTCTGCAGTACCCCACCAATAGTCCGACTGCTGAGGATTGATAGCAGAGAGCCTTGTTTCTGTCCCTCCGGATGCCTGGGTAAAAAGATCAGGCGATTCGCGAAAATTTTCCCGTGTAAATAAAAAGGTCTCGGCATCCTTTGCTTTGATTGGATTGCCATAATCATTTCCGGTATTCACAACAGGCAAAGCCTCGGGTTTGTTGAGGGATGATTGCCAGATTCGGAATGACTTGTTCTCTTCACTAAACAGGGAGAAAACCTGCCTTTCTTCAGGCTTGATGTATTTCTCTTCGCGGTCGGTTATAACCCGACGGATAACAATATTCTTCTTGCGTGGATCCTGGGTGGCAAAAACGCGCACAGGCGCGGCTTTGCCAGTAAGATCCAATTTCCAAATCTCAAAGCGATCATACACAAACAAGGCTGAATCGCCGGTTTGCCAGCCCATTCCGCCATAGGGAGAAGGTTCACTGGGACTATCATGACCCTCATCATATAATTTCACCTTAATACCGGCAGTAAGGTTATGGGCTGTATTGCCATCATGTACAAAATATGCCTTGCTCTTATAATCGTACCACGCTACGTATTTCCCGGAGGGGGAAACATAGCTTGGCGCGATCACTCCTTCCAGGTTCTCTTTGATAAGCCTGGCCCTTCCGGTATTGACATCGATCAGGTAGATGTCTTTTTTGGTATTGCCGGTCCATTGACTTTCCACCCTCTTTCCAAAATCGGTGATACCCACAAATTGGTCCCCATCCCCTTCATTGGTCATCATAACCGTGGGTAATTCACGGGAGGCAAGCTGTTTTACCCAGCCGGTTTCAATATCATAGACCGCGAGAAAACTTTCCCGCAGGTCACGGTTGGCACGCACCTGTTGTACCGTTTGCAGATAATCTTCCTTATAATGCCAGATATCCAGACTTACCTTATCGATATCCGGAATGGTCGTATCCTTTGGAGGCAGGATCGCGGAGGAACCAAAAAATAAACGATTATTGTTTTTGCTAAAACTTAAATTTCCAAATTCACTGACGGTCATACCCAGTTGCATCCCGGTGGATTTTCGGTTTACCACCAACTGGGCACTATCCATTCCCTCCCGATAGAACCAGAGTCCATAAAATTGTTGCAGGGCCTTCTCAGAGCTATCCCGTTGTGCAACATAGGCCACTTGTTTGCCATTCTCGGCTACCACAAAGTTCTTGAACGCGACTCCGCCCCTACTCAGGGTGTCGGTTTGATTGGAAAATATGTCATGATAAAGTACCATGGACATGCCAAGTGAATCCTTTGCTTTTTTGGTTTGATAAACCAAAAGCCGGTCGCCATTTTTATCAAACAGGTATTCAGCTACCTGGCTAAACTTGCGTGTTTCATTTTTAACCACCTGATAGAGCAACAGGTCTGCCCCATCCTTTTCACTGCCTTTTTCCTTTTCCAGCGTGTATGCTATCCAGCCATTAAACACTTCAGGGACTTTGAAACCTGCCACCAATGGTTTCTTCCACACGCTATCATTCCCAAGTACCACAATACCCAATGAATCCTTTGGAAATTCTTCGGGTTTCTTCTTTTTGATCTTTGCTTCACGGGTATCCTTAAATAACGGTTTGATCTTAAAAATCACATACCTGTTATCACTGGTCACCGTAGCATTATACCCACGAGGTATGGTGAGTTTACTTCGGGCATCGGATGACTGAATCACTAATTCATTGTCGCCTTCCTGCACATCGATGGTATAGACGACCCATTTACCATTGGGACTTATCTGTCGCTCCCCAATACTTTGCCAACCATCATAAACAGAATGGTCAAGCGGCTTTTTTTGGGCAAAAAGGGTCATAAGGGGTAACACGAAAAAGAAGGAAAAAAGGGCTTTCTTCATATCAATTAGTTAGGTCGTTTAAAGATAGGATGTTTCGGTATTCCGCCCTATGTTCCCTGAGGCTTATTCCGTAAAATTCGGGCCATCTGGAGGACGACGGAAAGTATGATCAGGAAAAGGCCGATGAAGAATCCCTGGTTCAGGTCCTTGTTTTCCCGAAAGAGAATAAAAGCCAGCAGGATCCCATAAACGGGTTCGAGGTTAAAGGAAAGATTGACTGTAAAGGCGGAGAGTTTTCGAAGGGCCGCCGTAGTTAATTGGAAGGCGATAACCGAACAAAACCAGGAAAGGATCAATAACCAGATCCAGTCATTGGTGGTGGGCAGGAATTGAGTAGCCGGGAAAAAATGCAGGTACACGGGAAGCAGAGCGGAAAGGGAAAGGAACCCACCACTCAATTGCCAGGTAAGCAGGGTTTCGGTATTGATGCGTGCCGCGAACTGGCGGATAAAAATCATTACAAAAGCCAGCAACAAAGCCGAGATCACACCCAGAATGATCCCGGTAGCATAACGTGTATCAAAATGAAAAATGATGAAAATACCCAGCATCACCAGTAATCCCAGGAAGAGATCAAATGGATCGATCCTTTTGCGGTAAAGGATCGGTTCAAGAATAGCCGTAAAAAAACCAACAGACGAAAAACATACCAATGCAACAGATACATTGGCGTATTTGATGGATCCAAAAAAACTCACCCAGTGCAAGGCTGCCAATAAACCAATTCCAAACAGCCCGGCTATATCCCGTAATGGTATCTTTTTGATCCTTCCCCGCAAAGAAAACAATATCCACATAGTTGCCGCACTGATCAGCAAACGATACCAAACCAGCATCGCCTCATTCAATGTGATGTATTTTCCTATGATCCCCGTAAACCCGGCGAGAAAGACTGAAATGTGGAGGTAGAGAAAGGCGTTGCGCATGGGGGGGGGTGAATCGTGAGGCGTGAGACGTGAGACGTGAGTCGTCAGTCGTGAGTCGTGAGTCGCGAGTTAGAAAATATTTAAAACTTTGATTATTTTTATATCTGTAAAATCCTCTCACGTCTCACGTCTCACGTCTCACGTCTCACGTCTCACGTCTCACGTCTCACGCCTCACGCTTCATGCATCGACATTCCCCCCACCTTCACTCTCTTTCTATAATTCGTGAACAGGCTATACCATCTGAGTTTTAATACACCAAGGATTCCTTCTTTTACAATTCCTTTGTTCATTTTAGAAGTACCTACGGTACGGTCGCGGAAGATGATGGGGACCTCGGTGATGGTAAATCCGAGTTTCCAGGCCACAAATTTCATTTCGATCTGGAATGCATAACCCACAAAATGTATCTGATCGAGGTTGATGGCCTCGAGTACTTTTCGACTATAACATACAAAGCCGGCCGTGGTATCCCTTACAGGTATCCAAAGAATTAACCGGGTATAGAGCGAGGCTCCTTTGGATAGCAGGATCCGGTTTCTTGGCCAATCCACAAAACCTCCCCCTTCCACATACCTGGAGCCTACCACTACATCAGCATTTTCTTCCTGTGCCGCTTCATACAATCGTTGAAGATCGCCGGGGTTATGGGAAAAATCGGCATCCATTTCAAAAATGTATTGATACCCTTTTTCCAGCGCCCATTTAAAACCATGTATATAGGCCGTTCCCAATCCGAGCTTACCCTTCCGTTCTTCCAGAAATAATACCCCGGGATACTTGGACTGTAACCGACGTACAATATCCGCGGTCCCGTCGGGAGAACCGTCGTCGATCACCAGTACATGAAAATTTTGTTGAAGGGAAAAGATGGCCAAAAGGATAGCATTGATATTATCCTTTTCGTTATATGTTGGTATAATGACTAACTTTTCCAAGAATGAGGGCAAGGGCAACGAATTTACATCTTTTGGTATGGAAACCTAAGGATTTTTGCCCAAAGGCTGTTAATTCTTTTTCAGAAGGGTGCGTGTATATATTTCAGTGAGTTTCTGTTTGGTATGACGGGGAAAATCGCCGCGCATCATCCAGTCATAATACTGCGGTTCGGCACGTAGTACATCGGAAACCGGTCTGCCTTTATGTTTTCCAAAATTGAAGACCTCTACCCCGTTTTCCACCCCAAAACGACGGGCAAAATCAACGATCACTTCTTCACCGATCGCCTTTAGTACAGAATCCACTGAATCGCCCAGTGAGGGGTACCGTTTGAGCTGAGATTCGAGAATTTCCGCCGTTGCCTGGGCATCTGCTTCGGCGCTGTGGGCATTCTCAAGGGTCTTATCACAATAAAATTTATAGGCTGCACTAAGGGTTCTGGGTTCCATGAGGTGGAAAATGCGCTGTACATCCAACATCCGGCGACCTTTCATATCAAAATCAACCTCTACGCGGATAAACTCTTCCACCAGCAGGGGAATATCAAACCGGTTGGAATTGTACCCGGCAATGTCACAGCCATCGAGCATTTGCTTCAATTCCTGGGCCACCTGCTTAAAAGTAGGGGCATCTTTTACCATTTCGTCTGTAATTCCGTGAATTTCAGTTGATTGAGCAGGAATTGGCATCTCGGGGTTAATGAGCCTGCGTTTCTGGCTACGATTTCCATCCGGAAGATGTTTAACAATAGCAATTTCAATGATACGGTCGGTGCCAAGATTCGTCCCGGTGGTTTCCAGGTCTATGAAGGCCAATGGTTTCTTAAGGTGCAACATCAGAACTTAACTGTTTTTTCAATTGGGTCGGTAAAGGTAGGGGTTTAGAAGAGGATTGAATACCTGTGTCGGACAAATTATTGCATTATATTTGCATACTATTTGTGGCCTTTGGCCGTTTTAACTGAAATAAATCCAAATTGAGAATGAAAAAGACAGCGATCCTCGCCCTCCTCCTTCTGGTCGCCACGGTTCTGATCAGCTCCTGTTATTCTTCCAAAAAATCAGGCTGCCCTGGTAATGTCAATAACTCCAGCAAACCTTTTCGCGCCTAAGACTGTTGTTGATCCATGAAATGGAATGTATTGACCGATGAATCCCAACTGCCTGGGATCATTGAGCGTTCGCATGTTCGTCCACAAGTAATCTATAAACACAGTTCCCGTTGTAATATCAGTTCCATCGCCCTTCGCCGGCTGGAAAATGAGCCATTCCCGGAAACGATCGACTTTCATTTTCTCGACCTGCTCTCCTACCGGTCGCTATCCAACAAAATTGCGGAACAATTCAAGGTCCACCACGAATCACCCCAGGTGATCCTGTTGCACAATGGTGAGGCAGTGTACGACGAAAGCCACCTGTCGATCGATATGCAGGAAATCGTCGAACAAACTACCTTACTGAGTAAGTAAGTCTTTAAGGGCGCCCATAGGGATCAATGGTCTTGATCCTCCCCTCTCCATCATATTCAAGCCTGGTCATTTTTACGCTACGCAAATGCGTGACGCCTTTGCTCAGGCTGCTGTCATGATAAAACAGGTACCACTCTCCTTCAAATTCCACTATGGAGTGATGGCTGGTCCATCCTACCACCGGCTCCAGTATACGGCCGGCATAGGTGAAGGGGCCATAAGGGTTGTCGCCAATGGCATAACAGAGATAATGGGTATCCCCGGTAGAATAGGAGAAATAATATTTCCCCTGGTATTTATGCATCCAACTGGCTTCAAAAAACCGCCGATCATTGTCACCAGCCAATAAAGGCCTGCCTTTTTCATCCAGTATCAGGATCTCTTTCACTTCCTCCGCAAGTTCAACCATATTGGATGAAAGTTTGGCCACCCGGGGGCCCAGTGCTATCGCATGTGGATCGGGTTCAAGGTTCTCAGGTGAATACTGGTTTTGCCGGTATGATTGTAACTGCCCTCCCCAGATTCCACCAAAGTACATGTAATAACTCCCGTCATCATCCTTGTACACTGCGGGATCAATGGAATAGCTCCCTTTGATTGGGTTTGGTTGTGGTACAAAAGGCCCTTCCGGGCGGTCACTCACGGCCACCCCTATCTGAAATATTCCATCTGGTTTTTTTGCAGGGAAATAGAGATAATACTTTCCATCCTTCTCTGCACAATCCGGCGCCCACATCTGCTTCTCTGCCCAAGGCACATCCTGAACATGAAGGGCAACACCATGATCGGTAACATGAGCGCCTGGCCTGGACAGAGAAAATACATGATAATCCTCCATAGCGAAATGGCTACCCAGGTCATCAAAAGGTATACCTGCCTCGATATCGTGTGAAGGATAAAAATAGATCCGCCCGTTAAATACATGGGCAGATGGATCGGCGGTGTAAAGATGAGTCACCAGCGGTTGGGAAATCGCCTTCTGGTCAAGTTCATTGAAGTTGATATGAACAATGCTGTCTTCAGGCATATAATTAGATTTAAGCGTTAATACGTTTTGTGCGGAGTTCATTTTCTATACGCACCTCCATCTTTTTATCAATGGCGTACCAGAATAAAAGAAGCGCTCCGCCAATAAAGATCAATCCGGGAACAAGGCTTACCAGGAATTGAATGGCCTTGATAGCGGAAGGGGTTTGAACAGCCGCATCCGCCACATACCCAAACCTTGATAATACCCAGGTGGACAGGGCCCCTCCTACACTTAATCCGATCTTCAGGCCAAAGATCATTGCGGAGAAAATAATAGCGGTAGCCCGACGGTTATTCTTCCATTCGCTGTAATCCGCCACATCCGCGATCATAGCCCAAAGCAGCGGAATGGTGATGCCATAAATAAACCCATGTAATACCTGGGTCAGAAATACCGCCATCACCGCGGTTGGGCCGAAGAAGAGAATGAGGATCAGACAAAGCGCCGACAGTGTTATAAAAACCCCGAATACATTTCTTTTCCCAAAACGATCGGCCAATGATTTAGAAAACAAAATACCGATGATCATGGCGATGGTACTAAAGGCACTGGTAAAACTGGAGGCAGCATAAGGCGCGCTTCCTGGTTTACTAAACTCGGCAAAAGCTTCGGCGCCAAAAATTCCACTCAACCAGTTAATGATCCGGTTAAATCCAACCTGGTCAAGGAAGGCCAATTGACTTTGTTCGGTGAGGTAATACTTAAAATAATAAATGTTCATACCGCCTTTTAAGGCCAGGGTGATAAACACCAGGATCGTCAGCACCAGCATGATAACCCAGGGACGGTTGGCAGCCAGGTCTTTCAGGTCCTGAAGAATGGGTGTCTTTTGTTCTTTGGGTGGAACGATCCGTTCGCGGGTGGTCAGAAACGTTATAAGAAAACAGATCACACCGGTGATGGCAAACACAAGCATCACCTTTTCAAACCCGGCGGCTTTGTCTCCATGGCCCACTGAAATAGCAATAGGTAACAAAAGCACCTGAATGATAAACTGCGCGATCATCACGGACACAAACCGGTAAGAGGACAAACTGTTTCTCTCCTTCATATCACCGGTGAGAACACCACTGAGCGCCGAATACGGAAGGTTGTTGGCCGAATAAACGATCACCAGTAGAAAATAGGTGATAAAGGCATAAATGACTTTCCCGCTTTCATTGAAGTTGGGAGTTGAAAATGCCAGCAGCGAAATCACGCCAAAGGGAATAGCGGTCCATAAAACCCAGGGACGAAATTTTCCCCAACGCGTATTGGTACGATCGGCTATGACCCCCATGATGATATTAAAAAAGGCACCAAAAATACCGCCTACCAACATGACCGCACTTGCCTTAGCAGGTGGGATATTGTAGATATCGGTATAAAAGAAAGCCAGAAAGGCCATAAGGGTTTGGAAAATAAGATTGGCGGCAAGGTCGCCAAGACTATATCCGACCTTTTCAAGTACAGATAGTTTTTGGGAATTTGTAGACATGATCAAAAGTTGATCGGTGATTAAAAGGGGATCAGGGTTAGAAACCTATGCTATTGCCACCATCCACGGGCATTACGATTCCGGTTACAAAAGAGGCACCTTCACTGGCCAGATAGAGAGCCGCATGCGCGATATCCTCCGGCTGCCCCATTTTACCCATAGGTGTGCGGCCAAATACTTTGGCTTTTCTTTCGGGATCACTATTCAGGGCCGCTGCAGTCATTTCGCTATAAATAAACCCGGGTGCGATAGCGTTGACACGTATACCTATGGGCCCGAGCTCCACCGCCATGGCGCGGGTAACGCCATCGATTGCAGTCTTGGACGCTGAATAAGCAATCACCTTGGGCAACCCGTATTGCGCGGCCATACTGGAGATATTAATGATGCATCCGGAGGAACGTTTAAGCATATCCTTCACCACTTCCCGACTGAGAGAGAATACAGCCGTAAGATTGGTGGTGATCACCCGCTGAAAATCTTCATCGGTCACTTCCACCAGGGGTTTTTTATGATTGATCCCGGCATTATTGACCAGGATATCCACTTTTCCAAAATCGCGGACAATGCCTTCAACGAATGCTGGCAGGGTGGCAAGGTCACTCACATCACAGGAGCGGGCATGACAGCCTTCCCCGATCTGGGCGCGGGCTTTTTCCAATTTTTCCATATCCCGGCCAACGATAATGGTTGTGATCCCATGCTGAACAAATTTCTGAGCAATTGCAAAACCGAGTCCGCTCCCGCCACCGGTCACAATCGCAATTTGAGAACTTGACATGTTGATTGATTTTAAAATGCCCGATCACCCATTACCTGGAGCAAAAGGGAACCGTAAACTTTTATAATAATCCAATGATTTTACAGGTTGCGGATAAGATGCCGGTATGGGTTCCCGGCTAAAGGTTTGAAAATAGAGCAAACAGGCCTCTCTCCACCATACTGCCTCCTCCCATTGTACCTTCAGCAGTTGTTTTACCTGTGAGAATCGTTCCTTGTCCACTTTCCCTTCGAGTGCGTTCCACTCCCGCATGATCCATTGTACACTATCGGCTCCTCCATAATAGCGATAACATAATTCATCCCATAAGGTCCTGCCGGTCACCAGCCTTTCCTTCCAACCTACATGATGAAACCACAACAAATAAGGTAATTCACACGTTGCTTTGTCTTCCCAGGCCTTACGGGCACCCGGATGATATTGCTCCAGGGCATTGCTTCCTGTTGCTGTACGATTGAAGCCTATGCCAATAGAATCCGCTTTGTGGTAATAGACCGGGTTCCATTCGGGTCTGGATTGATTGGAAACCCAGGGGGCAGGCCCGTAATGATGACCCGTGCCCATGATATGATGCAAACCAAGTGGGTTCATGTAATTGACCATGATCTCGCGGGTCCTTCCCATAATTCCCCGTATGGTCTTTACCAGTTTTGGATCATTGGAAAAACTCATCCGTATCCATTCGCCGGCTATTGAATCCGGAGAAAGCTGATGATCCCAGGCCAACCGGCCCAAGGCATACCAATTGGCTTGCGCCATGGGGTGGCCACACCAGTTTATATCATTTCCTATATTCGATACACCGGTCATACCTGTCAGTGTATGCCCTTCCAAACTACCATCGATCACTTTGGCCACCGTGCTCCCTTTTCCCTGCTGGTGCGTGTCTGCATCCAATACCTCTTTAAAAAGTGGCCCCAGATAAACCCAATTGGTGGCCTGTCCCAGGTATTCCTGTGTCACCTGAAACTCCATCATCAATGGGGTATTGGGCATGGCGCCAAATAAAGGATGAAAAGGTTCGCGGGGCATGAAGTCGATCGCTCCGTTTTTAACCTGGACCATGACGTTGGGTAGGAATTTTCCATCCAACGGTACAAAATCATCATAAGCCTGTTTGTGACGGTCTACCGGGTTCTCGGCCGCATATACAAATGCCCGCCAGATCACGATGCCGTTATGCGGTGCCAATGCTTCGGCCAGCATATTAGCGCCTTCCGCATGGTTTCGTTTATAGTCCTGTGGACCCGGTTGTCCTTCACTGTTAGCCTTTACAAGAAATCCCCCGAAATCAGGTATCAGGGCATATATTTCCCTGGCCTTTTCTGTCCACCATTGTTTTACCCCGGGGTCAAGCGGATCGGCCGTCTTCAATTTTCCCAATTCGATGGGCGCTGAAAAACGGGCCGTTAAAAATACCTTGATGCCGTATGGACGAAACAGATCGGCAAGGGCTTTCACTTTTAAGAGATAGGAAGGCGATAATACCGTCGCATTCGCATTCACATTGGTCAGCGAAACAGCGTTGATACCAATTGAAGCATTGGCCCTGGCATAATCAATATAACGTGGATCCAGATATCCGGGCAGGCGGTGCCAATCCCACAGGGAAAATCCAGCATACCCTCTTTCCACGGTCCGGTTCAGATTATCCCAATGGTTTAACATCCGAAGTTTCAACCGCGGCGTAGACAGGATGCTGAGTTTATCGATCCGCTGATTCGTTTGCAGTAGCCGGAGAAAATGGAAACTTCCATAGAGGATTCCTTTTTCCGTATTGGCCCTTACAACGATCTTCCCCCCTTTGCTGGTGATACCAAAGCCCTCCTCGCCCAATCCAGGTTCTGCTGTTTTATTTAATTGTACAAAAAAAGTAGAGCGGCTGGTAGGTGTTGTACGTAGTGATACGGTGGTTCCCAATAATCCGGTGAAAGCGTTCCTGAGCTCCGCCTTTGCCACATCAAGCATAGGACTACTGCCAGGAAAAACAGGATCCTCAATATACTGGCGGTAATGTTTTAACAGAACAGGGTCAGACACTTTGTTATACCGTAGCCAAAGATCATAACCCGTTTCAGCCCGAAGAGGCAATGTAAAAAGCAACAAAAATGATAGGCCGATGTAGTATGCTTGTTTTGGCATGTTGGAGCGCATTAACCCTTTTTCATAGAAGATCCCCTGATGATCAATTCTGATTTTACAATGATCGTATTGGTCTGCAAAAGATTGGTCTCTCCTTTAAGATGACCGATCAGGTTTCTGGCGGCAATCTCCCCCATATCAATACCGGGGTAATTGATGGTGGACAATTGTGGCTCTACGATCTTGCTGATCGCATCATTATTAAACCCTACGATCGCAATATCTTCCGGTATCCGCACCCCTTTTTCCTTGAGTGTTTGCAGACATACGGCGGCAGAAAAGTCATTGGTAATAAACAGCCCGTCGGGACGAGGTTTCATCTTCATTATCTCCTCTGCTGCCTCGCGACCACATTTCTCACTGAGGTCTTTGATCAACACCAGGTGTTGTTCAAAGGGCACCTTATGATCAAATAAAGCATCTTTATACCCACGGAAACGCTGGGCATATACGTTCCTGTTCAGGTTGGCTGTTACCAGCGCAATACGCCGGCATCCCTGTTCAATTAAATGCTGGGTGGCATGGTATCCACTCTTATAATTATCGATGATGACTTTGGGTGTATCTGAATTTTCTTCCACCCGGTCAAAAAAGATGACGGGTATCCCTTTGTCAAAATAGGCCTGAAAATGATCGAGTGACTTGGTATCAAAGGAAAGCGAAGCAATTAGACCATCCACACGCTTATGAAACAGGTTACTGGCATTGGAGGCCTCTTTTTTATAGCTTTCCGACGAGTGGGCGATGATCAGGTCATACCCTGCCTCCGTGGTCACTCGCTCAATACCCGCCAGCACCGAGGTAATAAAGTTGGAATTCAATTCATGGACCATCACGCCGATGGTATGGGATTTCTGCTTGCGGAGACTGCTGGCAAAACTATTGTGCCGATAACCCATTTCCTCCGCCTTGGCAAGAATGCGTTTCGTGGTTTCCTTGCTGATCCTCTTATTGTTCTGCAAACCACGACTGATCGTAGCAGGCGACAAATTCAATTCCCTGGCAAGGTCATAGATCGTTACTTCTTTCGACATGATGGTGGGATTATTTACCCTTGTCCTGCTAAAATAGTCCTTTTTGAAAAAAAATTGTGCAATCGGTTACACATTTTTAAAAAATACTCCTTACTTTAGCATCAGTGGTTCGAAAATAACCGGTTTGAAATGAAAAGTGCGAGGGTCCGGTAAATTTCGCTACAATAGTTTACTGACAAGGGTTTGACAGGATTTTGTCTCAATAAATTGATGACAGATCGCCTATGAAAGACAGAACATATATAGGTATTTGTAAATATAAACCGATTGCAATAACTGCCTGAGAAATGAATTGGCTGGCATACAAAAAAGAACCCCAGCCTGTCCAATCAAGCTACTACTCCAGACCGATTCACCTGATCGGGTAATTATTGTAAAAACGCATCAAAAGACTTAACCGTTTTCGTTTTTTGACAAGCAAGCTAAGCAGTACGGAAGGATGATTCTTCATCCTTCCCATTTTTTACAAAATGTATATTTGATAAGATAAAATTCGATCATGTTACTACTGGGTATAGACTTGGGCACTTCGTCGGTGAAGGTAACCGTGGTGGATGCCCATTCCCAACATATTTTATCTTCGGCATTCTATCCTGAAACCGAGGCGGATATACTTTCCCTGAAACCTGGATGGGCTGAACAAAGCCCTGATCAGTGGTGGGAATTTGTCAAACAAGCCATTCTCAAATGTCATGCACAGGGAAATTATGATCCATTCGAGATCGGTGCCATTGGTATCGCCTACCAGATGCATGGCCTTGTAATTACCGGCAAGGACAGAAATGTTTTACGCAATTCGATCATTTGGTGTGACAGCCGGGCGGTTTCCAAAGGCCAACAGGCATTTGAATCGATCGGGGAGGAAAAATGTCTTTCACACCTGCTCAATTCTCCGGGCAATTTCACAGCCAGTAAATTGGCCTGGGTTCAGGAACATGAACCTCAGACCTATGAACGTATAGAAAAGGTCATGCTACCCGGCGATTTCATCGCTATGAAGATGACGGAAGAGGTTACTACGTCCATTTCCGCTTTATCTGAAGGCATCTTTTGGGATTTCCGGGAGAACCGGTTGTCGGAAGATGTGCTGGGCTATTTTGGATTTGCTGAAAACTTTTTCCCGGATATACATCCCGTTTTTTCCCATCATGGGCAACTGACGGAAAAAACTGCGTCCCGTTTGCAACTGAAAGCGGGAATTCCTGTCACCTATAAAGCGGGTGACCAACCCAATAATGCCCTCTCCTTAAATGTATTTCATCCCGGGGAAGTTGCTGCAACAGCTGGTACCTCGGGTGTCATCTATGGGGTTACTGACCAATTACATTATGACCTTGAATCAAGGATCAATGGGTTTGCCCATGTCAACCACCAGGAGGACAATACGCGTATTGGCGTTTTACTTTGTTTAAATGGAACCGGCATATTTAACCGGTGGATCAAAAATATCGCCGGGGCTAACCATTCATATTCCAGTTTGAACGAAATGGCTGCCCAGGTACCTGCCGGTAGTAACGGTTTGATCGCCCTGCCCTTTGGCAATGGCGCTGAACGCATTTTCAATAACCGGATCATTGGCGCTCATTTTCACCAGATCGATCTTAACCTGCATGATACGGCCCACCTGGTGCGTGCGGTACAGGAAGGTATTGCCTTCTCCTTCCGGTATGGACTGGACATTATGCGAAGCAATGGCATGAACCCCTCCGTTGTACGTGCCGGCAAATCCAATCTTTTCCTGAGTGATGTCTTTACCCGTGCCTTTGCTAATGTGAATCAGGTAGCGGTTGAGTTTTACGAGGGCGATGGCAGCTATGGGGCCGCTATTGGCGCCGGCATTGGACTGGGTTATTATAAAAATGAAAAAGAGGCATTTGCCAATCGTCGCCCGGTACATACGGTAGAGCCGGAAGAAAAAGAATTGTATGAGGACCTGTACCAGAAATGGAATCTGCATTTGAACCAACACCTCCGGCCACAGGAAGAACTGGAATGGCTGGAACCCACATCATAATTATGTTTTTCACCTTTTAATGAATCATCATGAGTATTGTAACAGGCAACAAAGAATATTTCAAAGGCATCGGAAAGATTGCATATGAAGGTCCGGGATCAGATAACCCAATGGCCTTTCAGTGGTATGATGAAAATAAAGTGGTAGCGGGCAAACCCTTAAAGGAATGGCTTCGTTTTGCCTGTGCATACTGGCATTCCTTCTGTGGATCCGGCGCCGATCCCTTTGGAGAACCCACCCATCTTTTTCCCTGGAATGAAAAATCCGATGCGGTTGACCGGGCCAAAGACAAAGCAGATGCGGCCTTTGAATTTATCACCAAACTCGGTCTCCCCTACTATTGCTTCCATGATGTGGATGCCGTGGATTATACAAATGATGTAAAGGACAATGAAAGAAGGTTGAAAGCCATCACGGCCTATTTTGCCGAAAAACAAAAAGCCAGTGGCGTAAAACTGTTATGGGCCACGGCCAATCTGTTTTCCAACCGCCGTTATATGAATGGCGCGGCTACCAATCCCGATTTCCATGTGCTCACACATGGAGCCGCCCAGGTAAAGACCGCGCTGGATGCCACCATCGCACTGAATGGAGAAAACTATGTTTTCTGGGGTGGACGTGAAGGATATATGTCCCTGCTCAATACCAATATGAAAAGGGAAAAAGAACACCTGGCCCGTTTCCTCACCCTGGCGCGTGACTATGCACGGAAGAATGGTTTCAAAGGGAAATTCTTTATTGAGCCCAAACCCTGCGAACCCAGCAAACACCAATATGACTATGATTGCGAAACCGTGATCGGTTTCCTTCGTCAATACGATCTGCTGAATGATTTCAGTCTGAATATCGAGGTGAACCATGCCACCCTGGCGGGTCACACCTTTACACATGAACTTCAGGTAGCGGCTGATGCCGGACTTCTTGGAAGCATGGATGCCAACCGGGGAGATTACCAGAATGGCTGGGACACCGACCAGTTCCCCAATAATATCAATGAACTGGTTGAAGCGATGCTGATCATTCTTGAGGCCGGAGGCTTCCAGGGTGGTGGTATCAACTTTGACGCGAAGATCCGTCGCAACTCAACCGATCCGGAAGATCTTTTCCACGCACATATCGGTGGAATGGACAGTTTTGCCCGCGCACTGATCACAGCCGACAAGATCCTTCAGGGTTCCGATTACAAAAAACTTCGTGCCGACCGTTATGCTTCCTACGATTCCGGTAAAGGACATGAATTTGAACAAGGCAAGCTGAGCCTGGAAGACCTGATGTCCCTGGCCATCGAAAAAGGGGAACCAGAAACCAGAAGCGGGAAACAGGAATACATCGAAAATCTCATTAACCGGTATATTTAATTATTGCAGGGCCTGCCTGTGCAGGCCCTTGCTTCTCTTTTTTATTCGCCATTTAAAACTGCTATATGAACTTCCTCGGAACCATCGATTGGATCTTTGTCATCCTCTACCTTGTCATCATTGCCCTTGTCTCTGTATGGAGCATTCGCAAAAGCAAGGAAACCGCGTCCGATTATTTTCTTGCCAACCGAAACCTGGGTTGGTTTGTGATCGGTGCCTCTATCCTTGCCTCCAATGTAGGGAGTGAACATATCGTCGGGTTGGCGGGTTCCGCCGCAAGGTCTGGTACTGCCCTCGGCCATTATGAACTACATTCCTATCTGGTTCTGGTACTGGGTTGGGTTTTTGTTCCCTTTTATCTGCGCAGCTCTGTATATACCATGCCGGAATTTCTGGAACGTCGTTTCAACCCCCAGTCCAGAAGGCTATTGTCGATCATACAACTGTTTAGCTATATCATTGCCAAGGCATCGGTGACCATTTTCGCCGGCGCACTTGTATTCAATCAATTCCTGGGCGTTGACTTTTGGACAGGGGCCATCATTCTGGTGGTGGTTACCGGGGTGTACACCGTATTGGGTGGACTTCATGCGGTAATGTACACGGAAGCCATTCAGGCCATCGTACTTCTTGCCGGTTCAGGTGTGCTGCTATTCTTTGGCCTGCGTGAAGTAGGTGGTTGGGATGCCTTGATGAGTTCCATTCCCAAAGAGAAACTCAATATGTTCCGTCCCTTGAGTGACCCTGAATATCCGTGGGTCGCCCTCCTCTTTGCCTCGCCGATCGTGGGGCTATGGTATTGGTGTACCGATCAGCATATCGTACAGCGATGCCTCGCAGCAAAAAATGAAAAAGAGGCCCGTCGCGGTACCATCTTTGCCGCTTTTCTCAAACTCCTCCCTTTCTTTATCTTCCTGATTCCCGGATTGATCGCTTTTGCCCTTCATCAACAGGGAAAACTTCAATTGACCGATACCAATGCGGCCTTCCCGGAAATGGTGAAGCAGATCATGCCGGTTGGTCTTCGCGGAATTCTCGCTGGTGGTTTGCTGGCTGCCCTGATGAGTTCACTGGCCTCCGTATATAATGCCTGCTCTACCTTGTACACCATTGACATTTATAAAAAACAACACCCGGAAGCCTCTGAAAAACAATTGGTGCGGGTGGGACGTATCGCTACAGGCGTGATTGTGATCCTTGGTATGGTGTGGATTCCATTGATGGGACGTATCTCCAGCAGTCTCTATGATTATTTGCAGAGTGTACAATCTTACCTCGCGCCTCCGATCGCCGCGGTATTTCTGTTGGGCGTTTTCTTCCCCCGACTAAATGCCAAGGGTGCTTATACCGCCATGGTTGCAGGATTTGTGGTAGGAATGATCAAACTCACCTTGCAATTATTACAGGATAAACTTCCTGCTGGTATCTTATATGATTTTGCCCATATCAATTTCCTTTATTTCTGTATATACCTGTTCCTGTTCTCCGTGGTAGTGATGGTGGTGGTAAGTTTTGCTACGCCTCCTCCTTCAAAAGAACAAATCGAAGGGCTGACCTTTGCTACAACGGTTGATGCAGACAAAGCAGCCAGCCGTGCTTCGTGGAATGCATGGGATGTGGCGCTTTCCCTGATCGTTGTAGCCATCATTATTGGTATTTTCATGTATTTCTCTTCCTGGGGAATAGCAGGTTAAAATTGTAGGAGTACCTATGCTAAGAATGCATCAAACCATGCGATGGTTCGGGCCCAACGACCCGGTGAGTCTTGCTGATATTCGCCAGGCAGGTTGTGAGGGAGTGGTTACTGCTTTACACCATATCCCGGTGGGTGATGTATGGACCGTGGAAGAAATAGAGAAAAGAAAGGCCGTCATCGAAAAGGCGGGTATGAGTTGGACCGTAGTGGAAAGCCTCCCTGTGAGCGATGACATCAAACGACAGAGCGGGGATTATCTTCAGCATATCCAAAATTATAAGACAAGCCTTAAGCATGCGGCAGCTTGTGGACTAAAGGTCATTACCTACAATTTTATGCCGGTCCTTGATTGGCTGCGGACGCATGTGGACTATGAAATGGCCGATGGAAGCCGCGCACTTTATTTTGAAAGAAATGCCTTTGTGGCCTTTGACCTTTTTCTTTTAAAAAGACCAGGTGCGGAAAAAGACTATACCAAAGAAGAAATCCGAAAGGCCGAAGACCGTTTCAGGGATATGACCGAACAGGAAAAGCAAAGGCTTTACCACAATGCCATGCTTGGATTACCGGGTAGTGATGAGGCGTTTACTCCCGAACAGATCTTTGCTGAACTGGATAAATACAAACATATTGACGCGAACCAGCTTCGCAAACATTTACTTTTCTTTTTACAGGAGGTTGCTCCACTGGCTGAATCGCTGGGCATTGCCCTTGCCATTCACCCCGATGATCCTCCCTACCCGATACTCGGGCTGCCACGTATCGTCAGTACGGAGGCAGACGCGGCCGCGTTGTTAGAGGCTGTGCCTGTTACCGCCAACGGACTTTGCTTTTGCACGGGCAGTTTTGGCGCCCGCGCCGATAATGATCTGGTTAAGATGTTGCAGCGCTTTGGGGACCGTGTCCATTTCCTACACCTCCGCAATACCAAACGTGATCCACAGGGAAATTTTTATGAAGCGGATCACCTGGCCGGAGATACAGATATGTATGCCATTATACATGCAGTACAGGATATCCAGGAAAAAAGAAAAATATCCCTCCCCATGCGGCCTGATCATGGTCACCAGATGCTCGATGACCTGAAGAAAAAAACCTATCCCGGTTACTCTGCCATCGGACGGCTAAAAGGTTTGGCCGAACTTAGGGGAATAGAATACGCGCTGGTACGGGCGCGCGGGTAGTGACTTATTACATACAACGATTGAAATATGAGAATACTGTTTTCACTCTTCCTGTTCGGTATGGGTCTTTCCATCCAGGGACAGGATTATAAGAAATTCCCCATGTGGGACCATTCCAGAAAGATGGAAGACCGGGTAAATGACCTGGTCAGCCGATTGACTCTGGAAGAAAAAGTTCAACAGATGCTTAACGCGGCCCCCGCGATTCCACGACTTGGCATTCCTGCCTATGATTGGTGGAATGAAGTTTTACACGGTGTGGCCAGAACCCCCTACAAAACCACCTCCTATCCTCAGGCCATTGGTATGGCAGCAACCTGGGATACAGCTTCCCTGGCTTTGATGGCCGATTTTTCAGCCACCGAAGGAAGGGCTGTTCATAATCTTGCTACCAAACAAGGGAGAAATGGAGAACGCTATATGGGGCTCACCTACTGGACACCCAATATCAATATATTTCGCGATCCCCGTTGGGGACGTGGACAGGAAACATACGGAGAAGATCCCTTCCTGACCGGTCAATTAGGATATTCCTTTGTCCGCGGATTGCAAGGATCCGATCCACGCTACCTGAAAGCAGCAGCCTGTGCCAAACATTTTGCGGTGCATAGCGGACCCGAACCTACAAGACACAGCGATAATTTCAACCCCAGTACCTATGATCTCTGGGACACTTATCTCCCGGCATTCAAAGAACTCGTTGTTCACGCAAATGTTGCAGGGGTAATGTGCGCCTATAACGCCGTCAATACCCAACCCTGCTGTGCCAATGATCTGCTGATGACTGATATCTTACGCAAGCAATGGAAATTTACCGGCTATGTGACCAGCGATTGCTGGGGCCTGGATGATTTTTTCCGGTATCATAAAACGCATAAAGATTCCACTGCCGCGGCAGTGGATGCCCTTATACATGGCACAGATGTGGAATGTGGTGTAGCTGTTTATACCGCGCTGGTAGGCGCTGTAAAAGGCGGATTGATTGCCGAATCGCAGATCAATGAATCCGTCAGGCGGTTGTTCACCATCCGTTACCGGTTGGGCATGTTCGATCCCGCCGATAAGGTTCCTTTTGCCAATACCCCACCCTCCGTCCTGGAAGCTCCGGCGCATAAAGCCCATGCGTTAAAGATGGCGCAACAATCCATCGTCTTATTGAAAAATGAACAGAATACCCTCCCGCTTTCCAAAAAAATTAAAAAGATCGCGGTCATCGGACCCAATGCCAATAACCGGATCGCCGTATTGGGCAATTACAATGGTATTCCCTCACGCGTGGTGACCGTACTGGAAGGCCTGAAGGAGAAACTCGGGGAAAAAGTAGATATACAATATGAACTGGGCACCAATTTTACCAATGATACTTTATTGGTCTATTCTGAAAAGACCGGTTCATTCATGTGGAATGGCAAACCAGGGTTTTATGCGGAATATTTTTCCAATAAAGAATTGAAAGGAACACCGGTTGGATCCCGTATAGAATCCACGCTGGATCATTCCTGGCAAAGAGGCGATGCGATCATGAATGGTTTATTGGCCAATCAATTCTCGGCACGGTATACCACTGAATTTGTCGCCCTTACCGATGGGCCCATTACGCTTGAAGTGAATGCCGATGACGGCTACCGGCTGATGGTTGACGGAAAGGAAAAAATCAATGCCTGGACCCGCAACCGCTGGGGTGCAAGAACGATCACCCTGGATGCCAAAAAAGATACCCGTTACAAGATCGTGCTTGAATACTGGCAGGGGGATGATTTTGCAATCGTTTCGCTCCGCCCGGGCGTAAGGATGAAAAATGATTTTACAACCCTGGCCAACCGGGTCAAGGATGCAGACGCGATACTTTTTGTAGGTGGCATCTCTCCCCAACTCGAAGGGGAGGAAATGTCTGTCAATGAACCTGGTTTTAATGGTGGTGACAGAAGCAGCATCATGCTGCCCAAAGTGCAAACTGAATTAATGAAAGCCCTTCAAAAAACGGGTAAGCCAGTAGTATTTGTGATGATGACCGGTAGCGCGATCGCTATACCCTGGGAGGACGAAAATATTCCGGCCATTTTAAATACCTGGTATGGTGGGCAAAGCGCCGGCACTGCGATTGCTGATGTTTTGTTTGGTGATTATAATCCGGCTGGACGTTTACCGGTTACTTTTTACAAAGGAGATGAAGACCTTCCATCATTTACCGAATATGGTATGGACAACAGAACCTACCGGTATTTCAAAGGCACCGCGCTTTACCCATTTGGATATGGCTTGAGCTATTCAAGGTTTCAATATGGCGGATTATATCTGCCGGTTGAATTTCCCACGGGTCGCACCCTGGAGGTAACGGCCACCCTGAAAAATACAGGTCCCTATGATGGAGAAGAAGTAGCCCAATTGTATCTGTCTTTCCCTGATTTTAAAGGGAAGGCACCGCAAAAAGTATTGAAAGGGTTTCAGCGGATCTATTTGAAACGTGGTGAATCACGGGAGATTCATTTCACGCTGAGCCCTGAGCAAATGAGCCTGGTCAATCCTGAAACCGGAGAACTATTTCAACCAGCGGGTAAAATGGTGATCAGTGTCGGCGGCGGACAACCGGATGTTCCCAATAAATCGACGAGCAATGTCGTAACCAATCATGTTCAAATCAAATAGACTAATATTCACGCCATGGGTTATCCAACAAAAGCATATGCAGCCTACGATCCAAAGTCTCCGCTTTCTCCTTATCAGTTTGACCGGAGAGAGATCAGGCCGGCGGATGTGCGCATAGAAATTCTGTATTGCGGTGTTTGTCACAGTGACCTTCACCAGGTAAGAAGCGAATGGGGCAGTGATATCTTCCCTATGGTTCCGGGACATGAGATCATTGGCCGGGTGACCGCTGTGGGTCAGGATGTAAAAGGTTTCAAGTCTGGAGACACCGTTGGGGTGGGTGTATTTGTGGATAGTTGTCGCACCTGCAAAAATTGCCGGAGTGGATGGGAAAATTATTGTGAGGAAGGTATGACAGGTACCTACAACAGCTATGAAAGAGATGGGGTAACCATTTCACAGGGTGGATATTCCACCCAGATCGTAGTGGATGAACGTTATGTGCTGCACGTCGATGACCGACTGGACCTGAAAGCCACTGCTCCCCTGCTTTGCGCAGGCATCACCACTTATTCTCCTTTACGTTTTGCGGGTGTTGGGCCCGGCATGAAAGTAGGTGTGATCGGCCTGGGTGGGCTTGGACATATGGGTGTAAAATTTGCCGCTTCCTTTGGAGCCGAGGTAACCGTACTCAGCACCTCAAAAAATAAGGAAGCCGATGCCCGCCGGTTAGGTGCCCATCACTTCCTGCTGACCACCGATAAGGAAGCCATGAAAAAACACAAGAATCATTTTGATGTATTGCTCGATGCCGTTTCCGCCGATCATGATTATACTGTATATCTCGACCTGCTTGATCTCCATGGAAAATTATTGGTAGTAGGATTGCCTGTACATGAGCCCAAGGTTAGCCCCTTTTCCCTCATCAGCAATCGCCGGAGCATCATCGGCTCCATGGTTGGCAGTATTAAAGAAACCCAGGAAATGCTGGACTATTGCGCTGAAAAGAATATCACCTCCGATGTGGAAGTCATTCCCATCCAGGATATCAACCAGGCCTATGAACGCATGCTCAAGAGCGATGTCAAGTATCGCTTTGTTATTGACCTTTCCTCACTAAAAAATTAAATGTTCGGATATGAAAAAATTAAGTCTCCTCCCCCTGCTGATTCTGGTGATCACAGTGCAGGCACAAAACACGGTCACTTTATTCCCCGAAAAAGCCCGTGATACCATCAGCCGCCATATTTATGGTCATTTTGCCGAGCATCTCGGCCGCTGTATTTATGATGGTATCTATGTGGGAGAAGACAACAAAACCATTCCGCATAAGAATGGTATCCGTCTGGATATAGTACAGGCCCTTAAAAAACTCAAAGTTCCGGTGCTTCGCTGGCCAGGAGGCTGCTTTGCCGATACCTACCATTGGATGGATGGCATTGGCCCAAAAGACCAGCGACCCAGCATGCTTAATATCTGGTGGGGGAATACAAGAGAGGACAATAGTTTTGGTACGCATGAATTCCTCAACTTCTGTGAAGAGATCGGCGCCGAACCTTACCTCAGTGGTAACGTAGGTAGCGGCACCCCTCAGGAATTGGCTGATTGGGTAAAATATACAACCCACCCCAATGGCAGCAGTCCGTTGGCAGATCTGCGCCAGACAAATGGCAGAGCGACCCCCTGGAAAGTAAAATTCTGGGGATTGGGTAATGAAGCCTGGGGATGCGGCGGAAATATGACGGCCGATTACTATGCCAATGTTTACCGGCAATACGCCACCTTTATGACCAATTGGAATAACAGTGATGGCATTTACCGGATCGCTTCTGGCGCAAGTGGTGATGATTATAATTGGACCGAGGTGTTAATGAAAAATGTTCCACAGGGTATGTTCGATGCCCTCGGCCTGCATCATTACAGTGTGATCAGTTGGACGGCCAAGGGTTCCGCCGCCCAATTCACCGAAGAGCAATATTTCAAAACCATGAAGGAGGCTTTGAAAATGGAGGAACTGGTGAGCCGCCACAGCGCCATCATGGACAAATATGATCCGGCCAAGAAAAAAGCCCTTGCTGTGGATGAGTGGGGAGGTTGGTATGATGTGGAACCCGGTACCAATGGCGCCTTTCTTTATCAGCAGAATACCATGCGCGATGCTGTACTGGCCGGAAGTACACTCAATATTTTTAATAACCATAGCGACCGGGTGAAAATGGCCAACCTGGCTCAAATGGTAAATGTGCTGCAGGCAGTCGTACTTACTAAAGAGGAGAAACTGATCCTCACACCAACCTACCATGTAATGGAGATGTACAATGTGCACCAGGATGCAGTCATGATACCATTGGAGGTTCGTACGGATAAGTTCGTAATGGGGCAAGACACGCTGAATGCGATCAACGCCTCCACTTCCCGCGCCTCTGATGGAAGCCTTCATATTTCGATCGTTAATGTAGACAGCCGCCAGGCCAAAACCATTGACCTTCGGCTCGGAACTTTAAATTACCCTGTTTCCGAAGCAAGGATATTGCAATCCGGCCGGATTCAGGACCATAACGATTTCGAACATCCCGATCGGGTTAAACCAGCACCCTTTAAAGGTTATAAGCAAACAGGCAACCAGTTGAGCCTGACCCTGCCGCCTGCCAGTGTGGTGGTGCTTACCTTAAAAGGTCGCTAAATCGCATACGGGGCTAACCACGGTCATATGATTTAGTTTGGTAAAGGGGTATCTTACTGCGTCATCCAAGATCTGCAGTATGAATACCCCGGTTACCTTTAACCGTCAGGTCAAACAGGTGATGATCATTATCCTCCTGGTGCTGATGGTGTTTGTTGTGGTCAGGGAACTTCTCTACTTCCTTCCCGGTTTGCTCGGGGCTATCACCCTGTACATTCTGAGCCGAAACAGTTATTTCCAATTGGTCTATCACCGTAAATGGAACGGAGGCTGGGCAGCGGGGCTTTACCTTTTGATCTTTTTCCTGCTGCCACTATCCCTGGTGTATATAACCTGGCTCTTGTTAAAAGGACAGGTGCAACCTTTTTTCGCCGATCCGGCTTTTTTTCTCGCAAAGGCCAATCAGGCCATTCAAAAAGTACAACAGGATACGGGTTGGTTCCTGCTTTCAGAAGAAACACTTTCCAGTTTTCAGCATCGGATCGCAGGATTCTTACCCAAATTGGCGAATGACACTGCCAACCTCATCGCAAACCAGGCGCTTTTACTCTTCCTACTTTATTATATGCTGGTTCATGGAAAAGAAATGGAGCAATTCTTAGGGCATATCATTCCATTGAAAAAAAACAATGTGGAATTGCTGGCTTCTGAAACCAAACGGCTTGTCCGGGCCAGTGCGTTGGGCATCCCCCTGATCTCACTCATACAGGGAGTCACCGCCATGTTGGGATATATGATCTTTGGTATGGATGATTTTGTGCTGTGGGGATTTCTTACCGGCGTTTTTGCCTTCTTTCCTGTAGTAGGTACCATGACCATCTGGGTGCCTCTGGTACTTTTTATGTATGCCAGTGGCGATTCCTGGAATGC
This sequence comes from Chitinophagales bacterium, assembly GCA_017303415.1. NCBI lineage: Bacteria > Pseudomonadati > Bacteroidota > Chitinophagia > Chitinophagales > Chitinophagales bacterium. The sequence goes on from JAFLBJ010000001.1 coordinate 2,807,561, forward strand.
CACCGGTCTGATGCTTTATAGTTTTATCATTACGGGGAATGTGGATTATCTCTCCCGTATCACACTTCTAAAAAAATGGGGGCATGTCCATCCGGTGGTGACTGTGCTGGGAGTGATCGTGGGACTAAGCCTATTTGGGTTTATCGGATTTGTATTTGGTCCATTGCTTTTGAATTATATCATTCTCTTATTCCGTATCTACTCCAATGAATTTATACAGCACGATAGCGTAAACAAGGAACCCCTTCCAACACATTAAAAAATGGATTTATGGAAAAAGTATTCTCCAAAGCGGAGGAGCTGGCGGGTACACTCCGTGATTATTTAGACAACCGGATTGAAACAGCAAAATTGAAAACAGCCGAAAAAACCTCGCTGCTGGTAAGCAATATGCTGGCCTTTCTTGCTGTCGCCCTCGTCATCTTTCTGGGATTGACCCTGGGAAGCATTGGCCTCGCCTTTCTGCTTGGTATCTGGATCGGGTCTGTCTGGGGCGGATTTCTGATCATGGGCCTGTTTTATACCCTTCTTTCCTGGGGAATCTGGTCCGGTCGTGAAAGACTGATCCGTATTCCGATCATGAACTCCATCCTTCTTCATCTCTACCCAAAAGAAGAAGACCATGAAAAAGTTTAAAAATATAGCTCACCTCGAAGCTGAAAAGCAAAGACTGAAAGACAAACGCGAAGCCCTTGAAGTTAAAATGCGCCTGGATTGGTACTCCCTTCGGGATAGTATCAAACCCCTGAACATGGCCAAAGAAGCCGTTCAGGATGCGCTGCGCAAAAAGGCAGAAAAAGAAGTGGAGGAAGAGTCGGTTTTAAAGAGCGCATTGAATTATGCGCTGGGGCTTTTGTTGAGGAAGTTTGGTTAGGGGGATGTTGGGTGTTGGATGTTGGATGTTGGATGTTGGATGACAGATGACTGATGACGGAGATCGGGAGTCGGAAGTCAGGATTATCAATCCAACATCCATCATCCAACATCCGTCATCAGTCATCTGTCATCTGTCATCAGTCATCTGTCATCCGTCATCTGTCATCCAACATCCGTCCTCCGTCATCCCAAAGTGGAGGCGACCGGAATCGAACCGGTGTCCAAACATATTCCCCAAAAGTCTTCTACATGCTTATCCTGGTTTGGGGTGTCGGGTAATGACTGGAAAACCGGGCGACCGATCATTACCTTAGCTGTATAAGTCTTAGACCGCCGGCACAGCCTATGGCGATAGCAACCCGTTTTGGTTTTGAGTCGGCGGCGGAGCTTGGAAACGGATCAAACCTGCTCACGCGGCCCTAATGACTACTTAATCACTGATTAGGCAGCCATGGCATACTGAGTATTGCCATTTGTGTTTTGCGTATTCAGATTAGCCTGCTAATTACGCAACGCAGAACATGCTTACACTTTCAAAGATCTATGCTGTCAAAACCAAGCGCCCCCATTTGCGGAAAACCTATTCTTCCAAAAGCTAAAAGCTATTGGCTAATAGCTATTGGCTTTTAGTTCCCCGAACATGCAAAGATACAACATTTCCTTAGCTTTAACCCATGAACGGTTCGTTAAAACCCATTGATTACTACACTCAAAGAGTCATAGACGGGAAGGCTTCCCTTCTACCCCATTACCGGAAAAGAAGATTCCTGGGTTGGGCCCGATTGATCATGCTGCTGGCTGCCGGTGCTACTCTTTGGTACGCCATTACCTTCTCTCTCTCCCCGCTGATCCTTGTATCTGCCCTGCTTTTTGGCGGTTTTCTTTTTGCCCTTTCGGCAGACCTGGACAATGACAAAAAGATTCTGAATAAAGAAACCCTGGTCCTGGTTACGGAAGAAGAGATCCGTATTGCCGCACACGATTTTTATTTCAGGCCAACCGGAGAAGGTCATTTTTCCAAAGAACATGATTATGCCAATGACCTCGATATTCTTGGTCATGCCTCTTTGTTTCAATACATCAATCGCAGCGAATCCACATCGGGGCAAAAAAACCTGGTGCAATGGCTGCTTCATCCAGCCCCTGTTGAGCTGATCCGAAGCCGGCAGGATGCCGTAAAGGAATTAGCCACAAACCCTGAATGGAGGGCTCAATTTCAATCATACGGCCGATTGAACCAGGTAACCCTGAAAACGGAGATCGCTGTCTCTCGTTGGCTCGCCGAAGGCCACCAATTTCTGAACCATAAATTCTATGTCCTCCTTCGTTGGATATTGCCCATTTTATCATTGGGTAATTTGTTGGCCTATCTCACAGGGAACTTTACTTCCCAGCAATTCTATCCCCTGTTGTTCCTGTTCTTTATACTTTCCCTGTTAATTAGCCGAAAGGTCATGCCCGCCTATGTTCAATTGAATAAGGTAAATGAACAGTTTACCACACTCTCTCATTGCATAGGGCATCTCGAAGAACTGGCACCCCGTTCAACGCTACTGACCTCTTATATTGATAGCCTCCATCACGGGCAAGAAAAATCATCCACCATTATCAGCCGGCTGCGAAAGATCATGGACCGGTTGGATTATCGGCTCAATCCCCTTGTATTTCTTCCTTTAAACACCCTGCTTTTCTGGGACCTGCAACAGATTTTTGCCCTGGAAAAATGGAAATCCCAATATGGAAAAAACGCTTTATCCTGGTTCAGGGTGTATGGAGAAATGGAAGCTTTGTCATCCTTAGCTACTATTCGTTTTAACCATCCTGATTGGGCATTTCCGGTGATTGTAAGCGAAGAAGGAGTATTCCGATCTACGGAACTAGGGCATCCGTTGATCCCGGCAGGCAAGCGGGTTAATAGTTCAATCGAAGTATCGGGAAAAGGGCAATTGGCCCTGATCACCGGAAGCAATATGGCTGGAAAAAGCACCTTTCTCCGTTCAGTGGGCATCAACACCATATTAGCCATGTCCGGCGCACCGGTTTGCGCCGGCTCGCTTGAAGTATCACCCCTACGTGTGATGAGTAGTATGCGTGTCAGCGATAACCTGGAAGAAAGCACTTCCACCTTTTATGCGGAACTTAAAAAGTTAAAGACGATCATTGAAGCCGTAAACAGAAAAGAAAACATACTTATCCTGCTGGATGAAATTCTGCGGGGCACCAATTCCGGAGACCGGCACCAGGGCTCTGCCGCTTTAATACGTCAACTCATCCATCATCAGGCAACAGGACTGATCGCTACCCACGATCTTGAACTTGCTTCACTGACAAAGGAATTTCCCGGTCATATCCACAATTACCACTTTGATGTACAGGTGGAAGGGGAAGAACTTTTCTTTGATTATAAATTAAAGACAGGCGTTTGCACGAGCATGAACGCATCGTTGCTGATGCGAAAGATCGGCATCGAGATGTGATAATATATTTTATAAAAAACCACAGAGGCGCAAAGAAAAATTTTTCTCTGCGCCTCTGTGGTTTCAATACTATTATCCTTTACTTAAATATTCTCCAGATATCCAAGCCCATCGCATACGCCATCAGTCCCAGCAACAAGACCATACCCACCATTTGCGCGTATTCCATGAATTTATCACTGGGTTTGCGACCGGTGATCATTTCGATTAAGGTGAAGAGGGCATGACCACCATCCAGAGCGGGAATGGGTAATACGTTCATAAACGCCAGGATGATCGAGAAGATCGCGGTCAATTGCCAGAAGGACTGCCAATCCCATACCCCCGGGAAAATACCGCCGATGCTTAATACGCTTCCCAGGGACTCGCTCGCTTTGGCTTTTCCGGTGAAGAGTTGTTTCAATCCGGTTACATAGGCACCGAGGGTGGACCAACATTCTTTGAATCCGGCGGGTACCGCTTCGAAGAAACTGAATTCTTTTGTATGAAACTGGAATCCCAGTTTGGTCAGGCTTTGAAAATACAAACCCATTTGTCCTTTTTTATTCAAAGGAAGGGTGACTTGTATTGTATCGCTATTACGGAGCAGGGCTACCTGAATGGTTGTATCCTTTAACCCGGCAATCGCTTTGCGGAATTCATGATTATAGGGAGTCCATTTACCATTAACACCTATGAATTGATCACCGATCTGTACTCCGGCTGCAGCAACTTTTGAATCTTTTGCAAAGGAGTCCACGATGGATGGGAACCTGATACCGGTAAAGGCGGTTGCCTTCCGGGTATTGAGTTGTTTTACCAGCTCGGCAGGGAGTGGCAGGTTAAAAACGCTGTCTCCTCTTTTTACCGTCATCGACCGGGCCTCATTCAATACAATGCTACGGCGTATTTGTCCCTGAAAGATATCCTCTACCGAGGTCGTATCCACTTTCAGGATGATATCTCCATCCCGAAGCCCGATCGATTGGGAAAGGCTATCTGTTGTAATTCCATATTTCGCTTCAGCGGGTGGCAAATACTCTTTACCCCATATCCAGAGAATGAAAACAAAAATGATGATGGCCAGTATCACATTCACCGTAACCCCACCCAACATGATGATCAGCCGTTGCCAGGCTGGTTTGCTACGGAACTCATAAGGCTGGGCCGGTTCCTTCATTTGTTCCTTGTCCATGCTCTCATCGATCATACCGGAGATCTTTACATAACCTCCCAGCGGAATCCAGCCGATGCCATATTCAGTATCTCCTTTTTTCTTTTTAAACAAAGAGAACCAGGGGTTGAAAAAGAGATAGAACTTCTCCACCCGGCACTTGAACCATTTGGCGGGCAAAAAGTGACCCAGTTCATGCAGAAGGATCAGGATGGAAAAGGAAAGAATAAATTGTGCTGCTTTGATTCCGACAGTACTCCAATCGATGGCTAGTAGCATATTGTATTACTTCTTTTTTGTTTCTCGCTGCACACGCCTCGAGAAAGCTTAATATTTACAGTTTTATCAGGTCGGCGGCAAAGGTACGCGCCTCACCATCGCTGTCAAAATACTCTTCCAGGGTGGGTTTTTCGATAAAGGGGACATTCTCCATGGTCCTTTCGATCACATCCGTCATATCCATAAACCCAAGCCGGTTTCTTAAAAAGGCCCAGACAGCGATCTCATTTGCCGCATTCATCACACAAGGAAGGTTTCCTCCCTTATTCAGGGCATGCATGGCCAGGGCCAGGTTGCGGAAGGTGCGTGTATCGGGTTCTTCAAAGGTCAGGGTACCATATTTACGAAAATCCAAACGCGGAAATTGATTGGGTATCCGGCTGGGGAAGGCCATTGCATATTGAATAGGGAGTTTCATATCAGGTAACCCCATCTGCGCTTTGATGCTACCATCCTCAAACTGTACCATGGAGTGGATGATGCTTTGGGGGTGTACCTGGACTTGTATCTGGTCGGGACGCAGGTTAAACAGCCATTTAGCCTCGATCATTTCAAGTCCCTTGTTCATAAGGGTGGCTGAATCAACCGATATTTTGGCCCCCATTTCCCAATTGGGATGTTTCAGGGCATGTTCTCTTTTTACATTCACCAGGAAATTGGGTTTCTTTCCCAGGAATGGGCCGCCGGAAGCAGTCAGGATCACTTTTTCAATCCGGTTGCGAGTCTCTCCTACCAGACATTGAAAAATGGCGGAGTGTTCCGAATCCACCGGAATTATGGGCACTCTTTTTTCCACGGCCAGTTGCATCACGATATCGCCGGCCACTACCAATGTTTCCTTATTGGCCAGGGCGATGGCTTTCCCGGAACGCAACGCGCTGATCGTCGGTTTCAGTCCGGCATAGCCAACGATCGCTGCCAACATCATATCATATACATCCAGGGCGGCTACTTCTTCAAGGGCCTTGGCTCCGGTGAAAACCTTGGTATCGGTGGAAGCCAGGGCTTCTTTTACTTTGTTGTATCTGGATTCATCACCAATGACAACGATATGCGGACGAAACTTGAGTGCTTGTTTAATAAGCAGCTCGTCGTTGTGTTGTGCAGTCAGCACTTCGGCGGCAAAAAGATCCGGATTGGCTTCTATCACTTCCAATGCCTGTACTCCAATGGAACCGGTGGAACCAAAAAGAGCAATTCGTTTTATCGGCTTGTCATTCGTCATTCGTATGCATTAATTCATGGTCCAGGGACTCAGTTCTTCTGCAATGGTACGATCATTGCTCAACCGAGGAACCTTATTCTGCCCACCCAATTTCCCTTTGGATTTCATATAATCTATGAACCCATTCTTTTTAACAGGGGTGATCCGGAGGGGTGACAGGATATTCCCGGTGATCAGGTCATCGTAATATATATTTTTTTGGCGAAGGTGCTGATCTACTTTTTGTTCAAAGGCGGTAAGATCGGCAGGCATGTTTTCAAATTCGATAAACCATTCATGAAAACTTTTACCCTGGCCTTGCTGGATCAGGGGGGCTACGGTAAATTCTGTGATCCCCAGATTTTCCTCTTCCGCGGCCCGAAGCAGGCTGTATTCTACCTCCTCCCCGATCACATGTTCCCCAAAGGCCGAAATAAAATGCTTGATACGCCCTGTAACTATTATCCGGAAGGGGTCCAACGAAACAAAACGGACCGTATCTCCAATATTATAGCCCCATAACCCTGCATTGTTATTAACGATAAGGGCATAGTTCTCCCCGGTCTTTACCTCTGCCAGCGTAAGCCGGGTCGGATTGGGGTCAAATACCTCTCCTGCCGGGATGAACTCAAAGAAAATTCCGCTATCCGTATTGAGAAGAAGCCCTTCTTCCTCCTGTGAATATTGAAAGGCAAAGAACCCTTCCGACGCGGGATAGGTTTCGATGGTGTCTATTTTCTGACCAATGGTTTCAAAGAGTTTGGCCTTATACGGTTCAAAATTTACCCCGCCATGTACCAATACCCTGAAATTCGGGAATATCTCACGTATCTTCTTTTGTTTGATCGTGGAAAGCCTGTCAAAATACATTTGAACCCAGGGTGGTATTCCCGAAATCAGGGTCATATCCTGGTTAATGGTCTCTTCCACGATCCGGTCGAGTTTGGTTTCCCAATCCTCAATACAGTTGGTTTCATAGCTGGGGAGCTGGTTGGTCCGCAGGTAACGGGGGATATGGTGGTTGACGATCCCACTCAGTCGACCGGTGGGTATTCCGCCGATTCTTTCCAGTTCGGGCGATCCCGAAAGAAAGATCATCTTTCCGTTGGCAAAATCGGTATGTCCGGTTTCGGCCATATAACAAAGCAGGGCATTTCGCGCCGAATTGATATGATTGGGAATGGAGTCTTTGGTAATGGGAATGTATTTGACCCCGCTGGTAGTACCGGATGTTTTGGCAAAATAGATCGGTTTACCCTTCCACAGGATATTATCCTTTCCTTCCTTGATCTTTTCAATATAGGGTTTAAACTGCTCGTAATCCCGCACCGGTACAGCCTGCTGGAAGCCTTTATGGTCGTTGACCTGCTCAAGACGGTGGTCCTTGCCAAACAGGGTCACCCGACCCGTTTTGATCAGTTGGCGAAAAATCGCCTCCTGGTCCTGAACAGCGGTTAACATGCCCTTTTTCAGCGATTTATGCACATACCCGGCAAAGGGCTTGGCTAAGAAAGACTTGATTTTCATGGTATAAATGAATGGCTGGGGATAAGGGCTTACAAATATAAAGGATTGAGACGGTTGGAGGGGGTTAAAATTGTGTCATAAATCTTTGATCCACTGTTTTGCCGGTAATCAAAATACCCTTACCTTTGCCTCCCGTTTTTTGACGGATTTAAAACTTAGGAAACATGTTCGCAGTTGTTAAAATAGCCGGTCAGCAATTCAAGGTCGCCAAAGACCAAACCCTCTATGTACCCCACCTGGAAGGGAATGCTGGTGACAAAGTGGAATTTGCCGAAGTATTGCTGGCTGATGCCGATGGGTCTATCTCTGTAGGTAGCCAGGTAAAGGTTAAAGTTAAGGCCGAGATCGTTGACCACGTAAAAGGGGACAAAGTGATCGCCTACAAACAAAAAAGAAGGAAAGGGTTCCGTAAACTGCATGGTCACCGTACCCAGTATACCCAGATCCTTATCAAAGACATCAAATAATTTAAACCGACGTTAACTCAATAAACTTCTTCTCATGGCACATAAGAAAGGTGAAGGTAGTGTAAAGAACGGTCGCGATTCACAGAGCAAACGCCTTGGTGTAAAGATCTACGGTGGCCAACCTGCTACCTCCGGAAACATCATCGTTCGCCAACGCGGAACCGTTTATCACCCCGGTAAAAATGTGGGTGTAGGTAAAGATTTTACTTTGTTTGCCCTGGCCGATGGCCTGGTAGAATATAAAAAAGGGAGAAATAACAGGACCTTTGTTTCCGTAAGCGCTGTGGAAACGGCTTAAGAATATGTGGAAAAATTTTTTGACAGTTTAAATAATGTTTATATTTTTACTGTCGATAAGTTTTTTTACTAACCTTAAATTCTAAACAATGGCAACAAAGAAAAAAGCAGCTAAAAAAGCCGCTCCCAAGAAAAAAGCCGCTAAAAAAGCAGCCCCTAAGAAAAAAGCTGCTAAGAAAAAAGCCGCTAAGAAAAAAGCTGCAAAGAAGAAGTAAGATTAGCTTTTTAGATCGAATAGAGTCCTCCGGTAACCCGGGGGACTTTTGATTTTAACCCCTCCCCGCTTCCCCCTAAATTGCAGCCATGGATAACTATACCATTGCCGAGCACTTTTCCCTTCTCTCCAAATTGATGGATATCCATGGAGAGAACTCCTTCAAGTCCCGCACCTATTCGGCGGCAGCCTTCAATATTGAAAAACTCCCGGTTCAACTACAGGACGTTGACCGCTCCCAGCTATTTACCCTAAAGGGCATTGGAGACAGCGTGGGCCGGAAGGTGATCGAATTGCTCGACACCGGAGAACTCTCCGCTCTGAAAGAATTGGTGGAAACCACACCGGCGGGTGTAATTGAACTACTCCAGATAAAAGGCCTGGGGCCCAAAAAGATCCACATCATCTGGAAGGAAATGGGGATCGAATCCGTAGGCGAACTATTATATGCCTGTACCGAAAACCGGCTCACCCGCTACAAAGGATTTGGAGAAAAAACCCAACGGAATGTACAAGAGGCCATCGAATTCTTCCAACACCACCAGGGCCATTTCCTCTACTCCCAGGTCTTTGAGGTTTACGACCAGGTAAACGGATACCTGCAGAAATTATTCGCCCCACACCTCGTGGCAGTCACCGGAGCTTACCGCCGGCAAGATCCTGTGATCGAAGAACTGGCCTTTGTAGTGGATCAGTCAAATGAATGGATCAAACCCAAATTCCAGACTGCTCATCCGCCCGAATTATTGGAAGAGACCACCGACACACTATTATATAAACTACAAAACGGGCTCAAACTTCGGCTCCACACAGGGAAAGGTGCATTCGCCGAAAGACTGTTTCGTAGTTCGGGTTCGGCAGAATTCATTGAAGCCTTTACCCAAAAATTTCCCAATGCCCTGAATGGCGATACCTCCGTCAATAACGACCAACCGCTCTTTGAAAAAGTAGGCCTGCCCTATATCCCTCCTGCTGTTCGTGAAAAAAGCAGGATTATTGAAAAAGCAGCCAATGGCCAACTCCCGCAGCTTATTCAGGTAGGAGATATCAAATCCCTCATCCATAGCCATAGCAACTGGAGCGATGGAAGCAATACCATTGAGGAAATGGCCAAAGAATGTATCCGTCGGGGTTGGGAGTATATGGTCATCTCCGATCACTCCAAAGCAGCCGCCTACGCGAATGGATTGACCGAAGACCGTATCCGGCAACAACACAAACAGATCTTTGAACTGAACCAGCAACTGGCCCCATTCAAGATCTTTAAAAGCATTGAATGCGACATTCTCAATGATGGCAGCATGGACTATACGGATGAAATCCTGGCAAGCTTTGACCTCGTGATCGCTTCCGTGCACAGCAATCTTTCCATGTCAGAAGAAAAAGCCATGAACCGTTTGCTCAAGGCCATTTCCAATCCCTATGTCTCCATCCTGGGGCACATGACCGGTCGTCTCCTGTTAAGCCGAAACGGATACCCTGTTGACCATACCATCATCATTGAGGCCTGTATAAAAAACCAGGTAGCTATTGAGATCAATGCGCACCCCCGGAGACTGGATATGGATTGGAAATGGATCGACTATGCTTTAGAAAAGGGGGCCTTGCTTTCCATTAACCCGGATGCACATGCCCTGGATGGATTTGATGATGTTCGGTTTGGAGTACTGGCCGCTCAGAAAGGCGGATTGACGAAGGAAAAGAATTTGAGCAGTTTTACCCTGTCTCAGTTTGAAAAATACCTTGAGGGAATTAGAAATAAAAAATAAGAAATAAGAGACCATGGCCTCCAGTTGCTTATTCCTAATTTAACAAGGGCAATTCCACAAAAAACACCGTCCCTTCTCCTGGTACGGTTTCAAAGCCGATCTCACCGCCAGCCTGTTCTACGATCGTCTTGCACATGGCTAGTCCAAGCCCGGTTCCGGATGACTTCGTTGTAAAATTGGGAATGAAAATTTTCGATTGCATTTCCACGGGTACACCCTCTCCATTGTCACGAACCTTGACCGTAACCTTTCCTTCGCCAAGTTCCTCGGTTATGTGAATATGCGCCATTTCCGATGAGGCACTGGCCTCTATCGCATTCTGGAAAAGATTGGTGAATAAGCGGTTCATCTGGGTGCGGTCGGCTCTTACCAATAATTTCTGGTGGACCGGCTCCCATTCAAAACGAACAGCTGTATTGGTCTTATAGAGATCGCACAAAGGCGCCAGCACCTCATGCAGGTCAAAATACTCAATGTTGAGGTTGCCGATATTGGCGAATTGAGAAAAGTCGGCCGCGATCTTGGACAGGTGATCGATCTGTTCAACCAGCGTACGCGCTACACTGGCAGAAAGCTCCTTCACATTATCCGTATTGTTGTTAATGGCCTTTTGGAGATACTGGATACTCAGTTTCATGGGCGTGAGCGGATTCTTGATCTCATGCGCCACCTGTCGGGCCATTTCTCTCCAGGCCCCTTCCCGTTCGCTCTTGGCTAAGGCTGAGGCACTCTCTTCCAGTTTTTTCACCATCTTGTTGTATTCCTTCACCAGACCACCGATCTCATCGTCGCGCTTCCAGTCGATCTCCTCATTGGTTTTTCCCAGGTTGATCTCCTGCATCCGTTCGCTGATCAGCAGGAAGGAACTGGTGATACGGTTGGTGATAAATAACGCGATCGCTCCCGCGATCAGGAAGATAAAGGCATTCAGATTGATAATCGTGATCAGGAAATTCGAGATCTCCTGGTTCAATTCACGTTGTGAAAGAAAATAAGGGATATTCAGGTAGGACTCTACCCGGCCCGATTCATTTCTTACCGGCGCATAGATACTCGAATAACTCAGGGTCCCCAGTCTTTCACGCTGTACATAGGGTATCTGCTTTAACCTGCTGAGGTGATAAAAGGCAACCGGGTCCATCTTCTTGCTCAGGAAACCTTCATTGTACACAAGGGGTTGGGAGGTGACCGACAGGTTACCCCGCAGATCGTACACATTCACGTCCACATTGTGGATCTCCGCCACCTCTTTTACAAGGTCCTGAATACTGCTATTGGAAATGGAATCATCAATGGAGAGGACATCGTCAAACATCCGATGGTCCGCCAGTCTTTTTTGCATTTCCCTGACCATGATCCCCATCGTACGGCTGAGTTTATCACTATTGCTTCGTTCAAAACGGTTGATAAAAAACCGGATCGTCACGATACCGATCACCAGAAAAGAGATCAGGCTGATCAGGATCACGATGCTGTGTACCTGTGTCCGGATATTCAACTGGAACAACTGCTTGAGTTCCTTCCGCCGGTAAACGGCAATGATGAGCAGGCTGATCAACCGGAGCAGGCTTACCAGCAGGAGAAACACACAAAACAACCAGGAAAAAAGGGTGATACCCTCAATGATGGACTCCTGTTTGCGGGCAATGACCACCACCTTTTCCGCTCCTGCCCTGTACCATAACTCATCATAATCTCCGTTCACCCGTTCATCAAATTCGGTACGGGGGATCTCTGTATCAGACAGGGATGTGGGGAATGGATATTTATTAAATGGACTGATCAGGTTCTTTTGTTTATACACGGCATGGGGGTAGCCGGAATAATCCGATATGTCCTCATAACTCTTATCACGGAACAATTCAGGATAAAGGGCATCGGAACTATATTGCTTGGGATTGGAGACAATAAACATGTATCCTTCCAACTGCCCTTCTGGTGATGTGATCTCGCGACGAATGATATAGGTAAAACGGTCGTAAGAATTATCGTAATAGAAAAAACCGGGGGTATTGGTAGGTTTGGCCTGTACCGTAAAAATGGTATTGAGTGTGTTGAAGGGCTGGTTTTCCTCATTGTACAATCCCCTCCCCTGGTTATCGAACACAAACAGGCGGGTATCAAAAATATTGAGGTAGCCACTGCTTTTCAGGATGCTGTCCCGGAGATAGGCATTGTCTGTTTCATTAAAGAAACGGTTGAAATTCCGGGTCAGGAACTCGTTGTCGATATAGGTCAGGGCAATACTAAGGGTTCGTTCGGTGGTCGGGTCGGTAGTAATGGATATCCGCTGTGCGAGAGCCTTTCGTTTTTCAAATTCCTTTTTCGCATTTTCGGTCATCATGACCGCGGCATTCGATACGGAGAAAACAAATATCCAGAACAATACCCCGGCAATACTCACATGAAATCGGTTAAAGAAAAGGTCCTTTCGATAGAGCAGGTAGGCATACCCCACCATCCAGATCAGTGTTTTTAGATAAAAGTGCGTCAGGGGGTTGCCAAAACTGATGGTCAGGTACAATAATCCGGAAAAGGCAATGATGCCAAAAACAGCAAAGAACAATTTATCAAATACCGTATAGATATATTTGAACACCAATTTGCTCAAATAGAAATACCCCAGGGAAATGGCAGCGAGGATCACAAAACCGACAATGGAGTCTATGGTCAGGCTAAAGACATCCGTTACCTGAAAGGATATCTGTGAATCCGCGACCAGACTGCGGGTAACATTGGCTGTATAGAAAGTAAAGAATACAAATCCCGCGATGGCCAGGGTACCCCATACCCAATCCATTACAGACAGCGTCTCCTTTTTTTCCAAATTCCGCTCGCCGATCTTTGACCAGGTAAAAATCGATATCCACCAGAAAAGCACAGAGTTGATCAACAGATCCCCCAAGGATTTCATCACCGGGGTGGAGGCATAGGTGGCCGGGTCAAACAAAGGGAACTGACGCAACTGGAAAGGAAAGGGCGCGAAATAGGTGATCAGCCGCAGCAGTAGCAAAGAAGAAATAAAGAATACGATACCGACCCACAAGCCTTTCCGGGCAATCAATCGCTCGGCCATCAGGTAGCAATAGAGCAGCAAAAAGAATACAGCGGCAAGTCTTAATCCGATCAGCCATGCCGCATTGGGTACAATGATGGATTTAGTTTTGGCCTCCAGGTAAAACAACGGGTTTCCTGAAATCGAATTGACGGGAAAATCGGTAATACTTCCGGCGATCGAAATGCGCTCGTCCCCTTTTGGGCCAGTTACAAAATCCTGGGGCAGGTAATTATTCCGGACAAAATATTTGTACTGAACCGGGATCAGTCCATAGATCACGAGTGGCAGGCCGGCCTGGTTAAAACTCCGTTTGATACAAACATAATAGCCGTTATCCAACTGCCGGAAAAATCGTCCATCTGGAAGGGTGTGAAAAGAAGCAGGCGGCACCACCGATTGTCGGTTCCAAAAGGTCATTTCCCCGGTAGACTCCGTTGGCATGATAAACAGATAAACACCGTAGGGTTTATCTGTGAAATGATGCATATCGGCCAACTGTGTATTGCCGGCCAATAACCGGTTAAACCGGGCTGTATCTCCGAGGAGCATTTCAAAATCCCGCTCCTGTTTTTGTACGAATTCTTCTAATTTTTTTCTTTCCCGGTTGACCGAGGTTCTTTCAGAAATGGAGCCGACAAAAAGATAGGAGAGGCCAAATAGTGCCAGGGCAAAAAGGGGCAGATAAGGCCATTTGGATATAATATGGTCAACTTTGGTTCTCAACTCAGCGTGGCTGCTTTTTGATCTCGTCCCAGATCGCATCCATTTCCTGCAGGGACATGGTGGAAAGGTCAAGGCCTTTTGAAAGGGCTATGGTTTCCATATCGGTAAACCGTTTAATGAACTTTTTATTGGTCCTTTCGAGGGCATTTTCAGCATCGATCTGCAAAAACCGTGCATAATTGATCAGGGAGAAGATCAGGTCGCCAAATTCCTCCTCTATCTTTTCTTTTTCACCGTTGGCAATGGCTTCCTTTAACTCGGCCTCCTCTTCTTCCACTTTCTCCCATACCTGGTCGCGGTTCTCCCATTCAAAACCCACCTGTTTTGCCTTTTCCTGCAATCGCATGGCTTTAACCGTGGCGGGGAGGGATTTGGGCACGCCCCCGATAACTGATTTCTTGCCTTCTTTCAATTTGAGTTTCTCCCAATTCTTTTTCACCTCATCGGCATCTTCCACTTTCACATCCCCATAGATATGCGGGTGGCGGGCAATCAGTTTCTCCGATATCCCGTCAAGCACATCCCCCAATTCAAACTTCCCTTGCTCGGACCCAATCTTGGCATAAAAAACAAGGTGGAGGAACATATCCCCCAATTCTTCGCGTATGCCCTTCCAATCCTCCTCGGTGATCGCATCGGCCAGTTCAAAGGTTTCCTCAATGGTCATTTGCCGAAGCGACTGAATGGTCTGCTTTCGGTCCCAGGGGCATTTCTCCCGCAGGTCATCCATGATGGATACCAGCCGGAGAAACTTTTCGCCCAAAATATTACTCATCCGATTGAATTATATGGTGAAAATACTCAGGAAGAAGAACAAGGCCATCAAAATAATGTTAATCACCAGCGCGGAAAGGTTCAGTAACACATATTTCAATATGGTTTTCCCTCTACGCTGCTGGTAAAAATTGCGCATTCCTTTATACAGATAGAAGAACCAAAGCAACACCAGCAGGACGGCCCCAATAGTGAATACTCCCCAACCCGTTATATCCTCTAACTTGGAAAACCCCATGATAAAAAGGAGGTTGATAAAACTGAAAATATAATGGTGTACAGAGAAAATGGCATGATCGGCATAGTAATACTCTTTGTGCCGGATATAGAGCAACTTTAGTACAAAAGCAAACAAGGGAAGGGAGACAAATAACAGGTAGGGTAGCTTATGTAATACAGCATCGGCCACATCTTTCAATGCCTGCTTGGGACGATGTCGGTACCGGGCGTTGATCTCGATCTCCTTCTTTTGAATCTGTTTGCTGAACCAGCCATCCCTTTTCCCGGCAGGGAGCTTTTTTTGTGCCGAATCGTACTCCTCCACGGATTTATAATCATTTCCCGTTATGGATATCGCGCGAAAATCTTCACTGAGCTCCAGAAAATCGATGGACCGAAGCGGTTTGCTGGTATCCTTAAGTTGATCGACCTGTTTTAGCAGATATTCGTTACCCGGATTTGCCTTCAGTCTTTCATCCACTTTCTTCAGTATCGAATCCCGGCTATCCTGGGTGAGTATAACATCGTCATCCCATTTGATCGCCGAATCAGATTTAAAAAATGTAAAGAAAATAATAAAGAAGATAGCAGAGGTGAAAACATACATTCTTACCGGGTTCAGAAAACTGGCCCTTTTGCCCATCATGAAGCGCGAAGAAAGATAACCAGGCTTAAAGAGCAGATAACGAAGGGTATCAAAGAATTTCGAATCAAAATGGGTGATATCGGAAAAGAAATGGACCACAAGACTCCAAAAACTTTCCTTCGGCACAACGTTTTCCTGACCGCAAATATGGCAATAGCGACCTTGTACAGTGGTTCCGCAATTCAGGCAGTTTTTTTCGGTTCTTTCCGGAGCATGGGACATATCAGCCGTTTTGCTAAAAATAAGGAGATTTGCAGGAATTTGGCTAAAAGCTATTGGCTATTAGCTTTTAGCTTTTAGTACATTTGCTACATGATCCACACTCCCTTAAAAGCCGTTGGCCTTGCCTTTCTGATTTTCCTTTCCCCGGCGATACATGCCCAGCACTATTACCATGATATCATGGGTACCCGAGAAACCAATGCCCAAATGGAACGTTTGATCCGGGCAGGGGTCACCAGTGTATCTGCCACCGGGTTTAACCAGGACAACCGGCCTGAACCGGGGTTTTCTGAGACCCAGTCGATTCGCCCGGTTGCGCCGCAATGGACGATCACCCGGAGCCAGGATGAAAACCGGAGTTGGGAATACCTGGCCTTTAATTCTCAAAATCAATTGATCCGTTCGGTTGACTCTACCACCACCACCATTAACAGGACCTATTTCAGATATGATGAAGCGGGACGTATTGTTCTCCTTGAAAATTCAGCTTCGGATACGGCGATGGGTATTACAGAAATGGAGCAACATCATTGGTACTACGACCCTGCGGGTTTGCCTGAAAAAATGATCAGGGTAGTGAATGGAAGAGATACCACAGAGTTTCGGTTTGTAAAAGATGAAAATGGGAATGTGGCAGAAGAAACAACCTACAAACGCGGTAACCCCACTGAAACGATCTATTATTATTATAATGAAAATGGTCAATTGACCGATATTGTCCGCTATAATACCCGTGCTAAGCGGCTCCTCCCCGACTTTATGTTTGAATATGATGAGACGGGGCGGGTTATTCAAAAAATAACGGTGATGCCCAATCCTAAAATAGGGTATCTTATCTGGAGGTATCAGTATAATGAAAAGGGCCTGAAGGTCCGCGAAGCCAATTTCACACGCGAGAAGAAATTGATCGGGCGAATTGATTACAGTTACGTTGACTAGGTCTTAATCAAAGAATTCAAATAGCCGCAACGCCTGCCTCCTATTTGTAAAAAAACCAGCCATACAATGACTGGTTTTGTGCCCTGGGCCGGAGTTGAACCGGCACGGGCCTTGCGGCCCACAGGATTTTAAGTCCGGCGTGTCTACCAATTTCACCACCAGGGCGCTGATTCTTTTCCTAAATTAAAAATCCCCCCGTTTAGACAGGAGGATTTTGAGCGGAAGACCGGGCTCGAACCGGCCACCCCGACCTTGGCAAGGTCGTGCTCTACCAAATGAGCTACTTCCGCTGATAAAGAACTAATCTCTAATCACCTTCGCCAAAGCTATGGTAACCGAAGAGGGTTGCAAAAATAAGGAAATCAATCGTTCCTGAAAAAAAATTAGCCTAAAAATTACTTGTATTTGGGGGTATACAGGGAACTCTCCTGTACCGGGGCCTTGGTCTTTTCAAAGCGCTTGTTGTACAACATATAACAACCACCTAAGATAAAGGCCAGCAAACAGGCCACCTGAAGATAGAACAGGAAAGAGGACGAAGACACCCAGTTATGTGTGAAATCGCGGTCCTGTACTTTCTGGAGTTCCTCGTGATATTCGGCGTGTTGACTCATATGCTCAATTTGTGATGCAAAAATAATGGTTCAAAATCAATTACAAACCCCGGGGCTTTACAATTTCCCGGAAAATCCTCCTTTTCCTGACAAAATATTGCCAAACCAGGTTGCCGGGATAGACCCCCTCGGGTACCCCCCCTTTATGCTGGGGAAAAACACTGGCTCCCTGCTGAAGAATAACCCACTTAACAAAGGCTAAATGTGCCCGTATGACCGCCTTGAAATACCCCCCCTGCCCGGCTAATAAACCCTTCCAGGCAGAAACGCCATCCAGGGCCATCCGAAAGGGCAGTTTCCACCATTTTACTGTCCAGGGCCAGTTCTTATATAACATGATCAGGTTATTCCTGAAATTCAAGTAGGTCTTGAGGGTATTGCCATGTGGAAGGGTTCCGCCGCCAACATGATAAACCACCGATTCGGGACAGGAATAGATTCGATACCCTGCCAGGTGCATACGCCAGCAAAGGTCGATCTCCTCCTGGTGGGCAAAAAAGAATTCATCAAACCCCTTCATTTCATGGTAAACAGAAGCTCTGACAAACATAGCGGCGCCACTGGCCCAAAAAATGGGAGCTGCCTGATCATATTGTCCCTGATCCTCTTCCAATGTGTCAAATATCCGTCCCCGGGCAAAAGGGTACCCATATCCATCAATCCAGCCACCTGCCGCGCCCGCATATTCAAATAGCTTCTTATCATGGTAGGCTTTGAGTTTGGGTTGACAGGCAGCGATACCCGGATCTGATTCCAGTAAACGAATAACCGGTTGAATCCACCCCGGACTTACCTCCACATCCGAATTCAGCAACACATAATAATCAGCATCCACCAGCGCGAGGGCATCATTGTACCCTTTAGCGAACCCTCCATTTTTCTTAAACCGGATGAGGCGGAGAGACGGGAATTGCTGATCCAGAAAAGCGATCGAATCATCGGTGGATGCATTGTCCGCTATCACCACCTCGGCGATCCCTTCTGCAGAGCTGACGACAGCAGGAAGAAACTGTTCCATGAATTTCCTTCCATTGAAATTCAGGATGACGATCGCGACCTTGGGTTGTAATGGATTCAACGGGTAAAATAATTTGATCAAAAATAACTATCCTTCCTAAATTCGAAATATGTTTCAGACATTTTGGAATTGGAGGACCCTGCTGGCTTTGGTAGCCATGATCATCGTAACGGGTACCATTTTTTATTCCAAATACCTGAGTGAAAAGATCGATCGTGAGGAAAAGGTCAAAGTGACCGCATTCGCGGAATCACTTAAAATAAAAGCTTTGTCCAACGATGAAAATGTGATCCGGTTTACCAACCAAATTGCGGTAGATAATACCGAGATTCCGATCATTGAAACAGATGAAAAGGATAACCCTTCCGGAATTTACGCCAATCTTGACTCCCTGAAAGTAGCCAATGATACCCAGTATCTGCGAAAAATGGTGGCGGAGTTCAAGTCCATTCACGATCCGGTACGGGTAGAGATCACTAATGAGCCTGTTACGTACAATAAATATTACTACGGAAACACGCGATTGCAACAGGAAGTACGGTATTATCCCTTGGTTCAGCTCCTGATCGTAGCCTTGTTTATTCTGGTGACCATTCTAGCCTTGCGCAGTAGTTACCGTTCTTCGCAAAACCAGGTTTGGGCTGGCATGGCCAAGGAAACGGCCCACCAACTGGGTACGCCGGTTTCCTCTCTGGAGGGTTGGGTGGAAATGATGAAACAGGACCCTAACAACGAAAAGATCGTCTCCGAACTGGAAAAGGATGTCAATCGCCTTCGCCTTGTTTCCGACCGTTTTGGCAAGATCGGCAGCATCCCCCACCTGGAAGAAAGGGATATTATAGGCCAGGTACGGGAAATGATGGAATACATGAAAAAACGGGCTGCCGGGAAGGTTCAATTTTCGCTCAACACCCATGGCGAGAGCAGGTTGATAGCCCCCATTTCAGGCCCGCTGTTCGATTGGGTGATCGAAAACCTGCTCAAAAATGCCCTGGATGCATTGGAAGGAAAAGGCGCCATTCATGTAGATATTCATAAACACCATCAGGATATCCAGATCGATGTCAGCGATACGGGTAAAGGGATAAGCAAACAGCATGTTGCCCGTATCTTCAAACCCGGTTTCACCACCAAGAAACGCGGGTGGGGACTGGGGCTCAGTCTTTCCAAACGGATCATGGAACAATACCATAAGGGTGAGATCTTTGTAAAAAGCTCTGAACCCGGAAAAGGAACTACGTTCAGAATTGTTTTGAAAGCCGCAAATCCTTAATTTTGCCGTCCCTTAACCTGAAAGGGTTGAATTGGGGCCCGGGTGGCGAAATTGGTAGACGCACCACCTTGAGGTGGTGGCGCTGGAAACGGCGTGCTGGTTCGAATCCAGTCTCGGGCACAAAAAAACCTTCAGCAAAACTGAAGGTTTTTTCATTTAATATTTCTGTAGGTACTGCCTTACTACCTTCCCCCATTTTTTTATCACCTCATCATTCCATTTTCCATTTGAATTTGCAGCAGGCAAAAGCACTGAGCATGTCTCATTCTTATCGGATACGGACCAGGCTACCCAACTTATTCCTCTTTCATCCATCCAACGGACATACGCATCCCATTCCACTTCATCAAGGGGGCCATCCCCTGTAGCTTCCATACCGGCACATTCGGAAACAAAAATGGGAAGCCCGGCTTTAATGGCTTCATCTGTACGATCACGCAACCACTTCTTATGTGTACCTGCATAAAAGTGCATGGTGTACATCAGATTTTCATATCCTTTGATGGGATCGGCTGCGGGCAACAGGATGTCCTGGTCCCACTTAGGGGAACCTACTAAAATGATATTATCCGGGTCATGCTTTCTTATCGCCGCGATCACTTTTTCTGAATACGCTTTCACCTCAGGCCAGGTTTCATAATCAGGTTCATTGAAAATTTCCCAAATGACATGGGGATTGTTCCCATAGTCTGAGGCTAATCTGGAAAAAAAATCAACAGCCTCTTTCTCGTGAATATTGTGGTCATGCCAATCCACTATCACATATACATTCTCCCGGATACAGGCTTCGATCACCCGACGCATCAGCTTTTCTGAATAACCAGGGGATTTGAGATAACCACTGTCATTGAGTTGTATACCCATAGAAGCACGCACGACCGTGCTTTTCCATTGGGTGACCAATTCATGTACGGCATTCTTATTGTAAAAACGAGGCCAGAGATTGTGCCAGCCAAAACTCATTCCATGCAATACAACAGGCGCCCCCTTTTCATCAACAAGCTGTGTTCCTTTTACCGATAATGCTCCATGTTCCTTAACAGGCTGTCCAAAAACGGACAGAAAAAGAACGGCAGACAAGAAGGTCAAAAGTGCTTTTCGCATGATCGATTAATTTAAGGGTGTTAGTTTAATCGCAAATCCTCCACCGGGGGCCAGGTGAAAGGTATATTTCCCGGGTGTGATCGTCCTTTCTTCGCGAATAAAATCTGTCGCATCGCGGGTGGCATTTATTCCATCCCTAAAAATCAATGCCTGGTATTTTCCGGAAGGAAGAAAAGAAAGATCCAATACCAGGTCTCTTTCTGTCCAGTTACCCAATGCACCAACATACCAATCCTGTCCTTTTCTTCTGGCCATCACCACATATTCTCCAAATTTCCCATCGAGGGCATTGGTCTCATCAAAAAAAGTAGGCACTGCCGCGATAAAATCTGTACAGGCCTGCTCTTTGGAATAAATAGTGGGATTGTCGGATAACATCTGCAACGGTGCTTCGTAAACAATATACATGGCCATTTGGTTACAGCGGGTACCCAGGCTCTGGGGAAGGGAATTGCTCGGAACAGCATTTTTCCTCGTGCGGTTTCTAAATGCACCGGGGGTATAATCCATCGGGCCTGCCATCATACGAAGAAAAGGAAGCCGTACTGCATGTTCAGGCACCCGGTCATCGGCACTCCACTTCATGTATTCCATTCCCCGTACTCCTTCAAAATTGACCACATTGGGCCAGGTGCGTTGTAAACCTTGCGGGGCAAACATGCCATGAAAATCGAGCATTAGTTTGTTGCTGGCGGCTACAGAAGCGATCTCGTAGCAGGACCTGATGGCTTTCTGGTCATTGCGGTCGATAAAATCAACCTTAAAACCTTTTACACCCATCGCGGCGAATTCCGCGCAATACTTTTCAAGGTCACGTGTAATGGCATACCAGGTAGACCAAAGTATGATGCCCACATTTTTACTTTTGGCATGCGCAATGATCGCCTGAAGGTCGATTGATGCATTTCGTTTTGTAAGGTCCCAATCATCACTCCACCCTTCATCCAATATCACGTATTCAAGTCCGTTTTTCGACGCGAAATCGATATAATGTTTGTATGTTTCCGTATTGATACCGGCCTTAAAATCAACCCCTGTTATATTCCAGTCATTCCACCAGTCCCAGGCTACTTTACCAGGTATTATCCAGGTGGGGTCCGTGATCTTGGAAGGTTCTGATAATTGTTGAACCAGGTCATTATTCAGCAGTTCAGCATCCCTGTCACTGATGGCAATGACCCGCCAGGGAAAGGATCGGGTTCCACTGGTTTTGGAAATATATTTCTCCCGGGCAGTCACTGCATAATTGATCCAGTACTTTGCTCCGGCTTCCTCCCTGGCTGGATAAGGTGCAAACACGCCTTTAAGGGCATCGGGTCCTGTTCCATCTTTCTGTATAAACATAGCCGGGTAATCCTGAACATCAGCTTCAAGCAAAACAGCTTTGAGGGAATCATTCACCACCACCATCATGGGAAGATAACCCAATGTATCACTCGGAATAGCGGACACCGGCAGCCGGGTATAGAATTCCTCAAAGGCACAAGAGTACCTTTCACCCTGTCGTATATCCGACGTAAATGGGATAAACATCGTTTTATCTCCGTCAAAATTAAAACTTACATTTTCCTGCATCACGACCTGCTCACCTGGCTTCCTGGTAACAAAGCGATAAGCTACCCCGTTGTCATAGGCCCGAAAAATAATACTATGGTCCCCTTTGCAAAACAATTCCATTTCATTGAATTGGTTCACCACAATAGATTTCTTGTAGGCAACAGTCCGGATGGTATCTGTTACCGATCTGTATTTAACCTTGACCACCGGCGCGGTACCAGGGTAAATATCCCAACCCTGTCCTTCCAGGGAAAGGGGGGACGGCTTGAGGATCCTTACCCCATCATGGGTTACAGACCATTTAATGCCCCCGTCAAATACAACCTGGATCTGGTTCCCCTTATCAGGCGAACTCAATTGCCATGTCTTTTGCTTTTGTGCCTGTACCCCGGTCAGGGTTAACAAAAAAAAGGTGCTGAGTACAGCACGGAATAATATTCTTTTCATCCTATTTCCATTTCATGAATGATTGAATGACAGGTACCAGCTCCGCGGCGATCTGCGCATGTTCATCGACGGAGGGGTGGTAGTCACATCCGCCAATGTAGGACTTCTCAAAAATATGAAACCTGATTTTCCTCTCCCCCTCCCCTGTTTGTTGTTCCACCACAGCCTTTAAACTTGACCGGTGGAATTCGCGGAGCCTTGTGTCCGCCATGGGACTGCTGAGTAATAATATCTTCGCTCTGGGATAATATCCCCGTATCCGTTTTACAAACAGGATATAATTGCTCACAAAGCGGGCAGAATCCTGAATGCCATCATTTTGCCCCAAACAAATCGTAACCAGGTCAGGTTGATAACGACTAAAATTCCATTGAATCGTATCATTGCGCATACTCACCTTATCATACACCTGCGGCATGAGAATCTCCATATTGCAACAACTCCTTATCAACCCGATTCCGGAAACCGAAGAAAGGTGAACATTGGCGTTCATTTTACGGGACATCACCGCACCATAACTCATCCAGGCATTGTGCTGGTCCTGCCATTTTCCTTTCCCACACGGCATACCCGAGAGATCAGCGCTGGCCCCGCAGGTAATGGAGTTTCCGATACATTCGATCTTTCGCTTGGGGGATTTAGTGGGTTTTACCAACCGCGCGCAACGGACCCCGGCAAATTCAAGGTAGCCGATATTGGCCTCTGTATTCTTACAAAGTATGACCGTGTGTACGTCTACATCCATTAGCCACTCCTTCACAGAAATAGTGTCTCTTTTCCCTTTAGTTTGCATCCTGATCTCGCGCCCATCCACCACCAACTCGAGGTAATTCTGGTTAGTTCCCCACAATTGTTCATCCTGCAGATAGATCAGGGCATCCTCCCCTATGAATCGAAACGAGACGGTAACACCGGGTTGCCAGAACCTGGGTAATTGGGGGTTGGTAAAATCAATTCGACCCATATACCGGATACGCGGGTCATCAGGTGCATAGTAGTTCAGGTCGGAGGCGAAAGTCTTTGCGCATAGGCCACTGACCAAAAGCAAAAATAAAATCCGTTGTAATGGAGCAGTCGTTTTCATGATCCGTTCCTCATTTTAATTTGACCACTATTTTCTTTCCATTATAGCTGATCTTTTTACCTGGCGTACCTGCCAGGTCAAAACCTGCCGGTTTCTGCGGGCTTATCAATTTTATATAGAAAACACGGTTCCTGAGCATACCTTCAAATTCTCCTGACCGGTCACCAATGGTCAGTGTTTTGGTCGCCTGATCGAAGGTGAATACTATTTGTGCGAATTTGCCTTTTTCATAATTGTAGTTCACCCCTTCATCTTCATAAAGTGTAAAGGAGGCATCTTTCCCACTATACACATAAAGCGTCAGCGGGTCGGCGGGTTTCTCATCCGTATACTGCAGGGAAGGCCCGGCAGGGATTATCGATCCTTCTTTTACAAATACAGGCAACTGATGGTAGGGCGCCTCTGCCTGAATGGTTTGTGCTCCTGCATAAAATCTTCCACTATAAAAATCATACCATCCCTGTCCGCCAGGCAGGTAAACAGATCGAGATACCGCTTTGTATTGATAAATGGGATTGATCAACAAGGAAGGCCCGCACATGAATTGGTCGGATACGGACAAGGCGGCCCTGTCAACACTAAAATCCATGTTCAACCCACGGAGAATGGTATAATCCTTATGATAGGCCCATCCGGCAAGCGAATAGTAGTAAGGGAGTAAACGATAACGAAGTTGGTTATAATACAACATGCTTTGGTAGGACTGATGCCCTTCGGGAGCGATGTTAAAAGGCTCGCGTAACGGAAATTGTCCGTGAGAGCGGAACAGAGGAAGGAAACTTCCCCATTGATACCACCTTGTTTGCAGTTCACGCCACTCTTCTTCATCCCCTTTATCCATCGGTACTTTATTGTACCGGGTCTCTGTAGCAAAACCACCGATATCCAGGGTCCAGTAAGGTAATCCCGACATGGAATAATTAAGGCCTGCAATGATCTGGGTACGCATATCTTCCCAACGTGCGCCGATATCACCACTCCAGATGCTGGCGGCATAGCGTTGTGAACCGGCAAATGCCGAGCGGGTTAGCAGGAAAACACGTTTGCTGCTGTCACTTCCCCGTTGTCCTTCATATATACCTCTTGCATTCATCAGCGGGTAGGCATTCATGAATTCGGCTGCTGTTCCCGATGCAAGTGGCTGCATCTGTTGTTTTCTTTTCTCAGGAGAAACATTGGATAAAATATCAGGTTCACTGGCATCCATCCACCAGGCATCCACATTCTTACTAAACAGATTCTTTTCTAATAATGACCAAAAGCCTTTCCGGGCATTTTCATTAAATACATCGTAGAAGGTGGAAATATAACCCGGGCCAACCCAGTCTTTCTGGCGGTCGGCTATGTTGCGTGTATAGAGCCATCCATTTTTCATAAAGGCCTCGTAATTGGGAATGCCTTCATAGAACTTAGGCCATACAGAGATCATAAACCGTGCATGGTATTTATTATGCAGGGTGGCGATCATGCTGTCCGGTTGTGGAAAACGTGCTGGGTCAAATGACTGGCTGCCCCACTCATTTTCCTTCCAATAAAACCAGTCCTGTACTATATTGTCAATGGGGAAACGCCGCTTTCTGAATTCGGCCACGGTATTCAGTACCTCATCCTGCGACTTATACCGTTCCCGACTTTGCCAGTAACCCATCGCCCACCGAGGAACAATGGGTGCCTTACCGGTCAGGTTACGGTATCCTTTGATCACCGCATCTGCATTGGCACCCTGGACAAAGTAATAATCAATTTGCTTTGCTGCTGTGGATAAAAAGGCAAACGTATGGAGCGCTTCGTCCACCGCCGGTGGGAGGAATTGGGCCGAGAGATAGGATTCACCTCCGTCTGGTATCCATTCCAGGCGGATATCATACTTCCTCCCCTTTTCCATAACCAGGTCAAACAGCGCTGTGCCCGGGTTCCAGGCCTGACGCCATTTATCAAAGGTCAATTTCTCATTAACATATGCTTTGAAATATCCGCCATAGGTAAACCGGAATTGATAGTTACCGGATTGTCCGGCGGACATTTTTCCTTCCCAAACGATCTTTCCTGTTGCAGGCTTGAATTCCTTTGGCATTTTTTGAAGCAGGTCATTGATATAAGGATAATCGATCTCCGATTCTGCTTTTTCAAAAAGCAATTGCCCCCGTACATTCTTATCGTTATAATAAGAGGCGGTCAACCATCCGGGTTCCCCATATTTACTTTCGAGCTGAAGGGCTGAAAGCGGTCGAAGGGGACGCACATCACCGGCTTCCCCATACGAATAATTATCCCAGAGAAGGCCATAATTCTTGCTGGATAAAAGAAAGGGTACAGCGACCTCTGTATTATTTTGAAAAAAAATTGTTTTTCTTCCCTTGTAATTCCAGACATCATCCTGGTGTTGTCCCAGGCCAAAATAATATTCATTGGGGTCGGAAGAAAAATACTGAGTCAATTTATACAAGGGCTTTCCTTCTTCCATTACAGGAACGGCTATCCGGCCCTGGTTTCTTTTTTCCGCAAGGATTGTTTCACCCGCCAGGTTCTGAAAGGTGACCGCTCCCGATGCCAGTTGAACCAATACCCGAAGCTGTTTTCCGATAAGTTCTACCTGGTTATCGGATTTGACCACTTGAAATTCTGTGTTTAGGGGAGACAGGGTAACCACTTCGCTTTGCGCTGTTGCTAAAACCACTCCGGGTGCTGCTGTTACGCGTACGATCTGGTCATTCACCCATTGTACACGCACGATACCAATACTGCCCGACAAGGACTGATCCGGATAAACGATCACTCCATCAGATGTAGCTGTGTATCTGGGCGTCTGGCCCCAGGCTCCTGTCAGGGTAAACAGACAAAAGGCCATCCCCCAAAAAAATCTCTTCATATTGCTTGCTTTGAAAGGTTATGATCATGGTTTGGCTACCACCACAAACACTGCAGCTCTTGCCGGCACGGTCACCCGAATGCCATTGGATGTAGGAGCTGAATAGGGACTTAGTGCTTTATAATTTGCCGGGCCACCCGCTGCCAGGCTGGTTCCCGTTCCATTGACCAGCGTCTTTCTCGAAAATTCACCATTGTCACCACCACCCGTCAATGTATAATAATAGAATCGGCTACCCTTCTTGAAATTCCTGATCACGATCTCCACGGTTACTGGATTAGCGGATTTATTGACCAATGATACGCCTGTTTCTCCAGAACTAAAAGAAGAAGCATAGGATACTATATCGGGTTGACTGGAGGTAGAGGACACCAATCGGTCGCCCAGGTATTTTTGAAAGAAATACATATGGTAAAAAGCGGGACGTGGGTTCCACTTGGGTACTCCATCAGGTTCGTCTCCAATATTGAACATCCCATGATCATCACCGTTACTCCAACCATTGGCGAGGTCCCAGCGGGCCGTAAGCCCAAATTTGTTCTTGAGTGATTCACCCAGTACCATCACGGCATGCAAGCCATTGATATGAGACACGGCTTGTTTGGATCCGGAGGAAAAAATATTCCACTCACCCAGGATCATGGGTTTTTGGGTGATCCCTGCCCCGGAAATCGTTTGTTTCACATAATCCATCATGGTTTGTGTAACAGGTATGGGGGTGTTCAGGATCACATCGGCATTGGCATTGGTCAGGTAGGGTGTGTAGTAATTATGTACAATATAAAAATCAGGAGAATTTCCCGCCGCGGACAATAAACCACTGTTCCAGGTGGTGGCTGTAGGTGTCCACCAGGATAAGGGTGCAGATTCAGACATCACCGCACCGATATAGATGGTCTTTCCGATCTCCTGCGCTGCTTTGCGCATGGAATCCGCATATACTTTAAAGTGTTGTCCATAGAGCTGACCGGAAAGAAATTCAGGTTGACCATCCTGATTAGTGGCTGTATTGATGCGATATCCGGCTTCCCAATCTCCAAAATTCTCATTCCCGATCTCCCAGTATTTGGTACGGCCATTATCATATCTTACCCAATCTGCTGCCAGATGGGCCGCACTGGCTACCGGGTTTGGACCGGTTCCATACCGCGCATAACCATAGTTGATGGTGATCATCCCCTTGTTGCCTGTGGTCTGGAGCATGCTGTAGTAATTGTCGACAGAAAAGGTCCAGCTGGCAGTATTCTTTCCATACCAAAACCCAGCCGCAGAAGATGACCCATTGGCTTGCACCAATTGAGCCGGCGCATCGGCCGGTGGTGTATTGGGTTGGGCATTCCAGAAAAACACATCGCTGATACTTCCTCCCGGGAAACGAATGATATGCGGATGTATTTCGGTGATATGATTCAACAGGTCCGTTTCGGTCACCATCTGTCCCATCCATATATTCGAATTATTCGCCGCAAAGGACCTGGGAATTTTGGTGATCACATTGCTTCGGTCAACCGTTACCGTTACACCTGCCCCGGCAGGCACCGTTGTATTGGTAAAGGTGCCGGGTAAGGTAAAATTGCGGGGTTCCCAGTCATCCAAAAAGAAACCGATGGTAGAAGCAAGGGCCGGGTCAACCTGGGGATTTACCGTGGTAGTATCTCCTGGATCTGTTGGAATGGGTGTACTGCTCTTCTTTTTGCAGGCATCCAGCAAGGGCCAGCAGCAGAAAAGAGATGCGGATAGAAAAAGTGCATGGATCGTTTTCATATGTCAGTTCCTTTATTGGTATTCTTTCAATAATTCAAGCATGGCCCTGCTATTGTGATAGGGGCATTTCCAAAATCCGGCCTTGTCTTTTTTCATGATCGTGTGGTCCAGCATAACTCCCCAATACCACTCCCCTGCTTTTTTATCCTTTATAAATTCCTGAATGAATTGCCAGGTTTGGCGCATATTAAACAGATATTTGCCTGTGCCGCTTTGTTTCCATGCATGATAAAAACCCAATAATGCTTCTGCCTGGGGCCAGGAATGTTTTTCCATGACAAGCTGTTGGGTTTCCGGATCAAACTCATACCAGAGCCCTCCATCTTCATCCACCCCTCTGGCAGCGGCATCCGTAATGCGGACAGACAATTTATTAAAATGGTCCACCCATCCTTTATCCCCAATAACTGCAGCACAATAAGGCAATAACCAAGCCGCTTCTATATCGTGACCATAAGAAATGAGTTTAGACTTTGATTCCCAGTCATCATTAAAGAACAGGTGAAGGTGGCCGGTTACGGGATCCACAAAATGCCGGTCAAACAAGGCCAGCAGGTTCTGAACTCTTTCCCTGAGTTTATCATCGGGCCATACGCTGTACAGATTAGCATAGGCTTCCACCACATGCAGGTGGGTATTCATCGTCTTTCGTTCATTCTGGTCCTTTTCACTCAGCCGCAGGTCTCCCATCTCCATCCATTGCCGGGTAAAGGCTTCGATATAACCATTCTTTTCTGTATCAAATCCATACTTTTCAATCAACCGGTACAACTGTTTCGCCAGCTCCAGCGATTTGGGGTCCTGGCTTATGCGATAGTATTCTGAGAGGCCATAAATACAAAAGGCCAATCCATAAATCTGTTTCTTACCATCTATGATATTACCGTTTCGTCCAACAGACCAGTAAACACCTCCGTACTCCCCGTCCAGAAAATCACGGATGATCCCTTTGAGGGCCAGTTCCGCCATGACCTTATACTCGGGCTTTCCTGTATGTCCAAAGGCTGCGGAAAATGCCCAGAGTACGCGACTATACATGACAATTCCACGTGGAGCGGAACGATCAGGTATATCCTGAAAATCGACTGAGCCAAACAGGTTTCCCGTTTCGGGGTCTACCACCTGCCGCAGCCAATAGCTTAGGATACTGTCCAACTCGGCAGACAATTCTTCCCGACTGATGGGAAGCTCTCTTTTTTCATTTTTGGTCAGCGCTTCCATTAATTGGTCAACGTAGATCCATTGCCCTTTCCGGAGGCGGTGGATAGTTCTGAAAGGTTTTTCCCGATCAATTGATTCAAGGTGTGTACCGAAGCTGCGGAACTGTGGCCATCTGGCTGGGTGTTCATTACATAATCCAGCAATCGGTCTACTGTGGAGGTGGCCACATGCATTCTTGTATCGGAAGAAGCATAGTAGATGAAAACCGTTTCATCTTCATCTACGATCCATCCATTACTGAATACTACATTCGATACATCCCCGGTTCTTTCCTCGCCTTCCGGGGCCAGGAAATAACCGGCGGGTTTATAGATCACCTTGGTGATATCAACCAGATCGGTCATGAACAGATAAAGTACATAACGTAAACCGGCTGCAGTATTTCGAACACCATGTGCCAGGTGCAGCCATCCTTTTTCAGTTTTTATCGGTGCGGGGCCCAGGCCATTCTTCATTTCATAAACAGTATGATAGACGCGCGGGTCGATCACTGATTCCTCCTGGATAACAGCCGGGTTCATACATTTACTCAGACCAAACCCGATACCACCCCCTTTACCGGCTTCAATGAAATTATCCTGTGGCCGGGTATAGAATGCGTAACGGTCTTTGAAATATTCCGGATGGAGTACCACATTCCGCTGTTGGGGTGAGGGTGTTTTTAAGTCTGGTAAACGTTCCCAGTTGATCAAATCCCGGGTGCGTGCGATACCACATTGGGCGATTGCGGCAGATTGGTCGGAAGCAGGTGCGGCAGGGTCACGGCGTTCGGTACAGAACAAACCGTAAATCCAGCCATCTTCATGCTGGATAAGGCGCATATCATAAATATTCGTATCGGGATCTTCTGTTTCAGGCATGCTGACCGGATAATCCCAGAATCGGAACTGGTCAATCCCATTGGGGCTTTCGGCCACTGCGAAAAAAGATTTTCGGTCGGCCCCTTCCACCCGGGCCACCAACAAGTATTTGCCATTCCATTTGATGGCTCCTGCATTCAATACCGCATTGATCCCAAAGCGTTGCAACAGGTTTGGGTTTGAATCCGGGTTCAGATCATATCTCCAGAACAAAGGCGTATGGGCGGCGGTCAATACCGGATACTTGTACCGTTCAACGATACCATTACTCCATTCCTCCAACTGCCTTTCATTTTTTCGCCCGATCAGCGATTGATGGGCCTTTTCCATGGCGGCCAGACGGCTGTAAAAATTCTCTTGCATAAAAACGAATTAAAAATTCAATCTTCCAATTTATCCCACCAGGTTTTCTTTAGGATCAGTATGATTATTAATAAAATAATGACCGTGACCACCAAAGGCAGGTGCATAGATAATACGATATACATAGGGAGGATCGTCATGCAGAGCTGGGCGATGATCCCCAGCACTACATTGAACATATCCAGTTTAAAACGTCGATTGGGTTGAAATCCCGGGTTGTCTTTTACTACTTCATCATGCACCGGCTTCCAAAATCCCCAGGGGCGTACCGTTGCATAGAATTTCTTCAGGGTCTCCATATCTGTGGGTGGCGCCATGAACGTGCCTGCTATGCTACCGATCACCGACAGGAGGAATAACAAGGGGAAATAATACAGAAACTCAATGCCGGTGAATAACCTGGAAAAGACCAGGGCGCCGGCAATACCTGTCAGCATACCCCAATAAAATCCATTGGCATTAAAACGCCACCAGTACCATTTCAGCACATTCGCAGCGATATAACCTCCGTAGAGTGCTGAAACAATCCATTGGAGGATGCTGTTCACATCCTTGGCAAAAAATCCAAGTACTACGCCGATCGCGACCACCACAACCCCCACGATATAATTCATCCGTATCACCGACCGGGTAGAGGCAGATGGATTGATATGTTTAAGATAAATGTCATTAACGATATAGGCCTGGGCAGCATTCAATGTACCGGAGAATGTGCCCATGAACGCGCCTAATAAGCCGGTGAGAACCAATCCCAGAATTCCAACAGGCAGAAAATTATTGATGGCCCCGGGAAGTATCCGTTCAAAATCCACACCACCGCTTCCGTTGCTTAAATTCAGTTGGTTAAAATACAATAACCCCAATACGGTCAATCCGATCACCATTGCGTACCTCACGGGTAACAGGACAATGGAAACAAATCCGGTCATTTTGGAGGCTTCTTTGGGAGAGCGGGTAGAAAGGATCTTCTGCATATCGTAATTGGGAGCAGGACCTGCACCGGCAGCGAATACTCCTTTGAACAGCATCATCATAAAGAGAAGGCCAAACAAATCATATCCGTCATCCTTGATCTTCTGGTTGGCTGAATCTACGATACCACCCCAGTCAAGTCCCAGGTTCCATCCAAAAAAGGGGTCTGACCAACCTTTCGGCACATTCAAGGATTGCCCATCCAGGTGGATCATGGCGATCACCGCAATGGCGATACAGCCAATGGTCATGATCGCGTATTTGATCAGGTCGCCAAGTACAATGGAGTGCATTCCCCCCAGAATGGAATAGAACATGGCAAACAAGGTAAAAATGATGCCATAGAAATGAGGTACATATTGGGGAGATACGGAGAAGGGAATATAGTCCTTCACCAGATCCCAGGGAACAAAAATCTCAATGAACTTTCCTAATCCGATAAAGCCATAGGCCAGAAAACCAAGACAACCAATCAGGGCAAAGGCCACCACAATGCTATGCGAACCTTTTACTCCTCGTCCTATTGAGCCAAACCGGGTTGCGAGCCACTCGGCTCCGGTATTCGCATTAGACCGGCGAAGCCATTTACTCAGGTACATCATATTGAATACCTGATTGAAAACGGGCCACAGCCAGGGTATCCAGATACTTTTCACCCCGTACACAAAACACAGGGCTACCATCCACATGGTACCGCTAATATCAAACATATCCGATGCGTCACTCAACCCGAGCATGTACCAGGGCAATTTCTTTCCTCCCATCAGATAACTCTCCTTGTTCTCCCTTGCCTTGCGACGCAGGAACCAGCCCAGCATCAGCATCGTGATCAGGTAGGCAACTATGATACTTATATCGATCCAGGTTAAATGCATGCAAGTACTTTATGGGTGCTGATTATCATTTTTACTTTCATTGGTACAGGTTCTCCTTCTTAGCATCCTTTTCAAAAAATGTTCTTTCCAATTCATAGAATTTCCTGAAATCGGCTTCTGAAACCTGTCCGTGATAAGGCGCATAATAATGCATTTTTCGCGTATCGGCCATCAGCCCATGGTTTCGCCATACCAGCACCCACGCGATCTTGTTTTCACCAATGGCATCCACCAGGGTCTTGGTCCACCATTCCGGATAAGGAATGGCTTCATAACCGGTCTCCGCCAATGCAAATAATTTATTCTTTTCTTCGGCTATTTTCCCAATAATATTCAGTTTGGTCTTTGTTTGAACAGCAAACCAGTCTTCTTTTGCCGGGTCGCCATACTGGTAGGTATCAAAACTCAGGGCATCACATTTATCATCACCCGGGTATCGCTCAAGGAATTCTTCGGCGTTATTAAATTCTCCCCCGGTATTATACACCCAAAGCAGATTATGTAATTTCTTTTCCTCGGTCAGGTAATAGTAGGTAAACCGCCACAGGGTCTGATATTCAAAAGGGGTGCAATGGGTTTTGCCCCACCAGAACCAGCCGCCCGTATGTTCATGAAAAGGCCGGAAGAGAACGGGGATCATTTCTCCCTTTGATCCCTTGAGCGACGAGAGGAAACCGGCCACGCGGTCAAGCCATTCTTTATATAATACATGATTGCTCCCGCCTGGATTGACAGAAGCAACAGATCCTTTCGTGGTATCCCATGCTCCGGCAGGAGCACCAAATGGGCTGGCCAGATGCCAACTGATCGTGATCACACCTCCCCTTTCATATCCTTGACGAATGAATTGTTTCATTTTCTTAAAAGGCACTCCATCCAGATTCACATCTCCTTTTTCTATTCCTCCCAGGTCCCAACCATAGATGCCAGGATAATCACCGGCCGATTCCAATACATCACTTCTGTTTTCCTTGTATCTCCACTCTACTCCATAGGCCAGGTCATCCTGATGTCCAAAGAGGTAACCTTTCTGTGATAATTTTTTCAGGTTTCGAAATAATTGCACTGTTTCACGTGTGGCATTTTTATCCGCGGGCAGGTTCTCCTGCGCATGACAAGCATAGCCGGGCAGGATAGCGATCAGAAAATATATGATGAATCCCTTTTTCATGTGTATTACTATTTTTTCAACCGCGATGAACAGGAATATACAATATTCCAGGTGCTTCTGTCTGTATCAAAAACTGAATTTAGGCCTTGCTCTTCTACAGGCGGATCACCCAGCCAGTCATCACCTTTTGACCAGAGTAATTGTTTATGCGAAGCCCTGCCGATTCCACTAAAGGTCCAAAAATTGACACCAGAAACAGGGCCTCCTTCGGTCATATCATTTAATAAAAAATCAAATACAAAAGAAAAATACCGATCGCGAAATGCTGTGGTGGATCCAGGATCAAAGGCATGTCCATCTCTGGGCAAACCAAATTCTTCAATCACCAATGGTTTTCGGATCGCCCTGGCCACTTCCTGGTGACGACGGATATACTCACCTGTTTTCAATAAAACATTGTCAAATCCCGCGGCAATGGCCGTATCCTTAAACCAACTCCAGTTCTTGGGCCAGATATGAATAGTGAGATAGTCTATAACGGGGTCCTTATGAACTGTTTTAAAATTATCCATCGTTTCACTCCCCATCTCTCCTTCGGAGCCGGTCGTGACCAGATGGTTCTTATCCAGCTTGTGAATGAGAGAGGCCGTGTGATGGATAAAATGACGATACGCTTTTATGGCGTATGGCCGCATGGGACGAGGTTCGTTGGCGATCTCCCAGGACATGATGGCGGGGTCATCAGCATATTTCTGACCGGTCAATTGATTGACTCGGTTAATCAGCTTCCGAAGTTGAGCTTCATATTGCTGCATACAGGGCATACAGGAATAGAACTGGCTCACATAATCCCGCATCTCATCCCAGCTAAGCTTTCGCCGGAGGATGGAATCGGGAATGAGCCCGTTCCAGTTCAGGTATTGTAAAAAACCTCCACTCCATTCCCAGTTGTTACTGATGAAGATAACGGCTTTCATCTGGCGCTTGTTCATTTCAGCCAGAAGGTAGTCCAACCCATTCAGCAGGTCATCATTAAATACTCCCTGCGTGGGTTGAAAAGCTGGTTCCACTCTGGGAACACCATTGATCTGGCCTGTACCTTCAGCACCGGCAAGTACCCGTAGGTTTTTCACTCCCATTGAAACCAAAAAATTCAGCTCCTGCTCAACTCTTTTTTTACCGGCAGGATCATTTCCAATCAACCCGCCATACCAGTAATTCACACCCACGTAACGGTAAGGTTGCTCTCCCTGCATGAACCGTCCATCTTTAATGGTAACAAACGGGGATTGCGCGAAACTACTGAGTGATAGCCACCCGAGCAGCGCCAACAACCATATGTGCCGATAGTTGATCATGGTAAAAGAAAAGCCATTTCTGGCATCGCAAAGGCGTTCAGAAACGGCTATTTCTATTGACTGCTTATGCCAAAGTTCACCCCGCTTTCGCGGGATTATTATTTAAAGAAAATGATGTTATCAAAAAAGATCGTCTTACCCGCATCAAAAATCTGGAAGGTGACATTATTGATCGGGTTGATCCCTGCATAATTGGTCGCCAGTTCATATTTGAAATAGGTCCATTTATTGGCGGGGATCGTGATCACTTTTACATTTGACCAATTGAGGTAGAACTGAACGTTCTTGTCCACATCGGCTCCTTTTGCCCAGAAGGCAAAGTATTTGTAGCCGGAGACATCAATTGAACCTCCATTGCCCAACTGCATACCACCCCAGGCACCACCCGGGTCATAAGCGGCTTTCAGGCCATTGGTACCAGTGATCTTATCTTCCGGAGAAGCGGCAAAGGTTCCACCCCATCCCCAGTTCTCAAAGCCATTATCCAGTTGCTCTCTGAAAACGGAAAGGGCTCTGTCGACATTGACAAATTCCATATCTGTGATCCGGTTACCGGATGAATTGGTGATCTTCAGTTTGGCCCGATCCGCTGTGCTGACGGGCATACTGATCACCATTTGCCTTCTTGACTGAGATACGATGGTGCAGGCATCCGTAGTTCCTTCCAGCAATACCTCGGTTACATCATCCAGGTTGTTACCGGTCAGTGTGATCTCCGAACCAGCCTGAAAATCGGTGGGGAATGCACTGGTTACATTGGGCAGGGCAATGACGCTGAAAGGCACACTGAGAGTCTTGCCATCTGCATTCGTGAAAATAACATTCTGTGGTCCACCATAGGCTGTATCAGGGACCCGGAAGATCAGGTCACTGGCTGTATTAAGGGTGGAGGTAAAGGGAGCCGGCACATTGTTTTTATCAAATACAATGGAGCGGATCTGTCCAATACCAGAGCCTGTAAGAGTAACCACCTGTCCGCCGGCCGCAGAGCCGGGGTTAAGTTCGCCGGAGGACATGGATCCGGTGTCCACTTCCGGACTGCCATCCTTATCCTTTTCGCAACCGGTGATAACCAGGGTGCTGAACAGGAGGAATAACCCGAAGCTCAGAAGGTTTTGAAAGTATTTTTTCATGATTTGCATCTTTATTTGGTATGAATGGGGTTCGTATCAATAATAAGGTACTGGTGGTAATCCCAATGCGGGATCCTGTAAAACCTCACCAGCCGGTATCGGCAGGTGCATATAATTTTCGGTGAAGGTCACGTAGGCCGGAAATTCAAACGTTCCGCGGTTCTGTGCTTCGATGATCTGTTTTGCTTTGGCAAATCCCTGACGTTGAATATCGAACCAATAATCTCCTTCAAACGCAAATTCTACCCGACGCTCATGGAGAATATCATCCATGGTGATGCTGGTCAGTGTATTCAATCCGGCGCGCGTTCTTACCTTATTGATCGCAGCAAGGGCAGTGGCATCCGATGTGGAGGCACTGGAACCAAGTACCGATTCTGCGTAGATCAGCAGGATATCCGCATAGCGCAACATCATGGTGTTGATACCGGTGTTCATACCCAGTACCGACTCTCCACCATAAGCCGCGCCAGGCCCTACCACATATTTCACGATATTGGCACGAACGGCATTCTTTTGTCCGCCATCTCCCACAGGTTGGAGGGTATCATATTTATATCCACCCGCCATAAAGGAATTATACGCCGCATTGCTGTTCTTTGGTTTCCATGCCAGGTTTTCCCAGCCATGTTCCATGATCGAACCTTTTCGGCGAAGGTCACCGGATTCATATTCTTCGATCACGTCGCGACTTGGTGTGTACAGTTCCCACATACTGGCTTCCGAGGTTTGCAGGTTGGCTGGTCCACGGTCAGGGTTCTTCTGGTTACCGGAACCCCAGGGGTTACCAGTCAACTGGTGTTGGATAGAGAAGAGGGATTCGATGTTGTTATTATGCGCGCTGGACATGAACATGGCTCCATAATTGGGGAAAAGGTCATATTTCCCGGAGTTCATCACCTCGAGGGCTTTGGTCTTGGCGCTATCATAATCTTTGCGATAGAGGTATAATTTGGCCATCATCCCTTTGGCAGACCATTTGGTTACGCGACCAGGAATATCTGTATCAGGAAGACCGGCTTCGGCTTTTTTCAATTCCTCCAGGGCAAAACGAAGTACATCCGCTTTGTAGTAACGGGGGATATTGAAGTCACCCGACAAAATAGTACCTCCCGGATCGTTTACGATAGGGGCATCGCCCCAGATACGGGCGATATAGAAGTAAACGGTTCCTTTGAAGAAATGACATTCGGCGATAGCCGGATCAAGAATGGTAGCATTCCCACCTTTGGATTTTTTCAATTCCAGGGCGTTCATGTATTCACTTGTCCAACCGCCTATTTTATAAAATACTTTCCAGGCATCAGCG
The DNA here is from genome assembly GCA_017303415.1 of Chitinophagales bacterium. Taxonomy (NCBI): domain Bacteria; kingdom Pseudomonadati; phylum Bacteroidota; class Chitinophagia; order Chitinophagales; species Chitinophagales bacterium. The sequence continues at coordinate 2,845,337 of JAFLBJ010000001.1, forward strand.
ATGCGCACAGAAGTGGAGGCAAAAGAAAAATTCAGGAAGGGAGGATCATCTGCCCCACCGGTATATTCATTTCCGGCCATCACATCACCGATGGCATCCATGGCGCGGTTCTCATACCCCGACCATGGTAATCCGTAAAGCGTGCTGGTAAGACCACGCACTTCCTCCGCGGTATTGTAATAGTTGTCCAGCGTCGTGCTGTCCTGTGCCGGTTTATCCAGGAATTGCTTCCTGCAGGATAACAGGAGGGCCACCGGCAAGATCAGAATGGCTGTATAACGAATCAATGTTTTCATATCAATGGTGTTATAGAGTTATTGTATTAGAATTCAAGGTTAATGCCTGCTGTAAAGCTCCTCGGATTCGGATAGTGACCGGCATCCACATTCGTCAACCGGATATTATTATTGAATACCCCAACTTCCGGATCATATCCACTGTATTTCGTGAAAGTGTGCAGGTTCTGAATGGACACATACACACGGGCAGTGGTGATCTTCAGTTTAGATACATAACGCGCGGGGACACGATAACCGAGCGAAATATTCTGGATACGCAGGTAAGAACCATCCTCTACATAACGGTCTGACATGTACACGTTGTTTACGTTGGTATTGGTAAACCGGGGCAATGAACCATCCGGATTAGCATCGGTGTAACGATCCAATACCGAACGAAGTTGGTTGTAGTATGGATTGTCCATTTTTTCCAACTGCCAACGAAGGAAGTTGAATATTTTGGCGCCATAACTTCCTTGCAGGAAGATCGAGAAATCAAAATCCTTATAGTTCACCGTATTGGTAAACCCATAGGTGAATTTGGGAAGCGGGCTGCCTATGAATGTGATATCGCTTTCGTTGATGATACCATCAGGTTTGCCATCTGTACCACCGGCGATGTCTTTGAAACGGATATCACCCAGCCAGGTATGGGTTTGGTCAACCGGATATCCAAACTGGGGCAGACTATTATTAAGATCATCCTGTGTACGGAATAAGCCGTCTGTTTTCAAACCAAAGAAAGAACCCACGGCATACCCGGGAATGGTACGGGTGATCAGGTAGTTGTCGTAATAGATCCGTCCATACAGGGCGGCCAGGTCACCTGCCACTTTCTCCAATTTATTCTTGAATTGAGAGAAGATGATATTGGTCTTCCAGGACAGATCCTTTGTTTTGATATTGGTAGAGGTGATGCTGATATCAATACCTGTGTTTGACATGCGTCCGGTATTGATCACGGGTCCTTTCAGGTCATCCCATTGGTCACCCACGCCGATCAAACGAGGACCGGTACCGATCAACAACATGGCAGTAGTTGTTTTCTTATATACATCAAAGGCAGTTTCAATACGGCCATTGAGGAAGGAAACATCAAGACCTACGTTTTTGGTTACCACCGATTCCCAGGTCAGGTTCGGGTTGGCTACACCAAACAGGTAGTTGGAGCTGCCAAATCCAACTGGGCCAGGCCAGAATGAAACAACAGAAGTATAGGGAGGATTGGGAGCCCCATTGGGCAGGTTGGTATTCCCGACCTCACCGTAACCAACACGCAGTTTCATGAAATTGATCGTCTTCTTCCAATTCTCGGCAAATCGCTCATTGGTGATCGTCCAGGCCACAGAAGCACCCGGGAAATTACCCCACTTATTATCTCCAAAGAAGCGCGAAGAACCATCGCGACGAAGGCTCAGGTTGAGTGAGTAACGATTATCGTACGAATAGGTAGCGCGAATGAAATAGGACTCAATGGTATTGTCTGATTTACCACCACCGAGTTCCCAGGTGTCACGGTCACTGCTACCGGCATTCAGGTCAAGAATATTATTCTGGAGGTCAACTTTTTTACCGTTGATACTTTCCCAATAATTGTACTGTGCCTCATGGCCTGCCGTACCTGTAACTGAATGTTTGCCAAAATTCTTATAGTAATTGAAATAATTTCTCAGGGCATAGTAGTATCCATTGCCGCGGTAATCGAATAACTGACTACGGAGACTGGTATTACCAAAACTTCCTGATTTCTGGAAAGCCAGGTTATTATAAAGACTTACGCTGTAGGCAAATTCATTCCGCAGCGTGAATCCTTTAAAGAATTCAACATCGGCATAGAGCTGGCCAAATACATTGGTACTGGTTGACTTGTTTCCCCGGTAATAGCTCCGTGCGATCGGGTTGTCCTGACCGTATTGAAAACCTCCAACGGTTTGTCCGCCACCACCCCAACTTCCATCCAGGTTTTTCACGGGGATGAGCGGGCTTTGGATCACACCCCACCAGATGGTACCTTCTGCCGCATCGGCAAGTGTTACATTCTGGATACTTCTTGAAGCATTGGCACTTACCCCGATCTTCATCCAGCTTTTGATCTGGTGGTCGAGGCTAAAGCGGGTTGAGTAACGTTTAAAATCGGATCCGATAAGAATACCCTTCTGGGTAAAATATCCGGCCGACAGATAATAATTGGTTTTATCCTTTCCTCCACTAAAACTAAGTTGGTGGCTTTGCACTGTACCTGTGCGGAACATGGCATCCTGCCAATCGGTACCTGTACCCAGTTTTGACAGATCGGCAAACTCATCACTGGGGGTTTGTCCCAGTAAGGGTGCTACTTCGTTCTGATATTGGGCAAATTCGCGGAGGTTCATGACGTCGAGTTTCTTCTGGACCATCTGATTTCCCGCATACATTTCATAGCTCACTTTCCCTTCGCCTGTCTTACCTTTTTTGGTGGTGATCAGGATGACCCCATTGGCGGCCTGCGAACCATAAATGGCCTGGGCAGAGGCATCTTTCAGGATATCGATGGACTCAATATCATTGGGGTTGAGGGTGGCGAGAAAACTGTTACCGGTTTGACCATCGGAACCACCCAATCCGGCATAACCGGAACTGAACTTGGTATTGCTGGTAAAGATCACCCCGTCCACTACGATCAGTGGATCATTGGCATTAATGGTGGTTACACCGCGAATACGCAACGAAACACCACCACCGGGCTGACCACTATTATTAATAACGGTTACGCCAGCTACCTTTCCCTGGATGGCCTGGTCAATCCCTGCCACAGGCAGGTCCTTCAGGTCCTTGGCCTTCACCGATGATATCGCAGATGATACATCGGCCCTTTTGGCAGTACCATAACCGATCACCACTACTTCACCGAGTTTATTATCGGTGACGTCGAGGGTAGCGATCACATTGGACTTACCTTCTAGTGAAATTTCTTTGTTCTTGGCCCCTACGTAGGAGATGATCAGGGCGCTGGCATTCGACGGAACGGTGATCTTGAAGACCCCGTAATTGTCGGTAACCACAGAAGTGTTTCCTCCCTTTACAGAAACAGTAGCACTCGCCAGGGGAACTCCGCTCTGGTCGGACACCACACCTGTGATGACCCTGTTCTGTGCGCTAAGTGTAAAGGAGAAGAATACAAACGCAAGGAATATCACGTTTGCACGGAAGAATCGTGTCTTTCTCATACAGCAAGAAGATTTAGGTACAAAAGTACTCCAGCCCCTTTGTCAATAAGTAGTATCATTTTATCTACTTTTTGTATTTTATGTCCATTAAACAAGCACAAATCAAAAAAAATTATTATTTCCTCTATGAATAATGCAACAAACTCATAAATTTGTTGCACTGAATGATGATACTATTTTGACTTAGCGCTTGTACCTTTACTCCAATTGCGGCCATTATGAACAAGAATATCATGCGGGAGATTATCCCGCTTACCCCGGCAGATTGCTTTACAATCTTTACCCGCGTTAAGTCTGATTTCGATTTTCCCCTGCATTACCACGAAGAACTGGAACTCAATTTTGTCCATAATGCCAAAGGCGCTCGTCGTGTGGTGGGTGATCATATTGGAGAGATCGATGATTTCGAACTCGTACTGGTGGGTTCAAACCTTCCACATGTATGGCAAACCCACAAAACCAAGAGCAAAAAGATCACGGAGGTGACCATTCAGTTTCATAAGGATCTGTTTGACGAAAAATTCCTGCGGCGAAACCAACTTAGTTTTATCCGGACCATGCTGGAACGGTCTGCAAAGGGCATCCTGTTTTCCAAATCCACGGCCCAGCAGGTAATGCCCCGTCTATTGCAATTGGGACAAAAACAGGGCTTTGATTCTGTACTTGAACTGATTTCCATCCTCCACGATCTTTCTGTTTCAAGAAATATGCATACGCTCTCGGATTCCACCTTTAGCAATGCCGAACTGTCTTACAATAGCCGACGGATCGATAAAGCCCTGGAACATATGCATCAGAATTTTCACCGGAACATTACCTTATCCGAGGTGAGCCGGCTGGTCAATATGACCGATGTTTCATTCAGCCGTTTCTTTAAAGCCAAGACCGGTATCAATTTTATCGACAGTCTACTGGAATTACGCTTAGGCCAGGCCTCGCGCCTGCTCATTGATACTTCCGATTCAGTCTCCGAGATCGCCTATGATTGCGGATTTAATAATATCTCCAATTTCAACCGGCTCTTTAAAAAGAAAAAAGGCTGTACCCCCAAAGAATTCAGGGAGAGTTATAGTGTGGGGACGAGGGTGTTTATTTGAGGCGGATTTCGCGAGTTTCGTGAGGTGTGAGGCGTGAAACGTGAGTTTCGTGAGACGTGAGTGGTGAGGTCTCTCACGATTCACGTCTCACGTCTCACGTCTAACGTCTCACGAAACTCACGTCTCACAATTCACGCCTCATATCTCACGATCGGTATTTTCCCCAAAACGCCTATATTTACGACTAAAGAAAACCTATGTCCTCCCCTGCTCCTGCCAAGACCAGCCGCTTCCTCCTTTTTCCCTGGGGTCTCCTCAGCATTGTGGTCATTTTGATCCTGAATTCCTCGGTTAGCAGCACCTGGTTCTCCCGGAACTGGGGATGGGTAGCTCTTGTCCTGATCATACCGGCGGCCATTCTGGAAAACCTGAAAGTGGGATACAGCAATATGCGGATCATGTTCCTGAAGACCTTGTATACGATGCTTTCCTTTCTGGTGGTAGGACTGGCTGGCGGATTAGCAACCGCCGGATGGTATTATGAAAAATTCAAAGATTATAAGGGCATCCCCCGTCTCGATATCCCCTGGTATGTATTACTTGCACTCGTTGTACTTTTGCTGATCGAACTGGTCCAGATATTCAGTATGTTAAAGGCCGTCAAACGGGAGTTCATGCAGTTCTCCCCTGAATAGATCCTGGATAACAGCGGTACAATCATTTTTTTCATCCAAAAACGAAAGGTCTTGGAAAGTATCAAGTGCCCCAATTGCAATCATGTGTTTGAACCCACCGATACCATCCGTGATGAGGTGGAACGTGAATTACGTACCAAAATGATCACCTGGCAAAAAGAAAAGGAGAAACAATTTTCGGAAGAAAAGAATAAGCTCCTGAAAGAAACAGAGGAATCCATTCGTAAGAATATCGCGGGTGATTTTGAAAATAAACTCCGACTCCTGGAACAGAATAACAAGATCAATGAGGAGAAACTGAGACTATCGCGGGAAAAGGAATTGGAATTTCTGCGTAAAGAGCAGGAACTTCAGACAAAGGAAAAGGAACTGGAAATTGAAATTCAGAAAGTATTATTGGCGGAAAGGGCCAGGCTGTCGGAAACGATCCGGAAAGAGGAATCCGAACGCAATTCCCTTAAAGAAACAGAGTTTCAACTCAAGATGAAAGAGATGGAGGAGAAACTGGAGGCCCAGAAGAAACTGGCCGAGGAAATGAAACGCCGGGCTGAACAGGGACTTACGCAGTCGCAGGGAGAAGTACAAGAATTATTACTGGAAGAAATGTTACGTACCAGTTTTCCTTTCGACCTGGTGGAAGAAGTGGGCAAAGGGGTAAAGGGAGCTGATTGTATCCAGACCGTGCGAAATAGCGTTGGACAGGATTGTGGTAAGATCATTTATGAAAGTAAGAGGACCAAGGAATTTGTGAATGACTGGATCGATAAATTAAAACATGATATGCGGAGCCAGGCTGCGGATGTGGCTATTCTTGTAACCCAGACCTTCCCGCGGGGCATGACCTCCTTTGGTGAACGCAATGGTATCTGGATCTGTGGATATGCAGAAGCCCGTGCTGTGGCCTTCCTCCTTCGTGATAGTTTAATCCGTGTAGCTAATGCCTCCCGTAATGAAGAGAACCGGGGCGATAAGATGCATATGTTATATGGTTATTTAACCAGCAATGAATTTGCCGAACAATGGAAGGCCATCCGGGAAGGCTTTATGAGTATGCGATTGTCCATTCAAAAGGAAAAGGACATGATGGAAAAGATCTGGAAGGCCCGGGAAAAACAATTGGAAAAGGTATTACTGAATGCCGCACACATAAAAGGCTCAGTGGAAGGCATCGCCGGACAAGATTCGGTGGATTTGAATTTGTTGGAAAGCGGGGAGGAAAGTGAGGCGTGAGTTTCGTGAGACGTGAGACGTGAGGCGTGAGGCGTGAGATGCCTCACGTCTCACGAAACTCACGTCTCACGCCTCACCAGCCAACACACCGCCAACCCCTCCAGCCAGGTAAACGCTATATCAAAATTTAAGTTTGTCTTTGTAAAATAGCCAGATATCTGCTGGTTAACCGGGTCGTATTTCTTCAGTTGAATATGCTCCCGAAAATCTACCTGGCCTTTACCATACCATTTGAACACGGTTTCCTTTGCCGACCAGATAAGGGTCAGGTTGGATAAGCTTTCATCCGGGAAAAGGGCCCTTTCTTCCACGGTAGAAAATTTTTCCTTTAAGTTCACCAGTTTTCCTACCGGTTTTTCGATATCGATACCCACGCGTTGGTCGGGGCTGATGATCACCGCAGCAAAATCACCACAATGAGAGATGGAAAAATGAAAGGCATCGTTGGGGAGATAGGGTTTCCGTGTATCTGCGATCTGGATCAGTTCGTAAGGAAAGGAAGGGAAAAGGTAACGTAGAAGAAAACGTCCCGCAAGATGCTGTAATCGTTTATGCGGATGACTTACTTCCCGGTGTACCGGTACAGAATCCTTGAAGAAACCTTCGGATTCTTCGATTTTCCATACCCCGATCCGGGTGCTATCGTTGACAGTATGTTGAAAAAAAATGGGCATGGGACAGGAATCAATCCTTACTTTGCTGGCCTGCAAATTGATAATTAAAAAGCATAACAAAAAATGATCCTTTCTGACCTGCGGATTTTGGAGGAAATCAATAAGGGAACGATCAAACTCGATCCTTATGACCGGGAATGCCTCGGAAGCAACAGTTATGATGTGCATTTGGGTAAATGGCTGGCCACTTACCGCGAGCATATCCTGGATGCCAAAAAACACAATGAGATCGAGTACTTCGAAATACCCGAAGAGGGTTTTGTTCTCTATCCCCATGTCTTCTACCTGGGTGTAACCCTTGAATATACCGAGACCCATGCCCATGTTCCCTTTCTGGAAGGAAAATCATCCACGGGACGCCTTGGTATCGATATCCATGCTACCGCTGGCAAAGGAGATGTTGGTTTCTGTGGTCACTGGACCCTTGAGATCTCCGTAAAACAACCAGTGAAAGTGTATAAAGGAATGCCGGTGGGCCAATTGATCTATTTTCCGGTAGATGGCGAGATCGAAATAGCTTATAACAAGAAGAAAAATGCGAAGTATAGCATGCAGGGGGATAAGCCGGTGGAGAGTATGATGTGGAAGAATAGGTTTTGAATTCAGATGACGGATGACGGAGGACAGATGACAGATGGCGGAGGCTTGCTGTGCGAGACCTCTGGTCTTGCACGATTGTCTTGTCGCCTCTGGCGACTCGAATTACAACCTTTTCTTTTTTTATCTAATCTGCGATAGCCGCCGGAGGCGGCATTCTAGAAGTGCGAGACCGGAGTTCTCGCACAGCAAGCCTCCGCCAACTGTCATCTGTCCTCCGTCATCTGTCCTCTGTCATCTGTCATCCAACCTCCGACCTGCCTCCCTTTCACAACGCCTCTTCCCCGAATTTTTTCCCATACGCCACCAACCAGGCCACGATCCGGTTATAACTCCGCTTTCCTTCGGGTTGTCCATTGGCTTTCAGGTATTGTCCATATAAATTGGAGATGACCGGTTCGATCGGGTTACGATATCCCTTATAAAAATTCACCAGGTCCTTTCGGTGTTTCTTTACCAGCGGGTCCAATTGGTCAATGTACTTTTTAGCCGCCACACTGTCCTGTCTATACAGATCATCAATTGTATAGTGAAGCATATCAAAATAGAGGGAATACCGGAAAACAGGATTATCATAGTTCCGGCAAGCCAGAAAGGCAATGAAATTGGCCTCATATTCCCGGGCATACCCCAATTGATGCCCGATCTCGTGACAGGCTACAAAGGGCTCCAAAAATGGAGGGATCGTGGTATTGACCTGCCCCTCCCCGGAAAAAGGATTGTAATAGCCTTGAAAACCGAGGTAGTTTCCCAGGTAGCTGTAAAGGGAGGGTTTTATGGATTTGGGTTCATACCGGAGAAAGGGATATGTTTTTTCCAATTCCCTGAATGCTTCCCGGCTTTCCTGAAACAGTTTACGCTTTTTTCGGAAGCCTGAAAGCTCTTCATCCGATACCTGGACGGCATATTGGTTCACCCGCCCAACCAGGGTTTTGGTAAGTGAATCCAGTTCGGCCACCTCATACTTTTTAATTTCCAAACCCAATTGGTGGGAAATACCTAACCGACTGTAATTCAATCCCCAAAGTCCATAAAAGAACACATAGATCAGCAGAAAAAGGAAGATCGCCTGTTTGAGGGCAGACAACAGATAATCCTTATCGAATTTCTTCTGATAAATGACCCGGATCAGTTTCCCGACCCGGAAAAGGACCACCAGGATCAGGAAGGCATAGAGCAGGTCACCCATGCTGATGGGTATCCAGCCCAGGAGGAAGCGCTGTACGGTGGAAATCACCGGGTAAACCCCATAGGTGTAATATTTCTCTACGAATGGGGGGTAGAGAGAAATCCATTTAATGGCTATGGCCGACAGGACAAGGAAGACCCAGGAACGGGCCTTCATGGCCATTTGAAAAAGACTGGTCAGGTATTGCTGCACCCGGAAAAAATTAAATATCTTTAAATCAATTCTTTAAGCTCTGGTCGGGGGTAAAAATAATCACAAAACACATATCATTTTTCCCGGATTTCCCCTACCTTTGCAAACTCTTTAAAAAAGTTGTACCATGGGCAGAGGTCGGGAATATGAGATCGCCTTTGTGGGACTGAAACCCGGACCCCATGAATATAACTACGAAATAACAGATAAGTTCTTTACAGCCTTTCAGCAGCAGGATTTTCGGAACTGCCAGGCCCAGATTAAACTGGTACTTGACAAGAAAACCGGGTTTATGCTCCTGAAATTTGTAGTAGGTGGCAAATTGGAAGTGACCTGTGACCGGTGTAGCAATAATCTTCCCCTCGAACTTTGGGATGAATTTACGATAACGGTCAAAATGGTAGAGAATCCGGAAGAGATGAACGACCAGGAAGAGGATCCGGATGTGTATTATATCGGAAGAGGAGAAAGCCACCTGCATGTTGCCAATTGGATCTATGAATTCATCAACCTGAGCATCCCCATGCAAAAGAGTTGTGATTTTGAAAAGATGGATGGCCCCTATTGCAACGCCGCTGTACGGGAAATGCTTAACCGATTGGAGGAAAACCCGGAAAAACCGGTGGAGAACCCGATCTGGAAAGGCTTAGACAAGTTTAAAAATTTAGGAAAATAATCATTCATACAGTAAACAGTTAAGATATGCCTAATCCCAAACGACGCCATAGCCAGCAACGCAGCGCTAAACGCCGGACCCATTACAAGGCTACTGCCGCTACACTGACCACCGATAGCACTACCGGGGAAACCCATGTACGCCATCGCGCACACGTGAGCGAAGGAAAGCTGATCTACAAGGGTAAAGTAGTAGCGGAGAAGTCGCCTGTGAAGTAAACTAATTACTAATAGCCAATAGCTATTAGCTATTGGCTATTAGCTCAAATTACGACTTCCTCAAGTAGCCAGTTTTTCCGACATTTGCCTCATGCAAATCGGAATCGACCTCATGGGTGGAGATTATGCCCCGCTGGAAGCCATTAAAGGCATAAAGAAATATTTCACGGAGGCCCCTCAACCCGCCCAACTTATTCTCACTGGTGACGAATCAGTCATCCGACCTCTGCTCGCTGAATATCAAATTCCCGAAGACAAAATACTTCTCATCCCCACCGATCAGGTCATTGGTATGCATGAGCATCCCACCAAGGCCCTGAAGGAAAAACCCAATTCTTCCATTGCGGTTGGATTTGGCTTGCTGGCCAAAGGAAAGATCGATGCTTTTATCAGTGCCGGTAATACAGGCGCCATGCTTGTCGGTGCCCTTTTTTCCATTAAAGCCCTGGAAGGGGTATTACGCCCAACCATCTCCACCATCATACCCAAAGAAAATGGAAAGACCGGTTTACTGCTTGATGTAGGTATCAATGCCGACTGCAAACCGGAGCAACTAAACCAGTTCGCCATCATGGGTACAGTTTATGCCCGGCATATACTGGGTATTGCTGATCCTCGTGTTGGATTGATCAATGTGGGCGAAGAGGAGGGCAAAGGAAATATACTGGCCCAGGCCACTTATCCCCTGCTCAAAGAAAACAAACACATTCATTTTATCGGGAATATAGAAGGCCGGGACATCCTGCTGGACAAGGCCGATGTAATGGTCTGCGAAGGCTTTGTGGGAAATATCATCCTGAAAATGGCCGAATCCATCTATGAGGTCACCAGTCAAAAAGATATACACCACCCCTATCTCGATCGCTTCAATTTTGAGATCTATGGTGGCACACCTGTACTGGGAGTTTCCAAACCGGTAATTATCGGCCATGGTATCTCAGGCGAAACCGCTTTTAAGAATATGATCCTCCTGGCCCAGAAAATGATCGAGAAGGAAGTAATGGATCTGATGAAAAAAGAATTGGTGGATTAAGCCGAAGGCATGGCATCCGCGCGTACTATATTTTTTCTCCTGTTGATCACGGTATGCTATGGACATACTCGTCCAACACCCCTCGAAAAAATTGTGTTTCACAAGATCGGTGACCGAAAACTTTCCCTGGTCACCACCAGGTTTGGCCCTACCAACAACGGCACCGTATTCGTCCACTTGCATGATGATGAACAAACCGCTTTGCAAGCTACCCGGTCAATTCTGGAAAAGCAGGGTGGTCAGTTGGTCCGTATCCAGAACTGGAACAAACGATATATCCGTTTCCGGGTGAAAGGAAGATATTATTCCTTTGACCCCAATGGAATGTTCACGAAAAATGGCATTGATCGTTCCCTGCGACTGATGGGACGTTTCCATCCCGATGCGGCCAGATCGATCGGACAATTGGGGGAACGTTTCTTACAATTACTTCCTGAATCGCTTACTTGCGTAATTTCTTTGCATAATAATACCCCGGGGTATTTCTCAGTACTTACCTATGCTGCTGAAGGGGAAAAAAGCAGGGACGCAAAGAAAGTATTTATCAATCCGGATGAAGACCCGGATGATTTCTTTTTGGTGACCGAAGAGTCCCTGTTTCAAACCATTAAAGCAAAAGGGTATAATTGCGTGTTGCAGGATAATGAGGGGTGTACGGATGATGGATCGTTGAGTGTGTACTGTGGTAAAAAAAATATCCCGTATGTAAACTGCGAAACAGAACATGGCAAGGTGGAGAAATACAAAGAGATGATGGATTGGTTACTGAATACCATTTCTCACTAAGGGCGCTCAAGAACGACCGCATATCCTTGGCCAACACCGATGCACATGGTTACCAGTGCATACTTCTTCTGCTGTTCGTTTAACTCCATCGCTGCCGACCAGGTGATCCGTGTACCCGACATCCCCAATGGGTGCCCTAAAGCAATAGCTCCGCCATTTGGATTGATACGCGGGTCATCATCCTTTAAGCCCAATTGCCTTGTACAAGCCAATACCTGCGCGGCAAACGCTTCATTTATTTCAATGATGTCCATTTCATCCAATGTGAGTCCCGCTTTTTGAAGTGCTTTTTGTGAAGCCATTACCGGACCTATACCCATGATGCGTGGCTCCACTCCCACTACAGCGGAGGCAACGATACGGGCCATGGGTTGCAACCCAAATTTTTTGACTGCTGATTCAGAAGCGATCAACGTTGCTGCCGCCCCATCGTTCAATCCCGAAGCATTTCCTGCAGTAACCGTTCCCTCTTTCCGAAAGGCGGGTTTAAGTTTGGCAAGTATCTCAGGGGTTGTAGTTGGTTTGATGAATTCATCCTGATCAACCAGGGTTATTCCCGCCCTTCCTGAAAGCTGAACCGGCATGATCTCCTTGGCTAAACGCCCAGAAGCTTGTGCACGGGCCGCTTTTTGTTGTGACCAGTTGGCAAATCGGTCCTGGTCTTCCCGCGAAATTTTATACAGATCAACCAGGTTCTCGGCCGTTTCTCCCATGGCATCGGTGCCATATTGTTCCTTCATCTTTGGATTGATAAACCGCCAACCAAAGGAGCTGTCCTCCAACCGGGCATCGTTTCCAAAGGCCTTACTGGCTTTTGACATGACCCAGGGGGCCCTAGTCATCTGCTCAACGCCTCCGGAAATAAAAATATCGCCATCCCCCGACTGAATGGCCCGATGGGCATGAATGATGGCCGACATGCCTGAAGCGCAAAGCCGGTTGACTGTTTCACCGGGGATAGTAATGGGCAAACCCGCGAGTAACAAGGCCATGCGGGCTACATTACGGTTATCCTCCCCTGCCTGGTTAGCACAACCAAAAATGACCTCATCGATATCGGAGGTAGGGATAGCCGGGTTTCTGTCTGTTATGGCTTTGATCACATGCGCTGCAAGATCATCTGCCCTGACTGGTGAAAGGGCACCGCCAAAACTACCGATGGGAGAACGTATGCCGTCAATGAGAAAGGATTGGGGCATGGGGAATTTTTGGAGTGCAAGTTAGGGAAATAGGAGCTTGCACTTTATACCAGTTCTTCTACCCTAAGTAAGTCCTTTTCGGTTGTACAGGCATCCCACAACCGATACCCACCCGACAAACTTCGAACATCCTCAAACCCATGTTGCATCAAAATCCGGGAAGCCAGATAACCTCGCATGCCTACCTGACAAAACAGATAAACTGTTTTATCTGTGGGAATCTCATTCAGGCGCTGTCTCATTTCATCGAGGGGAATATTGACCGCTCCGGGGATCGAACCTTTGCCGAATTCCTCGACCGTGCGTACATCGAGTAGATAATCCTCTTTGGTGAGCTCCTGAATTTCGGGCCAGTAGAAAGGCTGCACTCTTTTCTGCAACACATTTTCGGCAGCAAACCCGGCCATATTCACCGGATCTTTTGCAGAAGAATAAGGAGGTGCATAGGCATGTTCCAGTTCAGTCAGATCATAGATTGTGCCTCCATTCTTAATGACAGTAGCCAGCAGGTCAACCCGTTTGTCCACGCCCTCATAGCCAACTACCTGGGCACTCCATAACTTTCCCGTTTCTTGTTCATAGGCCAATTGAATTGTCATCTTTTCTGCTCCGGGATAGTATTCTGCATGTGAACCATTAAAAGTGGTTGATACGAGCGGCTCCATACCATTGGCCTTGAGCTTCTTCACGGGGACACCGGCGGTGGCCACGGTCATATCAAACACTTTTGCAATGGCTGTATTGATCGCACCCTTATAGGTACGCGAATTACCAAAAACAATATTATTGGCGCAGATACGGCCTTGTTTATTGGCGGGACCTGCTAAGAAAGTATTCGAAGGTTTATGCGTAATGGGACAATTAAATTCGATCACATCCCCGACCGCATAGATGTCGGGATTGGAGGTTTGGAGAAATTCATTGACAAAGATCCCACCTGCTTTCCCGATCTCGAGTCCGGCTGCTTTGGCCAGCCGGATATCGGAACGTACTCCAATCGAAAGAATCACTACATCGGCTGGCAGCGGTTCCCGATCCTTTACCATTACAGTTAAACCACTTTCTGTCCGTTCAAAACCAGTAACGGCTGTTTCTAAATATAAATGAACTCCTTTCGATCGGATATGCTGTTGTACCAACGCGGCCATGGAATAATCCAGCGGTGCCATCACCTGGTCACCCATTTCCACAATGGATACATCCATGCCTAAATGGTGCAGGTTCTCGGCCATTTCAAGACCGATAAATCCGGCACCAATGATCACGGCTTTTCCTTTGAGGAAACCTTGTACATAGTTTTTGATACGGTCTGTGTCACCCACATTACGCAAGGTGAATATCCCTTGTTCCTGGATACCGGGCAATGGTGGTCGTACCGGCTCGGCGCCTGGAGACAGGACCAATTTATCATAGGTTTCGATATATTCTTCTCCGGTGATCAGATTTTTCACCGAAACATTTTTATTGGTTGGATCAAGGGCGATCACTTCCGATTGCACCCGCACATCGATCGCAAAGCGGTTGCGAAAACCCGAAGCGGTTTGCACAAACAATTTTTCTCTTTCCGTGATCACATCCCCGATATAATAGGGCAATCCACAATTGGCGTAAGAAACGTATTCTCCCTTTTCAAATAAGATGATCTCTGCGTGTTCATCCATTCTTCTGAGTCGGGCGGCTGTGCTGGCTCCACCTGCAACGGCGCCAATGATTATGTATTTCATGATGGGACAAAGGTCGTCCGGGAAAAATCTATATTACGTGACCTCCATCACGAATGCAGTTGACGCAAGTTTGTGACAAATCTCACTCACGTATGCGGAAATAATCAAAATCTACATACCCACCCGCCTGTTGGGTAGCATAATTAAAGAGGGCAAAGCGGTAACCTGTAAAGTGGGGAAGTGTATAGGTCATTTTCAGCGGAGCGCCAATGGGTTTCCAGTTCTTTCCATCCAGGCTGTAAAAGAAATAGCCGGTGTCGGTTCGATCGGTGAAATCACAGCTGATCCTGAAGAATACGGTGCCTTGCTCCAGGGGTATTCTTTCCCTTTCCACGGCATTCTCTGATTCTGCACTCACCATTACGATCCATTTTTTGCCTGCTTCCTGTTTTACCCCTACCTGTCCATATCGTTTTTGATAGAGGGCCATACCGGCAAAATCACCATCTTTCATTTTCGTTACATCCAATGTGGTGGTGCCCGTGCATACAGGGCCTATGGTTCGTTGGGTCAGCAGATTGCGGACCAGATAAAAGGAGGTATCCACCCTTCCGGTTGTCAAACGCAAAAAACCTTTTCTCTTTTCCAAAGACCATAGCCTATTATCTGGGTTATGGTTCCATTGCCAGACAAGAGGCAATTTGGGTTCTCCCGTTTTTCGAACAAACTCATCGGAGGCTACGATCCCGGGAATCAAACTTTTCTTAGCTGGCAGGTTCAGCAGATCCGGGACCTTCCCCTCTTCTCCCAGTACCGGCCATCCATCCACCCATTTTACAGGAACCAGGTAAGGAATACGACCCACTGAGCCATTATCACGAAATAGGTAGGAATACCAGTTACCGTTAGGCATATCGATCAAACCACCCTGTGCTACCCCCAGATGTTGGAGGGCAATACGCCCTTCATAGGGGCCAGTGATTTTATCCGCCCGGTGTACAACCACCGTACGCATGCCGCCCCTGGGCCAGGTAATATTGAACAGATAGTATTTCCCATTTACTTTAAATAATTGTGACCCTTCCCCAAGTCCACTGGGTGCTATCCCGTCAGTAGGTTGTGTTGAATTTTCAACCACCACCTGGTTAAGGCCTCCCGGTTTGAGACCAGACAGGTCAGCCTTTAATTCCACCAATGTCAGTTTCTTGTTTCCATACAGCAAATACACCTTCCCGTCATCGTCAAAAAAAAGGGAATGATCGTGCAGGCTGGGGCCAAACTCGATACGCTTCCATTTTCCTTTCTCTATATCTGAAGTAACAAAGATGTGGGTCTTATTGGTGGTTTGAGCAAAGGTGCTCACGTAATACAAACCCTTATGATACCGGAGAGAACTGGCCCAGGAGCCCCGGCCATAGGTACTCTTTCCGTTTTCAAGGTTCAACTCATCCAGGTTGGCCAGGGTATCATACGCATAGCCGATCAGTTTCCAATTGACCAGGTCTTTGGATTTCATGATCGGCACACCCGGGTTATAATGCATGGTGGTGCTACTGGCATAATAGGTATCCCCCACCCGGATCATGGACATATCTGGCACATCGGCAAATACAACCGGATTGGTAGCCTGAGCCGGTTCAAACTGGATCCAATCCAGTTCTATCTGACCTTCGCTCACGCTTTTTACTACTAGATCATTGATCCCGGTAGGAGAAATTAGTACCGGCCATTTGTAGGTGTACCAGTTTGCACCAGGATCCAGTTTCCCTTTAGCTAATAAGGCGCCACTGGCCGATTTTGACCTGATCTCCAGGGAGCCCCCATTCAATGAACGGGCCCTGACCCACACATGCGTGAATTTCTTTTTGGCAAAATCCACTGTATTGTATTTCACCCAGGCGCCTTGTTTTTCAAAAAGGGTCTTCCATCCCAGGAACCGGTTGGTTGTGTCGAGGAAATCGACAGATGTACCGACTGGGTTGATTTCACTATACCTGTCCAATTGAATTTTCTGGTGCGCTGCTGAAACCCCGATTCCTCGCAGCGTAGGAATCACTTTTCTGATGGTACCATCCTCGTTAAAGAAAAGGCTATCGGCGCGTATCGAACGTGCTTTATCAAAGTTGGGGGAAAGGTCCTTATCATGATAAAACAGATACCATTGACCTTTAAAATTCATGATGGATTGGTGATTGGTCCAGCATCCCGAAGCCGATTCATCCATGATCACCCCGGTTATTTTGAATGGGCCAAGCGGGTCTTTGCTGACAGCATATTCCAGTCTTTCAATTTTATTCTCCACATGTGGGTAGGTCAGATAATACAGGCCATTTCTTTTAAACACAAAAGGCCCTTCTTTCAAACCTTTGGTAGGCAGGTCACCCAGTATTTTCACTTCCGAATCAAGCTCCAGCATATTGGGCTTAAGTTTGGCCCCATAGATATTTCCGGCTGACCAATACAAATAGGCCTGTCCATCATCATCAATGAGTACATTGGGATCGATGCCATGCACACCAATGATCGGTGTTGGTTCGGGTACATAGGGCCCCTCGGGGCGATCGGCGATGGCAACCCCAATGGAAAAGCCCCTCCCATATTTAGTGGTATCTGCAGCCGAAGTGGGGAAGTAAAAATAATATTTCCCATTGCGCTCAATACAATCAGGCGCCCACATGCTATAGCTATCCGGACGTACCCAGGGCACTTTGTTCTGTTGAACAATAACCCCATGATCGGTCCAGTTGGTTAGGTCACCCGAAGAAAATACATGGTAATCCTCCATGCAAAACCAACCTATCCTTCCTTTTCCCTCCTGGGCCAGGATATCGTGCGAGGGGAAGATGTAAACACGGTCGCCAAAGACCCTGGCAGTTGGGTCGGCCGTGTATTGATTTGTAATGAGCGGGTTTTGTGCGAAAAGAAGGTTAACAGCTAATACCCCCAGAAAGAGGGCAAAGAGGGGTTTAAATCTATAAGGCATAGCAAAGGCTTTAAGCCCTAAGGTAAGAAATTATGGCAACCGATTGCACACAATTTTCTACCACTTAATAACATCCTTATTTGCGGACAACTAATTGCTTTCCAATGTAGTTCACCGTTTTAACCTTGGCGGGACTTCCCGTGGCTCTTTTGTTTGACTCATCCACCCACACGATGCGAAATACCATTTTTTCCAGTGGGCCTGTCCATTTGCCTTCCCGGTTACCAATCGTTAAAGTATGTGCCAGGTCATTCCAGGTCATAGGTATAAGACCGTAAAGCCCGTTTTCGTAATTATAATTATCGCCTTCATCCATGTATAGCATGAACTTTGCATTTGCGCCGGTATAAATCCGAAGTTCAACTGTATCCATTGGTTTTTCAGATGTATACTGTAAAACCCTACCCATCGGGATTATGGATCCGGCTTTAACGAATAAAGGTATCTGCACAAGTGGTGCAGCAGCTAGAACCGTTTGGCCACCGGCATATTTTTTTCCTGTCCAGAAGTCATACCAACCTGCAGATTTGGGCAGGTACACATTCCATTCCTTCACTCCGGGTGCTGTAACAGGGGCCACCAGCATGGACTTCCCAAACATATATTGATAGGATTGGCTGATCGCCATGGTATCATTTCCAAAATCCATGACTAAAGGCCGCATCATGGTGCTGCCGTATTTTGAAACCTGCCAGGCCTCCGAGTAGATATAGGGCAATAACCGGTAGCGCAGGTTCAGCATGCTACGCATATGGCTCATGACCGTATCGCCATATTTCCAGGGTTCGGTTTCAGTTTGATAACCATGAATCCGGAAGATCGTATTGAATGTCCCGAATTGAAACCACCGGGTAAGAATATCATGGTACAAGGTATCCGTGTATTGGCCGGCACCGGGACGAAAGAAACCTCCTATATCGGTGGTCCAGTAAGGCATCCCGGTCATGGAGTAATTTAATCCGGAAACGATCTGTCGTTTAAAGGCATCCCAGTTCCAGCCAATATCGCCTGACCAGTTGATGGTTCCATATCGTTGCTGTCCTAAGAAAGCAGATCGGGTGAGTATGGCCACCCGCTTGGAAGGATCGGTGGCACGCTGCCCTTCATAAACAGCCTTGCTTACAAACAAGGGATAGGTAAGCCGGTAAAAATCGCCCCGGCCAAAATAGGTGTCCTTCCCTACCAGGGCATCATTTTCGGGCTCGGTGGCATCCATCCACCAGGAGTCCACGCCCAGTTTGAATAAATTTTTATTCAACACATTCCAATGTGTTTTCTGTGTTTCGGGATTGTATATATCGATCCAGGGGCTATTGTTCAGGTAAAGGTTTTTATCCAAATACTCTTTTGCTACCTCCGATTTTTTATCCAGGTTCTCCCACACAGAAATGGAAAAACGGGCATGGAGATCATGCAATTTTTTTATGAACCTCTCCGGCTCGGGGTAATGCGTGGTATCAAATTGGGGAACACCCCAACCATGTTTACCCCAATACTGCCAGTCCTGTACAATGACATCCATAGTAAGTTCTCTGCGAGGAAACTCCTCCACCGTTTTTACCAGATGATCACCCGAGGTGTACCGTTCCCGGCATTGCCAAAACCCATAGGCCCATAAGGGAAGCATGGGCGCCTGTCCGGAAAGTTGGCGATGGGTGTGGATCACATCATCTGCATTTTCTCCATAGAAGATCACATAATCGAGAGATTTTGCATTTACAGAGCGTAGTACTGTTTCATTCTCCACCCGCTTCCAGGTCAATCTTGGAAAATTAGTCGACTTACAAACAACCTGCACCTTATGTTCTCCCACCTTTAAATGCACTATTTTGCTGGCCGCTGGAGGAAGCCAGAGATTTGTCTGGTCAACACAGGGAATGCCGTCAATCACCAGCAGGTGTCGGCTTTCCATATTCCCCAGGTCCAGCATCATGGTATAATCGCCCTCCTGTTCAACGGTGAAATTTCCACCATAAAGGGTCTGTTGCCGTGAAATGCGTTGGGTTCCGGAGGTGGTGGTAACTTCGACCTGACTGACCTCGCTTGTTGCTGTAACCTGTTGAGAGAGGTGAACGAAATTATCTGCCGGGTTTAATTCTGTGAGGCCATACTGGTGCCATAGAAGCCCGAATCCCCTGCTGGAATAAAGAAACGGAATCGCGATTTGCGAATTCACCTGGATCAGTTTTCGGCTGATGTTCCTGAGGTTAAAATGCCCGTCCTGGAACTGTCCGGTACCAAACAGATATTCGCCTTCGGCGAATCAAACCCTTGTTCTGCCAAATAACATTTCTCTCCGCCAATGGTATCTGCGATCAACTTTCGGCTACCGGCCTTCTCCTGTAAAAACAGGTTCCCCTTATTATCACGGTATTCAATCGCCCCCGTTTGCTTGTTAAATGTTAAACTGATCATCTTTGTGTTCAACTGAATGGCCTCCCCGGATGCTGAAACCTTAAATGCCGGAACAGGCATCTGATTGACCAATACAAACTGTCTTTCTTCCTTCAATTCCTTTTCCCATTGTATTCGAACCGATTTTTCGGTTAAAGGGATAATATTCAAAACCCCTTCCGAAAGTTGAATGGATAAACGATCCTGAAGAATACGATGGCTCTTGTACTCCTGGGCGGTTAACACCGCAGGCAGAATTGCCAATAACAAGACCAGTTTAAAACGATAGCTCATTACCTGATATGAATGGTATATTAAACGCATTAATTTTTTCTAATCGCTATTACTTGTTTTTGACCGGTGTAGGTGACTATCTGGTCGGGTTGGTCAACCAGGTTCCCTCCCCCACCCGTCTGCGGTCCTACCACAACGATCCTGAATTTCCGGCTCTCCAGCATTCCTGGGAAAGAACCCTTTCTGTCGCCAATCGCCAGAACATGTTTCTTATCGTCCCAATTAAATTCGATGGTAGAGAAAACACCTTTTTCATAATTGTAATTATCATTCTCATCTTCGTACAACACAAACTTTCCATTGGCTCCCGGATAGATCCGCAACTCCAATTCATCCCATTTCTTTTCTTCCGCGTATTGCACCGATGGGGCGAGAGGCAGAATGGAGCCCGATCTTACATAAAGAGGCAGAATATCCAATGGCGTTTGTTTGGACACTTTTGTTCCACCCGACGATTTTTCACCTGTCCAGAAATCAAACCAATCAGCGCCTGCAGGCAGATAGGTTTCTTTTGAACCGATGGAGCTGAAATCCTCTACCTGTACGGTATCCTTTCCATTCAATCCAGGTTTAACATACTGAGGTATGGTAACCGGGCTTACCAGGATCGATTTCCCAAAGAGGTATTCATCGTTGATGTCCCATGCATTTTTATCCGTTGGAAAGTCCATCACCAGCGCACGCATCATACTTGAATGATTAGCTGTAACGTCCCGGGAAGTGGAATAGATATAGGGAAGCAATCGGTAACGAAGGTGAATGTATTTTTCAATCGCGTCATAGTATTTGGTGCCTTTTTGTCCGAATTGATAGATCTCGCGGGGTGCATCGGCACCGTGCGAACGCATCATGGGCGTAAAGGCGCCAAATTCCAGCCATCGAACATACAATTCCCGATACTCAGGGTCTTCTAATTTCCGGGGAAACCGGTTCAGGAAAAATCCTCCAATGTCCGCATTCCAATAAGGGATGCCACTCAGCGAGAAATTCAATCCTCCGGAAATCTGGTTACGCAAGGCCTTCCAGGAAGAGGTAACATCACCCGACCAGGTATTGGCGCCATATCGTTGTTGTCCCGCAAAGGCAGAACGTGTTAATATGAATACTCTTTTGCCGGAATCCACGGCCCTTTGGTGTGTATAGACTCCGCCAACGGTCATAAGCGGAAAGGCATTACGCACTTTTCGGAAAGAGCCAAGATGGGTTTTATTGTCCAGATCAGAGGGTTTGAAATCAAGATGATCCGGTTCGGAGGAATCCATCCACCACGCATCGATACCCAGGTCATGCATATACTTCAGGTATTTCCAATAAATATCTCTGGCTGCCGGATTGTATGGATCATAAACCCGGACACCGGAAGGGTAATCGCGGTTGGGTGGCCACTTATCCGAACCAGACTGAGGCCAGGTGGCAAAATTCATAAGCGCCCCGATCTTTTCCAGTTCCTTATACTGCTTTGTTTGAGGGCCAAAAGAGTTCCAGATAGAAATGGTCAGATGGGCTTTTAACCGGTGAACATCATTAACCATCTTTTGTGGATCAGGAAAATCCGCATTTAAAAATTCCATGGCATTCCACAAATAATTACTCCCCCAGTATTGCCAGTCCTGGATGATACCATCCAGCGGAACGCCCAATTGGCGGTATTTTTTCACCACACTCAATAATTCATCCTGGCTTTTATACCGTTCTTTACTTTGGAAGAATCCGTATGTCCACAAAGGGAACATCGGCGCCTGTCCGGTAAGCTCCCGCATATTGGCAATGACCCCATCGGCATTACCACCGTACATGAAATAATAATCAATACAATCGCCCACCTCTGACTGGAATGTAGTGCCTTCCTGATTGTCCTGAAATTTGGTAGGAGAATAATTATCCCAGAATAAACCATACCCCTTTACGGATTGAAAGAAGGGAATGTAGTCGTCCGTATTTCCTTGTACCATGTTCAACGACACATTTCGCTGGTTCATGCGACCTTGTTGTTGAATGCCCAGTCCATAGATGGCCTCTTCGGGATCCAACAGGTATGACTGAACCACATTGTACGTTTGATTACCCGCATCGTCGAATGGGGTGAATTTTGCACTCCCCTCCTTTTCTTTCAGTAGTAATCCGCTCTTACTATCGGAAAAGGAAATAGTTCCCGATTCCAGGTTTATGCCCAGTTTCAATTGGGAGGTTTGCAGGTTTAGCCAGTTCCCTTTTTGCTTTACCGTGAAGGCTACTTGCCGTGGTGTCTGGATAACAGAAAGGCTCTGCTTTGAAAACTTATTTCCAGCGGGTGATTTAATGACCCTTACTGTGGAGGGACTAAAGAATTGCAATTCCAGCGAAAGAGATTGCATGTTGGCTTTAATGCCAAGTTCTGTTTTTTGCCAGTCTTGTGACAGGCTGAAACGGGGGATGAAAAATAATGCCAGTAAAAAGAAACAGGCGCCTCTTTTGATCATGTCATTTCATTTTGGGGCCAATTAATCTTCAGGATTTCTAAATGTACATCAAAATGAAATGACAATAAAAGCCACACAAATTAATACACCCACGACTGGAATAACTCAATTTTCCTACCGGCTTTCCCGGCGTCCTTCTGCCACATGGATCACATCAAATCTTCTGGTGGATGAGTAAGAACCCATGTCTGTATCGCTATTGATCAAAATGGCCCCCATAAGGATGACGTATTTACAACTAAAAGAAGTATTGGCAACCAGTTCGTTGATACGCGCATCTATTGCTTCGTAAATTACTTCCGTTGCCTCCTGAATTGGAATGGCCGCTTTCAGGATACGGTCCTTCTCTTTGAGCAATATTTGCTCGATGGTATTCATTTGATAATCCAGTTCTGTGATGAGTCCTGGCTGGATCTGATCATTCAGTAATTTATTCAAGGCCCCTCTGGCCGCGCCACAACAGCCACTGCTATGCGTTTGTCCATGCCGGTGAATCTCTCCAATGATCCCTCCTTTAGTGATACCAATATGGGGTCCATAATAAATAAAAACAGCGCCTTCTTCCGGTACATGGCTGGCAAAGGCACCCATTCCTGTTAGCCCGGTAAAAGGAAAGCCATCGAGTCCACCCATTTTGAAAGGTCCCAGGAATTCTTTTGTCCGGGCCGGGTATTGAATACTATTCACATCATCACTGCAAATACTATCCGCCAGCATGATCTGCGTGGGATCCAGGTCCAGATCAGATTCCACAAAATCGATCAGGTTATTGACGCTATCGATCGTTGTGATCGCGTTGGGGTAATATTTGCGCATGATATCCAGTCGGACTCTCTTCTTCATAAGCAAAAATGATTTTTTAAAGAATGATACTGTTTTTTGGTGTCAGAGCGGGAGGAAGATCGGTTTCTCCCAGCATCTCCCGCATATCGATCTCAATGGTCCGGCTGATCTGGGAAATGGGGACATCGTTGGCGCTCCCTTCAAAGGGGTTCTCTGTACTTTCCCCCACCTGGTCCAGCGAAGTAAATACACAAGCGATCAACACACTAAAGGGTACGGCCAACCAGACCATATGTCCCTGCAAAAGGCCGGTAACCCCTTCGTTAAGTTTATCAAACTCTTTCAGCAGGCTAAACGGGAGCATGATACAGAACAACCAGACCAGGAATTTGCTGATGGTAGAAAACTGGCGTGGGTAGGGAAAATTCTTGATACGCTCGCTCCTGCCCTGCGCATCAAACAAATCCTTAATGGCCCGTTGAAGTTCGACAAACCGATATTCATCGATCAGCTTATTATCAAAAAGTTCGCGGGTGGCTTTACTTTGAAGGCTGAGGAGTTGGGCTGCCTTGTTCTTTGTGTTCAGGATATAGGTCAATTCCCCGGGTTCGAGGTATTTGCCGAGTTCTTCCTCCAGGGAAGTAGCTCTTTCCGGAATATCATAAAACTGTTGGTATTCTTTATTATGCTCCAGGTTAACGGTCTCCCAGGTACGGCTATCCCGCATGGCATATCGTAAGGCGGTAAGCCAGGCAAAGTGGCGATAGATTAGCTTTCGGGAGGCATCCGGATTATGGATAAAATCCCTTGACATGGTACCCCAGGACCGGCTCAGGTTTAAAATCGAACCCCAGATCTGACGTGCTTCCCAGGTACGGTTATAGGTCTGTGAATTCCGGAAACCAACGATAAAAGCGGCGGCTGTACCTACCATGGCTACGATGGCCCAGGGCAGGGCAATCCACTTCTGATCAAATACCTGAAACAGGACAACCGGGATAATACTTATGATCATGGATTTGTAAATATTCCTCCGGGTCCACAACAGAAACTCTGTCAGTTTATATGATTTTCCGGCATGCATTACTTTTCAGATTTTGAAACGAATTTACTGACCAAAATACCAACTAAGACCACCGAATAAAATTGGCCTGCAATACCAAATACCGAGGCAATAAGTTAGGTATAGTGGGCATTGGGCAAGATATCCCCATATCCGATACTGGTCAGTGTAATGGAGCTGAAATAAACGAGGTCCATATACACCGAGGCTGGGTTATAGGCATCAATTCCCTTAAAACAGTTGGGATCCTGGTAATAAAAAAACTGGAATAGAAATGTGGCGATTTCAATAAAGAGAAAGTACCCACAGGCCGAGGCCACGATGATATCGACATTGATATACCCTGGTTTGATCAGAAAACGCATTAACTCCCATAAAATAAAGGAAAAAAAAGCCACATAGGTCAGGTTTAAATAGATGTAATAATCAGGCAAATTTCGAAAAAAGGGCAATCCGATCGGCAGGGCCAGCACCAGGAGGAAAAGCACCCAGCGGATCCGGTTCTTCCATTTTCCTTTATCCATAAAAATGCCTACACTGGCGGGTCCCAGGATAAGCATGTTGATGGGCCAGATTACGGTTGTATAAAAAGGGAGGTCTTTCAGAAATATTCCAATAAAGAGGTGCTGCGCCAGGGCAAAAAGGAGCAACTCATATTTCCATTTTTGAAGGAATAAATTAAGTTTCATATATATACTGGTGTCAAAACCAAGAATTGTAAATATAGCTGAAAATGAAATTTGAGTTTTTCCACTGTTATACTCAATATGTGGATCTCATCATATTTTAAATAATAGCTAAATATTAAAATCCATAACCAAATCTCTCAAAATTTCTTACATTTAAGAGGCCTTATCCAGATCCTGCAAAACCCCACCATCCATCCCCGTAACTATTGATTTAGAATACATTAAAAACTCGGCCTGTGACTGAGGTGCACGAAGTGCGCAATTTTAAGAAAGGGAGTCTGAACCAAACATTTTCCATAATTGAAAACAATCTGTGCCCGATTGTTACAATAGGAAATACAACAATCCAACCAGCAACCGAGTGAGGATTAATTGATTAATTTTTTCAATTTTGCAGCCAATTACATAAATCGATGCGTTGGGCGTAACCTTATGTGGAAAGAGTATTATAATTTAAATAAGCATAAGCCTTTAAAACCTCTTATCATAATTTGGGCGACCTTTTTGTTGTTTATTACAATATTGTCACAAGTACTTCCAGCAAGAGGGGACAAAGTATCCATTTCGACCGGATTTTTATTTGGACTTATTTTTTCAACTTTCATTGTTGTCTTTTCTATAACATTTGCGTTTTTATTGGGACTTTATAACTTTAGACGCAAAAGAATAAGATTTAACAAGAAAAATCTTAAAAGCTTTTTCGATCAGTCAAATTTTAAGAATTCCTATATATATCAAGAGACAAAACTTAGGTTTACCGAGGAGGTTAAGTTTGGGGTAATAAATGATATTCCTGTAATAGCTGACATAATAGTTGGCGACTCTAAATTTGTCCGATTTCAATTCTTAGTCGACTCCGAGCCTATTCCTAAAAAGAGATTCAAAGAACTGACAGAAGAATTTAAAGATCATAACGCCTTTTTTGACATTGGCTACATATTTAAAAAAATATCCAGAGAAAGTTCTGCAAGCAAAATTGAAACCGAACTTAAAAGCTTTTCAATATTTTTACTTTCTGAAAACTTTAAGCCTCTTGAAGATAAGTAAAGGCTACGCCCAACATCCGGCTCGGCAGCAAGGCTGGCTGGACGAATAAGCAATCATCTTCAAATCGCTATTAGGCTTTGGTTCCGGCTGGACGGAATTCTGTTCGGCTTCAGTACAAAATATCATCAAATAACAACCATCGGCTGAGGTTCCGGCAGACAGATACGCTGACCAACACCCTGCGCCAAGCCGCCACGTTATGGGCAATCAGGAACAAACACTATCTTTGTATTAATGACCAATCTAGTTATCATAAAGGAGCAGTTACAACGAGTCAAACCCGAACTTGTTAACAAATTTCATGTCAAAACAATTGGACTCTTTGGGTCTATAGTACGAGACGACTTCTCCCCATCAAAAAGTGATGTGGATATCATAGTTGAGTTCTCGCAACCAATTGGGATTGAATTTGTTGACTTGGCGGACTACTTGGAATCCCAAATACAGCGAAAGGTTGACCTGGTTTCAAAAAATGGGGTCAAGAAACCCTTTTTCCGAGCAATAGAAAGGGAAATTGTTTATGTCTAAGCGGAATGCACAGCTATTAATTGGAGACATGATCGATAGTTCGCAAAAGATATTGTCGTATACGGCTGGACTCACCTATGACCAATTCCTGTCAGACGCAAAGACCTTGGATGCCGTAATCAGAAATTTTGAAATAATTGGAGAAGCAGCAAACCGACTACCTGAAGACTTTAAAGATGACCATCCCGATATAGAATGGCATAGAATAAGAGGCTTTAGAAACAGAATAGTCCACGACTACTCTGGCATTGACTATGCCATTGTTTGGCACATCAAAGAAACTTTTTTACCTAAAACTCTTCAACAGTTACTAGAACTATAAACCTAATTGACTGCCCATAACAGGGCGGTTTGGTGCAAGCCTAAAACCGTGCTGGCTCGGCCCCTGGTAAAAACTCTTTGTAGTGAGACTGCGCTGGAAATAACCTTAAAACAACGGCCTGCGCCAAGCCGCCACGTTGTATGTCACCTCAAACAGCAGCCCACTCAGAATGAAATCATCGTCTATGATTCCTTCTATTTTTTTACTTTTTATGACCCTAAAAATTGAAAGAAGTTTGATTAGTAAAAGTATTGCACTTTGTAAGCAATCACCTGGTTTGTTCTAAATGAAGGGACATACAGCGTTTTTGTTTTGCTGTTAAAACTAATATCGTTGGACATGATTCCATTTGCACGTGTATCTAACAAAATCTGTTTTGTTCCATCTGTTTTAACATGGTAAAGGATGCCCCGATAGTTACTGATGACAAACTCATTTTCGGCAAGCATCACAATACCGTCAAGGCCACTTTCAAAATCGTCCGCAATGGTGGTGACTGATTTACTGACATCCACTTTTAAAAAACTGGTTGAAGTGAGAACAAACAAGTCCGTACCAACCGTCAACAAACCGTTTGCACCGGACATGCTTTCGAGGTAAAGGGCAGGCTTGTTGCCTTCTATCCGGTACACCTTACCTGCACGGGTATCGGTTACGTAAATTGTTCCTTTTGAATCTATTGCCAGGTCGTTCAACATTACAGCTCCTTCTACCGGAATTCGTTTTACCACCATTGCAGTTTTAGGGTCAACAACAGCCACAGCTGTTGTTTCGGCTGTATAAAAAAACCCGTTGTACAAAGCCGAGCCTTTATTGGATAAGAGCCCGGTTACCCAATCCTTCTGTATAATCTTTCCGGAGGTATCCAAAAGGACGATGGCACCCGCATTCATGCTGGAAGCATACAAGGTGTTTGATGTCGAATCATAAAGAACAGACTCCGGTCCTTTCAGGCTAAGCGAATCGGACTCCCAAACCTTTTCCAGCGTCATCTTTTTCGTTATCCGGAGCGGTCGTATAAGCCTGGAAAAAGTAAGTGACCCCATTTTCCAGCCACTTTTTTCCTTCAGGTACACTTCTGTAACCAGAAACGGATTGGCCACTTCATTCCCGCCCACCACGGCCACCAGGTCGATGTCGTTTAGCAAAATTGCCGTGTTGCCAATTATATTCACAGTCACTGAATAAACCTGAGCTTTCTTGTACCAAATAGTACCGCTTTTGATAACCTCTAATTCCTGGTCTTTTCCCCAGCTTCCACCCATGTGTACGAACATGGATTTTTCATGAAACAAGGCCGATAGGGGTTCCATATTCTTATTGGCCATCCAATTCCACTTGGCATTTGACAGCTTGATGAGTTCCTGTTCTGACCTGCTGTATTTCTCCTTTGAAACGCTGTCACCTGCTGATTGTGCAAAGGCGGATGGTTTACCGGCCAGTAAAAGAAAAAGCCCAATGAGAGGTAATTTCATATGTATCGCTTCTTTTCGTTTTAAAATCGCTCTTTCCAGTTATTTTTTTATGGGTGCTTCCACGCCGGAGAAAGCCAATATCGCATCCGGCAGACGCTGCCCCTTGATTTCAATGTCTCTGACTGCTGCGTTTAAAACTGTCAATTCTTCGTCCGTAAATTTTATGGTGTGTGCACGACTGTTCTGTTTCATGTGCGTCATGCTGGTTGTTCCGGGTATGGGAACAATCCAAGGCTTTTGAGCCATTAACCAGGCAAGGGCAATCTGTGCCGGAGCAGCACCTTTGCGCTCCGCCCAGGTCTTTATCAAGTCCACCAGCTTTAAATTCTGCGGTAAATTTTCCGGTGCGTACCTCGTGGTGCCTGCCCGTATGTCACCAGGAGCAAATCTCGTGTTGGCATCTATCCAACCAGTCAGCAATTGGCAAGCGAGCGGCCACCAGGGAACAAAGCCAATGCCTAACTCTTCGCACAGCGGTATCACCTCCTTCTCAGGCTCCCGCCATATCATCGAGTATTCGTTTTGTATAGCGGTTAGTGGCAGTGTAGCATGAGCCCTCCGTATTGTTTGCAGTCCCGGCTCGGATAACCCCCAATGAAGTACCTTGCCTGCATCCATCAGGTCTTTAACTGCGCCAGCAACATCCTCAATGGGCACATCTGGGTCTACCCGGTGCTGGTACACCAAATCAATACGGTCGGTACGGAGCCGTTTGAGTGAACCCTCAACCGCAAGCCTGATATGCTCCGGCTTGCTATTGTGCCCAGGAAGCCGCCTGCCGGTTTCGAGGTCAATGTTCCAGCCAAATTTGGAAGTAATCACCACTTTGTTCCGAAAAGATTGAATGGCCTCACCCAGTATCCGTTCATTTTCGTGCGGGCCGTAGGCTTCTGCACAATCAAAAAATGTGACGCCCTGGTCATAAGCAGCCCGTAGAATTTCAATCATTTCAGGACGATAAGGCACTTGTGTGTGGAATTGTCGATGCATATTCTGAACACCCATTCCAATGCTTGACACTTCGAGCTTCCCCAGCTTACGCTTGTCAAAAAGCTTGGCCGGTTGATTGCCGGAAATATTAGTTTGGCTGTTTGTCTGCACAGAACAAGCGGTAGGCATCAAGGCCCCACCTGCAAGTACTAAACTTGTTTTAAAAAGGTCACGGCGGCTGAAGCCTGTTTCTTTTTTATTTACATTATCCATATATGTTTCTTAGGGAGATTTAGGATAGAAAAGTTCAATCAATAGCCTAATGGCTTATACGCAAAGGTTACCATAATTATCTGAAGAACTTGTATACAGATTACGGTTTTGCATACCATTTTCGCTGATTGGGGAATGCCTATCAATGAGAAACTCAGGAAAACAGTAGCTTTAACCTTTGAAATTGGAGTTTTATGGAAAAAATAAGACGGTTCGAGATAATCACAGAATATAATATTTTCAACCAAAAAGAAACATTGCATCCGCTGGTGAGCGTTATTGATTTGTCGAAAGCGGCACCAAGGCAAGCTTCCAATATGTATTTTGGTTTTTACACCGTTTTCTTAAAAGATGTAAAATGTGGTGACCTGCGATACGGCCGGGCAATGTATGATTATCAGGAAGGGACAATGGTATTTATTGCTCCGGGGCAGGTTGTTACTGTTGACAGCCATGGCGAAACCTATCAACCCAAAGGGTATGCATTGGTTTTTCATCCCGATTTAATATATGGCACTTCTCTTGGCAGGAATATACAGGATTATACGTTCTTTTCCTATCAATCCAATGAAGCACTGCACTTGTCAGAGCGTGAAAGAAAAATTGTGTTAGATTGTTTTTCAAAAATAGAATACGAACTGGAGCATGCCGTTGACAAGCACAGCAAAAAGTTATTGGTGGATAACATTGAATTGTTACTTAACTATTGTACCCGTTTTTACGACAGACAATTTATTACCCGCGACAAAGTACATCAGGGAATTTTAGAGAAATTTGAGACCTTACTTAATGGCTATTTTCAGAGCGACAAACCACAAACTACAGGCTTACCTTCAGTAGCCGACTGTGCAAAGGAAATGAATTTATCAGCCGGATATTTTGGCGACCTTATTAAAAAAGAAACGGGACAATCAGCGCAAGAATACATTAAAGCCAAAGTAATTACTGTTGCTAAAGAACGAATTTTTAATGTTAACAGATCTATAAGCGAAGTAGCATATGAATTAGGTTTTAAGTATCCGCAACATTTTACAAGACTTTTCAAACAAAAAACAGGAATGACGCCAAACGAATTTAGAGCACAGAATTAATTAGCCGCCGCACCAAGTCGGACACATTTAATCCATTCAAATTCCCAAGATAAAAAGCGAACATACAACCGGAGATATCCTAAAATAAATTTTTTAAAGTTTATGAAAATGATCCCGCTTTTTCGCTGTACCAGCATGAAGAAAGCTATAGCCTTCTATACTGAAACCCTGGATTTTGAACTATCCGCAGAAAGTACACCAGATGATGTCGTTGTTGTTCTATCAAATGGGAACGCTGAACTCATGCTGTCAACAATCGACGGGTTATCTGGTAATGTGACCAATATAGTTGTAGAAAATATCGACTCGCTTTTCCAAAAATATATTCAAAGAGGTCTGGATATCTCAACTAAGTCAGAATCACCAATTCATCAGGGGCCATTAAACCAGACCTGGGGAACCAGGGAATTTTATGTAACAGACCCTGACTGCAACACACTAAGATTTCAGCAGAGATAGTGGCAAATTTAGTTTTAACACAAGTAGTTTGCTTGACACTTTCGCATAACATTGGGTTTGGCAGAAAAGCAGAATACAAAGAAGAAGGCAGCAATTAAGAAATTCGCAAGAACTGTTACTAAATAAATATAAAACTGATTCTAAAAGATAAATCATATGAGACGTTCTATTTTAATCATTCTAATCATTTGCTTATTTACTTCTATCCGGGCTCAAGAAGAAATTAAGCTAAGGTCTGGTAATATAGAAATGTATGGAACTATAATTACCCCCGCAAAACAGACAAACAGAGCAATACTTATTATTGTTGGCTCAGGTTCAACAGATAGAGATGGAAACACAAAACCTGTATATGTTAACAATTGCCTTAAAATGCTTGCAGAAGAATTATCGGTTTTAGGTTACTGTACATTAAGATATGATAAAAGAGGAGTGGGTAAGAGTAATTCCGACTCTCTGAAATCGGAAAATTTACGCTTTGAACAATATGTCACAGATGCGATTGAATGGATTAATTTTTTAAAGAAGAAATATGCTGATATTACTGTTATCGGCCATAGTCAGGGAGCGTTAGTAGGTATGATGGCTGTTCAAAAAACCAAAGTGAACAGATTCATATCTTTGGCGGGCTTGTCAGAAGATGCCTATACTACAGTCAAAAGACAATTATCAAACCAGCCAAAAGTTGTAAGGGATGCCGCATACCCAATACTTGACAGCCTGAAAAATGAAATAAAAGTAAATGAAGTGCCCGCCTATTTAAATAGTTTGTTCAACCCAAAAACGCAAGACTATTTTATCTCATTCATGAGATATAACCCAAGGGTGGAAATAACTAAAATAAACTGCCCAATTTTAGTAATACAAGGTACCAGCGACTTACAAATAACAGTAGAAGGTGCAACTGAAATGAGCAATAATTCACAGAATTCTACATTGAAAATTATTGAAGGTATGAATCATGTGCTTAAAAAATCTTCAAATGATGTAAGTGAAAATATGAGTACCTATAATAATGCAGCACTTCCGTTACACCCCGATTTAATTATGGCAATTAATCAATTCTTAGAAAAGTAGTTTTTTTAAAGCATTGCAGACCCGGTACTCGAGGGAAACCTTTCCAACAAACAAAGAGCACAATATCTCCTTATGATTTGGTGGCTTTATATACCCCTGCAGAGGTGCAACGACGATTGTCACCGAATCTCCCTTCAATCCAGATGCCCCAGTTTGCGATAGCCAGTGGCTACCCTGCTTTTTATTCCTTATTTTCCATTTCTTATTCCTTATTTTTACTCCCTTCCTCCAAAATATTTTAGACCAACCAAAACCAACGCATATGTTTGAAAAACTTTCACACCTTCCCACCCCCTGGCAGATACTGACTGACCCGGCTTCCATAATCGTCATTTCGATTTTCCTGGTATTACTGATCGCCGAAGCAACTGTGCCGGGACGAAAATTACCTACTATAAAATATTGGAAACTAAAAGGGATAATAGCCTTTACTATTTATTTCTTTGTATCGTCCTACCTTCCACTTATCTGGAACGACTATTTAGCCGCCTACAAGATATTTGACCTTACCCAACTTGGTCATTATTGGGGTGGTTTGATCGCCCTGTTTCTTTACGAACTTGGTGTCTACGTCTGGCATAGAGCCATGCATAAAAGTCATTTGTTGTGGCGTGTATTCCATCAAATGCATCACAGTGCAGAGCGAGTGGATACATATGGCGCTTTCTATTTTAGCTTAATGGACATGATTGGATTTACATTCTTAACAAGTCTTGCCATGGTTTGGATTGCCGGATTCACCCCACAGGCAACTATATACGCCATCTACGGTGCCACATTTCTGGCCGTTATTCAACACACCAATATTAAGACCCCCCAATGGACAGGTTATATTTTCCAGCGACCAGAATCCCATTCTTTACACCACGAAAAAGGGGTTCACGCCTATAACTATTCCGACCTTCCGTTATTCGATATAATATTCGGAACATTCCGCAATCCCAAAGAATTTGTAAAGGAAACAGGCTTTTACCCTGGGGCTTCATCCGAGATAGGGAAAATGCTATTATTTAAAGACATTACTTCAGAGCCTGCCAAAAGGAAGGAATAATAAAACAGCAGCAACAAGATGCAAATGCCACTATGAACTTTATAGTCCTATGGCCTTTGAGGTCAGGCAAACCAAATATTTAAATTTCTGGACAAACACAAAATCCGACTCCAGGAAATTTAATTTGGCATAATCGACCTAAATAAAGGCGAAAACTTTTATCAATGAATTTTGAAAAGCTTATTCCGAATGTTTATTATGTTGATATAAACAGTGGATTGAAAATGTTTGTCGACTGCCTGGAATTTACCATTGGCCACAATGAAATAAAATCCGACCAGCCATTTTGTGTGCTGAACAAAGACGGATTAAGTATTTTTCTTTTTGAACACCCCAAACTGGCAAAAGAACATAATCCAGAGTTTAGATTGGTCACCCATAATATTGAAGAGGTATATGAAAAAGTGTCTGCCTCTCATCCGGAATTTCTTCATCCCAATCTGAAAGAAGTATCCGTTCGTCCATGGGGAGCCAAGGAATTTGCCTTACGAGATGATCAGGTTTGTATTATAATTCAACAGTGGTAAACCTGGCTATGTACTTTATACCTTTAATAAATACAACTTCTATTAAAAGATAAATCTACCTTCGATTACGGATAAATTTCTTGTTAATTTCCAAACTTCGCCATGACAAATTACTGAACCATATAGTTAAGAAATGCCCTATAATAAAACCCTTTTCCGAACATACATTTCCTTACTTTTACTTTTTGGCGCTTTTAATTATAGCGTAGCACAGCAATTGGGTCACTTTGAAATTCACAGAGGAATTTCTCCCTTTCTCTTAGGCAAGGTTCTAAATATCCAGGACAGCACCAGTCTACTTAAAGAAGTTGGAAAGCTTGAATTTAATGGTCAAACTGAATATACTTATTCATATCCAGTTGCAATAAATGACCCTTACATGCTGGGAGGAATATCTTTTAGAGTCATTGCCGTCACAACTGTATCTGATACCATAATTAGAATTATGATCAGCCAAATTTATACACCCTCGCTTTTTAAAGACTTTGAAAAGAAGGCCAAAAAGGACTTTCGTCAGCTCTGCCAATATTTTAAAGAGCAGTGGAAATCTTCAGGCAAAAAAAAGAAATTCTTACAATCGCCGGACAAAAGAATCATTTCGGAAGGTTTACAATGGCATTCCGACAATGTCAAAATGAACTTAGCCTTATATGAAGATAAAAGTGAAACTAAAAGGCTTTTTGATATCTCAATTACCTTGGAACGATCTGGAAATTATTAAGCCTGGCAATAAAAAAAATTGAGAAAATCTATAACTTGACAACTTAATACTTAAATAAAGCAAAATGATACACCAAAAAATAACTCCTTGCCTATGGGTTGAAAAAGACGCCAAGGCCGTAGTGGAATATTATCTCTCCATCTTTAAGGATGGAAAGCTAAAAGACTACCGTCTGTTCACCCAAATGCCAAAAGATGGGAACCCTGCCAATTCCGCTGATGATAATTTATCGGGCGAATTTGATACGGCTGTAATGGAAATAGCCGGGGTAGAATTCAGCATATTAGCCGCAGGACCCATGTTTAAATTTACTGAAGCTATATCCATGGTCATAAACTGCAAAGACCAGGCTGAGGTTGATTACTATTGGGAAGCGCTAACCTCCAATGGTGGAGAAGAAGGACCCTGCGGATGGTGTAAGGATAAATATGGGCTATCCTGGCAGGTGGTACCCACTGAATACTTTGACCTGATTCACCATAGTGACCCCGCCATCAGCAGAAAAGCATTAATGAACACGTTTAGTCAAAAGAAAATAATCATTGCAGATTTAAAGTAAAATGCAGGAGAAAAAGATAGACGTATTTTACCCTAAAAGCCAAACAGCCTGGAGAAAATGGTTGGAGAAAAACCATCTTTCCAAACAAGCTGTTTGGCTTGTTTATTATAATAAAAAATCAGGTAAAAAATCCATTACCTGGAGTAATGCGGTGGATGAGGCCTTGTGTTTTGGCTGGATTGACAGCAAAATAATCAAGGTTGATGAAGATGCCTCCCATCAATATTTCAGCAGGCGAAAGCCGAAAAGCACCTGGTCAAAGATCAATAAAGACAAAGTGGAGCAGCTGATCGCCAGTGGCCAGATGGCTGAAGCAGGATTGGCCAGTATTGAATTGGCCAAACAAAATGGCTCCTGGACCATTTTAGACGATGTGGAGGCATTGATCATTCCCCCCGACCTGGAAGCAGCGTTGGCAAGAAAACCTCGTTCCAAAGCATTCTACCATAGCTTAAGCAAATCGGCACAAAAATCAATCCTTTCCTGGCTGGTGTTTGCCAGGACGCCTGAAACCCGGAAAAAAAGAATTAGTGAAATAATTGAAAGCGCCGCAAAGCAATTAAAGCCGGTACACTTGCGCTAGGATACATCCCACTTTCAATTGGTTTAATAAGTTCCTATCGACATTTAATCGCTGCGGGCTGTAATCTTTGGGTGGACAGCGACAGCCCATTCAAATTAAGTTGACAACAGCCAATTCAGGAGGAGACCACCATATTCTGTCAATAAAAAA
Source organism: Chitinophagales bacterium (assembly GCA_017303415.1). Lineage (NCBI taxonomy): Bacteria > Pseudomonadati > Bacteroidota > Chitinophagia > Chitinophagales > Chitinophagales bacterium. Next base: position 2,881,469 of record JAFLBJ010000001.1, read on the forward strand.
GGGGCAAACTGGTCATTTTACCATTTTGCCCCTTTTTGTGATCCCGCTGGGACTCGAACCCAGGGCCCATACATTAAAAGTGTATTGCTCTACCAACTGAGCTACGGAATCATCCCTCAAAATTTGGGAGTGCAAAAATAAGGGGGATTCTTTTAGTTGCCAAAAAATAATCTGTCTTATTTGATTGTCTTACACCCCTTTAAACGGAAGGGTTATCCACAAACAAGCGTTCGAGTCTGGACAAATTAATTTAGGTTTGCATACCAACAACTTACACCCCATGAACTCCTTCTTTTCCAATAAAGTCGTCATTGTCACCGGAGGTACCGATGGTATCGGTCGCGCCATGGTTGACCAGTTGCTCCAATCGGGGGCCAAAGTATCCACCTGTGGCCGTAATCCGGATAAACTCTACCAACTCCAGTCGCAATACCCCTCCTCCCCTCTTCATACCATGATCGCGGATGTGAGCAACGAGAACGATTGCCGTCGCCTTGTGGAAATGACCATAAAAATGTTTGGGGGCGTGGATATACTGATCAATAATGCAGGTATCTCGATGCGGGCAGAAATGACGGAGGCCAGTACCGAAGTGATCCGTACGGTCATGGAGATCAACTTCTTTGGATCGGTGTATTGCACGCATTATGCCCTGTCCTCCATATTGGAACGGAAAGGCACAATCGTTGGAGTTTCTTCGATCGCAGGATACCGGGGATTGCCCGGCCGTAGCGGCTATTCCGCCTCCAAATTTGCCCTCCGGGGATGGCTGGAAGCCCTCCGCACGGAAATGCTCGAAAGCGGGGTAAATGTGATGTGGGTTTGCCCGGGATTCACTACCTCGAATATCCGGAATGCCGCCCTGAACAAAGAGGGCCAGGCCCATGGGGAAAGCCCTATGGATGAAGGGAAAATGATGACGGCCGAAGAATGTTCGCATATCATCCTGAACGGGATCCGTAAACGGAAGCGCGAGATCGTGATGACCTTTACCGGGAAAAGGGCCGTTTTCCTCAACAAATTCTTTCCCTCTTTCGCCGATAAGATGACACGAAAATTCTTTTACAAGGAAGGCAAACTAGTTAAATAACGGGATTCACGGATGGCATTGATCACATTAACTTCGGAAATGGGTCACCAGGACTATCTGGTGAGCGCGGTGAAAGCCACCCTGCTGGGGATCGATCCGGGTTTTACGATCGTGGATGTATCGCACTCGATTCCGGCCTTTAATTATCCTCAGGCGGCCTATGTCTGCCGCAATGCCTTTAAACATTTTCCTGAATACAGTTACCACCTGGTCCTCGTCAACCTGTTTGACCGGAAACCGGAACAACTTCTCCTGGCCTTTCACCAGAACCAATATATACTTTGCGCCGATAACGGCTTACTGACGATGATTTTGGAAGAGAAACCGGAAATGATCATTGGAATACCCCTGAAATCGACGGAAAAAACCACTATCGGTATTGCCGCGGCAATGGGCCGGGTAGCGCATGAACTGGTCAATGGGACTTCGATCAAGGATATCGGTGTGCCGGATGTGAACTATCTTGAAAAGAACCCACTGAGACCGGTGGTGGATGACCTGGGTATGGAAGGGAAGATCATATTCATTGATCAATTTGAAAATGTGGTGGTGAATATCACCCGCGAAGAATTTGAGCGGAACCGGAATGGCCGGAAATTCCAGATCATTTTTAAACGGGACGAGGTGATCGACCGGATCAGCCAGACCTATGCGGATGCCCCTGAAGGGGAAAAACTGGCCTTGTTCAATTCAGCCGGTTACCTGGAGATCGCCATTAACAAAGGCAATGCCGCAGGCCTTTTTGGTTTAAAAGGCTATAACGAGAAGAATGGCCGGGTATCCGCGATCCTGCAAAACCAGCTATTCTATCAAACGATACGCATCCATTTTGAACCTTAACCCTGTTTTCAGATGACAAATCCCCGCCTTCGCATTGCTGTGGACATGGATGGTGTACTGGCCGATGTGGCCGAGCAGTTTCTGCGCTATCATGAACGGGATTTTGGAGAAAGAAAATCCCTGGCCGAAGTAGCCGGGGTAGAAGAATTGGATGCCTTCCCGCATAGCCGAAAACATGTATATGAACCGGGTTTCTTTCTTACCGCCCCGGTGATCCCGCATAGCCAGGAGGTATTGAAAGCCCTCCACGACCGGTTTGATGTTTTTATCGTCTCGGCCGCCACGGAATTTCCTCAAAGCCTGCCCGAGAAACAGGTCTGGCTGGGACAACATTTCCCCTTTATATCCTGGCAACAAATGGTGTTCTGCGGGTCAAAGACCATCATCCGGGCCGACTGGATGATCGATGACCATTTCAAGAACCTGGACCATTTTTCCGGGGACACCATCCTGTTCTCCCAGCCCCATAACCTTTTACGGGAAAATGGCCGTCACCGACGGGTCCAGGGCTGGACAGAGGTTTGGGATATATTTAATTCCTAATTATTGATTATTAATTATTTTTGGCACTCCCGATAAAAAAGGGGTCAAATCAATACGTTATGAATTTTAGGAAAGTCAATAACATCACCGGATGGGTCGTGTTTCTGATCGCGGCGGTAACCTATACCATTACCCGCGAGGCCACCGGTAGTTTTTGGGATTGCGGCGAGTTTATCGCCTGTGCGTATAAAATGGAGATCCCCCACCCACCGGGATCACCCTTCTTTTCCATGATGGGTAAATTGTTCATCGTTTTATTCAGCGGTGGAAACCCCGAAAATGTAGCCAGCGCCGTAAACCTGTTGAGCGCATTGGCCAGTGCCGCCACCATCTTATTCCTGTTTTGGTCCATCACCCATTTTGCCCGCAAAATGTTTGTAAAGGCGGGTGAGAACCTCGATTCACAACAGATGATCGTTACCATGGCCGCCGGTGCTGTAGGCGCCCTGGCCTATACTTTTAGTGATTCATTTTGGTTCAGCGCGGTAGAAGGTGAGGTTTATGCTCTTTCTTCCTTCTTCACCGCCCTGATCATCTGGGCTATGCTGAAATGGGAGCACGCGGATGAACTGGCAACAGACGCCACGGAAAAAGCCAAGGTTGACCGCTGGATCGTGTTTATTTTCTTTATGATCGGTCTGGCCGTTACTGTTCACTTGCTGAACCTGTTGACCATTCCCCCGATCGTAATGATCTACTACTACCGCCGCTATAACTATTCGGTGCGCGGAGGGATTTTCGCCTTTATCCTCAGTGGACTGATCACGGGTCTGGCCTTATGGATATTTATCTATTTATTACCCCGCTGGTCGGCAGGTATGGACCGCATATTTGTCAACAATTTCGGACTCCCCTTCTTCTCCGGGTTTAGCTTCTTCTTTGCTTTATTGGGACTGCTCTCATGGGTTGGTCTTCGTTATGCCAGCAAAAAAGGCAGCCATCTGTTGCGATTGGGGATCTGGTGTTTTCTTTTCATCCTGGTAGGTTTCTCTACCTATGTGACGACCCTCATCCGCTCGAATGCGAATCCTGTGATCGATATGGCGAATGTGGACAATCCCATGAGCCTGGCCTCTTATTTTGGCCGTGAACAATACGGTAGCGCTCCCCTTTTATATGGCCCCACATTTGAATCACAACCAGTGGATGTCAAAGAAACAAGGATGCGTTATCGCAAAGACTCTACGCAATACAAAGAGTTGGGAAAAGACTTTGAATATGTATATGATAGTAAGGATAAAATGATCTTCCCACGTGTATGGGATGCATCGAATGACCAATACCATTTTGATACCTATGTTGACTGGCTTGATCTGGAAGTGAAGGCCCGTCAGTTGAGTGTGATCACTGGAGTAACACCCGGTGTGGGTGTGCAAACGCAGAATGAGCAGGGACAACCTGACTTTTATGAAGTGGGCGAAAATGCACAGATCACTGTGCAGAAGGGCGCTGTGGTAAGACCCGGTGACCGGATCGCCGTAAAGAAGCCCACTTATGGAGATAACATCGAATGGTTCATGAGTTATCAAATGGGAATGATGTACTGGAGATACCTGCTGTGGAATTTCTCTGGTCGTCAAAACGATCTTCAGGCCTCGGGTAATAAAAGGGATGCCAACTGGATCACCGGTATCTCCTTTATCGATAATGCAAGATTGGGAGACCAATCAAAGTTGCCTGAATCATTGAAAGAGAACCAGGCCAACAATAAGTTATTCCTGCTTCCCTTTATCCTTGGGATTTTGGGTTGTGTGTACCAGTTCCTGTTTCACCGAAAAGACTGGCTGGTCACTTTCCTGCTATTCTTCTTTACCGGTATCGCCATTGTGCTTTACCTGAACCAACCGGGTAACCAGCCCCGTGAACGCGATTATGCCTATGTGGGTTCCTTCTACGCCTTTGCTATCTGGATCGGGCTTTCGCTGGTAGGTTTCTATAGACTGATCAAAGAACACAAGGAAAAACAAAAAGACCTGGTGGCTACACTGACCTATGGTTCCATCCTCACCTTCCTCATTATTTTGATGGCAGGTGCGCCTGGAACAGGGGGAAGCATGCTGATCTCTGCCGTGATGTCTACAGCCCTGTTTGCCGCTGTGTCAACAATACTTTATTTCCTTTTCAATGCCCTATCCGGAAATGGCAAAGCCCTGACCGGTTCGCTTGCGGTTGTTGGACTTGCCATTCCTTTATTAATGGCCAGCCAGGAATGGGATGACCATGACCGTGGTAAAAAAGACCTGGCGCGTGAAACCGCCCGGAATACCCTGGAGAGCTGTCCCAAAGACGCGATCCTTTTCACCTTTGGTGACAATGATACCTATCCGCTCTGGTATGCACAGGAAGTAGAAAATATCCGTCCTGATGTACGCATCGTTAATAACAGCTTGTTGGGAATCGATTGGTATATCAATCAACTGCGTAATGCGGTGAATGGTTCCAAGGCACTGGATGTCGTATTCAGTGTGGATGATATTGAAGGAAACAAACGCAATTACCTGCGCTTCCGTCCTGAACTGAACCAGGAAGTGTATAATGATCTCGACACCGTATTGCAAGCCCTTCGTTTACCCAAATACGAACAGTATTATCCGGTACGCAAATTCAAAGTACCTGTGGATACAGCCAAGGTTAAGGCCAATGGTACATTGCTTCCAACGGATCCGGTTATGACCGAACTGCGTTTGGAAGTTCAGGAAGGAAAGCCGATCACCAAGAGTGACCTGATCATTCTGGCCCTGATCGCCTCCAATGATTGGAACCGTCCGATCTGCTTTACCGCCCCCTATCCGGACCTTGGTTTTTACCAAAACCTGCGTAAGGAAGGAACAGTTTACCGCCTGATCCCTAAAATGGTTGAAGCTCCACAGGCCAATTGGGCTACCGAGCAGGCCATGCGCGAGAATTACCTGGGAGGTACACAGATCCGGGAAAACAATACCGACTCGATGTACAGCCGCCTGATGAATATTTTTGCGGCCGGCTCCCTGAATAAACCTGGTATTTATCTCGATGAAGTTAACCGTCGTGAAGCACTGGGAATGCGGAATGCCTTTGCTGAAATGGCTGGTAACCTGGCCGACAAAGGAAGAAAAGAAGACGGGCGTAAACTGCTCACTAAATTTGAGAGCATGGTAAACCCGGCTAACCTCCCCTATGCAGCAGCTGCCCATTACAATGCCCACAACCAGTCGAGCCTGATCTATATGGAAGCCGCCTACAAAACCGGTGATACCGTATTGGCAGAAAAAGTGAGAAAGGCACTGGTGAAGGACCTGGATGAACAGGAAAAATATTATACCTACCTGAAGAATAGTAAACCTGAATTTTACACCGGGCTTCGCACCGAAGAAGCCATCAACAACAGCCTCAAAGAAGTATTGAATACGGTGTTGTTGCGCTATGACCCCGCGAAGGCCGCGAAGTCAACCCTACCAGAAATTCCTGCCATCCCGCAGCCTGGAGGAGCCGGACAGGATACAATACCCAAGGATACAGGTAAAGTAAATTAACCTTTGTTTCATATTTCAAAGCCCTCCCTGCGGAGGGCTTTTTTATTTTTGAACTGAATCGTTGTTAGCGTGTTATTTATTACTTATCACCGCGAAATATTGTCGTAAATTGGTGAATAGGAAACCATGAAAGGATACCATTTCAGAGGCTATGACCCCAATCAGGAAGGGAAAACAAGATTCGAGCAATTGCTCGATATTTTCCTGCAAATTCTCACCTATACCAGTGGGGATGCGGGCGAAGCTTTGTCCTGGATGAATGAACTGGACAAACAATACCAATTGACCGATGGTGAATATGGGATGGGGGATTTTATTGATGACCTGAAAGAGAAGGGATACCTGACTGACGAGAATCAAAAAGGAGAGATAAAGATCACCCCAAAGACCGAACAGGGTATTCGTAAGAAAAGCCTGGAGGACATTTTTGGCAAGCTTAAAAAGACCAAACAGGGTGATCACCGAACCCATAAGCCCGGACAAGGTGATGAGACAAATCCCGAAACACGCCCTTTTCGCTTTGGGGATATGCTGGAGCAAATCGATTTTACGGAATCCATCCGCAATGCACAGATCAATCATGGCATTGAAGGATTTCATATCCAGGAAGATGACCTGAGCATTAAAGAAACTGATTTTAAATCACAGACCTCTACGGTGCTGATGATCGATATCTCCCATTCCATGATCCTCTATGGCGAGGACCGGATCACACCCGCCAAAAAAGTGGCCATGGCCTTAAGTGAATTGATCACCACCCGTTATCCCAAGGATACCCTGGATATAGTGGTATTTGGGAATGACGCCTGGCCGGTGGAGATCAAAGACCTGCCCTATTTGCAGGTCGGTCCTTATCATACCAATACCGTAGCCGGCCTGGAACTGGCAATGGATATTTTGAGAAGAAGAAAGAACCCGAACAAACAGATCTTTATGATCACGGATGGGAAGCCTACCTGTTTGAAGATCGGTAAACGCTATTATAAAAACAGTTTTGGCCTTGACCGAAAGGTAACCAGCCGGTGTATGAACCTGGCGGCCCAATGTAAAAAATTAAAGATCCCGATCACAACCTTTATGATCGCGACCGATCCCTATCTGCAGCGGTTTGTGCAGGAGTTTACGGAAACGAATAATGGAAAGGCCTTTTTTGCAAGTTTGGATAAATTGGGGGCGTTCATATTCCGGGATTTTGAATCGGGGAAGAGGAAAACAGTATATTGAAATGAAACACAACGAAATAAAGACCTTAGGACAGTTAAAGAAATCGGGGTATCAATCCCGGTCGATCAAAGAAGAGATCCGGCAGAACCTGATCAAGCGGCTCAAGAACAAAGAGAATAGTTTCCCGGGCATCCTGGGCTATGAGGATACGGTGATCCCGGATGTGGAGACCGCTTTGCTTAGCCGGCATAATATCCTTTTTTTAGGATTGCGGGGGCAGGCCAAGACGCGCATGGCCCGGCTAATGACCGATCTGCTGGATGAATACATTCCCGTAATAGCCGGATCGGAGATCAATGATGATCCCCTGCATCCCATCTCCCGTTATTCACTCGACCTGATTGCTGAGAAAGGTGATGATACCCCAATTGCCTGGTTGCACCGGGCCCAACGTTATGGAGAAAAACTAGCCACACCTGATGTAAGCGTGGCCGACCTGATTGGCGATGTGGATCCCATAAAAGCGGCTACACTCAAACTCACTTTTGCCGATGAGCGGGTGATCCATTATGGTATCATCCCCAAGAGCAACCGGAGCATATTTGTGATCAATGAATTGCCCGATCTGCAAGCACGGATTCAGGTGGCTTTGTTCAATATATTGGAGGAAGGAGATGTACAGATACGTGGTTTCAAATTGAGGCTGCCATTGGACATTCTTTTTGTCTTTACGGCCAATCCGGAAGATTATACCAATCGGGGTTCCATCGTTACCCCGTTAAAAGACCGGATCGAGAGCCAGATACTCACACACTATCCCAAGGATATAACAACAGCCCTGGAAATAACCGCACAGGAAGCAGCGGTTACCGAAGAGCAAAGCAAAAAGGTCCGTATCAGTGACCTCGGCAGAAGGCTGATTGAGCAGGTGGCCTTTGAAGCCAGGGGCAGTGAACTGGTGGATAAAAAAAGCGGGGTCAGTGCACGATTGACGATCTCGGCCTATGAGAATGCGATCAGCACGGCTGAACGAAGGGCTTTTGTAAATGGAGAAAAGGAAACACAGGTTTGGATCAGTGACCTGGCGGGAATTATTCCTTCTATAACAGGAAAGATCGAACTGGTGTACGAAGGAGAACAGGAAGGTCCTTACCAGGTAGCCATGAATCTATTGGACAAGGCTGTACGCAGTCAGTTCATAAACTATTTCCCCAATCCCGAATCACTCAAGCGTCGGGTCAAAGGCAAACAGGACCCCGAACAAAAAGACGAAAACCCCTATCGTCCGGTAACCAATTGGTTCGACAAGGGCAATCATCTGGATATTTTCTTACATACCAAAGATGAGGATAAGGTACAACAGCTTTATAAAGTGGAAGGCCTCCATGCACTTGTAAAAAAGTTTTATAAAAATGCCAATGAAAAAGAGTCGGCCCTGCTGATGGAATTTGTCTTACATGGGTTGGCATCCTTTTCGCTGATCAGCAAGAAAATGATCGATGGTCGTATTGAGTTCAAGGACCTGATGGGATCGATGATCAATTTGGGCGGAGGAGATGAAGTGGATTTTGATGGCGAAGATTTTACATAAGTATATATTTATAGCAACGTCGCTAAGACGCAAAGGGCCGCTAAGAATTCTTAGCGGCCCTTTGTGTCTTAGCGACGTTGCGGTTAGAACCAAAAAAGGCTATTATTTCTTTCCACCAAATTTATATCCAAAAGATACCCCACCGTAATAAGGTATAAAATAACCTTTACCAAATATTGGGCTAATAAAGGCGCGGAAGGTAAAGCCACCATCAGCGGGTTGCATCCGGTAACCAAAAGATACGTGTCCGAAGGTAGAAGTAAAGTCACCATCGCTGGAAGAGTTGGATGCGATCACGGGCGTGATGCCTCCGCCTAATTCAAAATAATTTTTTCCATCGCGGCCCATCAGGTAGTTAACTCCGATGGGAATAAAAACAACCCCCACGCGGTCTCCACTGGTACCAACACTAAATCCACCCACACCCACACGACCGCCAAATCCATCATCTGATTTTGCGAAACGTGTATCAAAGTTGATGGAGGCCAGACCGGGTCCACCTAATTCAAAATACATGGATTGGGCTTGTACAGCAACAAATCCGATCAGAGCAAAGGATAAAGTCAAAAGGATCTTTTTCATAAAAGTTGTTTTTTTGGAATGACAAGATAAAAACAAAATCCGCTGTTTTGCAAATGTTAAAGAATATTCACTTCTCTTTCCAGTATCACACCAAATTTACTCTTGACAGATGCCAATATTTCTTCACTGAGGGAAAATAACTCCTTCCCGGTAGCATGACCATAGTTAACAAGGACAAGCGCTTGTTTTTCGTGACAACCGGCGTCCCCTTTCCTATAACCCTTCCAACCGCACTGTTCGATCATCCATCCGGCGGCCAATTTTACCCGGTCGCCCATTACTGAGTACCCAACGATATCAGGGAATTGCTGGCGTAAATTGTTAAATTCCTGGGCACTAATTTCAGGGTTTTTAAAGAAGCTGCCCGCATTGCCGATGAATTGCGGATCCGGGAGTTTGGATTTTCGGATGCGGATCACCGCTTCAGCAATGGCCTGAATGGATAACTGCTGCACGCCCATTTTTTCCAATTCCTGGGTGATAGCACCATAACTGGTATGAAAGACCGGGTGCTTTTTTAATCGGAAGGTGACATTGAGGATAGCCACCTGCCCTTTTAATTCCTGTTTGAACACACTGTCACGGTAACCAAAACGGCAATCGGAATTCGTAAACGTAATGATCCGTTTGTCTTTCAGGTGAAAAGCCTCCAGGTCCAGAAAAGTGTCCCTCAGTTCCACTCCATATGCACCGATATTCTGAATGGGGGCGGCACCTACATTCCCCGGAATGAGAGAAAGGTTTTCCAACCCGGCCCAATTGCGGAGGGTACAATATTGAACAAACTGATGCCAGTTTTCACCGGCACCTACTTTGACATATACATACTCCCTGTCTTCATGTACCTCTTCAATTCCTCTGCAGTCATTTTTCAATACCCAACCGTTAAGGTCCTGAGTCAGTAGGATGTTGCTCCCTCCTCCCCAAATCCATGTATCGCTGGTGACGCTTTTTTGCTGTTGATCCAATAGTCCATCCAACGATTCGGCGGAAGAAAATGATGCAAAATACCTTGCTCTTGCCTCTATACCGAAAGTGTTATAGGGTTTGAGGGAGATGTTTTCGAGGACGTTCATATGGCAAAGGTGAAAAGAAATTACGGAATATTCAATTATCCGTTTCCTGCGAATGGAGGGGAAATTCTTTTACCGGTTCCACTCGATCTTGGTCCCAAATCCCTTACTGCTATCAGTCATCTTGATATGCTGTATCCTGATCACCCAGATATCACCACCCATGGCGAGCGCAAAGGGATAGCGTAAATGATAATCACGGGAGGCATGGGTTGTATCCGGATCACCCGGCCCGATAACAACCCCTTCAAACTGTACACCTTTGACGATCACCGGGTCGGCTTTGCCAGGGAGGATCGTGCCGGCCACCTCCATTTTTTTCGTCATCATTGGCACATGGTGTGAATTGGCATGTGTTTTATAAATTAAAATGACTTTTTCTTCGTCAAAAACATAGAAACAACTAAAGCAATACGGATTCCCTTGCTCATCTACGGTACAAACCGTAGCCGTTTTTTGCTTTCTGATGAATTTAATGATATCCTTGTTCATACCCATTTTATGATATGTACGGGACAGTCGCGGACTACACGCCTGATAAGTTCCTCTTCAATAAGTGGAATTTCCCGTACATAGGTTTGATTTTTCTTTTCTCCTTTTACCAGCGTGGCTTTCCCATCCCTTTTTGACATCCGCCACCAGGCCGGTTGTAATTGATGACAAATACCACAACCAATGCACTTATCCCGGTATTGAATGAGTTTAGGCATTGGCTTCAGTGATCTTATACAATTTATCGCCCGGGGCTACCTTGGTCGCCACCGGGATCGTGATCTTATCTCCCTTTTTCGCCTTTTCCGAAGGTTGGCCATTGACCATGAGTGGTTCCAGTTTCATTTTCACCATTCCATGTGCATTCCCGATCAGCATGACGATATCTCCCTGCTCGAGGCTTCCTGTCTCGATATCAAACTCCCCTACCCCAATTTTCCCATAATATTTCACACCCTTGGCTACATAGATCTTTTTCTCCGTTGCACTGGAACCAGGTGTGGAAGTCCATTCTCCCGTCGAATGTCCGGCATAATATCCTTCCCAGAAGCCCCGGTTATAAACGGCATTCAGGCGATTCAGCCAGACCGTTTTTTTATCCGGCGTATAGGTTCCTGCTTCAATCGAAGCGATCGCTTCTTTGTAACAGCTCGTAGTCTCAAAAACATAATCGGCTCCCTTGCTCCGGCCTTCGATCTTGAGTACATCCACACCTGTTTCTATTACCTGGTCGAGGATGCCAATGGTACATAGGTCCTTGGGAGACATGATATACTCATTGTCGATCAATAACTCTTCGCCCGTCTCCGCATCGGCCACTTTATATGGCCTTCTGCAGTTTTGTACACAGGCACCCCGGTTAGCGGAAGCCCATTGGGAGTGAAGACTGAGGTAACATTTTCCGGAAACAGCCATACACAAAGCGCCATGAACAAATATCTCTACCTGCATGGGTTCTCCCGACACTCCTCGGATGTCCTTGCGCTTTATTTCGGACGTAATATGGGCGATCTGCTGGAATGTCAACTCCCGGGCCAAAACCACCAGATCGGAGAACCGTGCATAAAATTCAACGGCGGCGAGATTGCTGATATTGGCCTGTGTGGAAACGTGTACCGGGATACCCAAAGCCATGCATTGCTGAAATACGGAAACATCCGCCGCAATCACAGCATCAATACCCTGTTCCCGGGCCTCCTTTAAGATCAATTGTAACAGGCGAAGATCATGATCATACATTATGGTGTTCAGTGTGAGATAGGCTTTTACCCCCGACGCATGACATATCCTGACCACCTCTTTGATATCCCCGATCGAGAATCCACCTGAGGACCTGGTACGCATATTCAATTGCTCGACTCCGAAATAGATGGCATCAGCGCCCGCATTAATGGCTGCGGTTACACAGTCCATCGACCCCGCCGGGGCCAGTAATTTTACTTTGGTTTTGGATTTTGTCATTGGCAAAAATGATCGCTGCAAAGTTAACCCAAGGCTCCCCTGCAAAGAATGGCATCGACCTGACAATTATCAATTCAATGGATGAGACAGATCATGCGGTGTTGCCTAACCGTTGCAACCTTTGTAGGTTAACGTTTGAATTGTAAAACCATGATCCGACTCACCAAGATCTTCCACTTTGAAATGGCACATGCCCTTTCCCAATACAATGGCCCTTGTAAGAATATCCATGGACATACCTATACCCTGCATGTGACCATTGGGACAAATGAAAGCATAGAGGACTATATCCCTTCGCCGGGCATATTGATTGATTTCAAACTGATCAAAAAGATCGTTCAGGAAAATATCATTCAGGTTCTTGACCATTCCCTTCTTCTTTCCCGGGAGTACACGGAGCAAAATCCGGCCTGTCTGGCCTTACACAACCTTATCATCTTTGAGGCAGAGCCATCGGCAGAAAACCTGCTCTTATTTATACGCAAACAACTGATCGAATTCCTCCCCGCCGGGGTTGATTTAAAGAAATTAGTCTTGTTCGAAACCGGGGATTCGTATGCGGAGTGGGAGGAGGGGTGACGGATTTTGGATGACAGATGACGGAGGAGGGATGACAGATGTCAGATGACAGATGACGGAGGCAGGCTGTGCGAGACCTCTGGTCTCGCACCTTTCTCCCGTCGCCTCTGGCGACACTAATTAAACAAGACAAAATTTAACTGTACTATAATCGAGTCGCCAGAGGCGACAAGACAATCGTGCGAGACCAGAGGTCTCGCACAGCCTGCCTCCGTCATCTGTCATCTGACATCTGTCATCCCTCCTCCGTCATCTGTCATCCAACATCCGTCCTCTGTCCTCTCTCCTCCCTCAAACCACATCCACATCCGGCACAACCGTCACACTCCGAAAGCTTTTATCCTGGTGCAGGATGGCGATCTGCTCGAGTATATCGCGTTTACATTGCGCGATGAGTTTTGTATCGCGCGGAAGTTTAAAAAGTAACTCCATCAGGTATTGATTCCGTACACGGCCTACAACGGGTTCTGCAGGGCCTACAAGATAGTTTCCGTATTTATTATGTAAGGATTGGGCAAAACGTTCTGCCGCTTTTTCCACCACCTCTTTAAACTTGTGTTTAAATCCTAAATGGATCAACCGGGATAAAGGGGGATAATGAAATTGCTGGCGGCTTTTTATTTCCGCCTCAAAAAAACCTTTGTAATCATGTTGCTGGACAAATTGGAGTACCGGATGTTGCGGTTGCATGGTTTGGATCAGCACCTTTCCCGTAGCTTCTTTTCGCCCAGCCCGGCCACTCACCTGCTCCAATAATTGAAAAGCGCGTTCATGGACCCTGAACTCGGCGAAATGCAATAACCCATCCGCATCCAATACCCCAACCAGGTCGACACTGTCAAAATCGAGTCCTTTGACAACCATCTGCGTACCCACGAGGATATCTACCCGGCCATTCTCAAACTGCTGGATCAGGGTATCATGTGCATTTTTACCCCGGACCGTATCCACATCCATGCGGGCAATACGGGCTTCGGGAAATGTTTCCTGCAATTGTTCTTCGATCCGTTCGGTACCAAAGTTCTTTTGCATGAATTGATGGCTGCCACAAGCCGCACAGGTGACCACGGGTGGATAGGTAGTTCCACAATAATGACAAACCAATTTATTCGTCAGTTTATGAAAAGTGAGCGATACATCACAATACCGGCATTGTGGTATCCATCCACAGGCCATACATATCTGGAGCGGTGAATACCCTCTTCGGTTTTGAAAAAGGATGATCTGTTTCCCTCGATCCAATACTTCTGTGATCGCTTGTGTGAGCGGTTCGGAGAGAATGATCTTATTCCTGTCCTTTTGTATCAGTTTGCGTGTATCGATAAACTCGATCGGTGGCAGATTGACCTCTCCATACCTTTCCATTAATTCTACAAGGCCATATTTCCCCTGCCGGGCATTGTGATAGGTTTCCAGGGCAGGGGTTGCGGATCCAAGCAGGACCTTTGAATCGGGAAACATGGAGGCAAAGAAAATAGCGGCATCACGACCATGATAGCGTGGGGCGGGATCCTGTTGTTTAAAGGAGGAATCATGCTCTTCATCCACGATGACCAGACCCAGGTCCTGATACGGAAGAAAAATAGAAGAGCGGGCCCCCAATACGATCTTTAGTTCCCCTGATCTCACTTTATTCCAGATCTCCACTCGCTCATTCTGGTTGAACCGGGAATGATAGATGCCGATATATCCCCCGAAATGTCTTTGTAAACGCCGGATGATCTGGGAGGTCAGGGCGATCTCGGGTAGCATATAAAGTACCTGTTTCCCCTTTCTTATCTGCTCTTCAATAAGTTTGATATAAAGTTGTGTCTTACCACTGGAGGTAACGCCATGCAGCAGACAAGCTGATTTTTCCTGCAGTTGTTGTTTCACCTCCTTCCAGGCTTTCTCCTGGGCTGGCGACAATTCAAAATCAATTTGAACATGAGGTGCGAGATAGCGGATCCTGTCCACTTCTCTTTTTTCCACGCGCAGGATCCCTTTTTCCACCAGCCCTTTGAGTTGTGCTTCACTGGCGCCTGATTTTTTTAACAGGGAAGGACGAGTTACCTCACCTTCTGTCTTTTCCAAATGGAGATAAGAAAGTAACAATTCCATTTGTTTGGGGGCGCGGGACCAGTTGTTCAGCAGCTCCGCCAGTTTTTCTTCTTCTTTATACATAGCCTCCAGCACCACAAAATGTTCTTTCTTGGGGGTATAGGAATTCTTCAGTGCTTCCCATACATGCGCCAGTTTTTTCTGGATCAACCGGTTGATGACCGGGTAAACATGGGAGGAATCCAGGAGCTGTTGTACTTCCGAAATGGAAAGTTCCTTCTTGATCAATAAGGCTTCCCCTACCAGGTATTCATCATGATCAAGGGTAGAAAAATCCTCACCAAATTCCTCGTTAAACACGACGATCGTTTCCGAGCTCAGTTTGAAATGCGAAGGCAGGGCCGCAGCCATCACCTCTCCTTCACTGCACATATAGTAGGATGCCATCCACTCCCAGAGCCTGAGCTGACTTTCGTAAACCACCGGTTCTGTATCCAGCACATTCAGAATTTCTTTGGGTTCAAAGAATTCCGGTTTCTCCTGGTGGATCCGCTTGACAATACCGGCGTATTTTTTATTCTTGCCCAGGTTCACTTCCACCCGAATGCCGGGTTTTACCGCCTCAGCCATAGAGGTTGGTACCTGCCAGGTGTAGTTCTTGGGCAGGGCCAACGGAATGATGATCTCGGCGTAGCGGTTGGGCATAGGGGGCAAAGCTAAGGATTTAGCGTCTTGGATGACGGATGACGGATGACAGATGACGGATGACGGATGTTGGATGTTGGATGTTGGAGGCTTGCTGTGCGAGACCACTGGTCTCGCAGGATTGTCTTGTCGCCTCTGGCGGCTCGAATTTTTTTCCCATCCTTACTTTCAAATCTATGAATGTTTTGTCGCCAGAGGCGACGGGAGAAACGTGCGAGACCGGAGGTCTCGCACAGCAAGCCTGACTACGCTTTGCCGATCCATGAAGCGCCAACCGATCGCAGTTTTTCCTCCATCACTCCCCGCACCTTTTCTTTTAGTGCTCCGATATCCTCTATGGTCAATCCTTCTACCGGAATCTCCGGAAGAAAAACAGAACGGGAGCGGCCGGGGTTTAAGGAAAATACCGAGCGATAGTGCATCCGGTCATAGGCATCCAGAAAAAGAATGGGTTTGATCGGGGTTTGGGTTTCGATGGCAATGCGAAAAGCTCCGTCATAAAAAGGAAGAAGCGGTTGATCGGTCATATTGAAGGTGCCTTCCGGAAAGATGATGATCGAGATGCCTTTGTTCAAAACGGATTTAAGGTTGCGAATACTTTTAGCCCGGTGTTCTGCATCACTGCGATCAACTTTCACCACGGCATAGGAGTAAATAAATCCAAAAAGGGGGATCTTCTCCATTTCAATTTTACCGAGCGCTCGCATTGGCTGTCTTAGGGTTTTTACCAATTCAGGACCGTCAAGGTAAGAGATATGATTGGCAACAAAAATATACTGCCGTTTTTTGTCATGCGGAGATTCGTAACTATTCCGGTGCCATATCCCGATCAGGAAGTACCAGGCATCCGCCCAGTGCATACATATCCGGTAAATGATATTCCCCCCACGGATCTTTCCAAAAAGGGAAGCCAGCAGTACCAGCGGGAAAATGATGATCAGCATGACCACAAAAAGGGAAAAGGCATAGACCAGATAAAGCCAATGAAAGGGTTTGACCAGGTGGCGCATCAATTCTTGTTTTGGTATTTTTTATCATCCCCCGGGCAGTCGCATTTATAATCTGTTTCCAGGTCAATGACGGTGACCACGGTAGTGGATTCATTGCACTGGGCAAAAATAATCCGAACCCGTTGGTCATCCCGGGTACGTCCTTCAAGGGCATAGCGGGGACAGCGGGCATTCTGGAGATCGCTTTTTTTATAGTTGATGGTGCCGTCACGCATGATCTCTTCCACTTCGGCCTGGGATATTTTTCGACAGGCCATCCGGCATTTTGCATGATTGCTGTATTCGATATAAGAAATGCGGCGGTCGAATCCTCTGTCGCGGTCAACCCGGGAGGCGGGATCCTTTGTCGTAGTGGTGGTTCGGGGTTTTGGAGACGGGGCAGGATTGGCCGGGTCCTTTTTTAGCCACTGAACCAGTACCAGGACCAGGAGTAACAGGCCAATGAGGAGATAGGGGGCGTATTTCTTCAGGGACATGGGCAAATGTAGGAATTTGGGGTGTTTTACCGATCAAAACGTGGTTCACCGCGGAGAACAAGAGAACGCGGAGTTACGCAGAGAAAAATGAATTATTAATTATTAATTATTAGTTCCTGTTTACAAACTGAGTCTTATAGACTGAAACCAGGACAAACAATAATTATTAATCAATAACCTCTGCGTAACTCTGCGTTCTCCTGTTCTCCGCGGTAAATGCCAGAAACGCTAAATTTCGTACCTTTGTCCGCTATGTCAGCCCCCAAAACAGTCGCTTTTCACACCCTTGGCTGCAAGCTCAATTTTTCGGAGACCTCTACCCTTTCCCGCACCCTGGAATCGGAAGGCTTTTTGAAAAAAGAGTTTGAAGACCAGGCGGATGTATATGTGATCAACACCTGTTCGGTGACGGACAATGCCGATAAAGAATGTCGCCAGATCGTTCGACGGATCCAACGACGGGCTCCGGAAAGCCTCGTCGTGATCACCGGCTGTTATGCCCAGTTAAAACCTAAAGAGATCGCGGAGATACCCGGGGTGAACCTGGTATTGGGGGCAGCAGAAAAATTCAATATTGCCAGTCATCTTCGCGAACTTACCCAGGGTGATTCGGGTAAGATCTGTAGCTGTGACGTAGGCGAGGTAACGGGATTTCATTCCAGTTTTTCCATCAATGACCGCACCCGTACTTTTCTGAAAGTACAGGATGGCTGTGATTATAATTGTTCTTTTTGTACCATTCCCATGGCCCGTGGTAAAAGCCGGAGTGATTCGGTGGCGAGTGTATTGGAAAATGCCAGGTCATTGGCCCGGACCGGAGTTAAAGAGATCGTGCTGACCGGGGTGAATCTGGGCGATTTTGGTCGTGGCCCCCATGGAGACGAAGGCTATTCCGAAAATTTCTACGACCTGATTTGTGCGCTGGATGAATTGGAGGGGATCGACCGGTACAGGATATCCTCTATTGAGCCTAACCTGTTGACCAATGCGATCATTGAGAAGGTTGCTTCCAGTCGTCGCTTCATGCCCCATTTTCATATTCCCTTACAAAGTGGGAGCAATAAAATATTGGGACAGATGCGGAGACGCTACAGGCGTGAATTATATGCCGATCGCGTAACGAGTATCCGGGAGCTGATGCCTCATTGTTGTATCGGGGTGGATGTGATCGTAGGGTTTCCCGGCGAATCGGATGCTGAATTCGAAGAGACCCGACAATTTCTGGCCGACCTGGATATTTCCTATCTCCATGTATTTACCTATTCCGAAAGGGATGGTACCCATGCACTCGGACTTGGCCCGGTTGTACCAATGTCCGTCAGGCATGAACGAAATAAAATTTTGCGTGAATTATCCTATCGTAAGATGCAGGATTTCACTCAACGTCATACTGGTCAAACCCGGAAAGTGTTATTTGAAAACCGGAACAAGGAAGGTATGATGGAGGGGTATACCGATAATTATATCCGGATCGTAACACCCTATCGTGAAGAATGGGAAAATGCGGTGGTGGATTGGGTGGTGTGAGACGAGAGGCGTGAGACGTGAGGTGATACTCACGATTCACGTCTCACGACTCACGATTCTCGTCTCACGATTCTCGTCTCACGACTCACGTCTTACATCTCTCAAAATATTCGATATATTTGCCGCCATGGAACGTTAGCTCAGTTGGTTCAGAGCATTACTTTGACAGAGTAGGGGTCACTGGTTCGAGTCCAGTACGTTCCACTACCCGGACAAAGGGAAACGACGGATCGTTTCTCTTTGAATCGGTCTTCACTTCATGAAAAAATTCCACGTGACGATACGGTTTGATATGGATGAGGAATTTATGAACCTGGTCCCACCTCACCGTACCTATATCAATTATCTGATCAACAAAGGCGTGATCGAGCAATATGCGGTCAGTATGGAAACTCAACGCGTATGGATCACCTTATTGGCCAAGGATAAGCAGGAGGTCAGCAAGATTCTGGAGAAATCCCCATTAAAGAAATATTGGACAGAAGAGATTGATGAACTGTTTGTACTCGATGGGCAGCATTACCGGTTGCCTGCAGTGACGCCGAATTGAGGAGGCGTGAGGTGTGAGAATGTATTCACTATGCCACTACTTCTTCGATCGTTGCTCCGATCCCCCGCTCTGTAATTCCATCACAGAGAGGTTTGAGTCGATCGTAGCTGTCTTTTTTTACAGCATATTTTCCCTGGTGGTGAATGATGTAGGAGCATTGTTCAGCTTGTTCATAGCTATGTCCGCAAACTTCTACTAGCGTTTCGATCACCCATTCAAATGTATTGACCTCATCGTTCCAGACGATCAGGTTGCAGGGACCTTCAGTATCCAAGAGGAGTTCCGTTTCTTCGAAGGTTGATTTTTGAGTATGTGTATTTTCCCGAGCCATTTTGGTAGATTAACAAAGATAAAAAAACCCTTTTCATGTACAAGTGTCCAGCCGCGAAGAACCTGGATTATTGATTATTAATTATTTATTTAATTTTTTAGGGTAAAATTTTGTGTGGAAAGGGTGAAGTCTTATCTTTGCCCTCCCAAAATAATTAGCCCTGCTAATGCTTTGGGGATCAAAGGGAGTTTAGCTCAGCTGGTTCAGAGCATCTGCCTTACAAGCAGAGGGTCGGCGGTTCGATCCCGTCAACTCCCACAAAAAGCCTTCACCAAGTGAAGGCTTTTTCTATTTAAACCTATCCCTATGTATATAACCTATATTCTCTATTCCCAGGAAAAGGGCAAATTCTATATTGGTCATACAGGGGGGGCCATTCATGGGCGTTTGAGAAAACATAACTCTAATCACAAAGGATATTCAGGAACCAACCATGATTGGGTGATAATGCACACAGAAGAAATTCAGACAAAAAGCGATGCCTACCAACGGGAGCAAAAGATAAAAGGTTGGAAAAACAGGAAGAAGATAGAACACCTTATTGCTTCCCAAAACCCCGATTAACCCACAATACCCCATTTTCATCAAAAAAAGGGAACTTTCTATTGTCTCCGACAAGATCCGGGAATGACATTTTTGTATATTGCAGGAAACCAACACCTTACAAACCTTATGCCACTTAGTTGGAATGAAATTAAAACTAGAGCCACTTCGTTTTCAAAGGAATGGGAAAAGGAAACAAATGAAGAGGCAGAAGCCAAATCATTTTGGGATGGCTTTTTTAACGTCTTTGGAATTTCCAGGAGACGGGTTGCCACCTTTGAACAACAGGTTAAAAAAGTCAACGACAAACATGGCTATATAGACCTACTCTGGAAGGGAATGATACTAGTTGAACACAAAAGCCGTGGAAAAAACCTGGATAAGGCATTTCAACAGGCCAAAGAGTATTTTCCTGGCCTTACAGACAAAGAACTTCCCAAATACATACTTGTCAGTGATTTTGAGAGATTCAGGCTTTATGACCTCGATAACGGCTCACAGACCGAATTTAAAATCTCAGATTTTGTAAACCATGTCGGCTTGTTCAGTGAGATTGCCGGGTATAAGAAAAGAACCTATAAGGAGCAAGACCCGGTTAACATTGATGCTGCAGAGTTAATGGGTGAGCTCCACGACAAGCTAAAGGCTATTGGTTACACAGGCCATAACCTTGAAGTATATCTGGTTAGGTTGGTGTTCTGTTTGTTTGCTGATGATACAAATATTTTTGAACGAGGCATTTTCAATGAATATTTGGATTTAAAGACTGCACCCGATGGAAGTGATTTAGCCCCCCACCTTGCCCAACTATTTGAAGTGTTGAATACTCCCAAAGAGAGCAGGCTTAAAAATCTTGATGAAAACTTAGAAGCTTTTCCTTACGTTAATGGAAAGCTATTTGAAGAGCATTTACCTACAGCAGCATTCGACAGTGAGATGAGAAACATTCTCCTGGAATGCTGTTCACTGGATTGGGGACGTATTTCGCCGGCTATATTCGGTTCACTGTTCCAGTCCGTAATGGATGAAAAGGCAAGAAGAAATTTAGGGGCACACTATACCAGTGAAAAGAATATCCTGAAATTGATAAAACCCCTTTTTCTGGATGAACTTTGGAAGGAATTTGAGAAGGTAAAGAAAGAAAGTAGGATAAGTGTAGAGAAGTTCCATAACAAAATAAGCAAACTTCGTTTTCTTGACCCAAGTTGTGGGTGTGGAAACTTCTTGATTGTTGCATACCGAGAACTTCGATTACTGGAAATAGAAGTAATAAAAGAATTATTGAAAGACAGTCTGAAAAAGCAACAGGCAGTCACAGATATCGGTATTTACTTACAGATTGATGTTGATAGGTTCTATGGTATAGAGTATGAGGAATTCCCGGCACAGATAGCGCAAGTAGCAATGTGGTTAATAGACCATCAAATGAACATGCTTGCAAGTGAAACCTTTGGGGAATATTATGTAAGACTGCCATTAAGAAAAAGTGCAACTATCAAACAGGGAAATGCTTTAAGAATAGATTGGCAAAGTCTTATTGAACCAATGCCTTGGGAGAAAGAACAGCCACGGTACCATTATATATTAGGCAATCCTCCCTTTATTGGGAAAAAAGAACAAAGTGGAACCCAAAAAAATGACATGGAGTTAATATTTTCTGGAATTAATGGAGCAGGAATCCTTGATTATGTTTCGGCATGGTACATTAAAGCAGCCACTTACCTAACTCAACACCAAATTGAAGAGAAGAATTTGCCAAAAACAATGGTTGCTTTTGTGAGCACAAACTCAATTTCACAAGGGGAACAAGTAGCAGTTTTATGGAATGAATTGTTTTTTAAGAGTAAGATAAAAATTCATTTTGCTCACAGTACTTTTAAATGGAGTAATGAAGCAAAATCAAATGCAGGTGTAAGTGTAGTAATTATTGGTTTTTCAAATTTTGATAGCCCTGAAAAAAGGCTCTTTGAATACGAAGATGCCAAAGGTGAGGCACATGAGTTAAAAGTTAAAAACATAAATCCTTACTTGGTTGAAGGCAATGATATACTTATCCAAAACAGAAAAAAGCCGGTTTGCCAAATTAATGAAATCGTTTATGGCAGTTTTGCTTTAGATGATGGAAACTATACACTTTCAGAGGATGAAAAAGATGATATAGTGCTTTCCAATCCTGATGCTGCTAAATATATCAAACCGTTCATTGGGGGAAGAGAACTTCTTTATTCTGAAAAAAGATATTGTCTGTGGCTATTAAATGCTTCACCAAATGAGATTAGAAATATTGAGAAGATTAAGAAAAGAATCGAAGCAGTTAAACTTTGGAGAGCTAATAGCAACAGAGCTACAACAAAAAAGCTTGCTGACACACCAATGCTATTTGCTGAAGTACGTCAGCCTAATTCTAAGTATCTTGCTTTCCCAACTTTATCTTCGGAAAACAGGAAATATATCCCTATAGCTTTTCTAACACCAGACATTATTGCTTCAAATCAAATATATGTCTTGCCCAATGCCAACAAATTTCATTTCGGAGTTTTAACATCGGAAATGCACATGGCTTGGATAAAATATACATGTGGTAGGTTAGAAAGTAGATATAGATACTCTGCAAGCATCGTGTATAATAATTTCCCGTGGCCTGACAATGCAACAGAAAAACAAAAAGAGACTGTTGAAAAGGCAGCACAAGTAGTATTAGATACAAGGGCACAATTCTCCGATAGCACCCTTGCAGATTTGTATGACCCTAACACAATGCCGCCTGTATTAGTTAAGGCTCACCAAGCACTGGACAAGGCAGTTGATTTATGTTACAGGCCTCAGCCTTTTCCCAATGAAACAAAAAGAATTGAATTCCTATTTGAGTTGTATGATAAATACACAGCCGGATTGTTTGTCGAAAAGAATAGTAAAATCAAAAAAAAATAGGAACCAAGGTTACTAAGCATACAATATTGTACTTTAATTACTTACAATAACTTAAAAAATAAATGTCATGTATTATTTTAAAACTTTGAGTCCAAATGATTGGATGATATTTATAGGCGCCGTTATAATTGCCTTTTTTACCCTTCGGAAATCCTTCTTTTCTGAATTGAAAAATAAACAAGATGGTAAAAACATTGAAAGTATAAAAGTGGATGCCTCAACAATACTAAAAATTCAACAAAAAATTGATGCCACCCAAGATACAATGACCAAAACCTTGCAATCTGTTGAACTAGTCCAATATAAGCTTGCCAAAGTTCAAAACGATATGGATAATTTCATTCGCTTAAATGCTGAACAAGAAAATCAGTATAAAATTAACAGGAAGAATGATGCGAAAATTGAAGCCATTCAGATCTATAAAATAATTGATAACCAACTTGTTCGATTAATCACCCACTCCTACTATACATATAAAGAGTATATGTTCAAAACAAGAGATGATATAAATAAATGTTATGAATCAATTATAAAACTGCGGACGAATATTTACGTTTCCGAAACCCCTGAAATTAGCAGGCAAATTGCTGAATTAGACGCTATTGTAAAAGAGGCATGTAATTGGATTAATTCAAATGATGATATTCCTGAAAATCTTAATAAATTAAATGATAATTTATCCAAATTCTGGGAAAAGGGAAATGAACTATTAAAAGAAGGCTAGTATATTGATAATTACTAAATGTAATTCTCTGAAATTCATTTATTAAAATCCAACACCCATTCTAAGCTTTCATTATTGCGCATATTTCAAACTAATAACTTTGGCAATTAAACCCATATCCATAAGACACCTGGTATAAAATTTATCCTAATACAATTATTATCAAACCCATAAAAACCAAAAAGGACTACCATGCAGCTCTTTCCCGGCTGGAAATCATATTTGATGCAAAGCCCGGCAGTAAAGATGGAGATGAACTGGAAGTTTTAGGCATTCTAATTGAAAAATATGAACAGGAGCACTATCCCATTGGTTCTCCGGATACAAATGAAGCTCTCAAGTTCCGAATGGAACAGGTATAAAGGCCTATTGAACCAGGAAAAAGGATATCCGTCTTCACTCCGAACTCAGTATATGATAATGCTTTTTCCCGGCTTCATTTAATTGTGGTATGCTCATTTTATCAGCCGCCTGGGCTTCGAACCAGACCATTTGAAAACGGGGTAAGGAGGTGAGTTCATTCTCGAGTAAAAATTTCATCTCCCCCGGGCCAAGGATCAACAGGGAACTGACTTGTTCGATCTGACCAATAACCTCGCGGCAAAAATGGAGAAATTCCTGGTTATGTTTTTCCTGCGTCTGTGTTTGCTTGTTGCGCGTTTGTGCCCCTACCCGGGTCTTATTGGATGTTTCCCCTTCGAATCGTGTGCGTCTTCCCAGTCCAGACCGGAGGGTGATACAGGTGAAATGATCCTCCGCATCAAATTTTCCGATAAGGGCTTTTTTCTGATCTATCCAGATGACATAACGATTCAGGTCCGTATTCTTTGTAGGCATGGTAATCCGGTTTGAATCTGATGTGAAAGTAGACAGACCAGAACCAGCTTACAATGAGAACGGTCGGAGGAAATGCTGACCTTTCTCATTTTTGAGGATAACTTTAAGGTAGAGGGCTACCACAGAGTCACAGAGACACAGAGGAAAAAATACATTTTCCTAATTTAATGGCTTTGGGTTAAACAAACGCCAAACCAAAATATTGGAGGGAATTCCAGGCTCTCTGTGCCTCTGTGTCTCTGTGGTTATGCCTTTCTTTTAAAACCTGGTCTCGAGATAATGCGGCAACATGGCCTTCCAGGTTGGCCAATCATGTTTCCATTCTTTGCCCCAGATATCTAATTCATACCAGATCCCTTTTTCATACAAGATCCGGGCAAAGCGACCAGCACTGGTAGGGTCTTCATAATCGCCGCTACCGGAGAGGATATGAATATGTCCACTGCGGCGGATCTGTTCCAGTATGCCGTGATCGGACAGGTTGGGCATATAGTGCATCGGGCTATTGAAGTACACGTCTTCATCAAAATGCCCCTTGGTATATTCAGTCAATTCATATACCCCACTCATCGCAATGACTCCGTTGATCAGGTCGGGACGTTTGAGAAAAAGGTTCATGCTGTGCAAGGCACCAAAGGATGCCCCGCAGGTAATGATCGGTGTCTCGGGACTACTGGAATTTCGGATAAAGGGCACCACCTCGTTGTACACATAGTCGTTCCACTGCTTGTGGCGTACCACCTTATCATACGGGTGCATGTGATTATTCATCCAGCTTTCATTGTTGATGCTGTCAATGGAGTATATCTTAACCTTTCCGGCCTCCACCCATGGCCGAACATGATCCATCAATTGAAAGCGCTCATACTCGAGGTAATCCGCGGATGCCGTGGGCACCAACAATAACGCGAAACCGTAATGCCCATAGGTTGCGATCGGCATTTCTTTGTTCAGGGAAGGGCTGTACCAGGAAGTCAATTCTCTTTGCATGTTTTCCAATTTTCTGGGGGCGAAAATAGGGTTCTTTTTGAGGAGTAAGCAGCCCTGACCCCTCTTTCCCCTCCATCTGGCCTATAAAATAATATTGTAAAAATACTTGGTAATATTCACGAGTGTTTCTACTTTTGTATTTCAGTATTTTTACTGCTTAGAATCGATTTCCATCCCCTTGCTTTCTACCCTTAAGTGACCCAATCACCTTTAAAAACCTAATTTTCAATCCTTTATTCTTAGTAAAAATACTAACTGAATTTAGGTAGAAATACGTATTTCTCATTGCAATTTGCAACCTGGAAGTTCCAGACAGAGTCTTGAAAAGCAGGCGCTGTTAGAATGGCCTACAATGAATGTAAGAATGGAAAAAAACCTCATCCGTATCATTCTGGTCGAAGACCATGAAATGGTTCGGGCTTCGCTGAAACAACTGTTTAAAGATATCCGCCATATTGAAGTGGTGGCTGATTGTAGCAACGGATTGGATGCCATAGACCTGGCTTCCGAATTAAAACCGCATGTTGTTCTGGTCGATGTCAATATGACCCCGATCGATGGGTTTGAGACCTCCCGCCGTCTCCTGGATAGCGAACCCGCTGTCCGGGTGATCGGCCTTTCCATGAATACCCACCCCCATTATGCCCAACGTATGTTAGACAACGGTGCCAGGGGTTATGTGACCAAAAGTTCACCCTTTGCGGAGATACTCCGGGCCATCGAAGAAGTACATGAAGGGATCGTCTATATCTGTGAGGAGGTCAGGAAGAAGATGTAAATTTGCCGCTCATTATGGAACTGAGCAAAAACTTTGAACCAGGGACCACGGAAACCAAATGGACCTCCCACTGGAAAAAAAAGAAATATTTTGAAAGTCACCCCGACAACCGGCCCCCTTTTACGGTGGTCATCCCCCCTCCCAATGTTACCGGTGTGCTCCATATGGGCCACACCCTCAATGAAACGGTACAGGATATCCTGATCCGTCGTGCGCGGATGAGTGGATTCAATGCCTGCTGGGTTCCCGGAAGTGATCACGCCTCCATCGCCACGGAAGCGAAAGTGGTGCAAATGCTTGAAAAGGAAAAAGGGATCAAAAAAGCCGACCTGAGCCGTGAGGAATTCCTTCGCTACGCTTTTGAATGGAAAGAAAAATATGGTGGAATCATCTATAATCAGATCGAGCGACTGGGATGTAGTGTAGATTGGAACCGGGTGAACTTCACCATGGATGATCATTACTACAAAGCGGTGATCGAGATTTTTATCAACCTGTATGAAAAAGGATTGATCTATCGCGGCGCCCGTATGATCAACTGGGACCCCGAAGCCAAAACAGCCCTGAGTGATGAAGAAGTGGAATACAAGGATATCACCGGTAAGCTGTATTATGTAAAATATTATGTAACAGACAACCCCTCATCAACCAACACAGATCCGTCGTCAGAATATATAACCGTTGCCACCCAACGCCCGGAAACCATTATGGGGGATACTGCAGTTTGTGTGAATCCCAATGACCCGCGCTATACCCACCTGAAGGGAAAATATGTGATCGTACCGCTTATTAACAAACCCGTACCGATCATTTATGATGAATACGTATCGCTTGATTTTGGAACCGGCGCCCTTAAGGTTACCCCGGCCCATGATATCAATGACTATAACCTCGGATTGAAATTCAATCTCCCGGTTATTGACACATTGAATGAGGATGGTACACTGAGCGAAGCGGCCCAGGTATTTGTAGGCATGGACCGTTTCAAGGCACGTAAAGCGGCGGTGGAAAAATTAAAGATTGACGGCCTGCTGGTAAAGGAAGAAGAGTACAGCACCCGCATGGGGTATTCGCAACGTACCAATGCCGTGGTGGAGCCCCGGATCTCTACCCAATGGTTTGTGAAGATGAAAGAATTGGCCGAGCCGGCCCTTAAGGAAGTATTGGAAGGACGTATTCGCATTCATCCAGGTGAGAAATTCCTGGCCACCTACAAATATTGGTTGGAAAATGTAAAAGACTGGTGTATCAGCCGGCAACTCTGGTGGGGTCAACAGATCCCTGCCTGGTACACCCCAACCGGTGAATTTGCCGTTGCCGCCACCCGTGAAGAAGCCTTCGCGAAATTGACGAGCATACATGGTTCACGTTTCACGATTCAGGATCTCACCCAGGATCCTGACGTCATGGACACCTGGTTCTCCTCCTGGCTTTGGCCCATTGAGGTATTCAATGGCATCACCGAGCCGGGCAATAAAGAAATCAACTATTACTACCCCACCTCGGTATTGGTTACCGGACAGGATATCATCTTCTTCTGGGTTGCGCGTATGATCATGGCCGGAATGGAATTTAAACAACAGAAACCTTTCCATGATGTGTATTTCACCGGCATGGTAAGGGACAAACAAGGCCGGAAAATGAGTAAGAGCCTTGGGAATTCCCCCGACCTGTTGGAACTCATCGATCGCTATGGCGCCGATGCCGTACGGTTTGGGATCATGATTTCCTCCCCTGCAGGTAACGACCTGCTGTTTGACGAATCTACACTGGAACAGGGTCGTAATTTTAATAACAAGATCTGGAATGCACTTAAGTTGGTAAGGATGTGGGGACAGAATACTGTTGCATCCACAGAAACGGAAAACGATTTCGCCGTAACCTGGTTTGAACAGCGACTTCGCCAGGCAGAAATGGAAGTGAGCGAATTAATGAAGGACTTCCGCCTGAGCGAAGCCCTTAAAACCATCTACTCCTTAATATGGAATGACTTCTGTAGCTGGTACCTTGAATGGGCCAAACCTGCCTATGGCCAACCTATTTCCGAAAAAACCTACCGGAAGACAATCCAGTATTTTGAACAATTACTCCATTTGCTGCATCCCTATATGCCATTTGTAACTGAGGAGATTTATCACCTATTACAGGACCAATCGGATGACCTTTGTGTTAAACAATACAGCCAGAAACAAGATTTCGATAATTTAGTAGTACAAATTGGCCAATTTCTCAAGGATGATATTTCTCAAATTCGAGACGCCAGAAACAAATCAGGCATTAAACCATCCGAACCTATTCCTTTTGATATGAATGCTACTTCATGGAGAATATATGGCAAATACATAAAGGATATTATCCATATTTTAGAGAAACAATGTAATATTAAAATTGATCAATCAATTTCGCTGCCAGATAACATAGGTGAAACAATAAAAAACCAAATTGTAGTAGTTTCATCCGATCGCAAATTCTTTCTTGTACCGACGACAACTGTAAGTACAGAAAATCAAAAGCAAGAATTAGAAAAAAACCTATCCTATTTAATAGAATTTCTGGCTTTGACTGAAAAGAAATTAAATAACCAAAAATTTATTTCAAACGCTAAACCAGAAGTGATTGAACTTGAAAAAAAGAAAAAAGCAGATACAGAAGACAAAATCAGGACAATAAAAGATACCTTGAAGACCATGAATTGATTTAAACCACAGAGGCACAGAGACACAGAGGATTTTGAGGTTTTCACCATTGCCACATCAGAAAAATAACATATTCTGATGTGGTTTTTTTATTTAATTGTATTTCTTCATCTATTAGCTTTAGAAATAAAATGGAACTGGAAGAATACAATTGGATTACAAAAATAATCATAGACTGCTGTTTCCACATACATAAAGAATTAGGGCCTGGATTATTAGAAAGCGTATACCAGAAATGCCTTGCGTTGGAATTAAGAGAAAGGGAGTTAGATTTTCAGGAACAAGTTAAACTACCCGTCATATACAAAGGTCAAAATATTGGCCTGGAATTCAGGCTTGATTTTATCGTTGAAGAAGCAATTATAATCGAATTAAAATCTGTCGATACTATTCATCCCATTCACCAAGCCCAGATAATAAACTATTTAAAAATATCAAATTTGCCAGTAGGTTTACTTATCAATTTCAATGTCCCATTAATAAAAAATGGCATAAAACGTTTCATTAACAATACCCATTAAAAATATCCTCTGTGTCTCTGTGCCTCTGTGGTTAAAAAAGTCTACCTGGGTATAATCGCCACAGGCAAAATTATTTCAAACCAATTATCTCCTGCCCTGCGTTGCAAGAACAGATCATCATCCAACAGATGATTGATCCGGAAACCAAAGGTCAGCTCATATTGATTCCACCATTTGGTGTCAAAAAAGAACTCTGCGCCGACGCTTCGAAGATCCCTGGATAGTAATTTATTATTGGAAAAAACGCGTTGAAGGTCATAAAACCCATTCCCCCGAATACGCTGGATGTAGACAATGTTCCCAACCCCCCAATCCGGGAGAAGTAAAGGAAGGTGATAGTTAACGGATATCTTCCACATCCGCGAAAAATAATAATCGGTAAATCCCCTGGCCCCGGCGAGACGGTTAGCAAAGAGTGCCCGGCTAGTATCCCGCTGCTGAAAAATTCCGGAAAGAACGATCGAATGATTTTGCAGAAGCCCGGGCAGATAAATGTTTCCATTGGCTAAGAACTGATACCCCTCAAATTTGGTAACTGCATGGCGATGCTGTACCTGGGCATTGTATCCAAACCGCGGGAATATATGCTGACGTGCCTGTTGCACCTGCTGGCTCCAACTGATAAAGTGTTGGAGATAGGTAAAACTATTAGTGGTAAAATTATTTTTATTGGGCCCTGTGTTAAACTCATTACGCAGAAAATAATTGGTCCCGAAATTCAGGAAATTGAAAAATCGTCCTCTGGTCAGGTTCAAAGGGATATTAAACCCTATACGTGTATCCAACTGGTTCCATTGCCGAAGCTGGCTGTTCACCGAATCCTGCCGGGCAAACGTTAATTGGGTTCCCACACTCAGGTATGGAAACCAACCCCCAAATGTCTCCGTGATTCCCAGGGCATGGGTCTTTTCATTTTGGTTATAGAGATAATACCATTCTGACTCAAGCGTGTTCAAAACATTATTACCATATAATGAAAAACGGAATTCCGGGTCTTCATAATAAGGCCTCCAGCTATGGAAATTCAACAACCGGGTAGCCTGTTTGTATTTTGTTTCTGAAAAACGGGTAGCCAGGGTCTCCTGTAAGAATCCGGTGCGTCCATCCAAAGTTCCGCCAACAGGAAATCGTAAAAGGGGCAATTGATCCTCCATCAGATAGAAAGGTTTTGAACCTTTCTCCACGGCCTGTTTCACCAACTGATAACCTTCGGCTGTAAACCGGGAATAGACAACCGAATCCTCTCTGGCATTCACAAAATAATATCCTCCCCCACCCTGTGTTATGATCCTGAGTTCTTTGGAATCAAGTGAAACAGAGAATACATCATCATTACCCTGGTAAGAGGCTGTAAAATAAACCTGATTATTGTTGACCTGAGGATATCCGATCACCGAATAGGTAGGAGGCGTAACCCAATCCAAATCTCCCGAGGATAGGGTAAAACGTCCCAGGGCCATTCGCCCATCGGGTAAGCGCACGGCCGTTACCAGTTGATCATCATTGATAAATTTTGGATCGGTAAATACATATTGTCCGGTATTGGGCAATTCCCGGGTTAATTTTCCATCCGAAGCGGACAATAAATGAAGGGCATTGGTTCCTTCAGCGGTCATCTGAACGGCGACCACTGTAGCGCCATCTGGCGAAATATCAGGTGTAAAATATTTGGATTTCTTCGTGAGTACTTTTTGTTTACCCGTTTCAATATCCAGTAAGCGCAATTCACTATAGTCACGCCAGCCCCAACGCACAGCTGGCTGGTATGCAGCATATACGATCTTCCCATTACGATAACTGAATTGGTCATCCAGGGAAATATCCCTGGTCCGGACCTTTTTGGGTAACCCACGCTGATGCACATAAAATGCCGGTCTGTGCCGATAGGTTGTCCGTAAAAAGATCAGTGAGTCATCCCCTGCCTGGTAAGGAAAGAGATCATTCTGCAGATATCTTTTATTGACCGGCAACACATTCACCTGCCCTTGCTCGGGAACTGTTGCCTGTATCTCCTTATAATAATCAAAGGCTTCGCGGGTAAAGGTTTTATAATCCACCCCGGCATGGGTCTTGATCGCTTTTTGGAATGGATAGAACAATCCCTTGAAGGCACTGGCGTCGTTGGTCACTTTCGACCAGAAGGATGGGCCGTATTTACTACGGCCATAGTTGACCAGCAGATAACCCAGGGGATAATGGGAAGGGACAAAATCTTTCAGGGAACCATTGCGCAATTTCATCCAACTGTATTTCTTTCCTTCATTCCAGAGAACCTGGTATTGGTTGAGGAAAAAAGGAAGACGACCCCGACCTTGCAAGGACAGGCGGGTTTCATTATAAACCGCATCCCCTTCATAGAACCAGTCGGGAATGGATGCATTGATAGCTACTGCCAGCCCCTCTTCACCAAAAAGGGTATGCATGAGTTTGCTGGCTCCGTTACGAAAATTATTGAACTGCTGAACATGCCGGTATTCGTGAATGGTGAGGGCATCGACCCAGTTCAGGCTTCCCAGTTCAAAGTTATTCAGGGAAGGCGTCAGGTAAAATTCACTGCGAAAAGGACCTAGGCCTACATACCCATTAGAGATGGTGGTTTGATTCTGAAGCACCACATCCACTTTAAAGAGTTTCTTACCCAGAGCAGAAACGCTATCCCTTGCCATGGCATGAATAAACGAGGCTGCACGCTGAGCCCTTGCCTCCTGCCCGTACGGAAAAATCACCCGAACCGTATCCGTATTGATCTGTTTCCATTTGTGCGAAGGCGGATTGCCACCGAATTCCTGTGCCGAGGAAGTCAGAGAAAATAAGAAATTAGAAACGAGAAATAAGAAATAAAGAAGGGAAATTTTGAAAGGGCGCATGCCGGCAAGTTTATGGAGTAATTTACAAAATAATAGCGGTAATTTTATACTCATGCAAAACGAATTTCTTATTTCCGCCAGGAAGCAATTTGCTTTTTACAAACAGCTGGGCGAAAAAACCTTTGACCAGCTGAAAGATGAGCATTTGTTTCACCAATTTAATGAAGACAGCAATAGTGTGGCCACGATCGTTAAACATTTATGGGGCAATATGCTATCCCGTTGGACAGATTTTCTTCATTCCGATGGAGAAAAGGAATGGCGTGACCGCGAAGGGGAGTTTGAAACACCGGTCAGTTCCCGTCAGGAAATGATGGAAAAATGGACTGAGGGTTGGGATCGTCTGTTTCAGGCGCTGGAAAGCTTGCAGCCTGAGGATCTTGACAAAATTATTTACATCCGTAACCAGGGACATTCCGTAATGGAAACCATACTCCGCCAATTGGCCCACTACTCCTATCATGTGGGGCAGATCGTTTTTGTTGGTAAAATGCTTGCCGAAAATGGATGGACCTCCCTGTCCATTCCGCGCGGAGAATCGGCGAACTATAATAAAGACAAATTTTCCCAGCCCCGGAGCAGGACGCATTTTACCGATGAATTTTTGAAAGGAGAAAAAGAGAAATGAAGGATAAATTCCGGGCCATATTACCGATGGAGAACAGGTTGAGTACTTTGTTCACAGAATTTTTTCAGAGTGAAAAGGCTGGTGGTTTCATCCTTATCGGTTGCACGATCATATCCCTGCTTATTGCAAACTCATCCTGGGGTGATTCTTATATTCATTTCTGGCATGAAAAAGTGGGTGGACTTTCCATCGAGCATTGGATCAATGATGGATTGATGGCTGTGTTCTTTTTATTGGTGGGTCTGGAGATCGAACGGGAGTTATATGTTGGGGAACTTTCGGAATGGAGAAATGCCATGTTGCCAATTGCCGCGGCCCTGGGAGGAATGCTCATCCCTGCCATCTTTCATTTTGCATTCAATACTGGCACCCCTACGGTGAATGGCTTTGGTATTCCCATGGCTACCGATATAGCCTTTGCGCTGGGTATTCTTTCCCTGGCAGGCAATCGTGTGCCCGTCAATTTGAAGATCTTTCTCACGGCCCTCGCCATCATTGATGACCTTGGAGCAATTCTGGTGATCGCTTTGTTTTATACAGATGATCTGAACCTGATCTATTTATTTTCCGGATTAGGAATTTTCGGTGGTTTATACCTGATGGGAAGATTGGGTGTACAAAAGCTCATTTTTTATATCCTGCCCGGATTATTGCTTTGGTTTTGTTTTCTCCAATCTGGTGTACATGCTACGATCAGTGGAGTATTGCTGGCCTTTGCCATACCCTTTGGAAAAGGCGATGAAGGGTCTCCCTCGTATCGGTTGCAACATTTTCTGCATAAACCCGTGGCCTTCTTCATCCTGCCTGTTTTTGCTTTGGCAAATACGGGCATAGTGATTGTGGAAGGATTTCACCGGTCTCTTTTTACAGCCAATAGCCTGGGGATCATGGCCGGATTGGTATTGGGAAAACCCATTGGAGTTTTAGGGTTCTCCTGGCTGGCGGTAAAGATCCGGCTTGCCACTTTGCCATTGGGTGTAAATTGGAGTAAGATCCTTGTGGCTGGGATCATTGCCGGCATCGGGTTCACGATGTCCATCTTTATTACCCTGCTTGCTTTTTCAAATCCGGATCTGGTAGTATCCTCAAAAATGGCTATCCTGTTGAGTTCCATTGTTGCTGCTCTATTGGGCTGGCTGGTTTTATATTTGACTGGCATTAAAAAGAAGGCGGAGATTTCAAAATAATCTTCTCTTCTCAGAATCTTTTATGTAATTCAGCGATTTTGGACATCTCATAAAAAAACTTTTATGAGATTCATTACACTCCTTCTGATTTTTGCAGGATATAACCCCATACTTGGCCAGGAAAAGAAACCCCTTAAATCACAGATCGAAAAAGTGACCCTCTACCTTGAAGGTGCACAGGTGGAGCGGGTGTATAAGGGGGTAGTTGGGACAGGCCGGATGGTTCTGTCATTTGATAATGTATCTCCGCATATCGATAAGCAGAGTATCCAGGTACAGGCCGATCCGTCCCTGGTGGTTTATTCTGTTTTGCATCAGATCAATTTTATGACGGAGCAGGAAAAAAGGGAAGAGATCACTTTACTGGAGGATAAGAAAATGGTATTGGATGAAAAACTGGCTATGGAGCGAAATATGCTGGCGGTTTTGGGTCAGGAAGAAATATTGCTTTCCAAAAATCAGGACATTGGTGGGAGCAATGGGATAAAAGTGGTTGACCTGAAAGATGCAGCGGATTTTCAACGGGCGCGGCTAACCGAGATCTTTCAAAAAAAGCAGGAAACCAATCAGCGTATCCGGAAAATCGAGGTTGAAATGGGTAAATTGATCCGTCAACTCAATGAACTCAACCAGAAAAAAGATCAGTTCACATCGGAGATACAGGTTTCGGTAGACAGCAAATCAGCTTCCCCCGTCAGCATTACAATACGCTACCTGGTACAGAAGGCGGGATGGAGTCCGAGTTATGATGTCCGGGTCAAGGATATCACACAACCAGTCGACCTACAATATAAGGCCAATGTATTTCAACAGTCCGGCGAGGATTGGAAGAACGTTAAACTCTTTTTATCGACCGGAAACCCCAATGACAAAGGAAGTAAACCCGAATTAAAACCCTGGTATTTGCGATACAATTCCATACCGGTAAGACCTATTGCCCAAAAGGGATACAATTCATTTGAATATATATCCGGCAGATTGTTAGATGAAAAAGGGCAACCACTATTGGGTGCTTCGGTTATTGTAAAAGGTACCAGTCAGGGTGTAGTGACGGATAATCAGGGAAATTTTCGCATACAGGCGGCCCAGTCACAAAGTACCCTGGTGGCTTCGATGGTAGGATATGAGGCCATTGAATTCAATGCCTCCAAAGGTGCTGTTGTCAATGTATCTCTGGTGCCAAGTACGCGGTTTTTGGAGGAGGTGGTTGTGGTAGGTTATGGAAGCTCACGATCGGCGGGGGAATCAAATGACTATCGAGAGTCACCAACCAACAAAAAGAAACAACAGGTCAACGCCATCTCCACGGTTACCACCTATCAACCAACCACAGTCGTGTATGAGATCAAGGAACCGTATTCCATTCCCAATGATGGCAAGACTTATGCGGTAGAAATTGATGCGTATGAATTAAATGCGAGTTATGAATATTTTGCCGCCCCAAAACTGGAACCGGATGTGTATTTAACGGCCAATATTGTGGACTGGCAGGATCTCAACCTTCAACCCGGAGAAGTGAATTTATTCTTTGAAAACAATTATCTCGGTCAATCTTTTCTGGATGTATTAAATGCCAATGACACGTTGAAACTTTCTTTGGGCAAGGACAAAGGGGTTGTGGTAAAACGAACCCTGCTCAAGGAATTCAGTACCCGAAAATTTCTGGGCAGCAATAAAACAGATACAAGACTGTATGAGATCACAGTTCGGAACAATAAGAACCAACCCATTTCGATCACCATCGAAGACCAATTGCCTGTCAGTACCGACAAAGAGATCGAAATACGGGACAAGAAATATGAAGGCGCCAAACTGGAGGAAGAAACACAGAAACTAAGCTGGCAATTTACCCTGGATCCAAAAAAGGAAAATAAATTAAAGGTGGGGTATGAAGTGAGGTATCCGAAAGAGAAGGTTTTGTACCTGGACTGAGAATAAAAAAATAAGGAAGTCGGGAAGTATTTTCTTCCCGACTTCCTTATTTCACATTTCTTATTTTATTACTTCCGAAATTGGTTTCCCAATCGCTCCACTTGGCATTTGAATACGCAACAGGGCAGCGAGGGTGGGTGCAATATCGGTCATATAGTATTGGTTGGTGGAACGTCCTTTTTTGATCCCCCACCCCATCCACACCAGAGGGATATGGGAGTCGTAGGGATACCAGGAGCCGTGTGTGGTACCTGTTTTTCCACCATAAAAATTACCGGGTTTCAGTATCACCTGAATATCGCCACCCCGCTTGGCATTATAGCCCTTAAGGAACATTTCTTTTACTTCTGTTGGCAGATTGGCTTCAATGATCTCTTCGTTGTCAAATGCATACAGCACACCCTCTTGCTGAAGGAGGAAATGAATAATGAATTTTTTGATGGCATCGCGATCGGCGTCAGCGCTGTCAATGGCTTTATCATTCAGGTAGAACTGATAATTGGCTGCGTCCAGAATCAGGTTGGGAATCCCAAATTTCTCTCCCAACTTTTTCTGCAGATCGGAGGTGGTTGACACCAGGCTTTTACCCGGAAGTCTATTGGCCTGATCAAACCCAGGTACATGTGCTACAGCATGATCGGCGGTTAGGAATACTGTGTATTGTCCTTTTCCTACCTTGAGGTCCAGGTAAGCAAAGAAAGCGGCGAGGTCACGGTCGAGGCGGAGATAGGTATCTTCAATTTCGATGGAATTGGGCCCAAACTGGTGACCCACATAATCCGGAGAGGACAGACTGACGGCCAGGATATCCGTGATATTGTCTGCGCCCAGGGCTTCGTTTTCGATGGCTTTGCGGGCAAAATCAAGGGTCATGGTATTACCATAGGGTGTAGCAGAAATCAACCCATAATTTTTTCCAATCTGAGAAGCCAGTTCATGGGGAAATACAGGTTTGGATTCATGCCCATACTTACCTTCATATGGCATGTCATCCTTATCACTTTGTACATAGGAAGTGATTGGGTATAATGTATTCCAGTTTTGTTTATAAAAAGAGTCTGTGATCTTTCGGTTGTTGAATTTATCCACCCAGGCCGGAAGGGTTTCCATATAGTAGGTACTGGTCACCCAGTTTCCGGAGCGGCTGTCGTACCAATAGGCGGCATTGGCGGAATGTCCTGCAGGAAGGATACCTCCCCTGTCTTTGATGGCAACACCGATGGTTTTTCCGCGAAAATTGGTAGCCAGTCGCAATTCATCACAAATCGTGGTTGCCCATAGGTTACGGGGTGATTGAGGTTCGGCCTTATCTGACCCTCCAATTACTTTTACCGATTTATCCTCGGTACAGTACACATCCCGTCCCAGGGCCTTATCGTACCATTCATTTCCCATGATACCGTGAATGGCCGGAACACTGCCTGTATAAGCGCAGGTATGTCCGGCGGCTGTTACCGTTTGGGCATAGGGGATATTTGTATTATCACAGGTGAACCCCTCTCCCAGCATCCGTCTGAACCCTCCGGTTCCATAGCGTTCGGCATACCGGTACAGGAAATCCCAGCGCATCTGGTCCACCACGATCCCGACAACAAGTTTGGGCCGGGAAGGGACAGGGGCCGGTTGGGCAAAAAGGGAGACGGAAGACAGCAGGGCAAGCAGACAAACCAGACGGTATTTCATGACAGAAACATTTCGCCGAAATTAAGGATTTGCCTGTGAAATCACCCTGGTTTTGAATAGGTTAATAAGAATTTCATGGGGCAAAAAAATCGCTCCGAATCACCCCGGAATAAATTACCTTTGCGCCATTTGAAACCCCTCAAATCACGCGAAAATATGGGAGATATATTTGAAAGACTGGTCACGAATTACGGTCCAATCGGGCAACACAGAAAAAATGCCCATGGCTATTTTGCCTTCCCCAAATTGGAAGGAGATATCAACAGCCGGATGAATTTCCGCGGCAAAGAAAAGATCGTTTGGAGTTTAAATAATTACCTGGGATTGGCCAACCACCCGGAGGTACGCAAAGCCGATGCGGATGCCACTGCTCAATATGGCCTTGCCTACCCCATGGGCGCGCGGATGATGAGCGGAAACAGCAATCACCACGAACAATTGGAAAAAGAACTCGCTGAGTTTGTACATAAAGAAGATTCCATTCTCCTGAACTACGGTTACCAGGGAATGAGCAGCCTGATCGATACACTGTGCAACCGTCATGATGTGATCATTTATGATGCAGAAAGCCATGCCTGTATCATTGACGGACTTCGTATGCATGCTGGTCATCGCTATGTTTTCAAACATAATGACATGGCCGATTGCGAAAAACAATTACAAAGAGCCACGGCCCTGATCGAAAAACAAAATGCAGGTGGTATCCTGCTGATCACCGAAGGTGTATTTGGTATGGCCGGTGACCAGGGAAAATTGAAAGAGATCGTTGAACTGAAGAAATCTTATTCCTTCCGTCTCCTCGTGGATGATGCGCACGGTTTTGGCACATTGGGAAAAACAGGTGCCGGTGCCGGAGAAGAGCAAGGTATTCAGGATGGCATTGACCTCTATTTCTCCACCTTTGCAAAATCCATGGCCTCTATTGGTGCCTTTATCGCCGGAGATGCCCAGATCATTGATTATATCCGTTACAATATCCGCAGCCAGATCTTTGCCAAGAGTCTTCCCATGCCCCTCGTACTGGGTAACCTGAAAAGACTTGAACTCCTGCGTACCAAACCCGAACTAAAAGCCAAATTGTGGAGCAATGCCCTGAAACTTCAGAATGGCTTGAAAGAACGTGGGTTTGATATTGGCAAAACAGATTCCGTAGTAACACCAGTGTATATGAAAGGTGGTGTGGAAGAAGCATCCGCCATGGTGATGGACCTGCGTGAGAACTACAACATTTTCTGCTCGATCGTTGTATATCCTGTTATTCCCAAAGGACATATCATTTACCGCCTTATCCCCTCCGCTGCCCATAACGATGAGGATATAGCGCTGACCCTGAAAGCCTTTGAAGAAACGAAGAAGAAATTGGATGCAGGGGCTTATAAAGTGGCGGATGTGCCAAATATGGCGGAAACAAAAGCCTGATAAGTCTATTTAACCAAAGAGGCGCAGAGACGCTGAGAAATAAAATTCTCTTTGTCTCTGCGCCACTTTGGCTATAAAAAAAGAACCCCCGAATAAATTCGGGGGGCCCTAATCAAAAACCATTAACCATTAAACCTTATCCTATGAAAATTCGTTGCTAAGTAAGTTAATAATTGAATAACAAACACCATGTAATTGGTGTTTTTTATGCCCGAAAAGGATAATTTGTATAGCTGTTCGTGAATTATTGATTTATATCAATGTTTCAACAGTATTTTGTAGATTATATTCTACAAGAACCTTTATCATGCAACGACGATACACTTATCTAATTTTGTTATTATGACAGCGCGCCCACAACAGACTTCTTCAGCTTCCCTTCACCGGATCGCGGTAGCCATTACCGGGGCCAGCGGTTCGGTCTATGCCAAATGTCTATTGGATAAGCTTGTCCTGTTAAAGGATCAATGGGAGGAGGTCTCCGTTGTCATGACCGACAATGCAAAGCAGGTGTGGTCAACCGAGCTTGGAAATGAGCAGTATGATCAATATCCATTCCGGTATGTGGACAAGAATGATTTCATGGCTCCTTTTGCTTCGGGATCGGGTCGGTATGGGACGTTGATCATCATACCTTGTTCCATGGGAACGCTCGGACGTATTGCCAGTGGTATCTCAAATGACCTGATCACGCGTGCAGCCGATGTTATTTTAAAAGAAAGAAGAAAACTGATCTGTGTTGTGCGGGATACACCCTATAATCTCGTGCATATCCGAAACATGGAAACCGTTACACTGGCAGGCGGGATCATTTGTCCGGCCACACCTTCATTCTATAGTCGGCCTAAAACCATCGAGGAGGTTGCCGCCACGGTCGTTGACCGGGTCATTGACCTTGCCGGACTATCGCAAAATACCTATCGCTGGGGAGAAGAATAAATTAATTCAGGGCGATCACCGAAGATCGATCACTTCCACACCAGGGTAATTCTTGGCTTCAAAAACAAATTGAGAATCGGCAATGGTCGTGTTGGGAGACATGGTATTGACTGAATATACATAGGTACTTCCGCCTTTTTCCAACACTTTGGTGCTGCTGATCGTCTTTGCTGTTTTGTCAACCGAAATATACACTTTATGGAAGGGTCTGGTTTTATCGGTAGGGGTCATTTCAATTTCCTGAATGGTTTTGGTGCCTACCTTTTTTTCGCCATTGAGTTTGTATAAAAAATCTTTATCGTAGAAGTTGGTGAATAATTTCTGGGGGGTGATGGAGCTGCCCGATGCATCCAGTTTGGTGATGGTGACCTCATTGGCTGAATTATCATAGGTCCAAACATTGGAACCATCACAGAATATCTCCTGGCCAACAAAGCTCACCCGGTATTTATTCCCTTTCATATACACGGTGCCATTCTTGGTGGACAATACCTTCCCTTGCGCATTTTCCACTTTATAGGTAAAGGTGGATTTAAGGGTCTTAAAGGTTTTGAATTTGGCGCTAACCGCATCCAGGACCTTCTTGGCTTCCGGGTCATTAGTCGCAGGTTTCGTCTGAGCCTGACCATTATATATCGTGCTGATCACCAAAAGGATCGTCCAGATTGACTTCATTTATCCAGAATTTAAGTCCGCAAAGATACGCAAATACGCCTATATGACGGAGACCGGGGCCAATAGGTTGTATATCACCTACAAACTGAGGTTGGAAAGGTGCTGATCGAGGTCGGCTTCTGTTTTTATTAACACTTCCCTGGCTTTGCTGCCCTGGCTTGGACCGACCACACCGGCCGATTCGAGCTGGTCCATAAGCCGGCCGGCCCGGTTATACCCCAGTTTCATCCGGCGTTGAAGGAGTGACGTAGAGCCGATCTGGTTCTGAACAATGACCCGGGCGGCATCTTCAAAAAGGGAATCCCGTTCATTCATATCAAAATCCCGGCCTTCCAGGTCCTTTTCATCAATATATTCGGGGAGGAGAAATGCCTGGGGGTATCCTCTTTGTTCACCCACATGCTCCACTACCCTTTCCACTTCAGGCGTATCTACAAACGCGCATTGTAGACGGATCAGTTCTCCATGATGGGAGATCAGCATATCCCCTTTCCCGATCAGTTGTTCCGCGCCGCCTGCATCCAGAATGGTACGGGAGTCGATCTTGGAAGAAACCTTAAAGGCCACCCTTGATGGGAAGTTGGCTTTGATGGTACCGGTAATAATATTAACCGAAGGTCGTTGGGTAGCGATGATCAGGTGGATACCCACCGCACGGGCCAACTGGGCCAAACGGGCAATGGGCATTTCGATCTCTTTTCCTGCCGTCATGATCAGATCCGCAAACTCATCGATCACCAGTACAATAAAAGGAAGGTATTGATGTCCTTTTTGAGGATTTAGTTTTCGCTTGACAAATTTTTCATTGTACTCCTTGATATTCCGGGCACCTGCTTCTTTAAGCAGGTCATACCGGTTATCCATTTCAATACATAGTGCGTTGAGGGTATGTACCACTTTTTTGGTATCGGTAATGATCGCTTCATCATCTCCGGGCAGTTTCGCCAGGAAATGTTTTTCGATCAGTCGGTACAGACTCAATTCCACTTTCTTCGGGTCGATCAGGATCAGCTTTAATTGCGATGGGTGTTTTTTATATAACAGGGAAACGAG
The DNA here is from genome assembly GCA_017303415.1 of Chitinophagales bacterium. Classification (NCBI taxonomy): domain Bacteria; kingdom Pseudomonadati; phylum Bacteroidota; class Chitinophagia; order Chitinophagales; species Chitinophagales bacterium. The sequence continues at coordinate 2,923,438 of JAFLBJ010000001.1, forward strand.
AATCGCATTTAATCCTACCGATTTACCCTGCCCGGTGGCACCCGCCATCAACAAGTGAGGCATGGAGGTAAGATCCACAATGTAATTCTCGTTATCGATCTTTTTGCCCAATGCAATGGGAAGGCTATAGGTATTGTGCTGAAATTTTTCGGAGGAAAGCAAAGTGCGCATACTCACCACACTTTTCTTGATATTGGGTACTTCAATACCAATGGTTCCCTTTCCGGGTATAGGGGCAATGATACGAATGCCCAGGGCGGCGAGGCTAAGGGCGATATCATCTTCCAGGTTTTTGATCCGGGAAATACGCACCCCTGCGGCCGGAACGATCTCATATAAAGTAACCGTAGGACCAACGGTAGCGCTGATCTTTTGAATATGGATATCGTAATTCTTCAGGGTATTGATGATCTGGTTCTTATGGGTCTCCAACTCTGATGTATCCTGCACGATCTTTTCACTGGCATAATTCTCCAACAGGTCGATCTTGGGGTATTTATAATCGCGCAGGTCAAGGGTGGGTTCGTAAGGAGGCAGGTTTTCATAGGTCTTTTCCGTTTCCTCCTGATGGGTTTCCGGTGTGGATTTGATCTCTAATTCAAGATCACTCACCTCCACCGGTGGTATGATCTTTTTTGGAAGCGGTTCAGGTTCTACCGGTAATTCAATGGACGCAGGTAATTCGGGTTCCACTACCGGATCCTCTATCGGCGCTGGTTCTTCCTCTTTTTCAATGATGGAAAAAAAGGGTTCCTGCTCTTCAATGACCGGAGGAATCACCACCGGGCTGCCCTTTTTAAGGCGATTGCCTTTGGTATTATTTTCCGCATACAGGTCATTGATGGTTTTGCCACCGCCGGCGATCAATGGCTCCACTGCTGTGGTCACTGATTCCTCTTCTCCAACTGGTACCGGTTCAATTTTTTTCTTTTCCGGCAGATTGAATTTGGGATTAAACTGCCAGATGATATAGGCCAGGGCAATAACGAGGAGCAATAATCCTGTTCCAAACATGCCCATCAGGTTGATCAGCCAGTTGCTGATCATGCGACCGGTGCCGCCACCGAATGGGAAATCGGTCCCTGCCGTTACAAAGGCCAGGGAAACGGATAAAACCAGCATACCAATGGTGACATAACGAAGATTGCGCCAGAGCGACCATACCTTTCTTTCAAAAAGCAGGTTTACGCCCAGAATAAAGAAAAAAGTACATATGAGAAGAGAGGCAACGCCAAATCCTTTAAATATGAAGAAATGAGCAGTAAGCGCGCCCAACCTGCCCAAAAGATTGGAAACAGTGATATTATCTTCAAATAAGATCGACGCGCCCTGAAGCACTTTATCCTGATCTTCCTTCCAGGTAAAGAAATAGGATATAAAGGAAGTAAATAGCAGCAGTGAGACCAATAAGGACAGGGCCCCAACGATCTTCCAGGTTCTTTCGTCACGGGCGATCTGCCGGATATCCAGTTTTGCCTCTTTCTCCGTCTTCAGGGGCACCCCCTCAGCCTTTGACACCGTTTTTTTCTTCAGCTTGTTCGCCATAGGGCAAAGATAAAGTTTACCTTGTTTTGCCCGAAAATACCACGAAAGTGTTATTGCCCTGCCACTTATTTCCCAAAGGGGAACTGTATTTTTGTCGGGTACCGTCCATCCATGAGGCGTTCTAACCCAAAAATGGCTTTGTGCCGTAGCTATTGCTTGTCATTGACCCTGGTCATGACCCTGGTCCTTCCTGTAAGGTCCCTGGCACAGGAGCGTCCGCTTGTGGAGGTGGATACGATCCGGTTTGGTTCCCGGATACTCAATTCCTGTCAATTTGCCCTTGTTCCATCCAATTTCGCCATTGACCAATGGCCGGCTGTTAAATGGCAACAACTAAGCTCCCATAATTTCAAGATCACACCCGCCGAGAACTCTAAAAAAGTATTGGTTCGATTCCTGCTCGTCAATAAGACGGATACCGCCAGGGGGTTTTATTTTTTCCCCGGCTTTTATTATAAGGACATCATACTATATAAAAAGGCTGGTGAAAAAGCCATTGCCTTTCCGCGAATTCTGCCCGATCATCCGGATAGCATCGGCTTCAGGTACCTTTCCATTCCCGGGCGTGATACCTGTGAAGTATTGGCAGTACTTACCAATGAGAAGACCTACAATACCGTCATTTCTCCCCGCCTGATCCGGGAAAGTTTCTATGTGCCCTATATGATCCAGTTTCTGAACAAGTATCGGGATATTGACATGGTCACCTATGTGTTCAGTGGATTATTATTGATGATGATCCTTTTTTCCCTGGCCAGTTATGCCATGGGGGCCAATCGTGAATTTCTGTTCTATGCCGGATATGCTTTCTTTCTTGGGGCGATGTTGTTTACCAAATCCATGTTCAATTTCCAGATCAACCCCACAAGTTATCTGTTTGAAACCTTCCTCGATTTTGTATTGCAGGCCATAGGTCACTGTTGTTACCTGGCTTTCATGATCTACTTTTTGGATACCAAAAAGGCGCACCCCTTCCTGCATCGGTTATATAAATTTGGTATCCTTTGGGTGCTGATGGCGATCCTGGCGTATAGTGTGCTATACTACGGCACAACTGCTTATTTGCCGGTCAACCTGGTTGAAAATGGCACCAAATTCTTTCTCATCCTGCTGGCTATCATCTTTATGGTCTATAGTGCCCGGCACTGGGATGATCAATTGTTGCGTTTTCTTTTTTGGGGCAACCTGTTACTTATCGTTTTCTCTATTTTTTCCCAATTGCTGATCCTTATCCCCGACCTGCGATCGAACAACAGTATTTTTTATAATTCGCTTTTCTATTATGAGGTGGGCTTATTCCTTGAATTGATCTTTTTCCTGGTAGGTCTCACCTTTAAAAACCGTAGACAGATCATTCTCCAAACCCGTGAACGGGAACGGTTGAAGATAGAGAATGAGCGAAAGGAATTGGAGAAACAGATGGCGGTGATGGCCGCGCATCAGGAGGAACGTGAGCGGATATCCGCTGATATGCATGATGAACTGGGGTCAGGTATGACCACCATCCGCCTGATGAGTGAGATCGCCAAGAAGAAAATGAAACAGGAAGTGCCGGTGGAACTGGAGAAGATCTCCCAATCTGCCAATGATGTACTCAATAAGATGAATGCCATCATCTGGAGTATGAATAGCGGAAACGATACGCTGGATAATCTCATTTCCTATATCCGGGCCTATAGCATTGAATATTTTGAAGGGACACCGGTACAATGCAAGGTGAATACCCCACCCCAGATTCCCGAGCGCCAGTTGACCGGTGACAAACGGCGGAATATATTTCTATGTGTAAAGGAAAGTCTGAATAATGTACTCAAACATGCCCAGGCCTCCCAAGTAGAGATCGATATACGCATCAACTCCGATCTGATCATCACCATTTCAGACAATGGCACAGGGATTGACCTGGCTAAATTGCGTGAATTTGGCAACGGATTGAAAAATATCTCTCAGCGGATGACGAAAATCGGTGGAGCCTTTTTTATTGAAAACCGGAATGGAACGGTCACGAGCCTGGTCTATCCTTTATAAGGTGATTTTACAACAGCCCAAACTACAAATACCCATCCCAGTATAAAGGCTACTCCTCCAAATGGAGTGATCAGTCCCCAACCACCCAGGCCAACGGTGGAAGTAGCTTTGAGGTAGGTTAGCAGATAGAGCGAACCTGAGAAAAGCAATATCCCCCAGCCAAAACAGATGGCGGCATAGGACAGGAACCGCGAAGGGAATTTTTCAACCAATATCCCGGCAAGGATCAGGGCCAGTGCATGGATCATCTGGTATTGCACCCCAGTCTGAAATGTATCGACCGTTTCAGCAGGCACCAGTTTTTTTAACCCATGTGCGCCAAAAGCACCCAGGGCAACAGCCAGCCCTGCAAGGGCGGCACCTATACTGATATAACGTTTATGCATGTAATATTTTTTGCAGGATCAGGTCCAGGCGATCCTCTTCCTCCTCCTGAATGATCACATCGGCCTGTTCATAATAGATCCTTCGGTCGCCAATTTTTTTCTGAATAAAAGAACGCAGTTGGTCATCGGATAAATCGCGGAGCAAGGGGCGTTCTTCTTTTTCTTTCACGAGGCGTTGAAAGAGGATTTCCGTAGGTGTATTGATCCACACGGTGAGACCAGCCTCGTTCATGTACCCAATATTGTTATAATAACAGGGGGCTCCTCCACCGGTGGCCATAACAAATGCATCATGGCTTTCGGTGAGGATATGCAATACTTCTTTTTCTGTTTGGCGAAAAAATTCCTCGCCTTCTTTTTCAAATATTTCGTTGATGGATCTTTCCTGGTGATTGACCACTTGCTCATCAAGATCAAAAAAAGGAAGCCCGAGTTTCTGGCTGATCAGCCGACCGGTGTGGGTTTTCCCCGAGCCCATGAATCCGATGAGAAATATTTTCATGTTGTCATTTCCATTTATTTGAAGGCATTGATACCCGTGATATCCATTCCCGTAATGAGCAGGTGAATATCATGGGTGCCTTCGTAGGTGATCACGCTTTCGATATTCATCATGTGGCGCATGATGCTGTATTCACCGGTAATGCCCATACCACCCAGGATCTGTCGTGCATCGCGACATACCTGTTGGGCCACTTCGCAACCGGTGCGTTTGGCCATTGAAACTTGCTGAGGGGTAGCGCGACCCTCGCTCATGAGTACCGCCACGCGCCAATTAAGTAATTGTGCTTTGGTAATTTCAGTAACCATCTCTGCCAGCTTTTTTTGCTGCAATTGGAAACCGGCAATGGGTCTACCAAATTGTATCCTTTCTTTGGCATAACGCAGGGCGGTATCATAACAATCCATAGCGGCACCTATCGTTCCCCAGGCGATACCAAAACGGGCCTTGGTCAAACACCCCAATGGGCCTTTTAATCCCTGCACATTGGGAAAGATATTTTCCTTGGGCACTTTTACATTATCAAAAACCAATTCACCGGTAGCCGAGGCACGCAGGCTCCATTTACCATGGGTGGTAGGCGTAGAAAAACCTTCCATTCCTCTTTCTACGATCAGTCCGCGAATGATACCTTCTTCATCCTTGGCCCACACTACCGCAATCTGGGCGAAAGGTGCATTGCTGATCCACATTTTTGCCCCGTTAAGGATGACGTGGTCACCAGCATCACGGATATTTGTCAACATGCTACTGGGATCGCTGCCATGATTGGGTTCGGTCAAACCAAAGCAACCCAGCCATTCACCAGAGGCCAGTTTGGGAAGATACTTCTTTCGTTGGGCTTCACTGCCATAAGCATGGATCGGATACATTACCAGGGATCCTTGCACAGAGGCCGTTGATCTTACACCACTATCTCCTCTTTCGAGTTCCTGCATCATCAATCCGTAACTGATATAATCCAAACCCCCACCGCCATATTCTACCGGAACAGTAGGCCCAAAGCATCCCAGGTCACCCATCTGCTTAACGATGAATTGCGGAAACTCAGCGCGCTGGGCATAATCCTCAATGATCGGCGAGATCTCCTTTTTTACATAATTCCTTACCGATTCACGGATCAGTTTGTGCTCTTCGGTCAGTAACTCGTCAATTTGAAAATAATCCGGGCTTTGAAAAAGGTCTGTACGGGCAGCCATGTGTGAGGGGTTTTATAGTGCAAATTTAGGTACTAAAAGCTAATGGCTAACAGCTATTAGCTTTTAGCTGTTCGCCTATGGCCATGAACTTATAATGCTGTGACTTTGGGTAGGTTTTTCAGATAGCTGGCCATCTCCTGTTGATATTGTTGGGCGATGGCGCGGGCTTCGGCGGCAAAATCTTCCTTCTCGGAGGCATAAAGAATGGCGCGACTGACATTCACTAAAATGCCCCCATCCCCGATCATTGCTTTTTCCGAGATCTCCTTCAGGCTACCACCTTGAAATCCCACTCCCGGGACCAGATAAAAGTGTTGAGGAGTCCTTTTGCGGATATTAACAAACGCATCGGCCTGGGTAGCTCCGACCACAAACATTAGATTATCGGGAGTCCCCCATTCCGAAACCGTGCTGAGTACTTTTTCATATAACAGCTCCTCCCCACTTGGTTGGAGTTCAAAATCACGGGCGCCTGTATTGGAGGTCAATCCCAGTACGATTGCCCATTTCCCCTTGTATTGAAGAAATGGTTTGACACTGTCCTCGCCCATATAAGGCGCGACTGTAATGGCATCAAAGGGAATGGTTTCAAAAAAAGCTCGTGCATATTGATCCGAGGTATTGCCGATATCGCCGCGTTTGGCATCGGCGATCAAAAAATGGTCTGTACCAATATAGGCAACGGTTCTTTCCATTACCTCCCATCCCTTTGCGCCAAGGGCTTCATAAAATGCCGTATTGATTTTGTAACTGACGCATAGGTCCCGGGTAGCATCAATGATCGATTTATTGAAGGCAAAGACCTTATCGGGGTTGGATTGCAACACATCCGGGATTTTTTTGGGGTCGGTATCCAGGCCGACACAGAGGTAAGAACCTTTCTGGAAAATATGCTTCGTGAGTTCCTGGCGGGTCATGCGGCGAAGATACGGAATGTGGGGGGAGGAAGGGGAGGTTGGGGGATGGAGGACGGAGGACGGATGACAGAGGACGGAGGTTGGATGACAGATGACAGATGACGGATGACGGATGTTGGATGTTGGATGTTGGATGACGGATGGCGGAGGCTTGCTGTGCGAGACCTCTGGTCTCGCACGATTCTCCCGTCGCCTCTGGCGACTAAAAAACCATTTTATAAAGATGTTATAGGTTGTTATTCGAGTCGCCGGAGGCGACAAGAGAGAAGTGCGAGACCAGAGGTCTCGCACAGCAAGCCTCCGCCATCCGTCATCTGTCATCTGTCATCCAACATCCAACATCCGTCATCCGTCATCTGTCAACTGTCCTCTGTCATCTATCCTCCGTCATCTGTCTTCTGTCCTCCTCCCCACCCTTACTACCTTCTCCTTCGATTCAGGTTGGCGGGAAATGGCGGTAAGACGTTTGCCACGTTCGCGTTTGGTGACGGAATTACCAGCAATGCCTTTGATAACACCCCGGCAGTTGGCAGACCCGCAGCGACATTCAAAAGGCTCGGCGGTGCGGTCGAGCAGGGTGGCGTAGTCCAATGTTAGTTCTTCTCCCTTTCCAATGGGCCGGCGGGTGAGAACATTTAATCCATCATAGGAAGTATTGGGATCACAGCTATGGTTTTGCGGGGCCCATTGCAGCGGGTCATCATCCCATAAAATATATACTTCAGTACTAATGGGATAGGCATAGCGGCGAAAATGTTCTTTCATTTCTTCGGGCCAATGTTTCTCCACATGACGACGGGTTACAATCCGCTGGGCCCTTTCTTCGCCTTTGAAAATGATCTCCCCGGCTGGAATTTCTTCGGTGGCATAAATGCCATAGCCAGCAATGGAGTTCCCTTTGATCCGGAATTTCTTTTGACGGCGTTTGTGCCGGGCAATACCTTCGGCCACCATGTGATGGAGGAATCCTGATTGCCCAATGCCGTCGTATTTCAGGATAAAATCGGCGGACCCTTCATAACCATCCGAATAAAATACCGAGCAGGTAAAATTGATCTCGAGAAAATAGATCTCATTGCGGTCATTGACCCTGAAATCCAATCGCGCATATCCCACCCCGTTAAATGCATTGAATATCCTTTCAGCCGCCATCTTCAATTCGATCTCGAGCACGGTATCGTTACAAGGGACATTGCAATCGGGATGAAGTTCGGAGGTTTTTAAGGCATAGGTCTTAAAAGCACGATTGGGAGGAAAAACATATTCCACTGGTTTGAAAACCGTACAGGTTTGCTCCGGGTGGGCATTGGCCGCCACCAGTACCGTGAACTCGCGTCCGGCAATGTATTCTTCCACAAGCAATTCGCCGTATTCCGGGAGTAGTTCCTCCACTTTTTGCCGGAGTTCCTTTTCTTCTGTCACCATGGAGTGCTCATCAATACCGAGGCTATCCCCCGCTTTGGATGGTTTTACAAAAAGAGGATAGGTCAACTGGTTATTGATCCCTTTCAAATCATCGGTATGTTGAACCAATACATAGGCCGGGGTCCTGACCCCTTCGCAAAAGGCCACATATTTCATCAATGGTTTGGGGGGATCATACAAATTGGAGCTGGGTCCGGTAAACGGAAGATTGAGTAATTCAAGCGTGTGAATGACATCAATGGAAGGAACTTCCCATTCCAGATAACCTTCACAAAGATTGACGAATATATCATACCCTTTCTTCGACAGGTCACGCAATTGGCGATAGGTAGTGAGTTTATTCAACAGCACATGGTCAACCGTAGCCTCCGGATAGAGTGCTGTCAGGTTCCTGGCCGGATCATAATACTGATAATCTACCGCGGACGTTGAATAATCGGGTTGTAGCACACAGATCTTCATACATTAGGGTTTATGACGCTTCAGCGCATCCTCGAGTATCTCACAGGTGAGCTGGGTAAATGATTTTCTGGCAAATCGAAGGATCGCGCCGATGGAAGTAAAATTCTCATCCTCACTCAAACCGCATTGGGCATTTACTTCCAATACATACATGTTTCCCGTTTCCTTATCCATTCGAATATCTATACGCCCATAACCCGTGCCGCCGACTGCTTTATAGGCCGCGAGACTCATTTCGCGAAGGGGGGCTAATAATTCTGCTTCCGGCTCACCGTAGTTATAAAGAAACTGATCATTGTCAACCGGTTTCTCGTCTTCATAGGTTTCCCATAAACGGTCATAAGAAAGAAATTGTTCCGTATCCGGTAATCCCTGGTGGAATAACCGTTCCGCCGGGGGATAAAAGATCAGCTCTTGTTCACCGCTTCCCACAACCAGGGTTGTAAACTCCCTTCCTTTAATAAAGGCTTCTGCTATGATACCTCCACCAGCCAGGTCCCAGCCGTGGTAACCCCCTCGCATTTCCTCCAACCGGGAGATACATTCCTCCTCTGTATGGACCACATTTTTAATACCAATACCCATACTTCCGCCGGAGATAGCCGGTTTCAGTATCAGGGGACTTCCTATCCGGTTAAACAAACCATTGAGGTTGGAACCATCTTCAGTCATGACCTCCCATTTGGGGGTAGGAACCCCCGCTGCCTCAAAGGCCTGCTTCATGGGAATTTTGGAAGTGGTGATCTCATAGAAGAAACGGTTGGAACCTGTAAATACCAATCCTTCTTTTTTCAAAGCCTCAATGACCGATACACCAGGTGTTCCATTGATCTCATCCCCGTCGCACAAATTGATCACCAGGGGTTGTTTACCATTGGCAGATGAACCTATCTGGCGAATGATATCGTTGTAATCATGTATCCCTACCGGTTGCCATTCCCATTCACATTTCAATTCATCAAAGACCCGGGTGTACTCTTTAATTCCTTCCGTAAAATCATAATAGTATTGCAGATTGGGGTCATCCGTATGGAGATACGGAGCCAGCACCCAGACCTTATATGAAGATAATGCCGATTGGATATTCATGTACCCAAGCAATATAAAGTCTATTTATTAACTGATAAAACTATATTTCTAACATTTCCTTTAAATAACTTCCGAATAACCAAACCTCATGAAAGGAGTTGTATAAAGGAACGGGGGCAACCCGAATAACACCGGGTTCACGCCAGTCGGCCATGACCCCTTTTTGGGTCAGGTGGTCAAAGACCTTCTTTCCATTTTCAGGAAAATAAAGGGATACCTGGCAGCCATGCTGGTCTTGCTGCACGGGAGTTAATATTTCCCATTGGGATGCATTGGCTGAATCCTGGCGGATATGATCCAGGATAAACCATAACCAGGCCGTCAGCTTTTTTTGTTTGGCAAGTATATTGGACCAACCGGCTTGTTCTATAACAGATAAGGAGGACCGGTGTGCGGCATAAAGAATGAGCGAGGGTGTACTCAATTGCCAGCCTTCCGCCGATTGAATGGGTTTAAAGCCGGGTTCCATTTGAAACCGGGTCTCTTTTTCATACCCCCACCAACCAGCCATCCGGGGAATGGAGGTATCCTGATGGAATCGTTCATGAATGTATACGCCGCCTACGGCACCCGGTCCGGCGTTGAGGTATTTATAAGAACACCAGGCTGCAAAGTCAACATTCCAGGCATGGAGTTGCAAGGGTATGTTACCAGCGGCATGAGCCAGGTCAAATCCAACCCGGGCACCTACTGCATGACCAGCCCTGGTTATAGCTTCCATATCAAGCACCTGCCCGGTATAGTAATTGATCCCGCCCAATAAGACAAGGGCCAGTTCATTGCCCGTATCCCGGATCTGTTGAAGGATATCTGCTGTTTGCAAAGTGGCTTCTCCCTCCCGGGGCTTTAATTCAATCAGGATATCCTCGGGAACCATTCCCCGTGACCGGAGATGCGTTTCAAACATATACTGGTCGCTCGGAAAGGCCTTTGATTCACAAATGATCTTTACCCGTTTGCCCGAAGGGCGGTAAAAACTGACCATCAGCAAATGCAGGTTCACCGTAAGTTGGTTCATTACAGATATCTCCTCCGGCAGACAGCCCATAACGGTGGCCAATGGCCGGGTAAGGGACGCATGATAATCCATCCAGGGTTCCCGGGCATGAAAAAAACTTTCCACCCCCAGTGCTGACCAGTCATCCAGAATCGTTTGGATATAGCCTTTTGTGCGATGGGGTTGAAGACCCAGTGAGTTGCCCAGGAAATAGATCTTATTATTACCTGCCGGACCGGGAAGGATGAATTCATTCCGCATAGAGGACAATGGATCCTCTAGGTCCAATTCGCGGGCAAAGGTTTCGGAGAATTGAAAATTCATACGACGTTGGGGGGATAAAGTGATGACTTCCTCTTTTTCATTTCTTCGGCAATGAACCGGGCACCAGTATCCCCGTTGGACAATTGATCGATGATCTGCTGGAAACTTTTTTCATCTCGGTTCTGGCTGAGTTTAAACACATGCTCAAGCCTTTTGACCTCTATTTCAAAAGGCCTTATTCCTTTCATCATCTTATCCAGGTACTCAGCGGGCAAATTATCAAATACAGTTGAGGATTGCGGATTGTTCTGTTCAAAATGGAGGGTTAGTTTTTTCATGATCCCTACCAATTCCTCCTCTGATCCAAAACGGATCGGGCCATGGGCGTGTACCGACATGTAATTCCAGGTGGATCCCATATGAGGCATGGTATACCAGGTAGCGCTTACATAGCAATTGGGGCTGGTAAATACGGCCAATATATTTTCCGGAAATGCCTGAAAGGCTTTGATATGATCGGTTGCCTTGCTCATATGACCGATCAGGAAGGTTTTGCCATCACGTTCTTCGAGAAGAACGGGCACCTGGGTAGCAACGGGGCGTCGTTGATCATCCACCCCAAACAAAAGGGCAAGGGGATGGGCCTGCATGAAGGCCTTTATCTCCCCGCTATCGGGTTCTTTGAAATCAGGAAGGTTGTACATGGGACAAAAATAAGTCCCTTGCCCGGATCAGGACACTACTTCAATAACTTTTGTGGCTCCCATATTGGCATTGCGCATGGCGATGCTTCGTGCGGCGAGACCGGCAAAATCTTCAAAGGCCTTTCGGGTCACGGCATCCTCACTCAACATGATCGGAACGCCTTTGTCGCCCCCTTCGCGTATGCTTTGTACCAGGGGTATTTGTCCAAGGAAAGGGATATCATACTCATCGGCGAGACGTTTACCCCCATCCTTTCCAAAGATGTAATATTTGTTTTCCGGCAATTCTGCAGGGGTGAAATAGCTCATATTCTCCACCAGACCTACGATCGGCACACTGATCTGTGCCTGCCCAAACATGGCGATCCCTTTTTTGGCATCGGCCAGGGCTACATCCTGGGGGGTTGTGACGATCACTACACCGGTAACCGGTACGGTTTGCATAAGTGTCAAATGTATATCACCTGTACCCGGAGGCATATCCACAACCAGATAATCCAGGTCACCCCAATACACTTCGGTTACAAATTGCCGGATGGCGCTGCTGGCCATAGGGCCTCTCCAAACCACGGCATTCTTTTCATCCACCAATAATCCAATACTCAGTAATTTGATCCCAAATTTTTCCAGGGGAACGATCATGCCCTTTCCATCCACTTCCATCATCATGGGTCTTTCCCCCCGCACACCAAACATGATGGGTACGCTTGGGCCATAGATATCCGCATCCATCAACCCTACTTTGGCTCCGCCTTTGGCGAGGGCCAATGCCAGGTTGGCTGAAACGGTACTCTTTCCCACGCCTCCTTTACCACTGACCACAGCTATGATATTTTTTACCTGAGGAAGCACGGCACCGGTGTCTACACGTTTGGTCGACGTATTGGAGGTAAAGTTCACTTTTACCTCGGCTTCCTTATTGACCAGGAGTTTAACGGCATGAACACAGGCATTCCCGATCATGTCTTTCATGGGGCAGGCCGGGGTTGTGAGCACCACCGTAAACGAGACCTTGTTTCCTTCAATCTCAATGTCTTTTACCATGTTTAAGGTCACCAGATCCTTTCCCAGGTCAGGTTCCTGCACATTACTTAAGGCCTCGAGCACTTTTTCCTTCGTCATTTTAAAAGCTTATGTTAAAAAAATGAATGGACTGCAAAGTTAAACATCCCGCCTGCTTTTTTGTTTCCTATTTAAGTAACTAGTCCCTATTTTTGGCGAAGTGAAGAAAATTCTGCTTTATACCATCGTTTTGCTGCTCTTGATGCCTGCTCGCTCAAAAGCCCAATTTGAGTCCGTACGTGATTCTGTAGTACAACTTTATGGTATTGTAATGACCGCTGACAGCCTGGTAGGAATCCCCGCAGTAAGTATTGTGGTCAAGGGTCAGAACCGGGGAACCATCACCAATGCAGAAGGTGTTTTCTCCATTGTTGTGTTAAAAGGAGATATAGTAGAATTTACCCATGTAAGCTATAAATCGAAACTGGTCACCATTCCCCGAAATCTTGATGGCAACCAATATAGCGTTGTTCAGTTAATGGTGGCCGATACTGTTTACCTCCCGGCCACGATCATCAAACCCCGGCCTACCCCTGAACAGTTTGCCCGCGATTTTGTGAACGCTGAAGTGGATGATGATGACCTCGAAGTGGCCCGAAAAAATACAAGTATCGCTGCCCGGAGGGCATTATTAAAGACCATTCCTTCCGATGGACGGGAAGCAACGAATATACAGCTCCGTAATGTGGCCAACCGTGCCGTTTATGCCGGTCAAACCCCACCCCTGAATATCTTCAACCCGGCTGCCTGGGCCGATTTTATTGATTCTTGGAAGAGAGGGGATTTCAAGAGAAAAAATTGATGACACGAATTTTTGCGAATCTTCACGAATTACACGAATTTTTTATTTCAGGTAATTAAGATCTTCTACGTCTTATATAACTTATAATTCGTGCCATTCGCGCTCATTCGTAATAATTCGTGTAATTCATATTGTCATAAGTTCTAAAAATGTTTCTCCTTACTTTTGCCCCATTCTAAATCAATCCTCATGTTCAACATTGGAGATAATGTTTCCGTCATTGGTGCAGGCACCATGGGAAACGGGATAGCACATGTATTTGCTCAACACGGTTTTAAAGTTACTCTTATTGATATTGCACAGCCCCAACTGGACCAGGCGGTGGCAACGATCGGCAAAAATCTGGACCGGATGGTTGCCAAGGAGATCATCCGTAAGGAATTAAAGGCTAAAACACTGGATAATATCCGTACAGCCACTTCCATAGAGCAGGGTGTGAAGGAAGCTTCTCTGGTGATCGAGGCAGCCACGGAACAAACAGAACTCAAACTTCGGATCTTCCAGCAATTAGATACCTCTGCACCGGCGGATTGTATCCTCGCCAGTAATACTTCTTCCATTTCCATTACCAAGATCGCCGCAGTAACCCAGCGTCCGGATAAAGTGATCGGTATGCACTTTATGAACCCGGTTCCGGTGATGAAACTGGTGGAAGTGATAAATGGCTATAATACAAGCAAAGAGGTTACTGATACCATTATTGATCTGAGTAAGCAGTTGGGAAAGGTTCCCTGTGTGGTGAATGACTATCCAGGATTCATTGCCAACCGCATCCTGATCCCGATGATCAATGAAGCGATCTCCAGCCTGTATGAAGGTATTGCCGGTGTGGAAGAAATAGATTGTATCATGAAACTGGGAATGGCCCACCCGATGGGGCCCCTTCAACTGGCCGATTTTATCGGACTGGATGTTTGCCTCTCCATTTTAAAAGTACTCCACGATGGTTTTGGCCATCCTAAATATGCCCCCTGCCCCTTGCTGGTCAATATGGTAACCGCCGGAAAACTGGGCGTTAAGACAGGTGAGGGCTTTTATGTATATACACCGGGTAAGAAGGAATTGGTAGTGAGCAGGAGGTTTGTTTCCTGATTTTCCAAATTCCGGAAATCCCGTCCAAACACGGGAAACTGGCACACCCCACCTACTATATAAAATATTGATTTTCATTTAAATAGGAGTCTGGCATTGCTTTGGACTTATCCCTGCCAAACCCCTAAAAATGAAAACTAAATTCTACTTCATCACCCTGATCGCCGCTCTGCTGGCTGGCTTTCAAACCCTGGCCCAGTCCAACAACAATTCCGGACCCATGGGCATCCTTTTCCAGGAAACCTTTGGTAAAGGAAATAACAAAACTTCGCTGCCTTCTGGTCGTACCACGTATTCTTACAATTCCGGTAGTTCTATATCGGATGGTGAATACCATCTTTACAAAAAAACCAATGGTCGCTCTGAATGGCATGCCTCGAATGACCATACCGGTGACGGTAACGGTCGTGCGATGGTGATAAACGCCAGTTATGCTGCCGGTGAATTCTACCGCGATACAGTAACCGGATTGACCTCTAACTCTTATTACAGCATCTATTTGTACGTGATGAATGTAAATACCCTGGGTACCTGTGGTTCATCTGCCCTGCTGCCCCGCTTGCAGTTTGTGGTAGAGGCCTACAATGCCAACGGAACTTTTACTCAATTGACCTCTTTTACTTCCCAATATATTGCCCAAAGCGCCAACGCTACATGGGTACAGGTGGGTGGTACCTTTACGCTCGGTGCCGGACAGACCAGCGTACGCTACCGCATCATCAATAACCAAACCGGTGGTTGTGGAAATGACCTCGCTATCGATGATATCACTTTTGAGCGCGTTATGTCTACCCTTCCTGTTACCGGTTTGCAAACCACAGCCATCCGCAATAACAATGATGTGAATGTAAAATGGCAAACACTGACCGAATCTAACACCAGCCATTTTGTGGTAGAGAAAAGCACCAACGGTAAAGATTGGGAAGCCATCGGTACAGTTGCTGCCGCCGGTAACAGCATCTTCAAAAAAGAATACAGCCTGAACGATACCAAACCCGCTGCCGATAATTATTACCGTATTCAGCAGGTGGATATTGATGGAACTTTCACCTACTCCAATGTAGTGACCATCAAAGTGAACGCTACGGTAATCAAAGCCAGCACCTACCCCAACCCCTTTACCAATGGTGTACAGGTAGATATCAAGGCAGAAACCAACCAGTCAGTGATCATTAACCTGTATGACCTGAATGGTAAAGTAGTAAAGCAATTGAATGCTGAATTACGCAAAGGTTCTAACAGTGTTGCTGTTAACGACCTGAAAAACATTCCTGCCGGTATGTACCTTCTGGACATCACCAGCCGCGAAGGACAAAGCATCTACAAAACCAAACTGATGAAGCAATAAGCTATACAAATTTCGTTTTACATTTCAAGGGTTAAGGACGGCCGTCACAGAAATGTGGCGGCTTCTTTTTTTAATTGAGGATTTGAGCCTGGGGAGATGAGAGAAATAAGATTTCAATTATGACTTGAACAGATAATGGAAAATGAATCCAGAAAATGGATACAAATCTGAATGCTGAAAATTGAGGATGTTGTGTTTCAATGGATTAATTATTGGCACACAAATAGCCTATAGATTAACACGAATACGAATCAAAAACTAGTTAAAATCCATCAACCGAAAAAAGACCAACAGATCCAGACCATCTAAAACCTGAGTCTTGTATCTGAAAAACCAAATGATCCAATCCACCTGAGAAAAACAGATTTTCACTGAATAGGGTTAAAAGATAGCCGCCACCAATTCGTGGCGGCCTCCTTTTTTATTTTCGTCCCATTCGTTTTTTCATCTCTTCAACCGGGAAAAAAATGATCCTTCCCATTTGTTCCTTGCCGCGATAAGTTACCACTTTTAAAAGGGAAACGTCTTTGGGCAAGGTCAGGGGTTTTGTATAAATGGGATAATATTGGTCAGGGAAAGAATAATCGAGGCTATAATGGATATTCAGTCCTTCAACTTCCGTATCCATCTGCACCACGATCTCGCCCTTTGCATTGGTGGTGAATTTAAAATCGGGTTCAAACATGCTGCGGGCATATTTTTTATCGGCCGCGTCAAATCGTTTAAAATGCATTTCCACTTTTGACACAAACCCGGCCCAATTCTTTTGCGCAACCGGCGACCAGACATCTTCAGCCAGCGCAAGACCCCGCGGCCAGGTCATGTATTCAGCGTGGCGCATATTGTACACTTGTTCTGTCCACAGGTTGGCTTGACCACCCAAAATATATTGGGATTCCACACCAGCTGGAAGCGGATCAAATTCATAAACCTTTTTTAGCCGGAGGCTGGCATAGACCGGGGGTTCGATAATGCGATCACCTTGCATATAGTCAATATAAACATGGGTCGTGGGGCTCATTACCACTTCATGCTTTAGTTTAGCTGCTTCGATACCTCCTTTGGTGCCCCGCCAACTCATTACAGCCGCGTTGGGTGCCAGGCCTCCCTGCAATATTTCATCCCAGCCAATCAATTTCTTTCCTTTGGAGGCTACGATCTTCTCTACGCGTTTAACAAAATAACTTTGTACCTCGTCCAGATTTTTGAGGTTCTCTCTTTTCATCAAGGCTTTGATTTCCGGCATTTTCTCCCAGAAATTACGGGCTGTTTCATCCCCACCCATGTGAATGTATTCAAAGGGAAATACGGCCGCCAGTTCGGTAAATACCTTATCGAGGAATTCATAAACCTTCTCATTGGCCGGGCAAAGTGTATTATCGATCAATCCATAAAAATGTCCACTCGGGGGCCATTCCATGATCTTCTCCCCCGAGCGCACCTGATAATTTTTCGCATCGGGTGTACAGGATAATTCGGGATAGGCGACCACTGCCGCCAGGCTATGTCCAGGCACATCTACCTCAGGAAGGATATTGACAAACCGATCCTGTGCATAACGGATCAGTTCTTTCAGATCCTCCTGGGTGTAAAACCCGCCATAGTCCTTTGGCTCATCGGCAGTGGGTTTGGTCATATCCCCAAACCGACCGATCCGATAGGCCCGCCAGGCCCCGACAGAGGTCAATTTGGGAAGTGATTTGATCTCGATCCGCCAGCCCTCGTCATCGGTCAGGTGAAGATGCAGGAGATTGAGTTTATACTTCACCATCTGATCGATGTAGGATTTCACTTCTTCTTTTGTGAAAAAATGCCGGGATACATCAAACATAAAACCCCTCCAACCAAAACGGGGATAGTCCACAATGGAAACCTGCGGCACGGACCAATCGGCACCCGGCTCAGGTGATTTACCTTCTACGGCCGGAGGTAATAGCTGAAGTAATGTTTGTACTCCGTAAAATAATCCGGCAGGTTGATTTGCTTTGATCACCACTCCATTTCCTGTCGCTTCCAACCGGTAACCCTCCTTGCCGATCTCCGCATCCAATGTGGGAATCAGGAGTAACCGGACCGCTGCCGCCGCATCAGCGGGATTGATGGTGACTGTTTTCCCGCTCGTGGCCTGTATCTTTCCCGCGAGGTGTTGGGCGGTCTTCATTACTTCCTCCTTGGCGAGGTCACCGCCTATGACCAGTGAATTTCCCAATTGGTAACGCCCCTGTCCCATAGTAACTGAAACGGGTTCGGGTATGATATTGAGGGATTGCTGGCTTTGGGCAACATTGACCAGGAAAAATGCAAGCAGGAGCAGAATTAAATTTTTCATGTGGCTATTTTATTTTTATGTACCGTCGATTAATCGATTTTGTGGTTTCTCGCTGTGCTCGCTAAGAAGCGCGGCGAGCGTCGCGTGAAACAAAAATTCAAGACACTTTTTCGACCTCTACTGTATAAAGATCCTTCAATTTATACAATAATTCATCTTCCCTGTTACGGGGAATATTCACTTCCATCATACAAAACAGCTGGATCTCATTTTTGATGACCTGACATCCACATTGTTTGAGCAGGGTCATCACCGGGTTCATCTGGGTATAGTCAAACTGAAGCCGGTAGGGCACGACCACAGCCCTTTGGACAAGAGGAACTGTTTGAAGGGCCATGGCTGTACTGTTTTTATAGGCGTTGATCAATCCGGGCACTCCCAACAAGGTACCTCCAAAATACCTTACCACCACCACCGCCATATCCACCAATTCGCGACTGTCTATTTGTCCCAGTATGGGACGACCCGCACTACCGGAAGGTTCGCCATCATCACTGCTTCTGAATAGATTTCCATCGGTACCCAACCGGTAGGCAAAGCAATGGTGAACGGCCTTAGGATGTTCTTCCTTTAATTGCTGAAGCCGGATTTTGAAATCATCAACCGACCGTATGGGAAAGGCATAGGCCAGAAACCGGCTTCCCCGGTCTTTGAATTCGGCAAGAGATTCCTTTTCGATGGTATAAAAAAAGTCACGGTTATCCATACGCGATCAGAGCGATAGCCCCTAATGATAAAATGATTCCCAGCCAGTTTGTTTTGGAAAGATGCTCACGGAATACGATCCAGGCGGTCAAGGTGCTGAACAACACGATTCCCATATTATTTACCGGAATGATCATGGAACTGTTTGCTGCGTATTCTTTGAGCACCATCACGAGGCACCAGATGGAAAAATAGTTGGGCACACCGATCATGATCCCACCCCAGATAGCTCTTTTATCAAATTTCTGCTTTTTGACCAGCAATTGATACCCCATTAAAATTAACCCAATGATGGCAGCAACAGCAAATGCGGAAATCAGATAATTATTCTTATTGGATTCGTTCAGATGGGTGGTTTCCACATATTTGATCATGGTGTCCAGTAATCCCGATCCGGCAAAGATCACAACAGGCAAAAGGATCAATGTCCTGGTGAATTTTTTACCCGACGGTTCGGTATTTCCGGAAGGCCAACAGGTGAGCGCCACCGCACCAAGCGCTACTAAAACACCTATTATCTTCAAAACGGTGGCCTTCTCATTGTAGAGATACAAGGAAAACAGGAAGGGAATAACCAGGGAAAGTTTATTGGCCACGGACACGACCGAAACACCCATTTGCTGAGTGGTAAAGCCGATCAAATTGAATAAAGCTATAAAGGTAGCACCCATGATAAGAGCCCAGCCGATCCAGCTTTCATGGACCAATGAGGTCGTAAAAGGGCTTGCCCCATTGAATATTGAACCGGTGATGACACAGACCCAATAATTGACCACAATGGCCTGTGACAAGGGAATATTGAACCTTTCCAGAATTTTGAATGAAAGGACAAGCCAGGAGGACAATATGATACTGCCGATCAGGAATAGCATTGGCTGTTTTTGAAATATTCAATCCGGTCACCTACCCAATCCGGACCGGGTATCCTTATTGCACCTGTGAGTATTGGCGCCATTGTCCCTTCTTCCACAACCAGCGAATCATTGGTTATCACCCGGGCTTCATCCCAGGCGCCGGTTTGAATAAAAGAACCCAATAATGCCGCCCCGCCTTCTACCAGCAAGCTTGTTTTTTTAAGGGTGTACAGGTGATTAAGGATTTGGTGGACAAGATCGTTCTTTCCGGAGACTTTTAAAAAGTTCAGGTTACCTGACTTTTCCTCTTTCCGGGAATTGAAGATCAGGGTGGGAAGGCTGCCATCCAGCAGTTTGAGTGAACCTGGCAATTTCAGGTCAAGGTCCACTACTGCCCTTACAGGTTGGGCGCCACCAAACCTGTTGGTCAGGGCGGGATCATCCAGCAAAGCAGTACCTGTGCCTACCAGTATGACCGCTTCCTCACTCCTCCATTGGTGAACCAGGCGTTGGGTGGTGCTATTGCTGATCAGTAAGCGCTCCTTCCCGTTTCCTGAAATATATCCATTGGCCGTTTGTGCCCATTTAAGCACTATATAGGGACGTTTCTGCTCATGAAAAGTGAAGAATCGTTTATTCAATCCGCGGCATTCTTTTTCCAAAACACCTGTCACTACCTCGATCCCTGCCTTTTGAAGTTTTTCTATACCCTTACCATTTACTTCTAAAAAGGGGTCACGTGTACCGATGACCACCCGTCGGATACCTTCAGCAATGATACGGTCAGCACAAGGCGGGGTTTTGCCAAAATGCGCACAGGGTTCCAACGATACATAGATGGTGGATTCAGGGATCAGGGGTCTATCAGCTTCGGGAACACTGTCCAAACAATTTACCTCCGCATGGGCCTGACCATACACCTGATGATATCCTTCCCCAATGATCCGGTCATGATGAACCAGTACGGCACCCACCATTGGATTTGGAGCCGTAGCGCCTGCACCCAATTGAGCCAACTGCAGGCAACGGAGCATATAGGTTTCATGTGCCATGATAGCAGCGAATGTACGAGGTATTGGTGAGTTGGATGACAGATGACGGATGACGGGTGACAGATGACTGATGACTGATGACTGATGTTGGTTTTTATGAATTTGGAAGGGAGGTGATTTTTGCATTTTTCGTAATTTGGGCACTTGTTTCATATAAATCTTAAAAAGCTAAAAGCAAAAACCTAAAAGCCAAAACCTAAAAGCCAAAAGCTAATAGCTAATTTCCAACAGCCATGCATCTTTCCTCCGCCCGAAATATTATCACTAAGCAGCTTGAGCCCGTATATCTTGAAAATGAAACACCCCCTATGACAGATATCCTGATCGAATGGGTAACGGGTCTTGACCGCCAGCAGCAAATAGCGCAACCAAAGAAGGAGATCACGGAAGAACAACAACTATTATTGCAGGAGGGGGTAACACGTTTGCTGTCATTTGAACCTATACAATATATCACTGGTCATGCCTGGTTTGCCGGAAATAAATTCAGGGTTGGCCCGGCTGTTTTGATACCACGACCTGAAACTGAAGAACTGGTTGATTGGATCCTAAAAGACAGGCCTGATAAAGAAAATTATACAGTCCTGGATATCGGAACCGGTTCGGGCTGTATCCCTATTAGTTTTAAGAAAAAACGGCCAGGCTGGGCAGTCGCGGCCATCGATATCAGTCAGGAGGCATTGGCTATTGCAAAGGAAAATGCGGATGACCTGGCTGTGGAGGTTGTCTTCAAAGCCATTGACCTGACGGATGAAACAAGTTGGCCAGGTCTGGGTGAGATCGATCTCCTCGTCAGCAATCCGCCATATATCCCCTGGAGTGATTGGAATACTTTGCCTGAAAATGTAAGGGAACATGAGCCTTCAGAAGCATTGTTTGTCCCCGATACGGACCCCCTTTTATTCTACCGCCTCATTGCTCAATTGGCTAAGCAGCAACTTAAAAAAGGGGGCGCGATCTATCTTGAGATCAATGAAACACTTGGCGTGGAAGTTGTTTCCTTGTTTCAGGCACAGGGGTTCACTTCGATCGAGTTGAAGAAAGATATGCAGGGGAAACACCGAATGATGAGGGTGGAAATTTGAGAAAAAGGATTTCCTCCTGTCAAATTTCCGGGTGTTCACATGGACAAATTACTACTGCACATTTGCCACCACCTTTGCTCCGGCCCGTTTAGCGGCGCGCATGACCCGGAATACCTCGCCATAGTAAGAGATCGTATCTGCATTGATCACCACAGAGGGTGTGTCGATCAGGGGTTTTAACCGAAGGACCTCGGCCATTAGCAAAGAGTCCAGCATTGCGGGATCCACCTGTTTTTGACCCATAAAGAAATTCTGATCCTTATCAATGGAGATCACAATATTTTGTTTGGCCTTGGTATCCTTGGTTCCGCGGGGGTTGTTCACCTTGATCACATTGGGGTTGGCCAGTGTGGAAACGATCAGAAAGAACATCAGCAGGATAAAGATGATGTCGTTCAGTGAATCCGTGAACACTTCAGGCTCGGCCGTCAATTTTTTTCTCAGCTTCATAGGCTTATTCTATCGGGTGGGTTCCTGTAATACATCCAGAAAATCGGCTGCTGCCACTTCCATTTTATTTACGTTCTTTTCCAACATGGTATGGAGGAAATTGTAGCAGAGGTAGGCGATCAGACCAATAACCAGACCTGTAATAGAGGTTACCAGTTTGGTATAGATACCTCCGGCGATGGCGCTCAGGTCAAATTCACCGGTTGAATTGATCTTAAAAAACAATTGCATCAGACCAGCCAGGGTTCCCACAAAACCAAAGATGGGTGCCGCCCGGGATACAACTGAAAGGAAGTTCAGGTTCCGCTCCAGGTTATACATTTCGATCTGGGCCACATTCTCCATGCTGCTTTCGATCATGTTGATGGGTTTGCCGATACGCTGAATCCCTTTGTCCACGATCCGGGCCACAGGATTATTGGTATTCTTGGCGAAACTCCGCGCCGCGGTAATATTGCCACTGGTGATATGGTCACGAATGATATTCATGAAATTACCATCCACTTTAGAGGCTTTATTGATCGCGATATAGCGTTCAAAGAAGAAGAAAACGGTAAGGAGGAACATCAAAGCCAGTGGAATCATGATCCAGCCCCCAAGGGAAAGCAGTTCGATGATACTCAGTTTGCCGTCTCCATTGGAATCCCCCTGGAGGACATTGGTGGCGGTATTGGCTAATTGGCGTAAGGTGTCGGTCTGCAATAGAAATTCAAGCATGGGTCACTCTTTAGGTCGTAAATGTAGTTTATCGGTCAGGAATTCAATTTTGATGCCAGCTATTATTTATTAACAGCTGTGCAAACAACGAAAAAAATAATGCCGCATTTTAGGCGGCATTCGAATTTCGGAATACTTTAACAAGCTTATTTCCCGGCGCCAACCTGTTTCATCATCATGGCCTGGATCTGGCGCATGGTATTTTCCATGCCTTCGGGGCTACCATCGAGGAAGATCACGTTGCCTTTGCCATATTCGGCAAAATTCTTAATGGCTTCGGTCCACATGGAGAAAAGGATCACGTTGGTATCCAGGTTGGCCTGTTTCATCTGCTCAGCGGCCTGGGTCATACCTTCGGCTACTTCTTTACGGAAGAGTGCCACCCCTTGTCCTCGTAAGCGGGCTGCTTCGCGTTCTGCTTCCGCGGCGATCTTGATGGCATTTCCTTCGGCTTCGGCCGATTTGGTCTTGGTGATAAGGAGGGCCTGTCCTTCGTTCTCGGCGGCAGCTTTAAGGTTATTGCTCGCCACCACTTTGCTCATTGAATCCAGGATGAGTTTGTCAAAGGTGATATCGTTGATCTGGAGATCAAGCAAATGATAACCCCAGGTTTCAAGAGTATGATCGATCTCCGCTTTTACATATTCAACGATCTCTTTGCGCAAGGCAAGGATCTCAGCTTGTTTTTTAGTCGCCACAAAGGAGCGGATATTTCCTTCGATGGTGCGGATCAGCGCCTGCATCAGGTCACGATCGGCAATGAATTTGAAGGCGACCTTTTTGATCGTTTCCTCGTCTGCATTCTGTACGGAATAGAGCAGCATGCTTTTGAAATACACATTGGCCTGGTCCGATGTTACAGCCTGGAATTCCAATTCCACCGACCGGTTTTGAATGGATATCTTCCGGTATACTTTTTCCAGAAACGGTATTTTAAAGCGCAAACCGGGAGGTGCCACACGACGGTATTTACCAAAGAGCGTGATCACACCGATATATCCCTGATTGACTGTAAAAAGTCCACTAAAGAAGAATAAAACAATGGCAAGCAGCCACCAATACGTTGAAATATAATGTTCGAGTCCCATTTGAAAAATATTTGACACAAGTTAACGAATCCCTATTCACCCGCTCCACTTCTTTTGGCACAAATTTGCACCAGGTTCACCAGTGTTTCAACACTCTTTTCCATATCCTGCACGCTGACATACTCATACTTTCCATGCAGGGCCATTTCACCGGTAAAGATATTCGGGCAAGGGAGCCCCATAAAGGATAACCGGGCACCGTCAGTACCCCCGCGAATGGGCTCGGATATAGGCTCTATACCCGCTTCCTGCATGGCTTCACGGGCAAATTCAACCACCTGAGGATGCTGATCCAGCACCTCGATCATATTGCGGTATTGTTCCCGGGCCAAAAACTCAGCGTTGGCACCCGGAAAACGCTTTAGTGTTTCAAGTATCTTATCCTTGAGGTATTCCTGGTAGGCGGGTAATTTGGGTGTATGGTGGTCTCGAAGGATGAATTCAACAGTTGCTTTTTCAACCGTTCCCTGCATCTGAACCGGATGAACAAATCCATACCTACCTTCTGTTGCCTCCGGTGCCAGTTCATCTTTGGGCAGCGAATCAATAAAGTGACTGGCCACTTTGAGGGCACTGACCATTTTGTCCTTGGCATCACCTGGATGGGCGCTGATGCCATGAAAGATCACGGTGGCGCCATCTGCAGAAAAGTTCTCATACTCCAGGGCCCCTCTCTCGCCACCATCCAGTGTATAGCCAAAATCGGCACCGAGTTTTTTCATATCCAGTTTATCCACTCCTTTCCCTATTTCCTCATCGGGTGTAAACAGCAGGCGGATCTTACCATGTGGAACAGAAGGATGGGAGATAAGGTATGCAGCCAGGTCCATGATAATAGCAACACCTGCTTTATCATCCGCTCCCAACAAGGTGGTGCCTGACGCGGTGATGATATCCTCTCCAATTTTCTTAAGTAAATACGGATGTTGTGCAGGTGTGATCACTACGGATGGATCATCGGGTAGTACAATATCACCGCCATCATAATGGCGGTGAAGCAGGGGTTTCACCCCGGTACCTGAACAATCGGGCGAGGTATCCATATGCGCGCAAAAACAGATCACGGGTACAGCCTTATTAACCGTGGCGGGAATGGTGGCAAAAACATAACCCCATTCATCCATTTGGACATCTTCAGCCCCCATGGCCTTTAATTCCTCCACCAAGACCCGTCCGAGGTCCTTTTGTTTTTCGGTGGATGGGAAGCTCCCGGAATGGGGGTCGCTCTGCGTGTCGATCTGAACATACCGCATTAGTCTTTCAGCCACTGTATATTGATAGTCAAGGGACATAGAGGAATTTTAGGGTTCGAATATACATGAATCCCTGTTTCCGCCCTGTATGAAAACAGCGCGTTTATCAAAAACCGGGTGGATTAAAAATGAAAATGCCTTACCTTTTAGGTGAACCAAACCAACGATTAACATGAAAAAAATGCTCATTGGGGCCATCGTGGGAGGATTACTCCTGATGGTCTGGCAAACACTTTCCTGGACAGTACTTCAACTTCACTACAAGGCCACAGAGTACACCCCCAAACAGGATACGATCCTGGCAGTATTGGAGTCGCAATTAGAAAAAGATGGATCCTATTTTATGCCTGGCCATCCCAAAGATGCGTCCATGGAAGTAATGGAAAAAACAATGGCCGATGCCGTAGGCAAACCCTGGGCGCAGGTTAGTTATCATTCCAAATTGGAGGATAATATGACCATGAATATCATCAGGGGATTATTGGTTGACATTGTGTTGGCCTGGCTGCTTTGTTGGGGATTATCCAAAATGAATGCACCCTCATTTTCCACTATATTACTTACCAGCCTGGGGGCGGGATTGATCGCCTTCTTAAATGGCATTTATACCATGCATATCTGGTTCGAATCATTCGACCTGATGAATCATCTCGTCGATTCAGTTGTGAGTTGGGGATTGTGTGGGCTGTGGCTGGGATGGTGGTGGAAAAGATAAGTACACGAATTAAATCGAATGACCCGAATTGCACAAATTCATAAATAAAAATTCGTGCAATTCGGGTCATTCGTCTTCATTCGCGCCACATATTCTATGGCATCAAAATAATCGGGCTTCCCCCAACTATTTCTACCAATTCAATATCAAACACCAGTTCTTCGCCGGCGAGGGGGTGGTTGGCATCGAGAACCACATTTTCACCTTCGATCTCAGCTACACGAACCTGGAATTGTTCTCCGGATGCATTGTTCATTACCAATGGCATTCCCACTTCTACTTCCATTCCTTCGGGGAAACGGTCTTTAGGGAAATTGATCATCATATCGGGATTACGGGGGCCATAGGCATCATCCACGGGAATCGTCACGGTCTTTTTATCGCCAACGACCATACCCATTACTCCATTATCGAATCCTTTGATCACCATACCACTGCCTACTTCAAATTCAAGGGGCTGGCGTCCCGCGGAACTATCGAAAGTTTCACCACTGGTTAATTTTCCATGATAGTGGACTTTCACCTTATCGCCACTCTTTACCTGTTGCATTTTTTGTTGTTTTTAGTCAAAAATAAAGGCGGAAAGGTAGCCCATAATTCCTAAATGCAACCGGGAAATATTTTAGGCCGTCTATATCAAATATTTAGTGAAATTGGGAAAAGTGAATTATGTTTAATCATGAAACAGATCCTTGCCATACTTAGTCTTCTTGCCCTGCTCAATACCTCTGCCCTTTCCCAATCAGACAGGGTCATTGCAGGAGCGGAAAGGATTTCGGTTTACCTCCCTATGCTGGAGGGCCGGACCGTTGGAATTTTTGCCAATCAAACCTCCATGGTTGGCAATACCCATTTGGTAGATACGTTGCAGAAATTAGGGGTCAAAATCGCTGCCATTTTTGGCCCTGAACACGGGTTCAGGGGTAATGCCGATGCCGGTGAAAAAGTGGCTAATTATATTGATAAACAAACGGGTATTCCGGTCATCTCCCTGTATGGGAGCAAGAGAAGACCCTCACTGGAAGATGTGAAGAATATTGATATCCTGATCTTTGATATCCAGGATGTCGGTGTTCGGTTCTATACTTATATTTCCTCCCTCCAGGAATATATGGAAGCGGCCTTTGAATATGGCAAACCCCTGCTCCTGCTTGACCGGCCCAATCCCAATGGCCATTATGTGGATGGCCCGGTTCTCGATCGCAAATTCCAATCCTTTGTGGGAAAACAACCGGTACCCATCGTGTATGGCATGACGATCGCGGAATACGCCATGATGATCGCCGGGGAGAAATGGCTGAGTGAAAAAGCCAATGAACGTTTTGATCATTACCGGACAGCCCAAAACTCGCCCGATACACCTTTTCATTTCCAGGTGATCAAGTGCAAGAACTATACACACCAAACGCCTTATGAATTACCGGTAAGACCCAGTCCCAACCTGCCGGATATTCAATCCATACTTCTATACCCCTCCACCTGTTTCTTTGAAGGCACCGTATTGAGTGAGGGCCGGGGAACGGATAAACCGTTTCAGGTATTTGGCCATCCGGCCTATCCAAAAACCATGTACTCCTTTACTCCCAACCCCAATGAGGGAGCCAAGAGTTCCAAACTTTATGGGCAACTATGTTACGGTTGGAACCTTTCCGGAACTGCAGCAGCTGTCAGGAAAGAAGTGGACAATAAGATCCAGCTAAAATGGATCTTGGATGCCTATCAGTTATTCCCGAAAAAAGACAGCTTCTTTATTCCCAATCAACATTTTAACCGCCTGGCCGGTAATGATATTTTGATCCGGCAAATAAAAGAGGGCAAATCAGAAAAAGAGATCCGGGATAGTTGGGAACCGGAACTGTCAAAATTCAAGGCAATACGGAAAAAGTATCTGCTTTACGAAGAATAGTGATCTGTCAAATTCCCAAATGTTCAAATTAGTCGACTCTGCGTAGCCATTCGAATCAAGGCTGCAATGTTTTTCGCTTCGAATTTGGCCAGCAGGTTTTTTCGGTGTGTGTCGACAGTGGATACACTGATAAATAATTTTTGGGCGATCTCATTATTGGTCATGCCATCGGCGATCAGTTCGAGAATTTCTTTTTCGCGTCGGGTAAGAACAGGCACCGGAGTTTCGGCGGATTGACGAAGTGATTGAGCCGCCTCCAAACTCAGGTAGAGTTTGCCCTTCATCACCTCCTGTATTCCTTCCATCAATTCTTCCTGTGAAGCATTTTTCAGAAGGTAACCAGAGGCCCCATTTTCCATCATTTTCTGGATAAAACTCTGCTGGTTAAATGTGCTTAATCCAAGAATAAAAATTGTGGGAAATGCCTTTTTAACTTCGACACAAAGGTCGATCCCACTTTTATCGGGGAGATTGATATCCATCAGCACAACATCAACTTCATTTTGTTTCAGGAAGGCGAGACAGGAGGATGCCGTCATGGCATGTCCTACCCATTCGATCGAGGCTTCGTGTTGAAGTAAGGATCGGATTCCTTCCACCACCATATAGTGGTCATCCACAATGAATACTTTCGTCGGCATCATGAATTGATTTCAATATGAATGGATGTTCCTTTACCGGGCTCGGATTGTACATCCCAGCGTCCTTTGAGGTAACTGATCCGGCTTTGTATATTGGTCCACCCAATACCCCTTGCCCCTTTGAGAATAAGCGGGTCAAAGCCTTTGCCATCATCTTCTACAGTAATGCTGGTGCCCTCTGCCGTATGTCCCACCTGTACAATGGCTGTTCTTGCCGCGGCATGTTTCATCGTATTGTTCAACAATTCCTGTACGATCCGATAGATCGTGATCGCGGTGGATTGTTCCCAATGTACCCCATCCATACCAAAGGATTGATAGGTGACGGTTAAAGCGCCTGATTGGTTAATGTCGTTGCAGAAATCGCGGAGGGCTGTATCCAACCCAAACTTTAACAGGGCTTCGGGCATCATGTTGTGCGCGACGCGGCGCATTTCCTTGATCGAGCTGTCCAGCATATCCATACTCCGCTCAAAAGCCTGTTGGTTTTCGGGCGTCATGATCTGGTTTCCTTTCATGGTATTCAATGAGTATTTGATTCCGGATAACATGCCTCCCAATCCATCATGGAGGTCTTTGGCCAGGCGGCTTCTTTCCTGCTCCTCCCCTTTCAGCACAGCCTCGGTTGCCATGAGTTGCTTTTCGGTCTCCAGTTCCTGGATTCGCTGTACCTGAAGGCGCTGTTTGTGCCGGTAGTTAAGATAGAGCAGAGAAGAGATCAGTAAAAGAGCGACCGCTCCTCCGATCAGCATATAGTTAAGTGTGGTCTTTTGCCTTAGGCTGGCCTGCTGCAGGCGTATCTGATTATCCTTCCGTTCGGATTCATACTTCTTTTCCAGTTGCAGCGTGGTTTGTTGAACCAATTCACCATTGAGGCTGTCCCCCAGAATGGTTGAAGTACGGAGGGCTTCTTCTGCTTCCTGCACCCGGTGCATGGCAAAAAGTACACTGGATAAGGTTTCTAAATTCCTTCGGTGTTGCACCCGTTGGTCAGAATAGGTGGTGATCTCCAGTGCCTGGTCCATGTGTTTTTTGGCCAATGGGAGTTCATTTTTCCATAAATAGTAAATGGCCATTCCGCGGTTGGCAATGGCTTCACTTTCCTTCGCCCCCATTCGCTGGCTCAGCTCCAACGCCCTTTTGAAATAAGGATATAGCTGGCTATACTGATTGGTCTGTATCAGGCAATCGCCCAGGTTGAGCATATTTGTGGTTTCGATCTGGAGATCACCGATCTCCTTACCCAATGCCAGCGATTCTTTAAAATAAGAAACGGCTTTCTCCATCTTGCCGGTGTTCACATAACTCAACCCGGTATTACTGAGGGCAATCGCCAGTGAATATTTATCCCCGGACTGCCTAAAATAAACGATCGCGCCTTCTCCCAATTCGATCGCTTTATCATACCGGTGTAATTCCGCATAAAGCAATTGTAGAATATCCTTGCTTTTCGCTTCCAATTTCTCATTCTTAAGCAACGCAAACACTTTTTTTCCTTCCTCATATTGAATGATAGCGCTATCATACAGTCCGGCATATTGATAGGCCGTCCCGGTATTGAACAGGCATTTTGCCAGATACTCTGTATGATTGATCTGCCTTGCCAGTTCCACCGAACGATGGTTGAGTTGAATGGAGGAATCATAACGCCCCTCCATGTTCAGTAGGTAGGTATAGTTGGTGATGAAACGGATCTCCCCCAGGGTATAATCCATCTTTCGGCTAAGTTCACGGGCCTGGCGATAATAGGCTTTGGCTGTGCCGGGTTCGGTTCCTTCATACTGTTGCCCGATACTGATCAACAGGAGTACTTTATTCGTATCCTCTTTGGCGGCCGGTAATAGGCGAAGCAGACTGTCCCTGTTCATGAGCTCCTGTCCCTGGACAAAAAAGGGCAAAAACCAAAAAAGACCAGTATATAGTAATAGCGACTTCATAAAGAAAAGTAGAAATAATACCTCATACTACAAATTAACAACCATGCAACCCCTCCCCTTCTCCCCCTTTTCCATGATTTTTCAATAATTCTAAAATCTCCTGTTTTTAGGGGAGTGATTGAGGGTTCGTCTGATTCTATTTTCGACCCATCAATCACAAAAAATAAAAATAAAATGAAAAAGACCTTAGCGTTGCTCCTTTTTATGGTAGCCATAGGAAATCTGGCACAGGCCCAGTTTCAACGCGTATCAAAAACCCCGACCAAAGCGACCTCTCAGCCCATTAAGCAGGTGAAAAATCCGGCCGCCACACCCAAAGTAATTGGTACGGTGATCAAGCCTGCCGGTAACTTCACCAATCCTACCCATGTATATACACAGCCCGATGGTGGACGCCTGTATACCACGATCCGGCAGAACCCGCAAAATGTCACCAACAACTTTGGTGGCGTAATTAAAGAAACCGTATCCGGTCGTACCGAACAAAACCAGGGAATGGACAATTGTGTCAGTGAGGTAAAGAACATCAACGCCCAAAGCCTGACCTTCATGAATGTCAACTACAATCAGCAGGCCATCCATATTTTCCCGGGGGCCATCTATTCCTTTACCAATTTCTTCTCCGGTAACTTCCGGCCATTGGAACAAGGACGTAACGCCATCACAATTGCTACCGATAACCTGGCAAACAGCACCGGCTCCACCTTTGAAGAGGTGACCAACCCGACCATGAACAACATCAACAGTAAGATCGCAACACTGATCCGCCCATTTTCCACCACAACAGGAAGCGCGAATATCCAGTACCGTGTTTTTACCTCAGACAATGATGCCGACCTCTCCATCAAGCTGTCTGCCGGAGGTGGTTATGCAGGTTTTAAAGCCTCTGGCGGTTTCAATATCAGCCAGACAGAAAAGAAATACTATCTCACCATAGACGCCATCAAGCCTTTGTACACACTGACTACTTCCGTACCAGCGAGTGGCTTCTTTTCCGATAAAACCATCGAGGCCAATAACCCCAACCTGATGGTGATCAAGAGTGTGACCTATGGCGCCAGAGTATTGGCCAACCTGGAGATCACCGTTGTTACCAATAAAGACGATGTGGATTTCAAAGCCAGTTTTGGCGCGGATAGCGGAAAAGGTGTTTCAGCCAATGCCTTTGCCACCTTCAATTACTTAAAAAGCAGTAAAGCGGCTTCTACCACGGCCAATGTGTATATCATTGGTGGCCCCATGAATACAACCATTCTTTCTACAGATAAACTGCAAACAGAGATCACCGATCTGCTTTCAAGATGTAATTATCAGAGCGCCCAACCCATTTCCTATTCCTTTATGGACCTGAACGGGAATATCCTGGGTATTGAAACGGCCACTGATAAATTCACCGTCAGAAAATGTGTGCCCAAATCTTCCACCTACCGGCTTTCTACCGCCACGATTACCCTCTATACAGGTAAGGACAATAAGGAGCAAGGATCAAATGCCATTGCGGAACTGGTGAATTCCAAAAACCTGATGGTAGCGGAGAATAACTTCAACAATATTGAATTCAAAAGCTCCAACGATATTGCCATGCATGTACGGTCAGGGGTTAACCCCGATGACCTGCTCATGGAATCCTTCTCCAGTTCCGGAGGCTATGTAGATGTATTTTTTGATCCCAAACCGATCTTCCTTGATTTTGATGCCTGGAATATTACCGGCGCTGTAATCACCTTGAATTTCATGGATCAAAATAACTCCATTGTGCAAAAACAGATCCAGTTCAATAACCTGGCCGTGTTAATGCAAAAAAATCAGCAACGTCTCCGCCTGCCCTTTAATGGACTTTTCCAACCAGGTGGTGCGTTTATGCCGAATTAAGATTACAATTTGGAGATTCGGGATTTTACCGCAGAGAACAAGAGGACGCAGAGTTACGCAGAGGTTTTATTGATTATTTATACTTATTCCTTTATAATTTCTCAGCGTTACTCCGCGCCCTCTTGTTCTCTGCGGTAAATCCAAAATCTCCCATTTCTTCAAATCAGCAAATGACCAAGATGAAACTCCTCCTTCTCCCCGTCTTTCTTCTGGCCCTGCTGCCAACCTTTGGGCAGAAGAAAGTAGATCCGGTTACACAATCGGCCATGGCGGGTATTTCATTACCTGCCAATAGCCGAATGGACAAAAGGTTTTTGTCCGAAACCGGGGCACGAATATTATTGGAGCTCGAAAGCAAAAAATATGGTACCGGTATTGGTGCGGTGGAGGTATTGTACCTGCCGCCTGTTTCAACCTCCGGTTATAATTCAGATTCGCTGATCGATCAACTGATCACCCAGGGTTGGAACCTTGCGCCCGTAGAAGGTGATGATAAATTTGTGTGGTTGGAAAAAGGTGGTCAGTACCTGATGGGTTATTTTTCGATGGATAAAAAGGAAAGCAATCTCTATTTTGGAATACCCGAGCAGGCACCTGCAGTTTCCTTTGAGCCCATGCAGGACCCCAATGCCGGTGGTGGTCAAACCTACTCGCCTCCCCAGAACGAAACCACGGTGAATAATACGCCGGTAAACAATGAGCCCGATACCAATACCCCGGTAAACAATACCCCGGTCAATAACACCCCCGACCCGGGTACTCAGGGACAAATGGGATCCTCAGGCAATACCCTTCAGAATTCAGGTTTTACCGAAACACGTTTTGATAATGGCTGGGTCAGTACAGCCAAGGAAGACTGGGTAGAAGTGGTAAAAGGGAATATAAAAGTCATCCTTCATTACCCCAATCCCAATGCCAATTCGACAAGTTCAGATATGGCCGATAATTGTGGAGTAGCCTGGAACCTATTGGTGGCTCCCCGGTATAGTTCCATTCAGAATTATCAACTGGGTCCAAATCTCCTGGATTGGGAGAAAGCCTATTTCTGTCAGGCCACTCTTACCGAAAACCAGACCGGGCAACGGGTATTGGTTTCCCTTTTCAGAAAAGCGAGTACGGTTTGGATGGAAGTAGTGACTCCCGATGAACAGAGCTTTGCCAATGAGTTTGGTTTTACAATGCAAACCCTTCAAAACGCGGGGTTGGATGTTTGGAACAAGATAAAGCTGATGTATGGATACAATCGGTTTGGGGTAAAAGAATTTGAACTGACCGGTCTTTGGGCAGACAGGTTTTCCAGCAATACCTTTTATGCCAACATTTACACCGGGGCCAGTGCAGGCATGAGCACCTATTCCAGTTCACAGGAATTTGACTTTTTTGCACCAGGGCGATATAAATGGAATATCGTCGCGGCCAATTCATATGGTGGACAAACTCAATTTGCCTCTGCAAAGAGTGAAGGAAATTTCAAGATGGTGAATGACTGGCAGGTCTGGTTTTCCGACATCGAGAAAAAACCAAAGAAATACGATGTGTATTTCTCCTATATCAAAGGAGCAAAAGTATTATGGATGAATGATGCGGAATATCCGGGCTCGGGGATATTTAGTGGGTATATGAAGAAGTGAGGGATGAGGCGTGAATCGTGAGACGTGAGATGAAACTCACGATTCACGTCTCACGATTCACGTCTCACGTTTAACAATTCGCTACCTTCGCCCCAATGAAATCCCTCCCCTCCCTCCGGATCATTTTCATGGGCACGCCTGAGTTTGCCGTTGCTTCACTGGATGCGCTTGTGCAGGCCGGAGCCAACATTGTGGCAGTAGTGACGGCACCAGACAAACCTGCTGGCAGGGGCATGCAACTCACCCAAAGTGCGGTTAAAAAATATTCGGTGGACAAAGGGATCGAGGTTTTACAACCTGAAAAATTACGTGACCCCGTTTTTATTGACCGCTTGAAAACCCTGAAAGCGGATATACAGGTTGTGGTTGCTTTCCGGATGTTGCCAGAAATGGTTTGGAATATGCCTCCTATGGGTTCAGTCAATCTGCACGGGTCCTTATTGCCTCAATACCGCGGCGCTGCCCCTATAAATTGGGCAGTAATAAATGGTGAAAAGGAAACCGGTGTTACGACCTTTCGGCTTAAACATGAAATAGACACGGGTGATATTTTATTACAGGATTCCTTTCCGATTGGCGAAAATGAAACTGCGGGAGAAGTTCATGACCGAATGAAAGAAATTGGTGCGCGATTATTGGTCAGGACCATCGAAGGTTTGGCGGATGAGACCCTGAAGGAAAAACCACAGGATAGTTTTCCCGTTTCGTCACTCAAACACGCGCCTAAAATATTTACGGAGACCTGCCGGATCAATTTCAGCCAATCAACCGAGCAGGTGCATAACCTGATCCGGGGACTTTCCCCATTCCCTGGTGCTTTTACCACCCTTCAGGGAAAAACCTTAAAGATCTATCGTACAGAGAAAGAAATAACGCCTCCGCAGCAGGCTTTTGGTGAATTTGTAACCAATGGGAAAAATGAACTCAAATTTGCCTGTAGCGACGGGTATGTTCAGGTGAAGGAATTACAGATGGAAGGAAAAAAGAGAATGGGCGTGGAAGAATTTCTAAGAGGCTTCCGAATTTAGCTATCCTTGCGTCCCTTTGCGCCCTGGCGTCTTGGCGGTAAAGTAACTTAACCGCAAAGACGCTAAGGCACAAAGAAGTTTACCACTCGATTTGAACAATGAATTTCTCGGTATTGGCTTCTGGGATTTCAAGTACTGAAGAAGCCGCGTTGCTGATCCGGATATCCAGGCCTTGATTAAGTTTGATCCCCGCCATTTCTCCCAGTACTTTAGCATAAACAACCTTCCCATTCTCGGGATTGGATAGCTTTACGATCGTTCCAGGCAGCACATTATCCATTAACAGGTAAAACTTACCATCCTGCCAGCCACTCAGGGTTTTGAAAATACTGGCATTGACGGTCTGTTGTTTTGAAACGGGCTGTAACTTGATCTGCTGATCAAAGAAGGCTTTAAAGTAACCCTCTGCCCCGGTTCTTTGCGGAGTGGGTTGAACTGGTTTTGGATCAACCTTCACTTGCTCGGATACAACTGGCTTTTGAGTTTCCACTACCGGCTTTTCCTGTACGATCTCGGGTTCTGCAGGTTTAACCGGATCTTTTGTCTCGGGTTTATTGGCAACAACTTCAGGTTTATTCTTAGCCCATTCATCGGAAATAAGATAACCGATAACAAGGTATTGTCCGGCAGCGATATTATCCGACTTCAGGCCATTCCACTGGCGCAATTTTTCTGCTGTAAGTTTTTTGGAAAGCTGACTAACCCGAAACAATCCTTCACCCTGACCGGTCACATAATAAACAGGAGTGCCTCTTTGCGCCTGAAGATTGAAATTAGTATCCGTTAATGGAACCTGGATAAGCTGACCAATGGCCAGTCCTTTAGACATATCCCAGTTATTATAGGAAGCCAGGTGACGGGGATGAACATTATACAACCGACCGATTGAATACAGGCCTTCTTTTGCCGCTACGGAATGCTCCAGATAGAGTCCGTTCGATCCTTTTTTGACCACCAGGCGGTTGTCCTGAGCGATTACCAACATATTGACCGCCAGGAACAATCCTAAAAAAATCATCTTCTTCATACGATCCGGGTTTGGCCTGCAAAGATGAGGAAATTTTACCCATTCGCTCCATCCTCTTTGAGAATTCGCAACTCTTTGGGATAGTAGTTATTGACGCGATTGGGCAACACATTGACCCATCCCAGGTTATGCCCCGAAAATTGGGCCAGTTGCCACCCACGGATTGAGCCACCAGTGATCTCTTTTCGCTGCAAATAACGGATGGCCTGCTCTTTATCCAGGTCCAAGCGGGGGATTTCGTGCGGAATATATCCGGTCATTGCGAGGGCATGGTCCGGGATCAATTTATCCCGCATCCATTCACCTACCCGAAAACCCGCATTGACCACACGGAGGGACTGGAATAAAGCCCCTATGACCTGCTGGCTTTCTTCCTGTATGGCCTGAATGAATTGCTCATGTTTCCACAAAAAGAGTCCGTCCTGTTTGATCCAGGGGGAAATATCAGTCTGTTCTTTTCGGGATAAGGGGCTGATCTTTTTTTCTTTGCTGTAAGCCGGTCCTTCCTCCCCATGCGGTTTACGAAAACAACCCAGAAAGAATCCCTCGCCTTTAACCTGATCGGGCCAAAATCGGTATCCTCTTGCTCCTGTAGTTGATTCGGTTTCAACGATCCTCCATTCATTTTCCAAAGTGAGCGAGATGGATTCCAATCCACCTTCCTGTATTAACCAATCCAGGATCGATTCATCCTCCTCCTTTGAATAGGAGCAGGTGGAATAGATCAATATTCCCTCTTTTTTTAACACGGGTAAAATATCCGCTAATATCCGTTGTTGGCGCTGACTGCAGAGTGTCACCGCTTCTTCGCTCCATTCATTTATCGCGTCAGGATCACGTCTAAACAAACCACTTCCGCTGCAAGGCGCG
Organism: Chitinophagales bacterium; assembly: GCA_017303415.1. Taxonomy (NCBI): domain Bacteria; kingdom Pseudomonadati; phylum Bacteroidota; class Chitinophagia; order Chitinophagales; species Chitinophagales bacterium. The sequence goes on from JAFLBJ010000001.1 coordinate 2,960,420, forward strand.
TCGACCACTACAACATCAAACCAGCCTTCCAGGCGGGTAAAATCGCGAGGATCATTGTTCGTAACCACCACATTGGCCCCGCCCCACTTCATGCAATTCTCATAGAGGATATGACTTCTCGAACGGATCACCTCATTGCTCACCAAAAGGCTGTCATTGGAAAGCAGGGATTGAAGATGGGTGGACTTACCTCCCGGGGCCGCACTGATATCCAATACCCGCAAGGGCTTTGACAGATCAAGCGATTGGCGCATGGCCTGTTCGAGGAACATGGAACTGGCTTCCTGTACATAATACGTTCCCGCATGAAAGAAGGGATCGAAGGTGAAGGATGGTCTTTTCTCCAGATAATAACCGAATTCCGACCAGGGAACTTTCTCTGCCACAGGAAGAGAAGCAGGAGCGATAGAGCATTTAAGAGGATTGATCCGGATGGACGTCAATGATCCGGACTCGCCATGTACTTGCATGAACGCCTCCCTGTTAAAACCAGGCAGGCCATTCAGTGATTGCAACAAGGCAGCAGGTATTGGCACGCAAGGAAATTAGATGCTTTTGATTTCAGCGATAAGGTCCTGGAGTACTTTCTTCGCATCGCCAAAAAGCATGGAGGTCTTTGGCCGGAAAAACAGATCATTCTCAATGCCTGCATAACCCGGTTTCATGCTTCGTTTGTTCACGATAACTGTCTTGGCCAATTCCACATCCAGGATCGGCATACCGTATATGGGAGAAGAAGGGTCAGATTTAGCCGCCGGGTTCACCACATCATTCGCACCCAGGATCAACACCACATCGGTATTATGAAATTCCTCGTTGGCTTGTTCCATTTCCAACAATTTATCATAAGCTACATCAGCCTCTGCGAGCAGCACATTCATATGACCGGGCATACGACCTGCCACCGGATGAATGGCATATTTTACCTCTACCCCTTTGGCTTCAAGTAATTTTTCCAGTTCATGACAGGCATGTTGTGCCTGGGCAACGGCCAATCCATAGCCGGGAACAATAAAAACCTTCTGGGCATAGCTCATCACCACGGCGGTATCACTCAGGTTGATCTCCTTGTAGCTACCTTGTTGGGTTGATCCACCGGCAGCGGCTTTCGCACCTCCGCCAAATGACCCGATAAGTACATTCGCCAATGAACGGTTCATGGCTTTACACATCAGTATCGTTAACAAGGTACCTGCGGCACCCACCAGGATACCCCCTGTAAGCATCACTTTATTATCATAGAGGAAGCCCCCACTGGCAGCGGCTACACCGGTAAAGGAGTTCAGCAGCGAAATAACCACTGGCATATCTGCTCCACCGATCGGTAACACAAAAAAGACACCGTAGATCAACGCGAGCGCGAAGATCAGGTAGAAGAGCAGGTGGCTCGAAGCAGGCACCCATCCTACGACATACACGGCCAATCCCAAAATAACCGCCAGCAACACAAGATTGAATATATGCTGACCGGGAAATGCAAAGTCTTTCATCCGGCCATTCAATTTAGCCCAGGCCACCATGGAACCTGCAAAGGATACGGACCCGATGATCAGGCCAAGCATGATGGTGATCAACATTCCTGCGGGAACAGGAAGTTGAAGTATTTCAGTGGTACCTACCACGTCTGATACATAGGACTCTTCGATGCTGATTGAAAAATTATTATTGGCTAAATGATCGAATTCGATAAAAGAGATAAGCGCGGCACAGGCACCACCCATTCCATTGAACAGGCTGACCATTTCCGGCATGGCGGTCATCTTTACTTTTTTAGCCGCCAGGGTTCCCACGATCGAGCCGATCAGGATACCACCAAAAATCCATCCGTAGTTATGTAATTTATTTCCGGCCTCGTCACGATACAGAAAAATAGTACCCAGAATGGCAATGGTCATTCCTGTAGCGGCCACCCAGTTTCCTTTTCGGGCAGTAGCAGGATTGGAAAGCATTTTCAGGCCAATGATAAAAGTGATCGATCCGATCAGGTAACTAAGCGTAAGTAGGTTGAGATCCATCATTCGAATTACTTTTTCTTTTTGAACATCTCCAGCATACGGTCGGTGACAACAAAACCACCCACCACATTCAGGGTTCCAAGTATCACGGCCAGAAAGCCGAGTATAAGGGCCAGATAATTATCGTGTTCAGCCTTGCCCATCACAATGATAGCACCAATGATCACTACTCCGTGAATCGCGTTGGCCCCACTCATCAATGGCGTATGTAACACACTGGGCACCCGGCCAATGACCTCAATACCCACAAAGATCATCAGGATCACGATGTAGATGATCTGCTGATTGGCTGTTATCCATCCGAGAATTGAATCCATTTTTATATTATTTCAATAAAAAAATTATTTGACCCGTTCATGCACGATCTCCCCTTCATGGGTGATACAACTTCCCTTTACGAGATCGTCTTCCCAATTCAGGTGAAGCTGGCCTTCCTTGGTGATCAGCAGGGCCAGAAAATTCAGGATATTCTTACCGTACATTTTACTTGCATCCGAAGGCATGGTCGCTTGCAGATTGGAATTGCCAATGATGCTGACCCCGCCTTGTACAACGGTCTCATTGTTTTTGGTAAAGGGTGTATTACCCCCTGTAGCGGCTGCCAGATCGATAATGATGGAACCCGGGCGCATGGCAGCGATCATTTCCTCTGTGATCAGGATCGGGGCTTTTTTACCAGGGATCTGCGCCGTGGTAATGATAATATCTGCCTTAGCAGCTGATTCAGCGATCCGGGCTTTCTGCCTTTGCATAAAATCTTCGGATTGCTCTACGGCATATCCGCCAGCTTTTGAGGCATCGGCGGCTCCTTCTACTTCAATGAATTTCGCACCCAGACTCATCACCTCCTCTTTCACAGCCGGACGCGTATCGAATACTTCTACTACCGCACCCAGTCGGCGCGAAGTAGCAATGGCCTGGAGACCAGCTACGCCGGCCCCTAATATGAGCATTTTTGCGGGGGCAATACTTCCTGCCGCGGTCATGAACATGGGGAAATAACGGGAGTAAGAGGCAGCTGCAGTCAGCACGGCCTTATACCCGGCGATATTAGCCTGCGAACTCAATACATCCATGGCCTGGGCCCGGGTGGTACGCGGCAGCATATCAAGGGAAAAGGTTGTGATCTTATTCGTAGCCCATTGTTGCATGATGTCTTTCTGAAACAATGGCTGGTATACACCCAACATCACCTTTCCGGCAAAGGAAGGACCACCCGCTTCTTCCGGCGTATGGATTCCCAGTAACAGATCAGCCGAGGCAATCACCTCAGTCCGGCTTGTAACCCTGGCCCCGGCCTTAGTGTATTCACTATCCGGGCAAAAGGCCTTGGCCCCTGCATTTTCTTCAACAATGATCTGGATACCTTTCTTGGTGAGGGTGGCGGCCGCTTCCGCCAGAAGGGATACTCTGGACTCGTATGCGGGTTCTTTTAGAATGCCTATCGTCATATGGATAAATTCCAGGGTCGAAGGTAACGAATTTTAGGTTGTGGGAACAGGTGATAATTGTTAGCTGAAACCCTGATTATTCCACTCTTAGTACCGAATTGTGAAGTGAACCTTCTCCTTGAATTCCTCCCGAAAGAATACGATGCCAATAAAGAAGAGGTCAAGACTGCACTGTACCGCGGGATTCTGACATATCTCCCCCCAGGCTTCTTCCATTTCCCGGCTCCAATGTATATCATCAAATATCAGGATCGTTTCGGGTCCGGCATGTTGGAGCAAGGCTTTAAAATACCGCAATGTGGGCTCTTTCCGGTGGTTGCCATCAATAAAGACCATATCCGGTCTGCCCAGTTTTTCCAGGGCGGGTAAAAGAGTTTGGTCAAAATTTCCTGTCACCACCTCAATATTCTCCAACCCTAATTGATTAAAATGATGGGTGGCCAGTTCAGCAATGGAAGGGGCTCCTTCGAGCGTAAGAAGTTTAACCTTTTCGTTTGCCTGTGCCAGATAGGCACTGGTTAAACCAAGCGAAGTACCCAACTCCAATATCTGTTGTGATCGATAATACCGGGCGATACGAAAAAGGAGCTGGGCATACTTGGGCGGTTTAGCGGCATGGGTGGCAATGCTGGAGATGGACCGTTGATGTCCGGCGCCAGTGGTAGTACCTGCTCCAAGGTCTTCCACCGATACCATCCGCTTATCGTTGATTAATTTTTTTCGTAGCGACTCCACTTTTTCATAGGCCGGATAGGTTGCACGATCGTTCAACACCTGTTTGATGAAACCAAACACAAAGGGAGAATGGGTGCCATGCCCTTTACCATTGGAGGCGGAGAAATAGTAATGCAGGTATTTACCAATGAACCGGATTCTATGTAGCCAGTTTCCCATTTATTATTGCTTGATCAGGGTCTGGCCTCCCAACGTTCGAAACTATATGCGTATTTGTTCTTTTCATCCGGTTGGCAATCTCTTTTGAATGCCAGTTCCCATTTGGAAGGATCGATGGCGGGAAAGAAAACATCGCCTTCAAAATCCTGATGTATCCGGGTCAGGTATAAACGTTGCGCGAGTGGCAGGGCCAAAGAGAAAATCTCTGCTCCTCCGATTATGAATATCTCTTTTACATCCAATGCTTCCGCGATTTTCTTCGCGCCCTCCAGCGAGTCAACCACATGTGCGCCTTCCGCATTGAACTCATTGTTTCGACTGATCACAATATTGGTTCGTCCGGGAAGGGCTTTTCCCAATGACTCCCAGGTCTTTCTCCCCATTACAATGGGCATGGCCCAGGTGGTGTTTTTAAAATATTTCAGGTCTTCGGGAAGGTGCCAGGGAAGGCGGTTCTCTTTACCGATGACGTTGTTTTGGGAAACCGCAACTATGAGAGAAATAACCATTGAAATAAGGAATAAGGAATTTGAAATAAGGAATACAAAAATAGGGCATCCAGGCAATTCACTTATTATACTGCTACGGGGGCTTTTATCGCCGGATGTGACTGGTAATTTTCCAAGGTAAAATCTTCAAACTTGAAATCAAATATATCTTTTACATTCGGATTGATCTTCATGACAGGGAGCGGAAATGGATCACGGCTAAGCTGAAGATTTACCTGATCCATGTGATTGCTGTAAATATGTACATCTCCGAATGTGTGGACAAAATCACCTGGCTCCATATTACACACCTGTGCCATCATCAGTGTAAGCAATGCATAGGAAGCAATATTGAATGGAACGCCGAGAAATACATCCGCACTGCGCTGATAGAGTTGGCAGGACAAACGTCTTTTCCCATTGGGGCCGGGAGCAGTATAAAATTGAAAAAGCGTATGACAGGGCATAAGCGCCATTTCGGACAACTCCCCTACGTTCCAGGCACTGACGATCATACGACGGCTATCCGGGTTATTTTTTAATTGATGGAGAACATCCGTAATCTGATCAACCACCTTCCCATCCTTTCCTTCCCAACTTCTCCATTGCTTGCCATAAACCGGACCCAGTTCTCCCTGTTCATTCGCCCATTCATTCCAAATACTCACTCCATTTTCCTTTAAATAGGCAATGTTTGTTTCACCTTTTAAAAACCAAAGCAACTCATGAATGATGCTTTTTAAATGGGCCTTTTTGGTGGTTACGAGGGGAAATCCTTGCTGCAGATCAAACCGCATTTGATAACCAAAACAACTCCTTGTACCGGTCCCTGTCCGGTCACTCTTATCCGTACCATGATCTAAAATATGCTGAAGAAGAGAAAGGTATTGCTGCATGGGCGCAATTTAGGATGAAATGAGGAATGTCGTGAGAGATGGGACGTCAGTCGTGAATCGTGAGACGTCAGTCGTGAGGCGTGAGGCGTGAGTCCGGGACTCTTAAATTATTGTAAAACAATCAGTTGATGTATTTATTGACGTTTTACTACTCACGATTCACGTCTCACGATTCACGTCTCACGATTCACGCCTCACTCCTCACGCTCCCCCCTTGACCACAAACAGAAAAATCCCTGACCAGTCTCAGCCCGATCCAGATATATGTGAAATAACTTTCGCTTATAAAGCGGTTGTTTATGACCAACACCAACAGACTCTACAAGCAACTTGGCAATTTATTCTATGCCATTGCAGCGGCTGATCGAAAAATCAGACCTGAGGAAAGAAAAAGCCTGACTGATGAAATTCAATACACGTGGAAACATTATGATGAAAGCACAGACCGTTTTGGTACCGACAGGGCCTATGTGATCCAGTTTGAATTTGATACCATGGAAGAAAATTATGAAACGGCGGAAGATGCCTACCGTGCTTTCGAAATTTATTTTCAGGAATATGAACGTGAAATAGATGTGGATACCCGCAAGCGGATATTTAACAGTGCCCGGCATATTGCGGAAAGTGTGAGAAAGATCAATCACCCGGAGTTAGACTATTTAGTTCGTTTAAAGAAGTTATTGGAAGTTTAGGGAAAAAAGAATAAGAAATAAGGAAGGTTAACTACTTATTCCTTATTTCTAATTCCCTCCCCCTCTTCTTTTTAATTCTTTTGTTATCAGCCCCAGTTCTCTGCCCGTTTGTCCTCCAATAGAAGTGTTTTCCTGGGCACGGCGCATCAGGTAAGGTATCACATCGCCAATGGGGCCAAAGGGCAGGTATTTACTTACACTGCATCCTGCATGGGCCAGGTTGAAGGTGATATTGTCGCTCATGCCATATAACTGGCTGAAATGAACATGGGGATGATCCAGCGGGAGATTCTTTTGTTCCAGCAATTGGGTGGTAAGCAGATTGCTATATTCATTGTGGGAAGCCACGATCAACGCAATACGGTCGAGGTGGTCTACACAAAAACGAACCGCATCATTGAAATCACGATCGGTACTTTCTTTATCGGGTTGTATCGGAGAAGGATAACCATTTTCCACTGCCCTTTCTCTTTCCTTTTCCATATAGGCACCACGAACGAGTTTGGCGCCAAGGATAAACTTGCGTTCCAGGGCGGCTTCATACGAGTCCTTTAAAAAAGCCAGGCGATCGTGGCGATAATGTTGCGTGGTATTGTACACCACGGCCTTCTCTTTGTTAAAGGCATCCATCATGAGGATGGTCAGGGCATCCACCGGATCCTGTATCCATGTTTCTTCCGCATCGATCAGCACCCCAACACCTGCTTCTGCGGCTGTTTGGGAGATCTTCATTAGCCGGTGTCTGACGCGATGCCATTCCTCTCGTTCGGCAGCTGGCAGTTCATCAATAGCCTTCAGATACCTTTTCATCAGGGAGCCGGGCAGGGCATGCATCATGGTATCGAGCTTTTCCAATAAACCGGTTCTTGATAAACCGGTCACCTTTACACTCATAAAAGGAATATTGGCCTGCGATGCTGCATAGCGTATAACACGGATAAACTGCTCACAGGATTCATCAAAACCCTTTTCCCCATCATCCCCCCCTTCTACCCCATAGTCCAGGATTACTTTTACTTTATACTCACCCAACTTTTTGGCCACTGTTGCGGTCTCCTCCAGACTCTCCCCGCCAACAAACTGCCTGAATATCGTATTGCGTACAATGGGTTTGACAAATGGGATGTTCCACCGGATAGCGGCCGGGGTCAATGCAATGCCAGCCTTTACAATCCAGGGTCTGCCCATCATGGAAAACAGAAAATGGGCCCGTTTTAATTCTTTATCGGTCTTGTAATGAAAGGCCAGATCGGTATCATCAAAGGAAATAGTAGGGTGTTGCTCCATGCTAACAGTCGTTGTGGTGCAAATATAGGAGAAATGAAAAGCTTAGTTGCTGACCCTTTTCCGGCGAATGGAAATTAGCGGTGACCGGGTATGCGTCGGCTCAATTGCCAATGACTTTTTCTCCCCGCTCTCGATCCAGCTCAGGTTGATCCTGAGCCGGTTTTTTAACAATGATTCATTGACAAACAGGACCTCATTGGTGGTGGAATCGGCCAACTGGATACGCAACCGTAAGGGGTTGGTAAAAATATCATGAAGCGAAATGGAAGGGAATCCATCCAGGTAAACCGAAATAGAATCCCCTTGTTTTCGGGCGGCTGACCTTACCTCCATGACCAACTCGGTACTATCGGTGAATATTTCCGCAACCCGTTCAAATCTCCTTTCTGCGGGTGGAAGATATAAACCGTTTCGCTCCACAAACAGAAAGAGGTCCTCTCCGTACTTCTCGAGTTCTTCGCTGGTACTACTGCTGACCTCAAACGCCGTTTGAACAGTGGAAAAATTACTTACCGAGGCATTGGGGCTTGACCATACGCCTGCCAGGCTCTTCCCGTTTGGCTCTGTAGGTATAATGACCGCTGACATACTCCGCAGCCATCCGCATGTTTCTTCATTGAGGTTCACCTGTCTGACAATTTTCTCCCAGGTCAAAAACACCCGGTTCTGATCGCGTGCACCAACCACCAGGTAATCACATCCGGTCACTGTGTTTTTTTCAAATCCGCGGAGGTACATCATCCCCCAAAGGCGGCCAGTAGAGTCTTCTTCCAGTTCAAGGGTCATCCGCATCTCCTGGTCTTTGAACCCATTGATGGCGATCTTCCCTTCCCAAATTCCGGTAAGGGATTGTGAGAAAAGCGAAAGCGGAATGAACGCGATGACGAGTAAGGAGAGTTTGATAGTTGGTTATTTTGGGAATTTGAAAATGTGTGAGGTGCTAATTTATGAAAGTGAGATTAATAATTATCTCAAATTAACAAAAATTGAACACCCTCTTTCCCAATTCCCAAAATCCAAAATTCACCAATAGGTCAATGATTAAATAGCCTGATGGTTAAATGGCTGTAACACCATTTCATTCACCACACCACTTACCGGTTGCTGGCAGAGGAACCAGATGGCGCGTGCGGCTTCGGTGGCGACGATCATTTTGTCGCGTTGTACCCGGAGGTCAATGGTATCCCAAAACGGAGAATCCACTCCACCCAAAAACAGATTGGTAATACGTATATCCGTTCGTTTTACTTCTTCGCGTATGGATTGCATCATTCCCACCAAACCATATTTGGCCGCGCAATAGGCCGCCGCCCCACTCATGGGAGTCTTCCCGAGAATCCCGGGAATATTTATGATCAGTCCTTTTTTTGCTTCTTTCATGCCGGGCAAAAAGGCCTTGACCAGATTGAAAGAACTAACCAGATTGGCATCAATCATTTGGTAAAGATCATTCAGCGATAATTGGTCAAACGGTTTGATCACCCCGGCACCCGCCGCATTGACCAATATATCGATCCGGGGTACAAGGGCATGGATCTTTTCCGCCATAGCGGCTACCTCGGTCTCTTTTGACAGGTCTGCTAAGAAGACCCGATCAGAAGAAACCTGGCAGGCTTCAGCCAAACTCAGGATTTTTTCGGCTTTCCGTCCTGCCAGGTAAATAATTGCACCGCTTTGCGCCAGCAGCCTGGCTGTTTCTGCACCAATGCCACCGGTTGCTCCGGCGATCAAAATATGTTTGCCTTTAACTGATTCCAATTGAATTTCTTTCCACCTACAACAATGCCTGTCTGGATTTGTTTGAATAGAAAATGAAAACAGCCGGATTGATATTTCCCCACCAGCTTTTTGATCCACATCCTCTTCTTTCATTGGGGATACCTTTATTTCTTGTGGAGGAATATCTGTTCTTCCGACAATACAGGTTTCACAAAAAGAAACTCGTTTTCCACCGGGCCTCCATGAAGGGTTTTGCCAATCGAATTCTTTCAAAAAAGGTAGAATATCATTACATAGCGGCTACAGACCCCCTTTCGGATATACGCTTGTTGATACCCGCGCTTGCCCGGGATGGCTTTAAGAAGATCATCTATATTGATACAACCGATAATTGGCTGGAAAAGAGAATACAAAAATCCATACACGAGACAGGATTGCGTTCAGAAAAACTATCCTCTCCGCTCTTCCTTAACCGAATGGAGGAAGTGTCCCAATTTTTTGAAACCAGAAAGACCTATTTCCAAACCGACTTTTATACCTGGCAACGGAAAAAGAGAAACATCCTCCTTACTCCGGAAGGTAAACCGGTAGGAGGTAAATGGACCTATGATGCGGAGAACAGGGAAAAGTTTCCCCGGAAGGCCATAGCTCCATTAGTAGACCTTCCCCTGCAAAATGAAGACGTTGCCGAAGCAACAAAATATGTAGTACAATATTTCTCCGGGAACCCGGGTACGACCAAGGATTTCTTTTACCCGGTGGATCATGGATCTGCGCTTTCCTGGTTTCGGGATTTTCTGGTCCATCGCTTTGCGGCATTTGGCCGTTATGAGGATGCCATGGTGATGAACGAACCGATCCTGCATCATTCTCTGATATCTCCATTGCTAAATGCCGGTCTGCTTTCTCCTCAACAAGTGATTGAGGAAACCCTGGCTGAATCGGACGCCCTGGCCATTCCCCTGGCTTCACTGGAAGGTTTTTTGCGACAGGTTATGGGTTGGAGAGAATTCATCCGGATCGTATATGAACGGGAAGGAAGCAGGCAAAGGACACATAACTACTGGAATCATACCCGAAAGATCCCTTCTGCATTCTATACGGGGGAGACAGGCATCCTTCCGGTTGATACAGTGATACGGCGTGTATTGGAAACAGGCTATTGCCATCATATCGAAAGACTGATGGTTCTGGGAAATTTTATGCTGCTTTGCGAATTTGACCCCGATGAGGTCTATCGCTGGTTCATGGAACTTTTTATCGACAGTTATGACTGGGTGATGGTCCCGAATGTATATGGCATGACCCAATTTGCCGATGGTGGATTGATGACCACCAAACCCTATATCAGTGGAAGCAATTACCTGTTAAAAATGGGTGATTGGGAAAAAGGACCCTGGCAGGAAACCTGGGACGGATTGTTCTGGCGGTTTATGCATGTACACCGGGATTTTTTTACACAGAATCCACGGTTGGGAATGCTGGTAAAGACCTTTGATAAAATGCCTGTTGAAAAAAGAAACAAGCATTTGAAAAACGCAGATGAATTTCTATCCAGGCTTTAGATCAGGTGTATCTGCACCAGGCAAACCATGACCGTTGGTTGAATAAACCCAGACCACAAACCCTTAATTTTGCTTAAAATTTGATTATGCGGGAAAAGACACCCTCTGACAGTTATACGGTGATGACCGAACTGGTATTACCCAATGATACAAATACCTTTGGCAACCTGATGGGTGGCCGGTTGATGTACTGGATGGATATTGCCGCGGCATTGGCAGCTATGAAACATTGCAGTTCCCCGGTGGTTACCGCTTCGGTAGATAATATTTCTTTTGAAGCGCCGATCAAATTGGGAAATGTGGTGCATATTGAAGCCAAGGTTTCCCGCGCCTTCAATAGCTCCATGGAAGTTCACCTGAATGTTTGGGGTGAAGATGCGATCCAGCAATTCAAATACAAAAGCAACGAAGCCTATTATACATTTGTCGCCCTTGATCCAAATGGGAAGCCACGCCCTGTACCCGGATTGGTTGCGGAAACAGAAGAGGAAGTAAAACTCTTTGAAGGGGCTTTGCGCCGTCGGCAAATACGCCTGATCCTGGGTGGAAAAATGAAACCGGATGATGCAGCGGAGTTGAAGGCCTTGTTTGTGAAGTAGTGATTTGTTTTCACCGCAAAGAACAAGAGAACGCGGAGTTCCGCAAAGGAATATAGCAATTTGCTTCTATCATTAGCACGAGGATATAAAAATCTCTGCGTAACTCTGCGTTCTCTCGTACTCTGCGGTAAAACCTATAACTCGGGCCTGAATTTTTTGCTTTGTTCAATCGCATCCATCACTTGTTCCAGTATGAGTTCGGCGGGAGCTTCATAATCGATGGGTAATGGCTCCTTGAAGGTGACCGATAATTGGGTACCTGGTTTTTTCAATTTCAACCCTTTTTTATTGAACGCTCTTCCAAACCCTTCGATCACCACGGGTACCACGATGGGTTTGTGGTATTTGATGATGAGGGCTGTGCCCTTTCTGCCGGGGGCATAGGGGGTTGTGGTTCCCTGGGGAAAAGTGATGATCCAGCTTTCTTTTAAGGCGCGTTCTATTTTCCGGGTATCGGAGGGGTCCAACCCTTTTCGCACTTCGCTCCCACCCTCTTTCCAGGTTCGTTTAACGGTCAGCGCACCCGCAAGGGTGAACAGCCGGCTGATCAAACTCCCTTTCATCGTTTCTTCAGCTGCTACATAATATACACGGGTGAACGGGTTGAGTAAATAATAGGGAACACCCAGTCTGTTCTTTTTCCCCCATTTTACAGCACAAAAAATGTGGAGAAAGGTGATCACATCGGCAAAGTAGGTCTGGTGATTGCTGACAAAAAGAACATTCTGTTTTGGAAGGCTGCTGATATGTTCGGTGCCCCGGATGCGGAGTCTGTTGACCCAAACGAGACCCGGGTAAGAGAGTATCCCGACAAAGGCATACACGAGGGCTTTTACCCATCTTGCGTTCTTGATTCGTTCTTTCCAGGTTGCCATGATTCTTGCTACCAGCTAGTTTGTGGCCGCTAAATTAGACAATTAATCAAAAAAAAGGGGCGCCCTAGACAAGGCACCCCGCAGGTTATTAAACCTGAGCATGATTCAGCTGAATCGTCATCGAACAATAGAAAATTTGCAGGTACTTACTTCCGCTTCGTCTATCATTTGCAATGTGTACACGCCCGGTTGCAACCTGTTGAGATTATTGATACTGATGGAATTGTTTCCTTCATAAACGGTGGCCTTTTGCGTCAGCACCACTTTTCCGGTGAAATCAATGACCCGGAGGTCCACCATTCCTTTCGATACGGCGGTCATGCGTACGGTAGCATTTCCACTTACGATCGGGTTGGGGTTGATCACGATACCGCTGATCGCTTTGCTGCTGCGACGGATCAGGACGGTCGTGCTATAGGTGAATTTGCCATCCAGATCCACCATTTTAAGTCTGTAATAAAAAGCATTGCCATTCACACTGCTCAGGTTATCCTTAAGCTCATAGCTCCTGGTTTGTCCGGGGCCACCTGTAGGGTTGACCAGACCAACATTTGTAAAGTCGATTCCGTTCACACTACGCTCTACCTCATACTGGCGGAATTTTACTTCATTCTCAGCGGTCCAGTTCAGGATAGCGCTGCCTCCATTGTATCTGCCGGTGAAACCAAGCAGGTGTACAGGGAGGGTGGATTGAGAGGGGAATTCAAAACAGCCAAAGCGTCCACCATACTGGCGGGTGGGCTGACCAAAGTTGGTTGCGAGGCCACCTGATTCGTAGTTATAACCCATACGATAGGTGATAAAGGACTGGGCAACCCCGTATTGTCCGGCAACGGCTACTTCCGCGCAACGAGACACTCCATCTCTTTCGCAAACACTTCCGGCAAACCCTCTCCAGGTACTGGCATCTCCAGTGTACTGATAGGCCACCAGTTCGGTATTGCTGTTTCCGTTGATGGTCAGTGGTGGTGCTTCACGGAATACACCGGTTTCGCGAAACCAGCGTTGACCGGTCATAGAGCCATCCACATCATAATGGACATAGTTCAGATTCGCCAAAACGGCGGGTACGGTAAAGTCGTTATTGCTGACCGGGTTATCAACGTGCAGGTAAAAACGAACAGTGAACTGCACATAACCATCACGGTCGGTAGCGCCCAGGTTCTGGTCCGGAGAGATCCGGGGGGCGAAGAAAGAAGCGATACTGATACCACCCTGGTCAACTGCTGCATCATCATCTACACTCTGCAGGATGGCACGATAGGTAGCATCCACGGATACCGTGGCATGCACACGTTGTCCATTCACAAGCGCTACATCGGTAAAACGATAGACCTGGGTTGCGGCATTAAAAGTCCCACCCTGGAAATTCGTCACCACGATATTAGAGCCCGGAGGACAGATGTCAATATTTGCATTTGTGGTACAAAAGGAGGCGTTACAGCTAATCGGATTGGCAGGGACGCTTCCTGGCGCAGATTGCGCATAGCTTCGGTTACTCAGCCATAATAATGGCGTAAGGAGTAGAAAATATTTGATCATGCTTCAAGTTTTAACGTATTCCGAGGGTTTAGCGGATATGGATACGTAGGCGGCAAATGCTCAGCCTGCTGAAGCTTTTCAGAATAAAAAATTGGACTAATAGAGGTTTTGAAGGAAGATTGGTCGGATTAGTGGTGTCTCGTGGATAGAAGGATACGCAAAGTAGAGGGTGTAACGATGTTCTAGATGCAAACCTAATATCCGTTTTTTGATTTTGCAAGTATTCTAAGAAAAAAACCCCTCCGGGGAGGGGTTTTTACGATAGTGCTATTCAGAATCAGCTCTTTGCTTCGTCGCCAGAGCCTTTCTCTTCTTCTTTCAATTTGGCCTTGATCTCGGCCAGGGCACCCAGGTCACCCAGGGTGGCTTTTTCTACCTTGCTCTGGATGGTTTTAACAGCCTTCTTGGTCTTTTCCGATTCTACGCGGGCTTCTTTTTTAGCCGCTTCTTTTTCATCGGTTTTGGCTTGTTCCCAGATACGGGTATGGGAGATCACGATCCGCTTTTCATTGCGATCGAACTCGATCACAACGAATGGACGGTTATCATCCACGACGATGGGTTTACCATCTTCGGTGCTGAGATGACGGCTGGGGGCAAAGCCTTCCAGTCCGTAAGGAAGCTGTACCACAGCGCCTTTGTCATCGCGGCGGATAACGGTTCCTTCATGGATGCTGCCAATGGCAAAGGTATCCTGAAGGGTATTCCAGGGATCTTCTTCCAATTGTTTGTGTCCGAGTTGGAGTTTGCGGTTATCCTTGTCAATGCCCATGATGATGACATCGATCTTCTCTCCTACTTTCGTATAGTCGGAGGGGTGATTAAAGCGCTTCAGCCAGCTCAGGTCGGAGATATGGATCATACCACCGATACCGGGGGCCAGTTCCACGAATACACCATAAGGTGTGATATTCTTTACTAGACCGTTGTGACGGCTTTCCAGCGGGAATTTCACTTCGATGGTGCTCCAGGGATCTTCGCTGAGTTGTTTGATGGAGAGGCTCATTTTGCGGCTGTTCTTATCCAGCGTCACCACTTTGGCCTCATGCTCATCACCCAGTTTGAAGAATTCTTTGGCATTGATCGGTGTATTGGCCCAGGTGATCTCACTTACGTGCACCAGTCCTTCTACACCAGGGAGGATCTCGAGGAAGGCGCCATAGTCTTCGATATTCACTACGCGGCCTTTGATCACTTCACCTTCTTTGATATTCTCAGGCAGCACATCCCAAGGATGTGGGGTCAGTTGTTTCAGACCCAGGCTGATACGTTTTTTCTCGTCGTCGAAATCCAATACCACCACATTTACCTTCTGGTCCATTTTCAGCACCTCGCTTGGGTGGTTGATACGACCCCAGGAGATATCGGTGATATAGAGCAAACCGTCCAGGCCACCAAGATCCATGAAGGCACCGAAATCGGTGATGTTCTTCACAGTTCCTTCCAGTACCTGTCCTTTTTCCATCTTGCTCATGATCTCGGCACGTTGTGCTTCGATATCGCTTTCGATCAGTGCTTTGTGACTTACTACGGCATTCTTGATGGTTTCGTTGATCTTCACCACTTTGAACTCCATGGTCTTACCAACAAACTGATCGTAGTCGGTAACAGGTTTAACATCGATCTGAGATCCGGGAAGGAAGGTTTCCATTCCGAATACATCCACGATAAGACCACCTTTGGTCTTGTTGGTAACGGTACCGGTAATAACCTCGCCCGTTTTGTGAACTTCCATGATACGCTCCCAGGCACGTGTGATACGAGCTTGCTTGCGGCTCAGGTTAAGGTGACCATCCCGGTCCTCTTTTTCCACTACCATTACTTCCACTTCATCACCGATCTTCAGATTGGGGATGTCACGGAATTCATTGAGGGAAACCAATCCATCACTTTTGAAACCGATATTCAGTACAACATCAGTCTTGGTAAGACCAACCACCGTACCAGCCATCAGTTCTCCGTCTACGATGTTACGGAAAGTAGCATCATACACTTTGTCATACTTCTCTTTTTCGTCCTTGCTGTACAACGATACATTGCGCTTGTCAATTGACCAGTCAAAATCGTCGTGAGCAGTCTCCACAGGTACATTTTGTGTCGCTGTAGCCGCCACGGTTTCCACCACGGGCGCCTCCTGGGATTCAGCGTTTGGGTTAACAATATTGTTTTCAGACATGATAAAATTCCCGAGGGATTTAATTCGGGGGTGCAAAGATAGGAAATTATTTCAGGCGAAACAAGTAAATAAACGTTTGAAAATCAAGGAGTAAGAAATGAGAAATAGGGAACATAAAAGAAGGAATAAGGAAGGGGTTGCCCTACTACCTTATTCCTCATTTATATTCCTGATTCCTTATTTCTTATTTCTCAATGCCCACCGCTTTTGCCACACAAAACCCGCTTGTCCAGGCATGCTGAAAATTGAATCCGCCAGTCACTCCATCCACGTCCATGATCTCTCCGGCAAAGTATAATCCCGGCACGATCCGGCTCTGGCAGGTTTGGGGATCTATTTCGGAAAGTTTGATACCTCCTGCTGTGACAAATTCCTCTTTAAAGGTTGTTTTACCCTTTACCTCGGCTTCCCAGGCAGTGAGCAATTGAATCAGTTTATTCGTTTCCCTGGCTGGTAATTCACCCCATCGCTGTTCTGGTTTTAACCCGGATTGATAGAGGAGAAATTCCCAGAGCCTTGCCGGTAATGAAACCGGGCATCGGTTGATTGCACGTCGTGGATGCAGTACACGTTGTTCCTGAAACAGGTTTCTCCAATCGTTCTCTTTCATTTCTTCCATCCAGTTGACCTGTACAGAGAAATTCCAGTTGCGTGCCGCCAGTTCGCGGGCACCCCATGCACTGGATTTTAAAACGGCTGGACCACTCAATCCCCAATGGGTGATCAGCAGCGGACCTTGTTGTTCCAGTTTTGTCCCTTGTATCCTCACCCGGGCGGTTGGTACCGATACGCCCATGAGTTTTGAAATAGGGTGACCCGGTAGATTAAACGTGAATAAAGAAGGAACAGGTCGTTCGATAGAATGGCCCAGTGCCTCGATCCAGGCAAAGGATTCTGGTTTTGCATAGCCTCCCGTGGCGATGCATACGGCTCTGGTCAAAACGGATCGGCCATCCTTTAATTCAATAAAAAATCCGTTTTCATTTTTTTTTACCGCTATTACATCGGCCTGCATCCACAGTTCAACGCCATATTGATTGATCTCCTTCATCAGACAATCAATAATTGTTTGCGAAGAATCGGATGTGGGAAACATCCGGCCATCGGGTTCTGTTTTTAACTTCACCCCTCTTTCCTCAAACCAGTTCACTGTGTCCGTTGTGAAGAATTCATGAAAGGATTTTTTGACAAAGTTTTGTCCCCGGGGATAGCGTTTACTCATTTCCCCTATATCAAAACAGGCATGGGTGACATTGCACCGCCCCCCACCGGATACTTTTACTTTCGAAAGTAGTTTACCCGATTTCTCCAATACCAACACCTTTATGCCCGCATGTAGCCTGGCCGCATTGGCCGCACAAAATATGCCGGCTGCCCCTCCTCCTATAATGACCAGGTCAGTCAACGTGTGTTAAATTGATTTAGAAAAAATGAAACCATCGGTTGAAACGATAATCCTCATCAAATATAGGATGGCCTAACCCAAATGCAAGGGGTAGGATGTAATGTGTTCTCGCGCATTGGCGATTAAACCAAAAAAATCTTACTAATTAAAGTTTCCAAAAGTCAGTACATTTAAAAAAACTAACGCTTTTGCTTTACGCTGCGCTCAAAATCATTGGGCAACCTGCCATCCGGATCTTTTGCAAGAGAGTGGATATTGATGATCCATCTTTTCTTCGGGAAAAAGGCCCCTTGCTTTTGGCGGCCAATCACCCCAATTCCTTTTTGGACGCCATCATTCTCGATCTGTATTTTGAAATGCCCATCTATTCTTTGGCCCGGGGCGATGCCTTTTACAGCCCCTCTGTCACCCGGATACTTACGGCCCTCAAGATACTGCCTGTGTACCGCACCAGTGAAGGGGTAGAGAACCTGTCTGATAATTACAAGACCTTTGATAGTTGCCTTGACCTGTTCAGGAAAAATGGCGTGGTGTTGATGTTCAGCGAAGGCAAGTGCATTAATGAATGGCATTTACGACCCTTGAAAAAAGGTACAGCGCGTCTTGCCATCAAGGCCTGGGAAGAAGGGATACCGCTGAAGGTGTTACCCGTTGCCCTGAACTATGATTCCTTTGACAAATTGGGGAAAACGGTGATTATCCGTTTTGGGAAAATGATCCACAAGGAAGACATTCCCTTTGATCAACCGGATGGTCAGCGAAACAATGCCTTCAATCAATTATTACGCGCCGAACTTGAAAAAGGTGTTTTTGAAATTGATAAACAAGATGAAGAAAAAAGAGAAGCCTTGTTTGAAACCAAATCACCGGTCTGGAAAAAAATAGTATTGGCTGTTCCTGCCCTGTTGGGCTGGCTCACCCATGCGCCCCTCTATCTTCCTTTGAGAACCTGGGCACGAAAAAAATACCTACGCTCCGATCACTACGACTCCGTAATGATGGGGCTTTTATTATTGGCCTATCCTGTTTACCTGATCTTGTTTACGCTGGTGGTTTCTT
Source organism: Chitinophagales bacterium (assembly GCA_017303415.1). Classification (NCBI taxonomy): domain Bacteria; kingdom Pseudomonadati; phylum Bacteroidota; class Chitinophagia; order Chitinophagales; species Chitinophagales bacterium. The sequence continues at coordinate 2,979,083 of JAFLBJ010000001.1, forward strand.
TATTGTTGCCTATTGGTGTGGGTGCCCTGGGTTGTTTTCTGCTCCTGCCTCTGCTGGCCTGGTGTTATGTACAGGTTTAGTCAATGGTAACCGGGTAGTCATGGAGAAATTTCAGCCAAGGCTGAATGGAAATTCCATTTGATCGGTTCTCAGTTTGGTTGCCGTTATATATCACCCACCCTTTTTTTTGCCCGGTAAGTTTTTGGTAAAAAACAAGGTTGTCAGTGTATGCATCGTTGATCGTTTTACCTGATTTTATTTCAATGGGGAGTCCCATTGTTCCTTCATCCGCGATCACATCGATCTCATGACCGGTTTTATCCCGCCAAAAAAAGTAGTTGGGCACTTTCCCCTGGTTAGTCTTTTTCTTATATAATTCGGAAACGATCATTGTTTCAAATAGATTTCCTTTTATCGGATTATTTTCCAACAAGCGGGCATCGGTTAATCCCAATAAGGAGCAGACCAGACCTGTATCATAAAAATAAACCTTGGGGCGCTTGATTATGACTTTATTGAAGTTTCGATAATAGGGTCTTAATAAAAAAATGATAAAACTACTTTCCAAGATACCGATCCATGACTGAATGGTTTTGGTGTCCACCCCTGCTTCTAATGCCAGGGAGGTCAGGTTGAGCTCATGCCCTGTTCTTCCGGCAAGTAGGCGCATGAACCGCTCAAAAATAATCAGGTCAGTGATATTTTTAATTTGCCTGACATCACGTTCAATATAGGTCCGGATATAATTAGGATACCAATCCTCAGGCGCTATCTTTCTGTCATGTACCGGAGGATACAGCCCTTTGATCAGGAGCTCGTTTATCTCAGGTTTCTGGTCGGGGGTAAATAACTCAAGAACGGAAAATGGCAATAATTGTATCATAGCCACTCTTCCAGCCAGACTTTGTGTGATGTTTTGTTGAAGGAGATAATTATTCGATCCTGTCAATATGAATTTGCCAGATTCATTTGTATTATCCAATCGCTCCTGGAGGTAGGCAAAAAGATCAGGGACTCGTTGAATCTCATCAAATATGGCTCCTTCACTATTCGCTTCCAAGAATCCACGAGGATCTTCCTGGGCATACTTTCGGGTGTCCGGGTTCTCCAGAGAAACATATTTCTTATCGGGGAACAGGCTTTTGACCAAGGTTGTCTTTCCCGATTGACGGGGGCCTAATAGGGCAACCGACTTAAATACTCCAGCCAGGCTCCTGATCTTATCCGATGCTAATCGATTGATCATGAACAAATTTAATGATTTTTGGACAAATATGGAATCAGATTCCATATTTGTCCAAATACTACATAACAAATTGACTGTTAAATGAATAGGAAGGAGAAAGCCAGGTATTCCTTTGCTCGGCTTCTTCGATGGGATGATAATTAGAAAGGATATCCGCCTTGTCTTTGCGAATGCATACATCATGTTCAAAGTGTACGGAAGGTTTACCGTCCTTGGTTCGCACGGTCCAGCCATCTGACTCCGTGTACACTTCTTTTTTTCCCAGGTTGATCATGGGTTCAATGGCGAGCACAAGTCCTTCTTTGAGTTTGGCGCCGGTACCTCTGCGACCATAGTTGGGCACCTGTGGATCTTCATGCAGGGAACGGCCAAGACCATGTCCCACGAGTTCACGCACAACGCCGTATCCATGTTTTTTTTCGGTATGCTCCTGGATAGCAAAGGATATATCTCCGACCCGGTTGCCTGCTATCGCTTTTTCAATGCCTTTAAAGAGCGATTCTTTGGTAACGTTTATAAGCTGTCTTGTTTCTTCTCCGGGGTCTCCAATAGAAAAAGTATAGGCATGATCACCATGCCATCCATCCAAAATGACACCCACATCGATCGTAATGATATCTCCTTCCTTTAATTCTTTTTTATTAGGAAATCCATGTACCACCACATCATTGACGGAGATACAGGAATTGAAAGGATATCCATTATATCCCAAAAAAGAAGGAATGGCTTTATGATCACGGATATACTCCCCGATCCGCACATCCAGTGAAAGGGTATTGATACCCGGTTTTAGCATAGCCGCCACTTCCGTCAGTGTATGACTGACCAGTAGCGCACTGGCGCGCATTTTCTCGATCTCCTCCGATGATTTATAGTGGATCATTGGGTGCAAAAATACGAAAATTTCAGGAGGGGAAATAGCTGGAAGCTAAAAGCGCTTAGCGGTTAGCTTTTAGCTTTTGGATTCTTTGATCAGGTAAATACTGCAAATCTATGTAATGGAAAACGGGTTGTAAGCTTTTTAAACTTACAACCCGTTTCTATAATTTCTTACTGTCTAATAAGGTACAGTCCCAACTAAATACTAAAAGCCAATAGCTAATAGCTATACCTGTACTTGCGAAGCCGTTTGTCTGCCCTGAATTCTTCCGCTCTTCATGAGGCCATCATACTGGCGCATGAGGAGTTGGGTTTCGATTTGTTGCAGGGTATCGAGGATAACACCCACCATGATGAGCAGGGATGTACCACCAAAGAAGGTAGAGAACCCTTGTGTAACTCCGAGGCGTTGCGCGAATCCGGGAAGGATACCGACAAAGGCCAGGAGGATGGCTCCGGGAAGGGTGATCTTATCCATGATGGATCCGATATAATCAGCGGTAGGCTGTCCGGGTTTTACACCCGGAACGAATCCATTGTTTTGTTTCAGGTTTTCGGCGATCTGTTTCGGGTTGAAGATAAGGGCCGTGTAGAGGAAGGTAAATCCTATCACAACGACGGCATAGATCAGCATGTACCAGAAATTGCTATGATCGCGGAATATGTTGGAGATATTCTGCCCGGTCTGTGTCTTGGTCAAAGAGAACAGGGTCGGGATGAACATGATGGCCTGAGCGAAGATGATGGGCATTACACCGGCGCTGTTGACCTTCAGGGGAAGGAACTGGCGGGCTCCGGCGAATTGGCGATTGCCACCGGCTATCTGTTTGGCATAATTGATGGCCACCTTACGTGTACCCTGGATCAGCATGATACATCCGAGGATGATCGCGATCAGGATAACGATCTCCACGATAAAGATGATGATCTGTCCGGGGCGGGTTGTTTTTGCAGAAAATTCCTGGAGGAAAGACTGGGGCAGACGGGCCAGGATCCCCACCATGATGATGAGGGAGGTACCATTGCCAAGGCCTTTATCGGTGATGCGCTCACCCAGCCACATTACGAAGAGGGTGCCGGCGGTGAGTACGACCACGGTAGATAACCAGAAATAAGCGATGAAATTAGGGTTGATGGCACCGCCTGTGGTTTGGTTCAGATAGGTCACATAAGCGGAGGCCTGTACCAGGGTAACGGCTACGGTGAGGTAGCGGGTCCATTGGTTGATCTTTTTACGACCGCTATCTCCTTCTTTCTGGATCTTTTGCATTTGAGGGACCAGTACGGTCATCAATTGCATAAAGATCGAAGCGGAGATATAGGGCATGATACCGAGAGCGAAGATCGAAGCCTGGGAGAAGGCTCCACCCGCAAAGGTATCGATCAATCCCAGCATACCCCCCTGGTTAGAGCTGGTGAATTCGGCCAGCTTGGCGGGGTCGATACCGGGTAATACGATATGCGCACCGATGCGGTAGATCAGGATGAGCAGCAGAGTAAAAGTGATCTTGTTCCTCAGCTCCTCGATACTCCAGATATTCTTGAGTGTTTGAATTAACTTCTTCACGAGTGATGATCAGTTTATGAGCCTGTAAAGAAAAAAGACGCAAGTGAAATTGCGTCATTGCAAGTTAGTGAAAATTAGCTTATCAATTCTACGGTTCCACCTGCAGCTTCAATGGCTGTTTTAGCTTTTTCGCTGATGGCGTTTACGCGGAAGGTCACCTTGCTTTTCAGTTCACCATTTCCCAGGATCTTCACTTTGTCAGTCTGGCTGATCAGCCCGTTGACATAGAGGTTTTCCATGGTAAAGTCGGCGATCTTGTATTTTTCTACCAGGTGGTCAACCTGTCCGAGGTTGAATACCTTATATTCTACACGGTTGAAGTTCTTGAATCCGCGTTTGGGAACACGACGCTGGATGGGCATCTGACCACCTTCGTGGGCCATTTTGTTTTTGAAACCACTACGGCTTTGATGTCCTTTGTTACCTTTTGTGGAGGTACCACCTTTACCGGAGGCTTCTCCGCGTCCTAAACGTTTTTCTTTGTGAACGGCGCCTTTGGCAGGCTTAAGAGTGTGAAGTTTCATTGCTTTTATTTTTAACTCATCGCCCCGAAAGCATCAGGGCTCGCTTGAATAATAGGTTGGGTAAAAGAAAGGGCTTATGCCAGTTCTTCTACTTTCACCAGGTGATTTACCTTACGAACCATACCCAGTACCTGCGGAGTGGCTTCCACTTCACGGCTGGAGTTGGTTTTGTTTAGTCCGAGCGCCTTAAGGGTCAGTTTCTGACGTTCCGGCCGGTCGATCGGGCTTTTTACGAGGGTTATTTTTATCTTTTTCATTTTCGATGAAGGAGGTTTTCTAACAGCTATTAGCTTTGGGCTGTTAGCTATCAGCATTTACTTATCCGTTAAAGACTTTCTTCAATCCGATGGTACGTGTTTTGGCGATGTTGATCGGCTCACGCAACATGGCGAGTGCTTTGAAGGTAGCCTTTACCACGTTGTGTGGATTGGCAGAACCCAGCGATTTGGCCAATACGTCGGTTACTCCAGCGCTTTCCAGAACGGCACGCATGCTACCTCCGGCGATCACACCCGTACCATGAGCGGCGGGTTTGATCAATACTTTGGCTGCGCCTTCTTTCGCCCACTGATCGTGAGGGATGGTACCGTGCATAATGGGAACCTTGATCAGGTTCTTTTTGGCATCTTCGATCCCTTTGGTGATCGCTTCCTGGACTTCTTTGGCTTTACCCAGTCCATGTCCAACGACTCCGTTTTCGTTACCAACGACTACCAGGGCGGAGAAACTGAAAGCCCGGCCACCTTTGGTTGTTTTTACCACACGGTTGATCGCTACTACCTTGTCTTTCAACTCCAGGTCGCCAGCTTTAACTCGGTTTAAAATAACTTTTGCCATTATCTCGTATTGAAATTTCTTGATTAATTAAGCGATTAGAATTGAAGTCCTGCTTCGCGGGCGCCATCAGCTACTGCTTTTACGCGGCCATGATACAGGTTACCCCCCCGGTCGAAGACCACCTGGCTAAGGCCAAGGTCAACGGCTTTGCGGGCAATGGCTCCACCAACCAGCTTGCTTTTCTCCGTGCGTGTACCTTTCTGAGCCACGATATCTTTATCACGGGAAGAGGCGCTTGCCAGTGTCAGCCCTTGGCTGTCATCGATCAGTTGAACATAGATATCCGTATTGCTCCGGAACACCGCCAGGCGTGGTTTCGCAGCGGTTCCGCTTACTTTAGCGCGGACCCGGAACCGGATATTCTGTTTTTTCTGTGTCTTTACTTTGGGGTTCATCGTCTTTTATTTTGTTCCCGATGCTGCCGGGATCATGTTAATAATTATTTACCAGCCGCCTTACCAGCTTTCTTCCGTACAATTTCACCAACATAGCGAACACCTTTTCCTTTGTACGGCTCAGGCTTACGAAGCCCACGGATCTTGGCTGCCACCTGACCCAGCAACTGACGGTCGATACCTTCCAGGCTGATGGTTGGGTTTTGTCCTTTTTCCTGTGCAGTGGCCAGTTTCAGTTCTTTCGGGATCTCGAAAACGATATTGTGCGAATAACCCAGGGAAAGATCCAGCAGGTTACCCTGGTTGGAAGCTTTGAAACCTACCCCGATCAATTCAAGGTCTTTCTTAAAACCATCGGTCACCCCTTTTACCATGTTGGCCACCAGCGCACGATACAAACCATGCATGGCACGGTGACGGATCTGGTCGGTTGGACGGACAAAGGTCACTTCGTTATTGTTCACTTCCACTTTGATATCGCGGTCAATGGCCTGCTTTAATTCACCTTTGGGTCCTTTTACGGTCAGGGTGTTGTCGGCAGCCACGGAGATGGTTACTCCGGCGGGGACAGTGATCGGTTTTTTTCCTATACGAGACATGTTTGATCTGTTTTATGATTGATTGTTAGGTTGCTGACCGGTCAGCCGGGTATAGGTTCGGCTTAATGTATCGGCAACGATTACTTCTTAATAAATGTAGCAAAGCACTTCTCCACCCACATTCTGCACCTTGGCATCTTTATCGGTCATCACTCCTTTGGAGGTAGACAGGATAGCCACACCCAGGCCATTCTTCACCCGGCGGAAATCAGCAGGCTTTGCGTATTGACGCAAACCGGGACGGCTGATGCGCTCCAGACTTTGGATAGCGGGTGTTTTGGTTTGGGGATCGTACTTCAAGGCGATCTTGATGAGACCCTGTTTATTATCCTCCTCGAATTTATACTTCAGGATATAACCCTGCGCGTACAAGATTTCGGTCATGCGCTTTTTGAGGTTGGAAGCCGGAATCTCTACGATCCGGTGTCCCGCCATCTGTGCATTACGGATTCTGGTCAGGAAATCTGCAATAGGATCTGTTACCATTTTATAACTATTATCAGTTTTTTATAAATTTTTTCTTCAAGAGCGTTTTCGAGTCGTGAGTCGTCAGGCGTGAGTCGTTCAGGCTGTAAAGATTTTTCTTTCTCACGTTTCACGCCTCACCTCTCACGATATTATTCTCACGCTTCACGTAACACGAACGAACTTACCAGCTGGCCTTCTTCAGTCCGGGAATCTTCCCGTTCAGGGCCATATCCCGAAGGGCAACCCTGGAGATACCGAAGTAACGGACATAACCTCTTGGACGGCCCGTTAACTGGCAACGGTTTTTCAACCGTACTTTGGAAGAGTTCTTAGGCAATTCATCGAGTGCCTGCCATTCCCCGGCAGCTTTAAGCGCGGCGCGCTTTTCTGCGTATTGGGCGACCATGCGCTCTCTTTTCTTTTGCCTGGCTTTTACGGATGTCTTAGCCATGTTTTATTCTTTTCGTTTTTGTTTCTAAATTATTTGGCGGCGTTACGGAATGGCATTCCCAATTCCTTCAACAGTTCATATGCTTCTTCGTCGGTGTTGGCGGTGGTCACAAAAGTGATATCCATACCCGTGATCTTGTTCACTTTATCGATATCGATCTCGGGGAAGATGATCTGTTCGGTAACACCCATGGTATAGTTACCACGACCGTCGAAGGATTTCTCATTTACGCCTTTGAAGTCACGTACCCGGGGAAGGGCCACGGAGATCAGGCGATCCAGAAATTCATACATCTTTTCGCCACGCAGGGTTACGCGTGCGCCGATGGGCATGTTCTTCCGGAGTTTGAAGTTGGAGATGTCCTTCTTCGACATGGTTGCTACGGCTTTCTGACCGGTAATGGTGGTCAGTTCGTCGATGGCGATATCTACCAGTTTCTTATCGGTCACAGCGCCATTCACACCTCTGTTCAGGCAGATCTTCTCCAGTCGGGGGGCCTGCATCATGCTGGTATAAGAGAATTTCTTCACCAGGGCGGGCACCACTTCAGCTTTGTACTTGTCCGACAGACGCGGAGTATATTTCACGGTACTCATTTTTTACCTCCCTTGGGTTTGCTTATAGTTTTAAATACGCGTTCGGTCTTGCCGTCTTTTCTCACCCGGCTCACCCTGGCTCCGGCCTTTTGGGCGGGATCCCACAATTTCACGTTGCTGATGTGGATGGGGGCTTCTTTTTTAATGATGCCTCCAGTGGTATTCTGGGCAGATGGTTTCGTGTGACGGGAAATGATATTCACGCCTTCAACGATCACCTTTCCTTCCTCTACCAGCACTTCTTTTACGAGGCGGGGTTTGGACAGGTCCTTATCGTCGCCAGTTATGACCACCACATTATCGCCTTTGCGGATATTGTACTTGGGTTTAAATCTTGATTTCATCATTTTATCATTATGGGTGAAACCCGGTTAGTTCTTAATTTATTAAAGCACCTCTGGGGCCAGTGAAACGATCTTCATATATCCTTTATCACGCAATTCCCTGGCAACAGGTCCGAAGATGCGGGTTCCGCGCGGCTCGTCGGACTGGTTCAACAATACCACGGCGTTGTCATCAAAGCGGATGTACGAACCATCTTTGCGACGCAGCTTATTGGTGGTGCGAACGATAACGGCCTTGGCAACGGTTCCTTTTTTGATACCGCCGGCAGGAATGGCATCTTTCACGGTCACAACGATCTTGTCGCCGATCTTGGCATAGCGCTGTCCGCTATTTCCCAATACGCGGATACAGAGCACTTCTTTGGCACCGCTGTTATCGGCTACGTTCAACCTGCTTTCTTGCTGAATCATATATTTGAGCTTTTGGCTTTTAGCTGTTAGCCAGCTTTCAGCTATTTTTCAATTTTTTTACTTGCTTTCAAAGCGAATAGCTATTTCCTGATAGCTGATCGCTTCTTATTTAACTTTCTCAACAATCTCCACCATTCTCCAGCGCTTGGTCTTGCTCAGCGGACGAGTCTCCATGATCCGTACTACATCTCCGATGCTGCACTCATTCTTTTCATCATGAGCATGGAACTTGGTCGTCTTCTTTACGAACTTACCGTAAATGGGGTGTTTTACTTTACGTTCAACAGACACGGTGACCGTCTTGGTCATCTTGTTGCTGGTTACCACCCCGATCCTTGTTTTGCGCAAATTTCTTTCGATCATTTTGTATTGATTTTACTACCGGCTGGCGGTCGTTCATTTATACGCTTAGCTGTTTATTTTTCAATTCCGTCTTCAGGCGGGCGAGGTCACGGCGAAGGTTCCGGATGCTCACGGGATTCTCGAGGGGAGAAATGGCGTGGGCGAATTCCAGTTTTTTCAACCGCAGTTCGTCTTCCTGAATCTTAGCTTTCAGGTCTTCCTGGCTAAGCTCTTTGATACTCTTTAAAAAATCGGCGTTCTTTGCCATCTTTTGTCGATTTTATATTTTCAATTACGCAACGAGATCCCTGCGTATCACAAATTTTGTTTTGATCGGCAATTTACCGGCAGCCAGTTCCAGGGATTCGCGAGCGATCTGCTCGGTTACTCCATCCACTTCAAACAGGATACGACCGGGTTGTACCACGGCAGCCCAGAACTCCAGGTTACCTTTACCTTTACCCATCCTCACTTCAGCCGGTTTGCGGGTGATCGGTTTATCAGGAAATATGCGGATCCATACATTACCCTCACGTTTCATGTGGCGGGTCAAAGCCTGGCGGGCCGCTTCGATCTGGCGGTCGGTGATCCAATGTTCATCCAGTGCCTTCAATGCATAAGATCCAAAAGAGATCATGGTGCCACGCTTCGCATTTCCTTTCATGCGACCCTTTTGCATCTTCCTGTGTTTCGTTCTTTTCGGTTGTAACATGGTTTCTTATTTCGAGTTACTTTATTCGTTTATTCAGTTGTTGGGAATTAACCTCTGCGGTCACGGCCACCGCCGCCACCTCTTCTGTCACCACCACCTCTTCTGTCGCCACGGTCACCGCGGTGATCGTCCCTTCTTTCCCTTCTTTCAGTGCCTTCGCTCTTGCCACCGGCTACGAAATTGGGGTTGAGGTCACGTTTGCCCAATACTTCACCTTTACAGATCCATACCTTGATCCCGATCTTACCGTAAACGGTTTGAGCGAAAACGTTGGCATAATCAATATCCATCCGGAATGTATGCAGGGGCACACGGCCTTGTTTCAATTCTTCTGTACGGGCGATCTCAGCACCATTCAAACGACCGGCCAGTTTTACCTTGATCCCTTCGGCACCCATACGCAGGGCAGAAGCGATGGACATTTTGGTAGCGCGTTTGTAGTTGATACGGTTCTCGATCTGACGAGCGATGGTATCTGCTACGATCATGGCATCGAGTTCAGGACGACGGATCTCCAGGATATTGATCTGGACATCATCCTTCCCGGTAAGCTTCTTCAGCTCTTCTTTAATACGATCTACTTCTCCACCCCCTTTACCAATGATGATACCGGGTTTGGAAGTATGGATGGTCACGATCAGTTTACCCAGCGTACGCTCAATAACGATCTTCGAGATACCACCCTTGTTGATACGGGCGTTCAGGTAGGTCCTGATCTTGTTGTCCTCGATCAATCGCAGGCTGAAATTCTTTTTATCAGCGTACCAGTTAGATTCCCATCCGCGGATGATGCCTAACCTGTTACCAATCGGATTTGCTTTCTGACCCATATTCTTTTTTTGTTTCCTTTCCGTTCTTTCTTCAGGCGACCGGAAAGAGAAGTTTATTTATTTAGTTTTTTTCGTCGCTGCTTTTTTGGTGGCGGTCTTTTTAGGGGCTGCCTTTTTTGCTTTCGGGGCCGCTTTCTCTACCACTTCCTCTGTTACTTCGGCTACCGGCTCAGCTTTAACGGCTTTGGCTCCTTTTACATCCACGATCACGGTAACATGGTTGCTACGCTTCCGTACACGGTATCCACGACCCTGGGGTGCGGGGCGAAGACGTTTAATTGTTCTTGCTCCATCTACGAAAATGGTTTTAACGACCAACTGGCTTTCATCTCCACCTTCGTTCTTCTGTTTCCAGTTGCTGATCGCGCTCATCACCAGTTTCTTCAGGGGAACCGCGGGATGTTTGGGGTTATGTTCCAACTCGGCCAGCGCTTTCTCCACCTGCATGCCACGGATCAGATCCGCCAGCAAACGCATTTTGCGGGGCGAAGTGGGATAGTTTCTGAGTTTAGCTACTGCTTCCATATTTTTTATTTGCCGTTTTCGGTTTGGAGTCGATCCCGGGTTTTCCCCGGTCTGTCATCCTTTCCGCCAACTAATTATGCTATTTTCTTACTTGAGTGTCCTTTGAACTGCCGGGTCGGTGCGAACTCGCCCAATTTGTGACCCACCATGAATTCGGTAACATAGACCGGGATGAATTTATTCCCGTTATGCACAGCGAATGTATGTCCGACAAAATCGGGGGTGATAGTAGAGCGGCGGCTCCAGGTTTTGATCACACCCTTTTTTACCTTTCCTTCCGACATGGCCAACACCTTTTTCTCGAGGTGGCTGGCGACGTAAGGACCTTTTTTAATTGAACGAGCCATTTATTATCTCAGTTTAAGATGATTCAAATTATTTAGCCAGTTTGCTTCCGTTCTTCCGCTGCAGGATCAGTTTATCGCTGCCTTTGTGCGGCTTGCGGGTCTTCTCTCCTTTCGCATATTTACCAGTACGGCTTCTGGGGTGTCCACCTGAGGCACGACCTTCACCACCACCCATTGGGTGATCGACGGGGTTCATGGCCACACCGCGGTTGCGGGGACGGATACCTCTCCAACGGTTACGACCGGCTTTACCCATGCTTTGCAGGTTGTGATCGCTGTTGCCAACCACCCCTACGGTAGCATAGCAATTGATCAGCACCTTGCGCAATTCGCCGCTGGGCATTTTCAACACGGCATATTTTTCTTCTTTGTTGGTCAACTGGGCAGAGGAACCTGCGCTGCGGGCGATCTTACCACCCTGACCAGGTTGCATCTCGATATTATGTACCATGGTACCGAGGGGCATATTCTTCATTTGAAGAGAGTTGCCGATCTCAGGCGCTACGGCGTCACCGCTGATGATATTCATCCCTACGGTCAAACCCTGGGGAGCGATGATGTAACGCTTTTCGCCATCGGTGTATTCCACCAGGGCGATAAAGCAGGTACGGTTGGGATCGTACTCAATGGTCTTTACTTCCGCCTGGATCTCTTTCTTATTGCGTTTGAAGTCGATCACACGGTATTTCTTCTTGTGTCCACCACCGATATAACGCATGGTCAGGTGACCAGATGAGTTACGTCCGCCGGTGCTTTTCTTTGTCTCCACCAGGGACTTCTCGGGTTTGTTAGTGGTAACTTCCGCATACGCGTTCCCGATTCTCCAACGGGTTCCTGCGGTGACCGGTTTATATTTCTTCAGTGCCATGCTAAATTGTTTTATGCGAACTTATCAGCCTCGCGGACTATAATTTTTTACTTTAAATATTCGAATACAGATCGATCTCTTCGCCTTCCGCCACTGTTACAAATGCTTTTTTGTAAGGGGGTTTCTTTCCTGCTACATAGCCAGCCTTGGTCATACGGAATTTGTTCTTGGCGGGTACCACGAGGGTGTTTACATCCACTACGTTTACGCCGTAGAAGCTTTCCACCGCTTTCTTGATCTCCAGCTTATTGGCAGCCTTAGCGACCTTGAAAGCGTAGCGGCGCAGTTTTTCCTGCTGGGCATTCGCTTTTTCGGTGAGGATGGGCTTAATCAATACTTCAGAAAGTTTCATCGCTTTGTTATTTATAGTTATTAAGCTTCAACGGTTGCTTCGGAATAGAGTTTGGCCGCGCTTTCAGTGAACACCAGTACTTCGGAATTAACGAGATCGTAGGTGTTGAGTTCCCGGTTCAGGAGTCCCAATACGGTAGGCACGTTCTGCATGCTGAGGTAAAGGTTATCGTTGTAATCGGGCATGATGAAGAGCGTTTTTTTGTCGGCTACCTTCAGGTTGCTGAGGATGCCTACAAAATTCTTGGTCTTGGGGGTTTCCATTTGGATATCCTCCACAACCACGATCGCGTTCTCCTGGGCTTTGGCCGACAGCGCAGAAACACGGGCCAGGGCCTGTACTTTGCGGTTCAGCTTGATATCATAAGCATGGGGCTTAGGACCGAAGATGGTACCACCACCCTTATACAAAGGGTTCCGGATATTACCCTTACGGCTTCCACCAGTACCTTTTTGACGGTGCAGCTTACGGCTGGCTCCTTTTACTTCGGCACGGGTCTTTACCTTATGGGTACCTTGACGCTGAGCGGCGAGGTATTGTTTTACCGCGAGATAAACCACGTGGGTATTGGGCTCAACACCAAAGATGGCTTCGGGCAACTCAACGGTTCTGCCGGTTTTCTTTCCCTGTATATTTAATACGTCGACTTGCATAATTATTTCTGGATTAAAACGATTGAACCATTGTGGCCCGGAACGGAACCACTTACCAATATGTAGTTTTTCTCGGGCATGATCTTGATCACCTTCAGCCCTTTCATTTTCACGCGATCACCGCCCATACGGCCGGCCATGCGCATGCCTTTGAATACACGGCTGGGATAAGAAGATCCACCGATCGAACCGGGGGCGCGCTGACGGTCGTGCTGACCGTGCGATTGCTCACCTACCCCGCTGAATCCATGGCGTTTTACAACACCCTGAAAACCTTTACCCTTGGAAGTCCCAACCACCTCAACAGTATCGCCTTCGGCGAAAATGTCGACAGTAATGGCCTCCCCGAGGTTCTTCTCGAGCGAGAAATCACGAAATTCTTTGACAAATTTTTTGGCTGCGGTTTGAGCCTTGGCGAAATGATTCTTTTCAGATTGGAGCGTTTGCTTTTCTTTTTTGTCGCCAAAAGAAAGCTGGAGGGCACTGTAGCCATCTGTTTCCTGTGTCCGGACCTGGGTCACTACACAAGGGCCTGCTTCAATAATGGTGCAGGCAGTTTGCTTGCCACCAGGATCGAAGATGCTTGTCATCCCAATTTTTCTTCCGATTATACCTTTCATTTTCTTACGGTTTATCCCCGCAAGGTTATACAAGACATTCCGAAAGAATCATCGGAATTCAATCCTGGTTTATCGACGACCTTTTCCTGAGTTTTCTACTAGAGAAGGGGAAGTACCGGCGACAAACAAACCTCGAAGGGCTTGTTTATTATGTTTTACGACCCAGAGCTGTTTCTTCAGACCTTCGCCTGATTGACAGATAGGATAAATCAACTATTTCAATAAAAAAGAACTACTACAATTACGTATCCTGAAAATCAGGCCATCCAATCACGCAGGTTATGCCTTGATCTCTACCTCTACCCCACTGGGCAGATCGAGCTTGCTCAGCGCATCAACCGTACGCGAAGAAGAAGTGTAAATATCCAACAAGCGCTTATGCGTCGCCAGTTGAAACTGCTCACGGCTCTTCTTATTCACGTGAGGAGAACGCAACACGGTAAAAATTTTCTTGCGGGTAGGCAGGGGAATAGGTCCTGTTACTACTGCGCCTGTGCTGCGGACAGTTTTTACGATTTTTTCGGCAGATTTATCTACCAGATTGTGGTCGTAGGACTGTAATTTGATTCTGATTCTCTGAGACATACGTCAATACCCGCTTTTCTTACGGGAGTGCAAAGGTAGGGGGTTGGGTGGAAATGGACAAAGAATTGGAAAATAATTTTCCGCAAAAGCTAAGGGCCAATAACTAAAAGCTAAGAGCTAACGGCTACCGGCATTTAGCCATTAGCGCTTAGCCTTTGCGTAACACTTTGAGATTCAATGTCGCGAACCCGCCTTTTTCCACATGCTCCACCTGGAAATGGTGCATTCCGGCCTCGAGTTTTAATTGGACCTTTTTATTGGGGGATTCATCAAATTTATACAAAGAAGGGTTCCATTCGTCCACGATCATTTTCCCATCCACGTAAAGCCTGACGGCATCATCCCAGGTAATGCTGAATTCGTAGGTACCTGCCTCCATTTCCGCTTTGCCTTCGGCTACGGTGATGAATTTTTCGTAGGTCTGGCCCTCAGCCTTTATCCCACCCCACCAGGCATATTCGAGCTTGGTGGTCTTTTCCGTTTTTACCGGTCTAACCCGGGCGTTAGGGGGAAAGAGAGACCCGGATTTTAACGGGTCATGAAAATCGGGATCATAAGCATACCAACGCACCTCAAAATCAATGGGCATAAAATATTTTTCAAAGGTGAAAAGATGACCGCTGTTCCCAGTCCGGCCAAACGGATCTGTAAATGCCGGGCCTGTATATTCCAATTCGATCCGGATATCTTCCATTTTACCCTTTCCCTCTTTTATGCAGGTAAAGGATCCCGGGATTGAACCTTCGGTGGCACTTAGACCTGTGACGCCTTTTGCCGTTTTAAGTTTCCATTGTCCGGCCGGCCCTAAAACCGAGAACTGCAACTTTCCGGAACTATCAACCGGATTTTCCAACCAAACCAGCGGATACCGGTAATCATAAGGTCCCCACGCGGTCATTCGGATATTTTTACGTCCGGCCATAGCCCCCCCTCCTTTAAATGGATCCTGCGGATCGGGTATCTCCGGTACAAATTCAGTGGTATCCACGGAAAGTGCTTTGTCCATTGCCGCATTGAACCCCGTATCCAACCCGGTAACAGTTCCATCTATCGCATACAGTGAATTGTACTGATCATAGAGGTTTTCAAAAATGTTCAGGTCCTGTGTCCCTTTAATATTATATACAATCCCATTGCGGAGAAAATTATTAAAAACGATCTTATAATTCCGGCTTCGGGTATCCCTGGCTTTGGCATAGCCCCAGTCGGTGGGTTGGGTTGGCCTTGACCAGAGCCGGATGGCTTCCTTACTTTCCTGGAAAATATTAAAGGTGATCTGGTTATCCTGACCGTGTTCTATGGCAACATCGATCCGGTTATTCCTGAACTTATTTCCTGAAATAATGGAATTGAAACTATAGCCTCCCCAGATACCATGGTCACATTCAAATATCCGGTTGTTGATGATCTTATTACGGCTGAAAGTGACCTCCACTCCATTGGTAGGCGCATAGGAGAAATCATTTCCGGAGAGCACATTGTCATTACACCCCCCCTGCCCATTGTCCATAGTGGATTGCCCCGCCCAGAGGAAAAACCCATCCCCACCATGTGTTACGGCATTTTTGTAAAAGAAATTCCGGTTGCTTTGTTCATATACCAGTATGCCTGCGCTGTCCTGCCCCCGGTTGTACACACCATGGCTATAACCCCGTACATTGAAATTGATCTTGTTGTAAGCAACCGTATTATCATTACACCGGTACATCCCGATTCCAATTCCAGAATTAAACGAAAAGTCATTATTATATATCCTTCCGTTGTCACAATCCTTCATCATCAGGGCGTTTTGTCCGCCGGTCACGCGACAATACCTGATCTCCGCCTTGTCACAATTCTCCAGGTAAATGGCTGCCCCATAGCGCAACCATTCATTTTTATCATTCTGGTGATAACTCATCCAATCCGAAATATCTTCTTTTTCCTGGGTGCTATTGAGATAGGGCCGGTAATTATAACTAAGGTCGCAATGATCCAGGGTAAGTCCTTCCACATTGGTGGCCCGGATCGCTACTTTAAATCCATGTGCGTTCAGGTTACGCAAGGTGATGTTCTTTCCCCCTTTGATCCAGATACCTATACCGGCAAAAGCATCGGGACGTTGGGTCTCTTTGTTCCCTTGCAGAATGGCTTCGCGAAAATCCACTGTGATATTATTTCCTTCGATCAGGATCACCGAGGCATCCATTCCCCCCGGTGCCTCCAGGCGATACACCCCGTTCTTGATCTTGACCGATCGGGTGATCTTTTTACCCTGGAAGAGTTTCTTTTTCTGGGCCGGTAATTCAAGTACCGCAAAAGAGATCAGCAGGAGAAGCCAAATTTTTTTACTCATGATTTTACATTTACTTGCGTCCGGTGCCGTATAAATTTATTCACCCCTGGGCAATTAAAGAACAATATGACGGAAATAGCTCAAAAAAAGAAGGGAATACCGGGTTGGCTGAAACTCAGCGCCAAAATTCTGGTTACGGCTCTTTGTTTCTGGTATATTTCCGGAAAGATCAATTTTGAGTCGGCAAAAAATGCCTTCTTGGAAGCCAACTGGTGGTGGTTGGGGCTTGCCCTAGGCTTACTGACCCTATCCAAACTCTTTTCCTCCTTCCGGCTGAATATCTATTTCCGAAACATAGGACTATCCCTTTCAGAAGCATTGAATCTACGGCTTTATTGGCTGGGAATGTTCTACAACCTTTTTTTGCCCGGAGCTATAAGTGGCGATGCCTACAAAGTCATTTTGCTGAACCGTCACTATCAGACTTCCTACAAAAAAGCCTCCGCGGCGGTTTTACTTGACCGGTTCAGTGGCTTACTGGCACTTGGACTTATCCTCGCACTATATGGCTGGGTCATCCTCCCTCCCTCCTATCTTCCTTATTTATTACTGGCTGGCGCTGTGGGAGCCGTTGGAGTTCTTTACTGGGTTACCCGACGCTTTTTCCCGGAATTTACGCCCGGGTTCTGGCCCACATTTGTGTGGGGACTGGCGGTTCAGGGAGTACAGGTCATCTGTATTTACACCATTATGGAGGCGCTGGGTATCCCGGCCGCCCAACATGAATGGATATTTATATTTCTTGCCGCGGCCGTGATCTCAGTACTGCCCTTATCGCTTGGTGGTGGATTGGGCACCCGTGAATTTGTTTTTGTCGAAGGCGCAAGGTTCTTTCATCTTTCGGAAGAAACAGGGCTTGTGATCAGTCTGCTGTTTTACCTTATCAGTGTCATTGCCTCCCTGCCAGGTTTGTATTATGTTTTCCGTGAACCGTTGGGAAGGCGACAATAAATCCGCATTACCTTTGTCCCATGAAGGAAAAAAACTATGGCTGGCTGATCTTATTACTCGCCGCTATACTTTTAATACCTGGCCTGGGTAATACCACTCTTTGGATCTATGATGAGGTGAGGAATGCCGAATGTGCCCGTGAAATGTATGAACGGAGCGATTGGATCGTCCCAACCTTTAATGGTAAACTAAGGGCGGTAAAACCACCTCTTCATTATTATTTCATGTTTGGCGGTTATTCGCTTTTTGGGGTTTCGGAATGGGGCGCCAGGTTTTTCTCAGCAGTATTTGGCATACTCACTGTAATCATCACCTATTTTTTCACAGCGCGTTTTTCCAATCGCCGGCAAGCGCTGATCACCAGTCTTATCCTGTTGTCTTCCACACATTATCTTTTTCAATTCAGATTAGCTGTTCCCGATCCTTATCTGATCTTTTTTAATGTGCTGGCTTTGTTTAGTGGCTATGCTTTTCTGCGGGAGGGAAAAAGCGGTTGGATCTATCTCTGCGCAATGGCATTGGGACTGGGTACACTCGCAAAAGGGCCTATAGCGATCGCATTACCTGGCATGGGATTGTTCTTTTGGATAGTCTGGCAAAGGGAATGGAAAAAATTACTGGATCTTCGGATCATATGGGCTGGTATCCTTTGCCTGGCCATTGCGGTGCCCTGGTATTTATTGGTGCATAAAGCCACCGATGGCGCATTTACCCGGGGATTTTTTATTGATAACAATATCAATCGCTTTTCGTCAACCCTTGAAGGACATGGAGGCATTTTCCTGCTTATTCCCCTGTTTATATTTCTGGGAATGCTGCCTGCTTCTGTCTTTAGCCTGGAAGCTTTTCGGAAAGGGAACCAATTATACACCGACTCTTTTTTACGCTTTGCTTTGACGGCTTTTGGGGCCTATCTGATATTTTATAGTTTTTCCGGGACCAAACTCCCCAATTACCCTTTCCCGAGTTATCCTTTTCTGGCGATATTGCTGGGAAATTATTTCAATAAGGCATTGGATAAAGGAGGAATGCGATGGTATCCCTTGTTATTGCTGCTGGTGATCACGATAGCCCTCACGATTGGCGCTTATTATGGCATTCAATCTGAATCGGCCACTCGGTCGGAGGCTTCGCTTTCCACATTTGCGATCCTCTTAGTGATCGGGGCCGGGCTGGCCTTGTATTTTGCCATTAAGAAAAAGGCCTCCCTGGTATTGGGAAGCCTGTTTATTTTTTATATGGTCTTTCATTTATTCTTTTTGCATCTGCTCTATCCCCGGCTTTATCACAACAATCCACTGAATCAAACCATTGAAACCGTAAAACAATATGATACGGTGGTGGGTTATAAAAACTTTCAACCTTCTTATACCTTTTACCTGCCGAATCGAATTCACGAATTTGACCATGCAGATTCCTTGCAGCAGTTCATTAAGGATAAAAGGGTAATTGTGATCACCCGTACCGAACACCTGAAGGACCTTGAAAAAATTCCCTTGAAGGAATTAGCGCGGCATCATGATATTTTTGAATTGCCAACGACGGTGGTGTTGGGGAAGGAATGAGTTTCGTGAGGCGTGAGGCGTGAGACGTGAGGCGTGAGACGTGAGAGGTGAATGGTGAATAGTGAATAGTGAATAGTGAATAGTGAATAGTGAATAGTGAATAGTGAATAGTGAAACTTAATACGTATAATTTACCACCCCAAAAATATTTTCACCATTCACTATTCACTATTCACCTCTCACGTCTCACGCCTCACCCCTCACGAACTTCGCGCATTTCGCTGGGCAATATCCCAAACTCCTTTCTAAAGGCTACGGAGAAATGACTGAGGTTGGTATATCCAACCTGCATACCCACTTCCTTAATGGTCATATTTTTTTCCTGCAGCAGGTTACGGGCATGAATCATTCGGCTTCGTTGAAAATACTGGTAAACGGGAAGTCCAAACAATTGACGAAAATCGGTCTTGAATTTAGATGCGCTCATGCCAGCCTCCTTGGCCAGTTCATTGATGGTTGGAGCGGGTTCAAGAAAATCGTTTACAAGATGTTGCTCGGCTTTGCGAAGACGTTCTTGTTCAAACAGGGTAAAGTATCTTGTATTTTTCTCACTAAGTTCCCGTTTCATCCGGGAAACAAATTTCTCGAGCAGGAGCTTGATCCGGATCACGCTAAAGAAATCATCCCAGGCAGTAGCATGGTCATGTGTGAATACTTCTTTTAACCAGATCCTTTCTTCTGACCCCAAGGGCACCCGCCACATTTTGGATTGCTGCAATTCAAGGAATTTGAGCAGGCGTGAATTATCCATATTTTCTGGTATCGCAGACTGCATCCATTCGGGTTGAATGAGGATACGCAATGACCTTACTTTTTTCCCACCGTTCCTGGGTTGTTCCAATTCATGATCGGTAAAGGCCAGGATCATGTCGGAATATTCAAAGGGAAGGCTTTCCTGTTCGGTCATACCCGGTTCATGTTTGCTGCAATGCTCAATATGGTCGTACTGAAGAACGAAAATGGGTTGACTCGTTTTATGCCCGCTAAAGGTAAAATCGATCTTGTAGCAACATTCGGAAATGATGGCGGAAATGCCATTGCCCAGATTATAGGCCTTGCAAAAACCTTCCCCAATGTGACTGGGCAAGGCAAGTCTATCATTATCAATTTGTTGACCAAGCCCCTCTGCTAACAATTTCAACAGAACCCGACTATCCCCTTCTAAAGATATTTTTACACCAATCATAACTTCACAAGTTTAATGCGGGTGCAAAGGTAAGATGGTTGTTTAAGCAACTTGTGCCTGATTCGGGCATTTCTTTACCTGTTGCGGACTATACCTTGATTGGCCAGGATTACCGGATTTGAGGATTTGGGCAAATATCGAGATAGGGGTTTGAAAATGGAGGTTTATACTCATTTCCTGCTATACAAATTCTCCCGAGGACAAATTATAAGGAACTCGGTAACTGATTGAATTTCCGCTTAAAAGCTGCGCTGAAATTGCTCAGGTTGGCATATCCTACGGCATGTCCGACCTCGGAGACGGTATAGTTACCGCTCATGAGGAGCAGGCGGGCCTTTTCCATACGGTGGTCCTGAAAATAGCTGTAAACAGGTGCCCCGTAGATGGTTTTGAATATCTTTTTGAATTTGGAGGGGCTCATGGCGGCTTTTCGGGACAGGGCAGCAATGGTGGGTGCCGGGGTTGAAAAATCGCTAAGGAGTTCCTGTTCGGCGGCCATGAGGCGGTTAATATCTTCCCGGGAAAAGTCACGGGCTTCCGGTACCATGACCATTTCCTTTTTTAACCAGAAACAAAACTTCTCGATCAATTTGAGGATTCGTGACTGGTAAAATATCAGTGGTTTTTCTTCGCTCTCCGATTCCACCAGCTCCTGGATGATGGTTTTGGACTCGATATCCATTTTCCGGTAGATCAGTCCCGCGGTTTTCAAACCCAGGTAGCGAAGCAA